>NZ_JAXAVX010000005.1:0-281823 GCF_033949425.1 Patulibacter brassicae | reverse complement strand
CGCCGGCCGCGGCCCCGCCCGCCCCCGCCCAGCCGCCGGCCGGACCGCCGCCGCTGACCGGCGCGACGCCGCCCCCGCCGCCCGTGGCCCCGGTGCCCCGGCGGCGGATCGACGAGTCGACGGGCGGCGAGGCGACGCAGGGCGACGTGCTCTCCGACACGCCGGAGTTCCTGCAGGAGACGCCGGACCACGATCGCCTGTGGTTCGAGCAGAAGCCGCCGCGCGACTTCGACTTCTGAGCCCCGCTCGACCGCGCGCCGACGGATCCGGGCCGCGCCGGGGTCCGTCGCGTGGGGGACCCGCCGCCGCGGACGAGCGGCCCACGTCGCGGCGCCTGGCGGCGGGCCCGGCCGCCGAACGCGCGATACTGGCGTGATGCCGCTGCCGGCCGAGAGCACCGCCGCGGGCGACCGCCCCGGCCGCGTCGCCCTCGTCCTCCCCGGCGGCGGCGCGCGCGGCGCCTACGAGGTCGGGGCCCTGGCCGTCCTGCTCCCCGAGCTGGAGCGGCGCGGCGAGCGGCCGACGATCTTCTGCGGCACCTCGGTGGGGGCGATCAACGCCGCCTACCTCGGGTCGGTCGCGCACCTCCCCGCCGAGGAGCAGGTCGCCCAGGGCCTCGCGCACTGGCGGCGGATCGGCAAGGGCGACGTCATCCGCCCGATCATCGGCCCGGGCCTGCCGCGCACGATCGCGCGCTTCGCCGGCGACGTCCTGCACGTGCCCGGCGTCCGGCTCGCGGGCCTCATGGATCCGCACCCGCTGCGGCGCACCCTGAACCGGATCGTCGACTGGGACGCCCTGGAGCGCAACGGCGAGGACGGCGCGTACGACGCCGTCTGCGTCGTGGCGACGTCGCTGGGACGCAGCGGGCCGATGGCGTTCGTGCAGGGCGGCGCGGAGATGCCGGTCTCGCGGCCCTCGGACAACCTGCGCTACGTCCGGACCCGGCTGACGAGCCAGCACGTTCGCGCGTCGGCCGCGATCCCCCTGCTCTTCGCGCCGGTGCGCGTCGACGAGCCCGCCGAGGCGGCCGACTTCTACGTCGACGGCGCGACGCGCCTCAACACGCCGCTCTCGCCGGCGCTGAACCTCGGCGCCGACCGCGTGATCGTCGTCGGCTTCGAGCCGCTCGGCCACCGCGCCGGCCACGAGGCGGCGCGGGCCCCGCGGGTCCCGCGGATCTCGGACGTCGTGAGCAACATCGTCGACGGCCTGCTCGTCGACCAGATCAACGACGACCTCCACAGCCTCGTGACGCTCAACGAGATGCTCGCCGCGCCGCGCAGCCGCGCCGCGCGCGTCGCCGGGCAGATGCGCAGCGCGCGCGGCCGGCCGGCGTACCGGCGGATCGAGTACGCGCTCGTGTCCCCGCAGCGGCGTGGCGAGCTCGGCGAGCTCGCCGCCGAGGTCCTCGACCGCCGGTACTCCGGCTGGCGCGCCCTGCTGCGCCCCGACTTCCCGGTCCTCTCGCGCCTGCTGGGCGGCGACCAGACCCGTGCTCGCGGCGAGCTGCTGTCGTTCCTGCTGTTCGACGACCTGTACTTCGACCTCCTCATGGAGGCGGGCAAGCGCGACGCCGAGGCGTGGCTCGCGCGCCATCCCGACCTCTGGTGCTCGGAGGCGGGGCACGACTTCGACTTCGACACCGGCCGCGCGCCCCGCCCCCGCGAGGACGGCGCGACGGCCGCCGAGCGGGCCACCGCCGCGGCCGCCTGAGGCGCTCGGGTCCTCGCCCGGGCACCGGGCGCCGCCCCGGCCCCGAGCGCGGGAGCGGAGGGGCGGCATCCGACCGCGCGCGTCCGGCGTAGCCCTGGACGACCCATGAGCTCGACCGCCCGCCGCTACGCCGCCCTCGACCTCGCCCTCGAGCGGGGCCTCCTGCCCGACGCGCTGCTGCGCGCCGGGTCGCGCTGGGGCGCCGGACGCCGCCTGCGGCGAGAGGAGCGCGGCGGCGTCGCGGTCCAGGACGACCGGCGGCAGGCGCTGATCGAGCGGATGTCGAGCGGGCCGATCGCCGAGCGGCCCGAGAGCGCCAACGAGCAGCACTACGAGCTGCCCGCCGAGTTCCTCGGGCTCATCCTCGGCCCGCGGCGCAAGTACAGCGGCTGCCTCTGGAGCGACGGGGTCACCGACCTGGCCGGCGCCGAGGACGCCATGCTCGACCTGACGGTCCGCCGCGCGGGCCTGCGCGACGGGATGGAGCTCCTGGACCTCGGCTGCGGCTGGGGCTCGCTGAGCCTCTACGTCGCCGAGCGGTTCCCCGCGTGCCGGATCCTCGCCGTGTCGAACTCGCACGGGCAGCGCGAGCACCTCGAGCGCGAGCGGGACGCCCGCGGGATCGATCCCGCGCGCCTGCGCGTCGTCACGCAGGACATCAACGACTTCGACACCGACCGGCGCTTCGACCGGGTCATCTCGATCGAGATGCTCGAGCACCTGCGCAACTGGCACGAGCTGCTGCGGCGGGTCGCCGGCTGGCTGCGGCCGGACGGCCGGTGCTTCGTGCACGTCTTCAGCCACCGGCGGATCGCCTACCGGTTCGTCGGCACGTGGGCCGCCGAGCGGTTCTTCACCGAGGGCACGATGCCCTCCCACGACCTGCTGGAGCGCTTCGCCGACGACCTCGTCGTGGAGCGGCGCTGGGCGGTCGACGGCACGCACTACGCCCGCACGCTCGAGGCGTGGCTCGCGCGGCTGGACGCCCACCGCGACGAGGCGCTGGCGCTGCTGGAGGCCCACGGCGGGCGCCGGGCCGCGCGGCGGCTGCTGGGCGGCTGGCGGCTCTTCCTCCTCTCGACGGAGCAGATCTGGGGAAGGAGCGGCGGTCAGGAGTGGCTCGTCTCGCACTACCTCCTGCGCCCGCGCTCGACGGACTGACCGGATCCCGCCGCCCGGCCGACCCGGGGCCCGCGGCACGGGCCCGCGCCGGCCGCGGGTAGCGTGGGGGCCGCTTGGGGCCGCTCGACCTCCTCCTCCACAGCACCGTCGCGCTCGACGTCCTCGGCCTCGTCGTGCGCGCGGTCGCGCTCGCGGTCGTGCCCGTGAACCGCCGCCCGTCCTCGGCGATGGCGTGGCTCATCCTCATCTTCGCGCTGCCCTACGTCGGGATCGTCGCGTTCCTGCTCATCGGCAGCCCGAAGCTCCCGGCCGACCGCCGGCGCCGCCAGCGCGAGGTCAACCGGCTGATCGCCGAGCGCACCGCCGCGCTCCCGGTCGTTCCCGCCACGGATCCCGGACCGGACTGGCTGGCACCCGTGGTCGCCCTGAACCGCGAGCTCGGGGCGCTGCCGCTCGTCACCGGGAACCGGGCGGAGCTCATCGAGGAGTACGACGCCTCCCTCCAGGCGATGACCGACGCCGTCGACGCCGCGGAGCGCTTCGTCCACGTCGAGTTCTACATCCTCGCCTCGGACGCGACCACGGCGCCGTTCTTCGCCGCGATGGAGCGGGCCGTGCAGCGCGGTGTCCCCGTCCGGGTGCTCTACGACCACGTCGGCTCGCTGCGGGTGCCGCGCTACCGGCGGACGGTCCGGCACCTGCGGCGGATCGGCGTCCAGTGGCGCCCCGCGCTCCCGGTCCAGCCGTGGCGGATGCGCTACCAGCGCCCCGACCTGCGCAACCACCGCAAGCTCCTCGTCGTCGACGGCGAGGTGGCGTTCGTCGGCTCGCAGAACCTCATCGATCGCAGCTACCTCAAGCGCGCCAACGTCCGGCGGGGACTGCAGTGGCAGGAGCTCATGGTGCGGCTCGAGGGCCCGATCGTCGGCAGCGTGAACGCCGTGTTCACGACGGACTGGCACAGCGAGCGCGGCGAGGCGTGGGAGGGCGAGATCCTGCCGGGCGACCCGGCCGACGCCCCGACGACGCTCGAGTGCCAGGTCGTGCCGTCCGGACCCGGCTTCGACAACGAGAACAACCTCCGGTTGTTCAACACCCTGATCTACAACGCGCGGCGCCGCGTGAGCATCACGAGCCCGTACTTCGTCCCCGACGAGTCGCTGCTGCACGCGGTGACGACCGCCGCCCAGCGCGGCCTCGACGTCGAGCTGTTCGTGTCGGAGATCGGGGACCAGCCGCTCGTGTTCCACGCACAGCGCTCGTACTACGAGGCGCTGCTGCGCGCCGGGGTCCGGATCTGGCGCTACCCGGCGCCGTCGATCCTCCACGCGAAGCACCTCACGATCGACGACGAGGTCTCGGTGATCGGCTCGTCGAACATGGACATGCGCTCGTTCGACCTGAACATGGAGCTCTCGCTGCTCGTGTCGGGGCGCGACTTCGCGCAGCGCCTCGGGACCGTCCAGGACCACTACCGGGCGCTCAGCCGGGAGCTGACGCTCGAGGAGCACCGGCGACTGCGGCTGCCCTCGCGGGTGCTCGACAACCTCGCGCGGCTGACCTCCGCGCTGCAGTGATCCGGGCGTCCCGGCGCGTCCCGGAGCGCGCGTGGCGCGACCCGGTTCAGGAACGGGGTCTCGCGGGTACTGCACCTCCCGTGTCCGGCCTCGGCGCTGCAGACGTCCCCGAGAACCGCTCAGGTCGCGTGCGCGACGCGTCCTCCGACCCCGGCGCGCCGCGCGGCGACGCCCGGACCGCCGATGGGGCCACCGCGCCGCGCCTGCGGCTGCTCGGCGGGGCCGCGCCCGGCTCGCCGGTCGCTCGGGTGAACGCCGTCGTGGCCGGGGCGCTCGGCGCGCTCGAGCGGGATCCGGCGGCGCCCGCGGAGGACGAGGAGGTCGCGGCCGCGATGCTGCTCGTCGCCTCGTCCCTCGCGCGCGAGGCCGCCCGGCTCGCCGGCACCGTCGCCGCGGCCGAGCCGGCCGCGCCCACCAAGCCCGGCCCGATGCGGCACGTCGCGCCGGGGTCGCCGCTCTCCCGCGCCGAGCACCGCGTCCTGCGCGCGCTGGACTCCGATCGCACGCTGGCGCAGATCGGCGAGGAGCTGTACCTCACGCGCAACACCGTGAAGTCCCACGTGCGCCGGATCTACCGGCGGCTCGGGGCGACGACGCGCGCCGAGGCGCTCGCCGTCGCGCGCGCCGCCGGCCTGCTCGAGCCGCCCCGGCGGCCGCGGCCCTGAGCGCCGGGCTCAGCCCGTGTTCCGCATCCCGGCGGCGATCCCGGCGATCGTCGACAGCAGCGGGTCGTGGGCGGCCTCCTCGCCGGCCCGCGATCGCTGCAGCAGCGCGACCTGGATGTGGGACAGCGGGTCGATCCAGGGGTTGCGGTGCTCCAGCCGCGCCTGGAGGGCAGGCGAGGAGGACAGCAGCGCGGTCCCGCCGGTGATCTCCAGGACGGCGTCGTGCACGCGTGCGTGCTCGTCGACGATGACGTCCCACAGCGGCCGCACGTCGTCCTCGACGAGCTCGAGGTAGCGCTCGGCGACGCCGAGGTCGGTCTTGAAGAGCGACATCTCGAGCATCGAGACGAGCGTCGCGAAGAACGGCCAGTCCTCGCGCATCCGGCGCTGCAGGTCGCGCTCGCCGGACGCCAGCGCCGTCCCGCAGCCGAACCAGGCGGGGAGGAGGATCCGGTTCTGCATCCAGGAGAACACCCACGGGATCGCCCGCAGCTGCTCGACGGACTGCGTGCCGCCCGCGCCGCGCGACGCCGGCCGGGAGCCGATGTTCAGCGCCGCCAGCTCGGCCAGCGGCGAGGCCTGGTGGAGCAGGCGCTCGAACCGATCGTCCTCGTAGACGAGCGCGCGGTAGGCGCGGCGCGCGTCGCCGGCGAGCCGCGCCATCTCCTCGCGGTACGCCGCCGGGGGCTCCTCGCTCGGGGTCATCGACGCGAGCAGGACCGCCGAGAGCGTCTGCTCGAGCGATCGCTGGGCGAGCTCGGGATGCGCGTAGCGCTGGGAGATGACCTCGCCCTGCTCGGTGATCCGGATCCGGCCGCGGATCGAGCCCGGCGGCTGGGAGAGGATCGCCCGGTGCGCCGGGGCGCCGCCGCGCGAGGTCGACCCGCCGCGGCCGTGGAAGAACCGCACGGCGACGCCGTGCTCGTCGGCCTGCGCGACGAGGCGCTCCTGCGCGGCGTAGAGCCCCCACTGCGACGCGAAGAAGCCACCGTCCTTCGCCGAGTCGGAGTACCCGAGCATGAGCTCCTGCTGCCCGTCGCAGCGGGCGATCTGCCGCCCGTAGACCGCGATCCCGTAGAGCCGCTCCATCGTCCCGGGCGCGGCGTCGAGGTCCTCGACCGTCTCGAACAGCGGGACGATCGGCACGGCCGGCAGCCCCTCGGCCCCGCCGACGCCGGTCCGGCGCAGCAGGAAGAGGGCGCAGAGCACGTCGGAGGGCCGGCGCGCCATCGCGATGATGAGCGAGCCGATCGCGTCGGGCCCGTGGTCGCGCAGCGCCGTCGCGACCGCCGCGGCCGCCGCGATCGTGCGGGCGGACTCCTCGTCGGGCTCGGCGAGCGTCGGATCGGCCGGCGCCGCGCCGGCGTCCGGGCCGTCGGGCGGGCCCGCGTCGGTCGGCGCGCGACGCTCCAGCGCGTCGATCGCGTCGGCCAGCAGCACCTGGCGCTCGTCCTCGTCGGCGACCGCGTAGCCCGGCAGCAGCGTGGCGACCGCGCGCTGGAGCGGGCCGGCGGACTGGCGCACGTCGAGCGAGGCGAGGAGGAAGCCGAAGGTCCGCGCCTGGGTGACGAGCGCGGCGAGCTGCCCGTCGGCCACGCGCTGCGAGCTGGCGCTGCGGTGCAGGAGCTCGAGGTCCTCGACGAGCTCCGCCGGCCGCGCGTAGCCGCCGTCGGACCGGTCCTGGGCGCGTCGCAGCCGCTCGGCGACGAACGCGAGCTTGCGCCGGAACGGCTCGTGCGGGCTCGTGCCCGTCGGGACGACGCCGGGGAGGGCGGCGGCGTCGCGCGCGAGCGAGGCGCGCAGCTCCGGGGTGACGAAGAGGTTCCGGTTCGCCTGCGAGAACCGCCGGCCGAGCCCGTCGACGCGCTCGCCGAGGGTCCGCAGCGCCGCGGCGCGATGGCGGTCCAGCGTCTCGGCGATCGTCTCCGGCCCGACGTTCGGATTGCCGTCCATGTCGCCGCCGGCCCAGCTGCCGAAGCGGACGACCGGGCGCACCGGCGGCCACGCCGTGCCGAGGCGCCGGGCGAGCTCGTCGGCGAGGGCCGGGACGGCGTCGAAGAGCACCGTCTCGAGCGCGCGCAGCGTCCGGCGGACCTCGTCCTCCGGCCGCGGCCGGATCGCGCGGACGTCGTCGGTCTGCCACCAGATCGTCAGCGTCTCGCGCAGCTCGTCCTCGAGCGCCCGCGCCCGCGCCGGGCCCACGCGGGGGTCGGCGAGCCGCTCCGTGAGGTCCCAGACGCGCTGCTGGTGCTCGAAGATCGAGCGGCGCGTCGCGTCCGTCGGGTGGGCGGTCATCACGAGCCCGACGTCGAGGCCGGCGACGACGGCGTCGCGCTGGGCGCGGGGCAGCGCGGCGGCCGCGGCGGCCACCGCGGCGAGCGACTCGCGCTGGGGACCGCGGGCGTCGGAGTCGTAGGCCCGGCGCCGGCGCAGCCGCTCGAGCTCCTCGGCGATGTTCGAGAGCTGGAGCTGCATCGAGCAGGCGCGCACGAACGGCCCGAGCTGCGCCGACGGCAGGCGGTGCAGGAAGCCGACGAGGTCCTCGCTGTCGGCGTCGCCCCAGCGCAGGCCGGCGGCCCGGTCGCGCAGCCAGAAGACGCGGTCGCGGAACGCGCGTCCCTCCTGCTCGACCAGGACGTCGCCGAGCAGCCGCTCCAGGCGCTCGGTGTCCTGGCGCAGCGGCGCGTCGTCGGGCAGCGGGGGACCGGGGGCCGCGTCGGGCATCGCCTGCGATCGTGCCATGCCGCGGCGCGGGACCCGCATCGACGGTCGTCCAGGACGGGCCGCCGCGCGGGCGACGCGGCGGCGGGCCCCGGCTCAGCGCGTGGCGGTCGCGAGCCAGCGCTCCAGCGCGTGGCGGCCGACGACGGTCACCTGCCCGTCCGCGTCGAGCCAGTCGCGCACGCGCAGCTCGCGGACGAGCCCGAGCGCGTCGGTCGGCGCCGGGCCGTCGCCGCGGGCGGCGAGCGTCGCGGTGCCGGGCTCGACCGTCCAGCGGCCGGAGGCCAGCGCGCTGAGGGCGAGGCCCTGCTCGTCGCTCGGCACGTCGAGCGGATGGGGGCGGGCGGCGTCCAGCGGGTCCTCGCCGGTGGGCGGCGTCGCCGGACGGCGGTCCGCGGCCGGTCGCGACGTCTCGGCGTCGCGGGCTCCCGGCCGGGCGACGCGCCCGAGCAGGTCGTCCAGCGCCCCGAGCGGGTCGTGCTCGCCGAGCTGCTCGGCCTGGGCGTGGAGCCACGTGCGCGCGCCGTCGGTCCAGGCGCGCGCCTCGTCGGGGTCGACGCCCGCGCGGCGCGCCAGGCCGTCGAGGTCGGCGTCCGCCAGGCGGTCGACCGTCTGCTCCAGCTCGCGCGCGATCGCGCGCAGCGCCTCGTCGAATCCGCGTCGCCGCTCGTCGCTCATGGACCCAGCGTGGCACGCCCCGGTGAGCGGCGGGTAAGGACGGGCGCCGCGGCGATGGTCCCGGGGTCCGGCCGGACACCGCCGGCCCCCGCGTCCGGTCGTCGGTCCGCCCGGACGACGCGCGCCGGCGCCGCCGAGCACGACGTCGGTCCACCGGGGTGCGGCACGGCGCGGGCCGGTCGAGGACCGAGCCGATGGGACGGGCGTGCGCCTGCGCCTGCCCCGGGTGGTCCTCGCCCTCGCCGTCGTCGGGGGCGGCCTGCTCGCCGCCGGCGGGCCCTCGGCCGTCGCCCGCGACGCGACGGACGGCTGGTACGCCCTGCAGGATCGCGTCGAGGGCCCGGTGCCCGCGACGGTCGCGCTGCCTCCGGGCGCCCCGGCGGCGAGCGGCCGGCTGCGGCCCGCGGCCGACACCGTGATGCGCGGCGCGGCGCGCCGGATCGACGAGACCTGCGGGACGATCGGCGCGGTCCCCGAGGGCCCGGCGCGGATCGCGGCGCTGCGCCAGCTCGACCTCCCGATGGCCGAGCTCGCGACGCTCTACCGCCGCGCCCCGGGCGCCGGCGCGTCGACCGGTCCGCTGCGGCTCGTCCTGCTGCACGCGGCCGACGCGATCGCCCTCGGCTGTCGCGACGGGGACCGGGCCGAGATGCTGCGCCGGGCCGTGGTGCGCGGCGACCGCCGCACCTGATCGACCGCGTCGCGCCCGGCGCTGGACGAGGGTCGCGCCGGGCGCGCGGAGGGCGGTTGCCCGCGCCCCACGAGGACCGGATCGGCGGCGGCGGCGCGCGGGTAGGCTCGGACGGCCGTGCGCCGTCCCCCGCGTCCCGCCCGCCCGCCGGCCCTGCGCGTCCTCGCGCTGGCCGCCGCCCTCGTCGTCGCCGGCTGCGGCGGCGGCGGTGACGACGACCCGGCGTCCGTCCGCGGGGGCGACGTCTTCCTGGCCACCGCGCAGGGACTCGACGACGAGCAGCTCGCCGGCCAGTCGGTGATCGTCGGGTTCCGCCAGCACGGCGCGACGATCCCGCCGGCCCTGCGCGACGCGATCGCCGCCGGGCGCGTCGGCGGGGTGATCCTCTTCGGCGAGAACGGCCGCACCGTCGCGCCGGTCCGCGCCCTCGCGCGCCGCCTGCAGGCCATCGAGCGGCCCGGGCGCCTGCAGGCCGTGCGGCTGCTCGTCATGAGCGACCAGGAGGGGGGCCTCGTGCGCCGGATCGAGGACGCGCCGCCGGCGCGCTCGGCGGCGGAGCAGGCCCGGGCCGGCGCCGCGACCGTCCGCGCCGCGGGACGCGGGTCCGCCCGCGCCCTCTGCCGGGCCGGCGTGAACGTCAACCTCGCGCCCGTCGCCGACCGCGCCGGCGGCTTCATCGCCGGGCAGGACCGCGCCTACGCGGCGGACGCCGCCCGCGCCGGGGCGCTGGCGGCGGCCTTCGCGCGCGGCGCGCGGGACGGCGGGATCGCCGCGACGGCCAAGCACTTCCCGGGGCTCGGGAGCGCCACGACGAACACCGACGAGGCGCGGTCGGTCGTCGACCGCCCGCTCGCGGCCCTGCGCGCCGAGGACGAGGCCGCGTTCGCGCCCGCGATCCGGGACGGGGTGCCGCTCGTGATGCTCGCCAACGCGATCTACCCGGCGCTGGACCGGACGCCGGCGGTCCTCTCGCGGCGGGTGGTGGAGGGCGAGCTGCGTGGCCGGCTCGGCTTCCGCGGCGTGACGATCAGCGACGACCTGCAGGCCGGCGCGTTCCGGGCGACGACCGATCGCGGGTCGCTCGCGGTCGCCGCGGCCGCGGCGGGGGTCGACCTGCTGCTCTACGGCCAGGACGCCGACGAGGGATCCACGGCCGTCGACGCGCTCGCGGACGCCCTCGCCGCCGGCCGGCTGGATCGCGCGCGGCAGCAACGGGCGGTGGCCCGGATCCTGCGCCTGCGGACCGCGCTGACCCGCGGGGCGTGCGGGGCCGCCGCCGGCTGACCGGAAGCCGCCGAGCGTCGGCGGCGTCCCGGCGGGCGCTCCAGGCCAACGCGGCGCCGCGACGACCGCCGCTCGCGCGGACGTGCGCGGGCGCCGCGGCCGGCCGGCGGTCCGCGGTCGATCAGTCCGCGGCGACGACGGGCTGGACGAGGACGGACGCGCCCTCGAGCGCCGCCTCGTCGCCGGCGGCGACGGCCTGCTCGACGGCCTCGGGCGTCCACCGCTCGCCGTCGTAGACGACGACGATCGCCGTGTCCCCGTCGCGCAGGAACGTCGACTCGCCGAGCGCCGTGTACCGCGTCGCGCCGATGCCGACGAGGATCCGCGACGGCGAGCCGGCGGCGGCGAGGTAGCTGCCGACCGGCTCCAGCGGCGTCTCGTCGCTGCCGTGCTGGTGCTGGAGGCGGTCGACGAGCCACGCCAGCAGCTGCTCGCCGTAGTACGAGTAGCCGACCACCGGGCTGTCCACCCCGTAGGCGGCGCTCGCGCCGTCGCGACGCAGGAACGACGCGAGCCGCAAGGTCCGGGTCGGGCCCTCGGGGTCGAGGTCCTCGACGGGCAGCAGGCGCGGGGCGATGCCCTTGCTCGCCGGGCCCCAGTTCTTCTTCTCGCTGATCTTGCGGGCACCGGGTCGGCGGATCGAGCAGTCGTTGAACGCGCCGACCGCCTCCGGGCGCAGCGCCGCGGGGGCCCCGTCGGCGCCGTAGGTCACGCGCGCCAGCAGGCCGACCTCGGGCTCGATCTGCAGGTTCAGGCCCTCACCGGCGGGCAGGCTCACCCGATCGGTCGCCAGGGGGAAGGTCCCGAGGAACGACGGCACCGCGTCCGCATCGGCGGCCCCGGGCACGTAGAAGGGGAAGATCCCCTTCGGGGCGCTCGCGGCGGCCTCGACGCCCACGAAGTCGCCCGCCTCGCCGGCCTGCTCGAGGTGGCCGGCGAAGTTGCCGGCGACCCCGAGGCCGAGGACGTCGCGGAGGTCGTCGAGGCGCAGGTCGATCACGGGGCGGAGCCTACGTGGGCGCGCCCGGCGCCGGTCCGCCCGGGACGGGCGTCACCGGCGCACGCCGCCGAGCACGAGGGCGGCGAGCTCCTCGTAGGCCTCGCTGTCGCGCAGCCCGGTGGTCGCGAGGACCGCGCCGGTCTGGATCCGGGTCATCGTCGAGGCGACGACGTCGGCGACGAACTCGGCGTGCACGGCGCGGAACTCGCCGCCCTCCACGCCCTCGGCGATGAGCCGCCGCACGCGCTCGGCGGCCGCCGCGGTGTTCTGCTCGTAGACCTGGGTGGCGACCGGGTGCTCGGCGAGGTCGGCCATGAACGTCGCCGAGGCGGGGCGCAGGGCGTCGGCGACGGCGCTGAGGTAGGCGACGATCCGCGCGGCCGCGTCCTGCTCGGCGGCGGTGCGCTCCTCGACGAACGCCGTGGCACGGCGGAAGAAGTGACGCACGGCGTTGCCGGTCAGCTGCTCCTTGCTCACGCCGAGCGCGTAGAGCGTCGTCTTCGAGCAGCGCAGGCGCGCGGCGAGGTCGCCGAGCGTGAACTGCCGGAACCCCTCGGCGAGGAACAGCTCGACGAGCTGGTCGAGGAGCTCGTCCCGACGCTCGCTGCCGACGGTGGCCATCCCGCGGATCCTACGGTCCTGGCCGGCACGCGGGGGGCGTGGCCACCGGCGTTCCGTGGAAGCTACGGAGCCCGCAGGTGGCGCACCCCGATGGCGCACGAGACCCTCGGGCCTACCGTCGGACAGGTGCTCCCGACCGCCGTCCCCGACCGTCGCGCCCCCGGGGCGCGGACCGACGTCCTCGTCGCCGGGGGCGGCACCGCGGCGCTCGAGCTGCTGCTCGCGCTCGAGGCCCGCCTCGGCGGGGCCGCCCGCGTCACCCTCGTGACCCACGACGCCCGCTACCATCACCGGCCGCTGGCGGCCTACGGCGGCGCCGTGCCGGACGCCACGACGGTGCTGCGCCTCGACGAGCTGACCGCCGAGCACGGCGCGGGGTTCGTGAACGACGCGCTCGCGGCGGTCGAACAGGGGCCCGACGGCGCGCCCGTGGCCCGCACCGTGAGCGGCGGTCGCATCGCGTGCCGGGCGCTCGCGCTGGCCGTCGGCTCGCGGGCGGACCGCGTGCTGCCCGGAGCGATCCCGCTCGGCGCGCGCGACGGCGCGGGGCGCCTGCGGGCGCTCGCCGACGAGGTTCGCGCCGGGGCGGTCCGCCGGGTGGCGGTCGTCGTGCCGTCCGGCGTCTCGTGGACGCTGCCGGCGTACGAGTGCGCGCTGCTGCTGCAGCACGCCGGGGCCGCGCACGACGTCGAGGTCGGGGTCCTCACCGGGGAGCACCGGCCGATGGCCGTCTTCGGCGAGGCGATCAGCGCGACGCTCGCCACGCTCCTGCGTCGCCGGGGGATCGAGCTGCGGACCCGGACGCGAGCCGAGGCGTTCTCCGACGGGCGGCTCTGGGTCCCCCTCGAGCCGACGATCGCCGTCGACGCCGTCGTGGCCATGCCGCACCTGGCCGGTCCCGCGACCCCCGGGGTCCCCGCCGACGCGGAGGGCTTCGCGACCGTCGACGACCGCGGCCGCGTCGTCGCGCTCGACGAGGACGACGACCCGGTCGACGGCCTGTGGGCGATCGGCGACGGCGCCGACCACCCGGTGAAGCAGGGCGGGCTGGCGGTCGCGCAGGCCGAGACGGCCGCGGCGGACATCGCGTCCTGGCTCGGCGCCGGCGACGGGACCCCGCCCCCGGACGGCACCCGCGTGCTGCGCGCCGCCCTGCTGGACGGCGCCGGCACGCTCTACCTGCGCGCGGACCGCGAGGACGGGGGCTGGCGCTCGACGGTCTCGCGCGAGCCGCTGTGGTGGCCGCCGACGAAGATCGCCGGCGGCCGCCTCGCCGAGCTGCTCGCCGGGCCGACCGCCCCGCGGCCGGCGCCCGTCGCCTGACCGCGCTCCCGGCCAGAGGCCCACGGCGCGCCGCCGGCGCGGCGCCGGCGGGCGCCGGAGGACGCCCCCGGGACGGTCAGGCCGCGCCGGAGCCGGACTGCTCGCCGGCGCGATGCCCGATCTCCATCGTCACCTGGAAGTGCTCGACCGAGCCGTCGGTCACGTGGCCGCGGATCGACGTGACCTCGAACCACTCGACGTCGTCGACCGTCTCGGCGGTCGCGGCGACGCCCTTGCGGATCGCGTCGGCGACGCTCTCGGTCGAACTGCCGGTGACCTTGATCAGCCGGTACACGTTGTCGGACATCGGGGCTCCCTGGGGGTCGGTCGTCGGGGGACACGGGGCGCATACCCGGCGTCACCGCCGAGCAACCCGGCGTCCGCGGTCGGTCCTCCGCCGAGCGCCGGCGTCGCTCCGTAGTTCCCCGCACGCCGCGACCGGGATCACCTGCGACGGGCCGCGGGCGAGACCCGATGGCCGCGCGTCGATGTCGCCCTACCGTGGGCCACGACCCGTCCCCACGGCGGTCCCGACCCCTCCGCTCCCCATGCTCCTCGAGCTCGCACGCTGGCAGTTCGCCTTCACGACCGTCGTCCACTTCCTCTTCGTCCCGCTGACGATCGGCCTCTCGGGGCTCGTGGCCCTCATGCAGACGCGGTGGGTGCGGACCGGCGACCCGGAGGCGCTGCGGATGGTCCGGTTCTGGGGCAAGCTCCTGCTCGTCAACTTCGCGATCGGGATCGCGACCGGCATCGTCCAGGAGTTCCAGTTCGGGATGGCCTGGAGCGCGTACTCGCGCTACGTCGGCGACGTGTTCGGCGCGCCGCTGGCGATGGAGGGCCTCGCGGCCTTCTTCCTCGAGTCGACGTTCCTCGGCCTCTGGATCTTCGGCTGGGACCGCCTGCCCCGGAGGGTGCACCTCGCGTCGATCTGGCTCGTCTTCGTCGGGACGAACCTCTCGGCGTACTTCATCCTCGCCGCGAACGCGTGGATGCAGAACCCGGTCGGCTCCCGGATCGACCCGGAGACCGGCAACGCGGTGCTCACGTCGATCTGGGCGGTGCTCAGCAGCCCGACGGCCGTCATGGCCTACCTCCACACGATCCCGGCCGCGATCCTCACCGCCTCGGCGCTCATCGTCGGCATCTCCGTCTGGCACCTCGGGGCGCGCCGGGGCCACGAGACGGCGTTCTTCCGCCGCTCGGCGCAGTGGGGCCTGCGCGGGATGCTCGTCACCGCGCTGCTGACGATCGTCGTCGGTCACTTCTTCGGTCAGGTGATGACCGAGAAGCAGCCGATGAAGATGGCGGCCGCCGAGGCGCTCTACGACACGGAGAAGGGCGCCGGCCTGTCGCTGATGGCGATCGCGCCGTTCGAGAAGAAGCCCGACCGCGTCGCCTTCGACGTGAAGGTCCCGAAGCTCCTCTCGTTCATCGCCACCGACCACCCGAACGGCACCGTCCGCGGGATCGACGACCTGCAGCGCGAGAGCCAGGCGCGGTACGCCGCCTACGAGCGCCTGCACGGCCGCGACCCGGCGAAGGCCGAGTACTACCCGATCGTCGGCCTGACCTACTGGACCTTCCGGCTGATGATGGGGCTCGGCTTCTTCATGCTCGCCTTCGCGGTCGTCGGACTGCTGCTCGCGCGGCGCTCGGTCGACGGCCTCGCGGGATGGGCCGCGAGGCGCTGGTTCCGGCGCCTCGCGCTCGGCGTCCTGGCCTTCGGGTTCCTCGCCCACGCGATGGGCTGGATCTTCACCGAGGTCGGTCGTCAGCCGTGGGTCGTCACCGGCCTGCTGAAGACGCAGGACGCGGTGTCGAAGCTCGGCGTCCCGACGATGGTGATCTCGCTGTCGGTCTTCATCGTCCTCTACCTCGTCATCGCCGCGATCGAGTACCGCCTCTTCAAGCGGCTCGCGATCGCCGGCCCCGACCCGATCGAGCCGTCCGGCGACGACGACGCCCCCGGCGCCGCGCGCGTGCCGGCCCTCGCCTACTGACCTCGCGAAGGCGATCACGATGGATCTCCCCACCCTCTGGTTCCTCCTCATCGCCGTCCTCTGGACCGGCTACCTCGTCCTCGAGGGCTTCGACTTCGGCGTCGGCATGCTGCTGCCGGTCCTCGCCCGCCGCCGCGAGGAGCGCGACCAGATGGTCCGCGCCTTCGGCCCGGTCTGGGACGGCAACGAGGTCTGGCTGCTCGTCGCCGGCGGCGCGATGTTCGCCGCGTTCCCCAACTGGTACGCGTCGATGTTCAGCGCGATGTACCTGCCGCTGCTGCTCCTGCTCGTCTGCCTCATCGTCCGCGTGCTGGCGATCGAGTACCGGCGCAAGGTCGACGATCCGCGCTGGACCGATCGCTGGGACCGCGTCCTGACCATCTCGTCGCTCGGGGCACCGCTGATGGCCGCGGTCGGGCTGGCGAACGTCGTGCACGGGATCCCGTTGGACGCCGGCCACGACTTCACCGGCTCGCTGCTGGACCTGCTGAACCCGTACGCGCTGCTCGGCGGCGTCGCCGTGATCGCGCTCTTCCTGCTCCACGGCGCGACCTTCCTCGGCCTGCGGACGGACGGGGAGCTGCGGCCGCGCGCCCGGACGCTGGCGCTGGCGCTCTGGCCGGTGGCGACGGTCCTCGTCGCGGCGTTCGGGCTCTGGACGCTGCTCGGCGCCAGCGACGTCGCGCGGGGGATCTCGCTCGCCGGCACCGTCGGCGTCCTCCTGGCCGTGATCGGCCTCGCGGGCACCGGGCTCGCGCTGCGGGCCGAACGCGAGGGCATCGCGTTCGCCGGCACGGCGCTCACGATCGCCGCGGCGGTGATCGTCCTCTTCGCGCAGCTCTGGCCGAACGTCCTGCCGTCGACCGGCGACCCGGCGGGCACGCTGAGCGTCGCCGAGACGGCCTCCTCGCCCTACACGCTGAAGGTCATGACCTGGGTCGCGGTGCTCGTGACCCCGGTCGTCCTGCTCTACCAGGGCTGGACGTACTGGGTGTTCCGCCACCGCGTGTCCGCCGAGGGGTTCCCGCCCTCGGTCGGCGGCGACGCCCCGGCCGCCGGCCCGGCGACGGGGGACTGACGTGCGCGGCGCGCGCGCTCGACGCGACGACGACGTCGCTCAGCTCCTCGGCGGTCGCCGCGCGGCCGCGGTGCTCGGGCTCGCCGAGGCGGCGCTGACCGTCGCCGTGGCGCTGCTGCTCGCCCACGCCATCGCCCTCGGCGTCGCGGGCGTGCCGGATCCCGGGGCGGTCGCGCCGACGCTCGCCGCGCTCGCGAGCGTCATCCTCGCGCGAGCCGCCACCGGCGCCGCCGCCGAGCTCGCCGGGGCCCGCGCGGGGCGGCGTGCGGTCGCGCGCCTGCGGGCGGCGACGGTCGACGCCGCGCTCGCGAGCGCCGGCAGCGGCGACACCCGTCCCGGCGCCCTGGCCGCGACGGCGGTCCACGGGGCCGACGCCGTCGGGCGCTACGCGGGCCGCTACCGTCCGGCCCGGATCGTCGGCACGGTCGGTCCGCTGCTGGCGCTCGGCGCCGTCGCGGTCGTCGACCCGCTGAGCGCGGGCCTGCTGGCCGTCGCGCTGCCGATCGGGATCGTCTTCCTCGCCCTCGTCGGGCTGCGCGCGCAGGCGGCCACCGACGAGCGACACGCGGGCCTGCTCCTGCTCCAGGGGCATCTGCTCGACGTCCTGCGCGGACTGCCGGTCCTGCGGGCGCACGGTCGCGCCCGGTTCCAGGTCGACCAGGTCCGCGCGGCCGGGGAGGCGTATCGCTCGGGCACCGTCGCCGTGCTGCGGGAGGCGTTCCTGTCGAGCTTCGTGCTCGAGCTCGTCGCGATGCTCGGCACCGCGCTCGTCGCCGTCGCCTGCGGCCTGCGCCTCGCCCAGGGAGCGATGGACTTCGGACCCGCCATCGCCGCGCTCGTGCTCGCGCCGGAGGTCTTCGGGCCGCTGCGACGCCTCGGCGCCGAGTACCACGCGGCCGCCGACGCCGAGCCCGTGCTCCGCGAGCTCGCGACGGCCGCCGCACGGCCGGCCACGGTCCCGACCGGCCGGGGCGTCCAGGAACTGCGCGACCCCGGCGTGCACGACCTCGCGCTGCGCGCCGTGACCTGCGCCACCGACGACCGCGCCCGACCGGCGCTGGAGCGCGTGGACCTGCGGATCGGCGCCGGCCGGACCACCGCCCTCGTCGGACCTTCGGGCTCGGGCAAGACGACCCTCCTGCGTCTGCTCGCCGGGTTGCGCTCACCGGATGCGGGCAGCGTGCGCTGCGGCGGACGCCCGATCGACGCCGGTGACCTCGCAGCCTGGCGGGACGGGATCGCCTGGGTCCCGCAGCGCCCGACGCTCCTGCCCGGGACCCTGCGCGACAACCTCCAGCCGCCCGCGTCCCGCAGCGACCGCTCGCTGACGGGGGCCCTGCGGACCGCGGGCCTCGGACCGCTGCTGGCGGCCCTGCCGGCGGGACTCGACACGCCGATGGGGGAGGGCGGGCTGCCGCTCTCGGCGGGCGAGCTGCGCCGCCTGGCGGTGGCGCGGGCGCTCCTGCGCGAGCCGCGGCTCGTCCTCGTGGACGAGCCGACGGCGAACCTCGACCCCGACGCCGCGGCGTCCGTCGTGGCGGCGCTCGACCGGCTCGTCACGGGCCGGACCGCGGTGATCGCCTCCCACGATCCCGCGCCGCTGCGGCTGGCGCACGACGTCGTCGTGCTCGAGGCCGGGCGCGTCGTCCAGCAGCGCCCGGCGCGCCCGGCGCCGCCCGCCCCGGTCCCGGCGGATCCGCCGGTGCACGTCCCGACGCTCCCGGCCACGGCCACGGCCGCGCCGGCCATCCGGACCGCATGGACCGCGGGACCGGACCGCTCCGCCCTGCGCGGATCCGCGGGCCGCGCGGTCGTCGCGCTGGTGCCCGACCCCGACCCGAAGGACCCCCGATGAGCTCCGCTCTCGCCGCGCCCGTCCCGGCGCCCGACCGCCGTCCCGGGACGGTCGCCGCCGTGCGCGCGGCGCTGCGCCTGGCGACGGCCGTCGAGCGGCGCCGGATCGCCGCGGCCGCCGCGCTCAGCGCGCTGGCCGGCCTCGCGGGGACCGCGCTCCTGGCGCTGTCGGGGTACCTCATCGCGCACGCCGCCCAGCAGCCGCCGGTCCTCTCGCTCACGGTGGCGATCGTCTGCGTCCGGGCGCTGAGCCTCGTGCGGGCCCTCGCTCGCTACGGCGAGCGGCTCGTCGGCCACGACGCGGTCCTGCGCACGCTCGCGCGCCTGCGGGGGTCGCTCTTCTCGGCGCTGCTCCCCGCGCGCGCCGGTCGCGGGCGCGACGCGAGCGCCGTGGCCGACGCGGTGGTCGCGGACGTCGACGGAGTGCAGGATGCGTTCCTTCGATCGGTCGCGCCGCTGGCCGCCGCCGTGCTGGTGACGGTGCCCGCCGCCGTCGTCGCCGGCCTGCTGCTGCCGGCCGCCGCGGTCGTCGTGCTCGGCACGGCGCTGGCGGTCGGGGTGCTCGTCCCGCTGCTGGCGCAGGTCGCCGCGGCGCGGCTCGGGGAGGCGCGCGCCGCGCACCGCACCGCGATGGTGCGCGACCTCGCCGCGACGCTCGACGCGGCCGAGGAGCTCGTCGCGCACGGCGCCGGCGACGGCCGCCGCGCCCTCCTGGCCGCGGAGGCGGCCGCGCTCGGTCGGGCGGAGGACCGCGAACACCGGGCAACCGTCCTGACGGGCGCGGCGGCCAGCGCGCTCGCCGGCCTCGGCGCCGTCGCGATGCTCGCCGTCGCGCTGCGGGCCGTCGAGCACGGGACCCTGGACCCGGTCCTGACCGGCCTGCTCGCCCTGCTGGCCCTCGGCCTCGGCGAGGTGCTGGCGGGGGTGCCGGCAGCGGGGCGGGAGCTGCACGCGACGGCCGACGCGGTCGCGCGGGTCGGCGGGCTGCTCCGGACGGCGGCCCCCGCGACGGACGTCGTCCCGGCGGACGACGCGATCGTCCTGCGCGACGTGTCGATCGGCCGCGCCGGCCGGACGATCCTCACCGGCCTGGACCTGACGATCGGCCGCGGCGAGCGCGTCGCGCTGCTCGGCCCGAGCGGCGCGGGCAAGAGCACCGTCGGCGACCTGCTCGTGGGCTTCCTCGAGCCGGAGGCGCACGCGGGCGCCGCGACGGTCGGCGGCGCCGATCTGCGCGAGGTCGACGAGATCGCGCTGCGGTGCCTCGTCCTCCACGTGCCGCAGGAGCCGTACCTCTTCGACGCGACGCTGCGGGCGAACCTCCGGCTCGCGGCGCCCGACGCGGACGACGACGCGCTGCGTGCGGCGCTCGCGGCGGTCGGGGCGGGACCGTGGCTCGCCGGACTGCGCGACGGCCTCGATTCGGCGCTCGGCGAGCGCGGCGCGCGCTGCTCGGGCGGCGAGCGGCAGCGGATCGGCCTGGCTCGCGCGGTCCTCGCGCCGCAGCGGACCGTCGTGCTCGACGAGCCCGCCAGCCACCTGCCCGCAGCGGACGCCGTCGCCGCGCTGCGGGCGGTGCTCGATGCGGTCCCCGGACGCGGTGCGCTGCTCGTCGCCCACCGCGTGGAGGAGCAGGCGCTCGCCGACCGGGCCGTCCGGCTGCCGGCCTGAGGACCGCCTCCGGAGGGGTCGCGACGCGATGCGTCAGCGGCGCGCGTCCGCGCGCCGCGTCGCTGGAAGCGGGCCCGAGAGCCGGCGGGCCCGGGTCACGCCGCCGTGGTCGAGGAGGCGCGCCGCAGGCCCTCGTCGGTGCGACCGCCGAGGTAGGTCGTGATCGGGCCTCGCCCGGCACGCGGGTTCGTCGAGATCTCGAGGTCGCCGAAGCCGACCCGGCCGTCCAGCTCGGCCCGGCCGATCGCGTCGATCCACGCGACGTCGTGGTGCTCGTTGAGGAGCCCCTGGCCGGCGCGCAGGTCGACGAAGAGCCGCTCGCCGTCGGGCAGCACGAGCGTCGCGGTCCCCGCCCGCGACGTGATGCCGTCCGCCTCGATCCGGACCCCGACGTGGACGTCGCTCGTGCGGGTCACGACGCCGTCGCGCACGACGTAGCCGTAGCCGCCGAGCGACCCGTCGACGGCGTGCCAGACGATCGTCCCGAGGCTCAGGTCGGGGCCGAAGACCACCGGGGTCCAGCGGTGGTTGAGGATCGTCTCCCACCGCCGGACGCCCCAGCTGTGATCGCGGTGGCAGAGGCCGTCGATCGCGTGCTCGCGCCCGTCGAGGACGACCGTGCCGGTGATCCGGCCGGACGTCTCGAAGTGGTTGCTGGCGAACTCGTCGACGAGCGACCCGGCGCTCTTCGGGAAGAAGTCGACCCGGGGGTAGAAGTCCTCGACGACGAGGTCGACCTCCAGCCCGTCCTCCTGCGCTCTCAGGCGCGCACGGCCGTCGTACTCGATCCGCCAGGCGCCTCCGAGACCGCCGAAGCCGAGCTCGGGGCGGTCGGCGTCGGTCAGCGGCGCGGCGGCGTTGCGGCGGAAGCTCGTGCCCTCATCCGTCACGACGCCGCCGGTGACGACGGCGATGCCGCCCTCGAAGTGGGGCTCGTGCCCGATCCGGACGATGCCGCCGAGGCCGGCGGCGTCGTCGTGCCAGGCGACGACGACGCTCTCCTGCCACCAGGTCGTGCCGTCGGAGTCGTGGGCGAGCTCGGAGCGGTCGTCGTGCTCGACGACCTCGGGGATCTGCTGCTCGGTCATGGGATCCTCGGTCAGCGGTTGCCGATGAAGTGGACGCCGTCGCCGTCGGGCGCGGGCATCCCCGCCAGCGCGCAGAACAGCTGCAGCATGAGGTTGTTGCTCGCCATGCCGTTGTCGGGCGGCAGGAGGCCGGCGTCGGTCATGAGCTGCGCGGCGCGGACCATCATCACCGCGGCCCGCAGTCCCGCGAACGCCTCGTGGAAGGCGACGGCCTCGCGGTCGACGGCCCGGCCGGCGAGCTCCTCGTAGCGGGCGATCGTCGCGTCGCGGTCGCGCAGGCCCTCGGGCAGCGGGGCGCCGATGCCCTCGGTGTGATGCCGGAGGAAGAAGAGCCACCAGCCGAGGTCGAGCTCGGGCGCGCCGAGGCCGACCATCTCCCAGTCCAGGACGCCGGCGACCGCGCCGTCGTCGGTGAGGAGGAGGTTCCCGGGCCGCGCGTCGCCCCAGCTGACGCCGGGCTCCGCCGGCTCGTCGGGCCGGTGCTCGCGCAGCCACGCGAAGCCGGCCTCGATCGCCGGCACGCGCTGCGCGCCGGCGACCCGCGCGTAGAACGCCTCGTACAGCGCGATCCGCTCCTCGACGGTCCGCAGCAGCCCGGGCACGTCCGCGAGTCGGGCGGGGTCGGTGGCGTGGACGGCGACGAGGGCACCGAGGGCCGCGTCGTCGAGCGTCCGCCGGCGCACGGGGTCGAGCTCATGGATCCAGCCCGAGACGGTGAACGGCGGATCGTCGGCGAGCGTCCGGCCCGGCAGGCGCTCGAGGACGAGGAACGGCCCGCCGAGCAGGTCGGCGTCCGGCTCGTGCCAGAGCGCCTCGGGCACCGGGACCGCGCTGCCGCGCAGCGCCCGGAGGACCGCGAGCTCCGTTCCGAGGTCGTAGGTCGTCGGCGTGACGCCGGTGCCGGCCGGCGGCGCGACGCGGACCACGAGGCTCCGCCGCCGGACGTCGCCGTCCTGCTCCCACGCCGCGTCGAGCAGGACCGTCTCGTTGGAGACACCGCTCGCGCGGGGGACGACGACGTCCGTGACGGTCACGGCGGGGACGCCGAGGCGCGCCGCGAGCCAGGGCTCCAGGCGCTGACGGGCGTGGTCGGGGTCGATCGAGTTGACGAGGGCCACGGGCGTGCTCCGGTCGCGAGAGGGTGACGTCAGTCACTTATAGAGCATCGGCTCCCGAATGAACAAGTATTCATTCACCGCAGCCGCAGCCGCAGCCGCAGCCGCAGCCGCAGCCGCAGGCACCCAGCGGGCCCGGCCGACCCGCGCGGCCCGCGCCGCCGGCCCGATCAGCCCGCCGCGGGGATGCCGGCGATGCCCGGCAGCGGCCGAGCGGCGATCGCGCGCGCTTCCGCCTGCGGGACGCCGGCGGCGCGCAGCAGCACGGTGGCGCTGCGTCGACCGACGTCCTCGTCGAGCTCGCCGGCGAGCGCGGACCGCAGGACGCCGAGCGTGCCGCCCATCGTGAAGGCGAGCATCGTGTCGAGGTCGTCGATCGCGAGGCGCCCCTCGGCGATCCCGCGCTCGAACACCGGACGCGCGTGGTGGGCGAGCTGCCGCGCGAAGAGCGCATCCACGCCGTCGAGCTGGACGACGAGCCGCGCGAGCGGCGGGTCGGCGTGCGCGAGGCGGATG
This sequence comes from Patulibacter brassicae, assembly GCF_033949425.1. NCBI lineage: Bacteria > Bacillati > Actinomycetota > Thermoleophilia > Solirubrobacterales > Patulibacteraceae > Patulibacter > Patulibacter brassicae. Next base: position 259,100 of record NZ_JAXAVX010000005.1, on the reverse strand, counting down.
AACCACCGGTGCGCCACGGCGACCGCCTCGGCGGCGTCGTCGAGGTCCTTCGCCACGCCGATCGCCACCGCGGCGACCGCCTCGAGCGCCTCGGCGAAGACGGCGGCCACGAGGGCGTCCTTGTCGGAGAAGTGGTGGTAGAGCGAGGCGAAGCCGACGTCGGCGCGGGCGGTGACGTCGCGCAGCGTCGTGGCCTCGACGCCCCGCTCGGCGATGAGCTCGCGCGCCGCGGCGACGAGCCGCTGGCGGGCGCGCTCGCGCCGGCGCTCGACCCGGGGGCTCGACGGCGCGGCGTCGGGGGCGGGGGGCGGAGGAGCGGCCATGCGACGGGCGGTCGCGTCGACGCGACCGCCCGCACCGTACCGGGCGGCGGGACGGCGTCCGGCGCCCGGAGCGCCGCTCCGCGGGCGGCGGATCGCGGAGCGCGTCCGCGGGTAGCCGGTCGGCGTGCCCGTCGACGCGCCCGACCCCGACCCCGCGCTGCCGCCCGGCCCGTCCGCCCCGAGCGCGCTCCAGGCGCCGCTGCTGGCGCGCGACCCGCTCGGTGCGCTGCGCCGTTGCCGCGCGCGCTACGGCCCGGTCTTCACCGTGCGCACGCCCCTGGGCGCGCGGACGGTGGTGGTCGCCGACCCCGAGCCCGCGCTGCGGCTCGTGGGCGGCGACCCGGAGATCGCCGCGGCGGGTGCCGCGCGCCGGTCCGTCCTGCCGCAGGCCTCGGCGCGGTCGCTCTTCGGCGGCGACGGCGACGCGCACCGAGCGCTGCGCGAGCGCTCGTCCGGGCCGTTCGACGGGGACCGCCTCGAGCAGCGCCGCGGCGCGATCGAGCGGATCGCGGCGGAGCACCTCGCGACGTGGCCGGCCGCGCGGCCGACGCGGCTGCTGCCGCGGGCGCGGCGCCTGCTGCAGGCGGTGTTCGTCCGGGAGGTCCTGGGCGTGGAGGACGACGAGCGGGCGGCACGGCTCGTGGACGCGATGCAGCGCGTCCTCGCCACGCCCGGCAATCCGCCGCTCACGCCGCCCGATCGCGACGTGCCGCTCGTCGGCCCGGTCGCCCATGCGGTCGTCGAGCGCCGCCTGCGGCTGCTCCGCCCGCTGCTGGCGGCCGAGCTCGCCGCGCGTCGCCGGGCCGGCGATCCGGGTCCCGGGCTGCTCGGCACCCTCCTGCGCGCTCGGCCGTCCGCCGAGGCCGACGACGCGGTCGCCGAGCTGCTCGTCGTGCTCGCCGCCGCCCAGGAGCCGCCGGCGATCGCGCTCACGCGGGTCCTCGAGCGCCTCGGCCGCCATCCGGACCTCGCCGACGAGCTGGCCGAGGCCGGCGACGCGCACCCGCGCTTCGCGGCGGTCCTCGACGAGTGCCTGCGCCTCGATCCGCCGGCGATGGGCGCGCTGCGCCGGCTGCGTGCGCCCCTGGACGCCGGCGGCCACCGGCTGCCGGCCGGGACGGACGTGCTCGTGCCGATCGGCCTGCTGCACCGCGACCCCGACGCCTTCCCCGCGCCGGACGCGTTCCGGCCCGAGCGGTTCCCGGACGCGGAGCGTCCCGCGACGTTCCTGCCCTTCGGCGGCGGCCGACGGCGCTGCCCGGGCGAGCGGCTCGCGCGGCTGGAGCTCGGTGTCATGGTGCCCCTCGTGCTGCGCGATCGCCGGATCCGCCCGCTCACCCGCGGACACGAGCGCCCCGTCCAGCGCGCCACCGTCGTCGTGCCGCGGCGCAGCGGGCTCGCCGTCGCGCCGTCCCGGCGGGGCTCCGCCGGCCGGATGCTCGCGCGGCTCGCCGTCGCCGCCGCGGCCCTGGCGCTCGTGCTGCCGGCCGCGGGGCCGCCCGCCGCCGACGCGGCGTCCGCGGCGAGCAAGGAGCGGCAGATCCTCCAGTGCGTGAACCGGGAGCGGGCGACGCGCGGGCTCCCGACGCTGCGGCGCTCCTCGCCGCTCACGCGGGCGGCGCGCCTCCACGCCCGGCAGATGCGCACGAAGCGCTTCTTCGCCCACGAGGACCCCGCCGGCCGCGGGCCGCGCGAGCGGGTCCGGCGCTTCACGAGCCGGTTCACCACCATCGGCGAGAACATCGCGGCCGGCAACGCCGGCGCGGCGGCGACCTGCCGGCAGTGGATGGCCAGCCCCGGGCACCGCGCGAACATCCGGCGCCGCGGCTACCGCGTCCTCGGGGTGGGCTACGCCACCGGGGGTCCCTGGCGCCACTACTGGGTCCAGGTCTTCGCGGGCTGAGCGCCCGGCCGGACGTCGATCGCGGCCCCCGGCCGGGCCGGGCATCCCTACGCTTCCCGCATGGCCTCGGTGACCCGACGCGGGAAGAACGGCCGCGCCGGTCGCGGGACGGTCGAGGGCCACATCTTCGAGGCGGTCGAGCGGCTGCTCGCCGCGGGGGAGTCGTTCACCGCCGTCGGCGTCCAGCGGATCGCCGACGAGGCGGGCATCGCGCGGTCGAGCTTCTACCTGAACTTCGCCGACAAGGTCGACCTGCTCATGCGGCTCAGCGACGCCGCCACGCGGGACCTCTTCGCGATCGCGGAGGCGTGGGTCGAGGACCGCGACCGCAGCCTCGAGGGCCTCGAGATCGGCATCACGGAGGTCATCGGCGAGTACCGGGCGCACGCCGGGACGCTGGCCGCCGTGACCGAGGTCGCGGCGTACGACGGCGAGGTCGCCGCGCACTGGCAGGCGCTCGTCGATCGGTTCGCCGCCGTCTGGGAGGACGCGATCGCCGCCGACCAGCGCGCGGGCCGCGCGCCGGCCGATCTCGACGTCCCGGCCACCGTGCGGTTCGTCGCGTGGGGGATCGAGCGGGCGGTCGCGCGGCACATCGCCGACGAGCGGCCGCCGTCGGAGGACGCCGCCGTGGCCACCGCGCTGGCGCGCGCCACCTGGGCGGCGTTCTACGCGCGCCGGACCGACCTGCCCTGAGCCGGGAGCCGGCGACCTTCGGGGTCAGCCAGCCGCCGCTCGGCGGGCTCGCGTCCCGGGCGGACGTTTCGTGGCGGGAGGGGCGCGGGTAGCCCCTGGTCGTGCACGCCCTCTGCCTGAACTGCACCCTCAAGCGCTCCCCCGAGCCGTCGAACACCGGCGACCTGGCGCAGGTCGTCCTCGGCGCGCTCGCCGAGCGCGGCGTCACGACCGAGACGATCCGCGTCGTCGACCACCAGGTCGATCCGGGCGTCGTGTCGGAGGCCGTCTCCGACGGGGACGAGTGGCCGGCGCTGCGCGAGCGCGTGCTGGCCGCCGACATCCTCATCATCGCCACCCCGACGTGGCTCGGTCAGCCGTCGAGCGTCTCCAAGCGCGTGCTCGAGCGGATGGACGCCTTCCTCTCGGAGACCGACGACGACGGGGTGCCCGTCGCGTACAACCGGGTGGCCGGCGTCGTGGTGACCGGCAACGAGGACGGCGCCCACCACTGCATCGGCGAGGTCGGCGGCGCGCTCAACGACATCGGCTACACGCAGCCGCCCCAGAACTGGACCTACTGGAACAAGGGCCCGGGACCGGGGGAGGAGGAGTGGTCGACCACCGACGAGAAGGACTGGACGATCAGCACCGGCAAGGCGTGCGCGAGCAACCTCTTCGCCGTGGCGACCGCCCTGGCGGCGTCGCCGATCCCCGCGCCGCCCTCCTGATCGCGGCCCCGGCCCGACCCGCCGCGCCGACGACGCTCAGCGGGCGGCCCAGCCGAGCACGAGCTCGGCGGTCCGCTCCGGCTCCTCGACGGGGAACCAGTGCCCCGGCCCGGGCAGCCGGACGTAGGCGAACTCGCCGTCGACGTAGCGGGCGGAGCCGACGAGCTGACGCTCGGTGAGGTAGTCGTCGCCGGTGCTGAAGACCCCGAGGGTCGGCACGCGGCAGCGGCCCCAGCGGCGCGTGAGCAGCGCGCCGAGGTTCGCCCGGTACCAGTCGATCCCGGCGGTGAGCCGCCCGGGCCGCGTCACGTGGGCGCGCACGTGCTCGAAGCGCGGATGCGTCCGCAGGAACCGCCGCGCGAGCCGCAGGTCGGACGCCAGCAGCAGCCGCTCCGGCAGCCCGCGCACCTGGAAGAGCAGGACGTAGAGGCCCTTGCGCTGCTGCTCGAGGCCGGCCGAGCGGTAGGAGGAGGGATGGCCGACGGAGAGCGCGACGTGGCGGCGGAACCGGGCGGGGTGCGCGATCGCCGCCATCCAGGAGATCATCGCCCCCCAGTCGTGGCCGACGAGCGTTACGGGCTCGGTGACGCCGCGCGCGTCGAGGACCTCGAGCACGTCGGCGACGATCCGGTCCGCGGCGTAGCGGCCGACCCCCGCGGGCGCGTCGGACGCGCCGGCCGAGCGCTGGTCGTAGCGGATCACCCGGTGCCCGCCGGCGACGAGCAGCGGCACGACGCCGTCCCACATCGTCCGGTCGTCGGGGAATCCGTGCAGCAGGACGATCGGGTCCCCCTGGCCGACGTCCTCGACGACCAGCGCGACCCCGTCGGAGGTGCGGACGGTCGTCGTCTCGTCGGTCACGGTGGGCATGGCCGCACGCTAGCCGAACAGGGTGTTCGGCGCGTGCGGCCGCTGCCCGGGTCGGCCGGGGGGACGCGACGCCGCCTCAGCGCCGCAGGAGCCGCACGACGTGGTCGAGCACCGGCTCGAGCACCGGCAGCGCCTCGCCGGCCGCCTTCGGCGTGCCCGGCAGGTTCACGACGAGCGTCCGGCCGCGGGCCGCGGCGACGCCGCGCGAGAGCGGCCACGCGTGGGTGTGCTCGCGCGCGGCGAGCCGCAGGGCCTCGGCGATCCCCGGGACCTCGCGGTCGCACGCCTCGAGCGTCGCCTCGGGGGTCACGTCGTCGAGGGTCATCCCCGTGCCGCCCGCGGTCAGCACGACGTCGACGGCGTGCTCGTCGGCGAAGCGGGCGATCGCGGCGGCGATCGCCGCGCGGTCGTCCCGGACCCGCTCCGCGACGGCCACCTCGGCGCGCAGACCGGCGGCGAGCGCGCGCAGGGCCTGGGTCCCGGGATCCTCGGCGGGGCCGCCGGCGCGCGTGGTGGAGACGGTCAGCAGTGCAGCCCGGATCGGCGGGTCGACCGGCCGGCGCGCGTCCCGGCGCGGCGCGGACGCGCCGGAGGGCGACGGGGTCGGCGCGGGGGAGGCCGAGGAGGACACGGCGTCCGTCGTGGCGCCGGACGGCGCCGCCCCGGGGGTGGGCCGCGCCGCGACGACCGCGTGCGGGCCGGCGGCACCCGGCGTCCGCGCGGCGGCGTCCTCCCAGGGCGCGGGCGCGTCGTGGTCGCCCGTGCGCCCGCCGCTCTTGTGGACGAGCGTCACCGGCCCGATCGTCGCGCCGCGCTCGATCCCCTTGACCATGTCGTAGACGTTCACCGCGGCGATCAGCGCGGCGGTGATCGCCTCGATCTCCACGCCGGTCTTGCCGACCGTCCGCGTCTCGGCCTCGATCCGCACCTCGCCGCGCGACGCGACGACCGTCGTGCGCACGTCGACCTTGCTCAGCGGGAGCGGGTGGGCGAGGACGACGAGCTCCGGGACGCGCTTGGCGGCGAGCGTCCCGGCGAGCCGCGCGGTGCCCAGGACGTCGCCCTTCGGCAGGTCGCCCCGCTCGACGAGGGCGGCGGTCGCCGGCGACATCGTCACGAGCGCCGCGGCGACCGCGCGGCGGGCGGTCACGGGCTTCGCGCCGACGTCGACCATCGTCGCCCCGCCGTCCGGACGGAGGTGCGGGAGGAGGCCGCCGGGCCGGCCGAGCTCCGGGTCGTCGGCCGGGACCGGCGCCGCGGGGGCCGAGGGCGACGTCGCGGGCGCCGGGACCGTCGCGGGGATCCCCTCGCGCGCCGGCAGCGTCCCCGCCGGCCGGGCGCGCCGCTCGCCGTCGACCTCCTCCTTCCAGATCGGCGCCGAGGCCTTGATCCGGTCCAGCGCCTCGCGCGCGGCCGCGAACGCCGCGTCGCGATGCGGCGTGGAGACGGCGACCACGACGGCCGGCTCCGGCCACGGCACCGGTCCGACGCGGTGCTCGGCGGCGATCGCGCAGGCGCCGTGTCGCGCGGCGACGTCGGCGAGGATCGCCGCCATCTGCTCGCGCGCCATCTCCTCGTGCGCCTCGTAGTCGAGCTGCGGCACGTCGCGCGGCGTCCCGGAGAACGTCGCGATCGCCCCGGCGCGCCGGTCGGCGACGAGCGCGTGCAGCGCGGCCTGGTCCAGCGGCGCGCGTCGGACGGCCGCGTGGACGACGCGGACGGCACCCGGGTCCTGGCCGCCGGAGACCGGGGGGATCAACGCGACCTCGTCGCCCGACCCGAGCCGCGTGCCGGCGCTCGCGTACTCGCGGTTCACCGCCAGGGCGACGTGCTCGAGCGCGGCCGGCGGGTCCTGGTCGACCAACGCCCAGGCCGCGAGCCACGCGTCGCCCGCCGTCGCGCCGATCGGCAGCCGCAGCGCGATCCGGTCCGCGCCCGCCGACTCGCGCAGCGCCGCGAACAGCCGCACCTCGACCTCGATCGTCCCGTCGCGCACGTCCCCATCCTGCCCCACGACGTCGCTGCTCACGCCCCGGCCTCCGCGCCCGGCAGCGGCAGCACGTCGACCGGCGTGCCCGCGGGGGTGGGCGCGTCGGCGGCGGGGACGATCGCCAGCGCGTCCGCGTCGGCCAGCGGGCGCAGGCGGTGCGACTGCTGCGGGCCGAGCAGCGCGACGGCCATGCCGTCCGCGTCGGCGACGCGCCGGGCGCGCAGGGCGCGCGTCCGGCGCCCGGGCGGCGCCGCCTCGGTCAGCGGCAGGCGCAGCGGCGGCGGCACGACCCCGCCGGTCATCGCGCGCAGAGCGGGCACCACGAGCAGCGCGGCGGTGACGAGCGCCGAGGCGGGGTTGCCCGGCAGGCCGAACGCCGGGCGCGCGCCGCGCCCGTCCGCGGCCGGGAGCGTCCCGATCCACGTCGGGCGCCCGGGCTGGAGGTCCAGTCCGTAGGCCCGCTCGTCGGCGCCGAGCGCCGCGAGCGCCGGACGCACGTGGTCGTGACGCCCGACCGAGACCCCGCCGCAGGTGACGACGACGTCGCCGCCGGCGCCGCCGATCGCGGCGATCGTCGCATCGCGGTCGTCGCCGACCCGGACGACGTCGACCGTCCCGGCGCCCGCCGCGGCCAGCAGCGCGGGCAGGACGAGCCCGTTGACGTCGTGGACCTGGCCGTCGGCGAGCTCGCCGCCCCCGACGAGGACCTCGTCGCCGGTGGCCACGACGGTCACCGTCGGCCGCCGGGCCACGGCGACCTCGGCGATCCCGAGGCCGCCGAGCAGCGCGATCCGCCCGGCGTGCAGCAGCGCGCCGGCGGCGAGGGCCGGCTCGCCGGCGCGGACGTCCTCGCCCGCGCGGCGCACGTCGTGGCCGGCGGTCACCGCGACGCGGACGCGCACCGCGCCGTCCTCCTCGTCGGCGTCCTCGACGCGGACGACGGCGTCGGCGCCCTCCGGCATCCGGGCGCCGGTGCTGATCCGAGCGGCCGTCCCGGGGACGAGACCCTCCGCGGCGGGATGCCCCGCCCGCGACTCGGCTACCAGCGGCAGCGCGACCGGGGCGGCGGCGGTGTCGGCGGCGCGGACCGCGAAGCCGTCCATCGCGGAGTTGTCGAACGGCGGCAGGCTCAGCGGGACGACGACGTCCTCGGCGAGCACCCGGCCCGCCGCGGCGGCCGGCGACAGGCGCTCCACCGCGGTCGGGTGCTCGCCGCCGATCGTGATCGCGACGGTGCGAGCGTCGGCGACGGTCGTGCTCCCGGCGCGGCGGGTGGGGTCGACGGGCGGCATCGCGCCCGAGCCTAGTCGAGTTCCCCGCGCGGACACCCGGGGCGCGGACACCCCGTTCCGGGGGTCGATGGGCCGTCGTCTCCCCACGCCGGGCGATGCGAGACTGGCGGCGATGGAGGCACGGGTGGCGGTGATCCTCGCCGGCGGACGTTCCCGGCGGATGGGCACGCCGAAGGCCGGCGTCCTGCTCGACGGGCGGCCGCTGCTCGCGCACGCGGTCGCCGCCGCGCAGGACGCCGGTCTCCGTCCCGTCGTCGTGGCGAAGGACGACAGCGCCCTGCCGGCCCTGCCCGTCGAGCGCTGGCGCGAGCCGGCCGCCCCGCGCCACCCGCTGACCGGGGTCGCCGCCGCCCTGCGACGCGCCGCGGCCCCGGTGGTCGTCCTCCCGGTCGACCTGCCCGGGGTGCCGGCGGGCCTGCTCGCCGCCCTCGCCGCGCGCCCCGAGCCGCTCGTGGTGGTGCGCGGCGCCGGCCGGCTGCACCCCCTCCTCGGCCGGTTCGGACCGGAGCACGCCGACGCGCTGGAGCGGGCGGCCGACGCCGGCGCGCCGGTCGTGACGACCGTCGAGGCGCTGGGCGCCGCCGTCCTGGGCGACGACGAGCTCCGCGTCCACGGCGACCCCGCCGTCCTGCTGCGCAACGTCAACCGTCCCGAGGACCTGCCGGCCGCTTGAGGACGGCGCCGCGCCATCGTCCCACCGCGGCCGCGCGACGTGCGAGGCTCGCGGCATGCACGAGCCGACCGCGGCGATCCCCGGCGTCGACCTCGACCGGCTGACCGCGTGGCTGCGCGAGAGCGGCACGAGCGACGCCCCGGTCGAGGACGTGCGCGCCGTCGGCGGCGGCACCCAGAACATCATGGTCGCGTTCCGCTCCGGCGCGCTGGACGTCGTGCTGCGGCGGGGCCCGCTGCACCCGCGCGAGCGCACGAACGAGGCGCTGCGCCGCGAGATGCGCCTGCTCCGGGCGCTCGCGCCGACGCCGGTCCCGCATCCCCGGGTCGTCGCGGCGTGCGAGGACCCGGACGTCCTCGGCGGCTCGGTCTTCTACCTGGCCGAGCGGGTCGAGGGGCGCAACCCGGTCCTGGGCCTGCCCGACGGCGTGGCCGACGACGCGGCGGCGCGTCACGCGATGGGCATCTCGATGGTCGACGCGCTGGCGACCCTCGCGCTCGTCGACCACGAGGCGGTCGGTCTCGGCGACTTCGGGCGCCCCGCCGGGTTCCTCGAGCGGCAGGTCCCCCGGTGGCGCGGCGAGCTGGCGCGCTACGCCGAGCTCACCGGCGATGCGGACCACGGGCTGCCCGGCGTCGAGGAGCTCGCCGCCTGGCTCGAGCGCCACCGGCCGGCGACGTTCGCGCCGGGCGTCATGCACGGCGACTACCACCTGGCGAACGTCATGTTCCGGACCGACGCCCCCGCCGTGGCGGCGATCGTCGACTGGGAGATGGCGACGATCGGCGATCCCCTGCTCGACCTCGGCTGGATGCTCGTCACGTGGCCGGAGCCCGGCCGCCCGGCGCTGATCGCGGGCGAGCTGGCGACGCTCGGCGGGCTGCCGGACCGGCGCGAGCTCGCCGGCCGCTACGCCGAGCGGACGGGGCGGGACCTCGCGGACCTCGACTGGTACGTCGCGCTGGCCGGGTTCAAGCTCGCCGTGATCCTCGAGGGCACCTGCGCCCGGGCGCGCGCGGGGAAGGCGGACGCGTCGATCGGCGCGCAGCTCCACGACGCGGCGGTCGAGATCCTCGACCGCGCCGCGAGTGTCGTCGCGGGCTGACGAGGGGCCGTTCGTCCGGTCCCGCGCCGGGGTGGGTAATCGCGGAGCCGGGCGGGTACCGCATCGATGGACGGGGCGCCGTGCACCGTGCCCCACCCGACCGATCCGAGTCCTGCGCATGTCGATGCCCCCCGATCCCGAGTACGTCCGCCTCGCCGAGATGCGTGCCGCGATGGACGCCCTCGAGGACCACGTGACGCTCGTGGATCACGACGGGCGCGTCCTCCACGTGAACGCGGCGTGGCGCGCGTTCGCCCGGCGCAACGCGTGGACGGGGGTGGAGTGGGAGGGGGCGGACTACCTCGCGGTCTGCGACGTGGGGGATCCGGACGCCCGAGCCGTCGCCGACGGCCTGCGCGCGGTCCTCGAGGGACGGCGCCGCGAGTTCGAGATCGAGTACGCCTGTCACGCCCCGGACGAGCTGCGCTGGTTCTCGCTGCGGATCGCCGGCCTGCCGCGGGCGACCGGCGCGGCGGCGGTCCTGAACCACCGCGACGTCACGGAGGAGCACCTGGACCGGCTCGAGCGCGACCGGAGCGGGGAGGCGGATCCGGCCGAGGCCGTCGACGCCCGAGCCCACGGGCGCGACGCGCTGCAGGAGCGGGCCGAGCAGCTCGCGGTGCTGGACCGCACCGTCGGCGCGCTGCTGCTCGAGCTGCCCACCGACGCGCTGGCCGGCACCGGCGAGGGGCACGTCCGGGAGGCGCTCGGGGTCCTCGAGCAGCTCTTCCTGCCCCCGAACGTCACCGGCCGATGGTCCGACCACCGGCTGCTCGTCCTGCTGCCGGGCCTCGACGGCGAGCAGCTGACGCGGGCCGCGCGGACCAGCGGCGACGCGCTGCGGATCCGTCTGCCGCACGCGATCGTCGACCGGCTCGTCATCCGGGGCGGGCACCTGCGGACCGACCTGTCCGCCGACGAGGCGCTGCGCCGCCTGGCCCACGAGCTGCCGGCCTGGCGCCCGGCCGCGGGGGCGCCGGTCCCGGCCGCCCCGTCCCCCGCGGTCGCCGCGCGTCCCCCCGCGGTCACCTGACGAGCCGGCCCGCCGGCCGGGGGTCGCGGGCCGCGCCGGATACCCTGCAGGGGCGCCGACCCGAGCGACCCCGGCGCCCGCCTCGATGACCGCAGACCCCTCCGCCCTGCCGCGCGTCGCGGTGATCATGGGCTCCGACTCCGACTGGCCCGTCATGGCGGCCGCGGTCGAGGCGCTGAAGGAGCTCGACGTCCCGTGGGAGGCCCGCGTCGTCTCCGCGCACCGCACGCCGGAGGACATGGTCGCGTTCGCCCGCGAGGCGGCCGATCGCGGGATCGGGGTGATCATCGCCGGCGCCGGCGGCGCCGCGCACCTGCCCGGCATGGTCGCGTCGCTCACCCCGCTGCCGGTCATCGGCGTGCCGGTCGCGATCACGAAGCTCGACGGGATGGACGCCCTGCTGTCGATCGTCCAGATGCCCGCGGGCGTGCCGGTCGCCACCGTCGCCGTCGACGGGGCGCGCAACGCCGGGATCCTCGCGGCGCAGATCCTCGCCGCGACGGACGCCGCGGTGCGCGCGCGGATGGTCGCGTTCCAGGCCGGCCTCGCCGACCAGGCGCGTGCGAAGGACGCGCGCCTGCAGGCCACGCTCGACGCATGAGCAGCGAGGCGATGGTCGTCGGCGTCGTCGGCGGCGGGCAGCTGGCCCGGATGCTCCACCAGGCCGCGATCAGCCTCGGCGTGCGCGTGGTCGTGCTCGATCCCGACGCGGGCTGCTCGGCCGCGCTGGCCGGCGCCGAGCGCTTCGACGGCACCTGGACGTCGGCGGAGGACCTCGTCGCCTTCTCCCGCTCCGGCGTCGACGTCGTGACGTTCGACCACGAGCTGACCGATCCGGCCGACCTGCGCGTGCTCGAGCGGGAGTCGCCCGTCCCCGTCCGGCCGGGTCCCGCGACGAAGCTCCTCGCGCAGGACAAGCTCCACGCGCGCACGACGTTCGCCGCGCGCGGGCTCCCGGTCCCGGCGTTCGCCGAGGTCGCCACGGCCGAGGACGTGGCGGCGTTCGCGGGCGAGCACGGCTGGCCGGTCGTGCTGAAGGCGCGCCGCGGCGGCTACGACGGCCGCGGCGTGTGGATCCTCGCCGACCGCGACGCGGCCGCGACGGTGCTGGCGGACGCGGAGGGCATCCCGGGCTTCCTCGTCGAGGAGCTCGTCGACCTCGCCGCCGAGGTCTCGGTGATGGTCGCCCGGCGGCCGTCGGGCGAGCGGCGCGCGTGGCCGACCTTCGTCACGACCCAGGTCGACGGGATCTGCACCGAGGTGATCCTGGGCGGCGACGCCGGTCCGGCGGGGCTCGCCGAGCGCGCGCGGGAGCTCGCCCTCGACCTCGCCGAGCAGGCCGGCCTGACCGGGGTGATGGCCGTGGAGCTGTTCGTCACCCGCGACGGCGAGCTGCGCATCAACGAGCTCGCCTGCCGTCCGCACAACTCCGGGCACGTGACGATGGACAGCTGCGTCACGGATCAGTTCGAGCAGCACCTGCGCGCGGTCCTCGACCTGCCCCTCGGCGCCCCGGACCCCCTCGTCGACGCGGCGGTCATGGTGAACGTCCTCGGCGGACCGGACCCGTGGGACCGCGAGGGGCTGACCGACGCCCTCGCCGTCGAGGACGCGACCCTGCACCTCTACGGCAAGGGCCACCGGCCGGGGCGCAAGCTCGGCCACGTGAACGCGGTCGGCGCGACGGTCGAGCAGGCGCGGACGCGGGCACGGGCGGTCGCCGACGCGCTCGGCAGCCCGTAGCCCGCTGCGGTCCGGCGCCGTGCGCGGCGGCCGAGCGGTCCAGGCGCGTGGCCGCCGCCACCCCGCGGCGTCAGGCCCGCTCGGCCGGCGGCCAGACGGCGACCTGCCAGAGGTGGAGCATCGCGGCGACGAGGCCGGGCTCCGGCGTCCCGCGGGCGACGATCGAGCGGACGTCCCGCTCCATCACGCCGACGGAGCTGTCGAGCAGCAGGCGCGCGAACTCGTCGACCGCCACGCCGGCGCGCGCGAGCTGCGCGCTGGCGATCGGGTCGCGCGAGAACTTCTCGGCGAACGTCGCGGCGAGGTGGGTGACCATCGCGTCCCAGTCGGCCCGCGTCTCCTCGTCGACGGCCGCGGCGTCCATCATCGCCACGAGCAGGCTCGCGTGCTCGCGCCAGAAGGCGACGGAGTTCCTGATCGCCACCTCGATCTGGGCGGGGCCGTCGGGTGCCTCGGGGTCGTACCAGTCGACGCCGAGGTTGAGGATCCCGTCGCGGACCCCGTCGATGAGCGCGGCGACGGCCGCGCTCTTGCCGGGGAAGTAGAAGTAGAAGCCCGAGCGCGTGATCCCCGCCCGACGCGTGATGTCGTCGATCTCGATCTCGGCGAGCGGGCGGTCGTCGAGCAGCGCCTCGAGCGCCTCGAGCAGCTGCGCGCGGCGGCGCTGGCCGCGGGGGCTGAGGTCCGACGGGTCGCCCGGGGCAGGGGTGCTCACCGCGGAGACGCTACGCGCCGTCCGCGGCGCTCGTCCTGCCGGTCGTCGCGACCTTGGCCGATCCCGGCGCGCGCTGCCAGAATTGACGGATGACAACTTCGTGCCGGCCGCGGCGGGCGGCGCGCCGGGGCCGCCGCCTCGGCGTGTGATGCAATCCCCTACTTCGATGCGAGCGCAGAGGGCCGCCGTCACGCCGAAGGGCGCCGATCGCCGCGAGCGGATCCTGCGGGCGCTCGAGGAGCTCCTCGAGACGACGCCGTTCGCCGAGATCAAGATCGGCCAGCTCACGGCCCGGGCCGAGGTCACGCGACCGGGCTTCTACTTCTACTTCCCCACGAAGTCGGCGGCCGTCGCCGCGCTGCTCGAGGACCTCTTCGAGGCCACGCACCAGGTCGCGGCGTCGTGGTACGGCGGCGACCATCCCGACCCCGCGTCGGCGATCGCGGCGGTCCGCGAGGGCATGGCCGGCACCGCGCGGCTCTGGCGCGAGAACGCGCGGATCTTCCGGGCGATGATCGAGGCGGCGCACGCGGACCCGGAGGTCGGCGTGCTCTGGGACGCGTGGCGGATGGCGTTCGTCGAGCGCGTGGCGGCCCGCATCGTCCTGGAGCGCGAGGCGGGCGAGATGCTGCCCGGACCGCGGGCCGAGCTCGTGGCCGAAACGCTCGTCGGCGGCGTCTTCTTCGCGATGGAGCGCGACGTCGCCGCGGTCCTCGCCGGGACGGAGGGGTCGCTCGACGAGCTCGTCGACGCCCTCGTCTTCGTCTACGCCAACGCGCTCTACGGCGAGGTCCGCGGGTGACGAGCGGTCGGGCCGCCCTCGGGCGGGGGGCCGGGTCCCCCGGGACCCGCGCCGACCGGCGGGCCGAGATGGTCCTCCGGATCCGGGACGCGCTGGAGCGGCTGCTCGCCGACGGCACCGCCTACACCGAGCTCGGCGTCGATCGGATCGTCGCCGAGGCGGGGATCCCGCGCTCGACGTTCTACGTCTACTTCTCCGACCGCAGCGAGATGCTGCGCGCGATCTTCCACGAGAGCTGGGCGTCGCTCGGGGCCGCGACGCGGCCGTGGTGGGAGCTCGAGGGACCGGTCGCGCGCGCCGACGTCCACCGGGTCCTCGACGGGCTGGTGCGGTCCTACCGCCCGCACACGCCGCTGATGTCCGCTGTCCACGACGCGGCGGCCTACGATCCCGCCGTCCGCGAGCTCGTCGAGGGGCTGATCGCCGACAGCGTCGAGCAGGCCACCGGGCACCTCCTGCGGGGCCAGCGCGAGGGGTTCGTGAACCCGGCGCTCCCGCCGCGCCAGGCCGCCGCGTGGATCGTGCACATGTGGGAGCGGTCGATGCACCGCTTCGTCCGGGACGTCCCGGACGCCGAGCTCGAGGCGGCGATCGACGCCGTGGTCGAGCTCGTCTGGCAGGCGCTCTACGCGCCCGCCGCCGCGCCGCGCGCCTGACCTGCGGCGGCGCCGGCCCGCGATGCGGACGACCTCGCCGGAGGCCGGCGAAGGCCCGTGACGACGGGGTAGATGTGGCGTCCAGACGTCTTGTGCGGACAGCGTGACCAAAAAAACTTGACGCGAGTCAATGAGTCCCCTACGCTGCCCACGGGGGGTCGGGGCGCTGGGCGCTTGACGGTCGTAAAGTCGTCGGGCAATATGTCTGGACGTTCCGTCCAGGTCACGGATCGCGAAGAGAGCGGGAGCGTCATGCGGGTCATCGTCATCGGAGCGGGCATCGCCGGCGCGGCCGCCGCGCGCGGCCTGCGCGCGCAGGGCCACGAGGTCGTCGTGGTCGAGTCGGCGGACGGGGTCGGCGGCCGCACGCGGACCGTCGAGGTCGACGGCTTCCGCGTCGACACCGGCGCGATCTTCGTCATGGGCCAGTACGACCGGACGCTCGAGTTCCTGCGCGAGTCCGGGCACGCGACCGCGATGGGCCGCTGGCCCGCGCGGACCGCCGTGCTCGCCGACGACGGGCGCCTGCACCGCGTGCGGTTCGACCGGCCGTGGACGCTGCTCGGCCTGCCGCAGCTGCGTCTCGGCGACCGGCTGCGGATGGCGGCGCGGATCGGGCGGCTCGTCCTCACGCGCGGCCCGGGCCCGTTCACCCTGGAGGAGCTCGCGGTCGGCGACGACGGCACGACGCTGTCGGACTGGGGCCGCCGGACCCTCGGGGACCGGGGGTACGAGTACGTCCTGCGCCCGCTGATGGGGCCGCTGACCGGCGCCGACCCCGACGTCATCTCCGCGGGGTTCGCCCGCGCGCTGATGCACCAGGTGACGCGGACCCAGCTGACCGTGCCGGCCGGGGGCATGGGGGCGATCGCCGACTGGCTGCTCCAGGACGCCGGCGCCGAGGTCCGCCTGTCCGCGCCGGCGCGCTCGCTCGCCGCGACGGACGCCGGGATCGTCGTCGGGCTCGACGACGAGACGCTCGAGGCCGACGGCGTCGTCGTGGCCACCGACGTCCGCACGACGACGGAGCTGCTCCGGCCGGTGCTCGATCCCGACCTGACGGTCGAGCTCGAGCGCGTGACGCCGATCCGCACCTTCCACGTCCTGCTGGGCTACCACCGCGACCCGTGGGCCGACGTGCCCTACGACCTCGTCGTGCGGGCCGGCAGCGGGCGCCACCACGACTACGGCGTGCTGCGCAACGCGCGTCGCGCGCCCGGCTCGGCCCCGCCCGGCGGCGAGACCGTCAGCGTCTACCTCGACACCGCGCAGCTCGCCGGCCGCGACCCGCTCGAGGCGGCGCGCACCGCGGTCGCCGACACCTTCGGGCCCGCGCGCGCGGACGTCGAGCGGGTCTTCGAGCTCGAGGCCGGGCTCATCGCCCCGACGCCCGGGCACTACCGCCGGATGCTCGCGCTGCGCGACGCGATGCCGGACCGGATCCGGCTCGCGGGCGACTTCCTCACGCACTCGGGGATCGAGGGGGCGCTGCGCTCGGGCGACCGCGCCGCCGCCGACCTCGACGCCCTGGCCGCCGCGACGTCCTCCGCGTCCGGCGTGGCCGCGGCCCCCACCACCGTCTGATCCCTCGACCCAGGACCCTCGACATGACCGAGAACTTCGACGCCGTCGTCATCGGCGCCGGCGCGGGCGGCCTCTTCACCGCCGCGCGCTTCCAGCACGCCGGCCTGCGCACGCTCGTCGTCGAGCGGCTGGACCGCGTCGGCGGCCGCGCCTCGACCCACGACATCGACGGGTTCAAGGTGAACGTCGGCGCGATCGTCATCGAGCGCGGCGGGATCACCGAGGAGACCTTCGCCGAGGTCGGCGCCCGGTTCGAGGTCCGCGAGCCGAAGCCGCCGATCCTCTACCGGATCAAGGGCAAGGACGTCGACGTCTCCAGCGGCGGCTGGGGGCTGCTGCTCGGCAAGCTCACGAAGCAGGGCGCGAAGCTCCTCGGCGGCCTCGGCGCCGCGCGGACCGACGACGGGCTGCCCGACCACGAGCAGACGACCGCGGACTGGCTGCGCAAGTACACGAAGAACGAGTCGGTCCACGGGATCTTCAACAACATGATCGCGTCGATCTTCGCGGTCACCGCCGAGGAGCTCCCGGCGCGGGTCTTCCTCACGTACATGACCCGCAAGAGCGCCTTCAAGCGCTTCGGCTTCTGCCCCGAGGGCACGATCGGCGTCTGGCGCGCCCTCGCCGAGCGGATCGAGGAGCTCGGCGGCGAGATCTGGCTCGACGCGGAGGCGGAGGGCGTCGAGGTCGCCGACGGGCTCGTGCGCTCGGTGCGCGTCCGCCGCGGCGGCGAGACGGTCGACGTGCCCTGCTCGGTGCTCGTCAGCGACGTCGGCCCGGCGGCGACCGTCGGCCTCGTCGGCGAGGAGCACCTCGGCGAGGAGCACGTGCGGATGGTCCGCGAGCGCGACCGCCCGTGCGCGATGCTCGCCGTGAACTTCGCCAGCCGCGAGCCGCTGATCAAGGCGCAGGGCATGCTCTCCTTCGCGAAGACCCGGCGCCTCTGCTACGTGGCGAACTTCACCGCCACCTGCCCCGAGATGGCCCCCGAGGGCTGGAACCTCTACGTCGCCTCGTCGGTCCCGCGGCCCGCGGTCGGGCCGTTCGACGAGGAGCAGGAGATGGCGCTGCTCCTGGAGGACCTCCACGACGAGATCGAGGGCTTCGCCGACGCGCGGATCCTCTCGCAGGTCGTGCGCCGCGACGAGTGGCCGCCGCAGCGCGCGGTCGCGGGCTTCGACATGCCGCACACGACCCCGATCCCGAACCTCTGGAACGTCGGCGACGGCGTGAAGGAGTACGCCAACGGCGGGACCACCGCGTGCGCGGAGACGGCGAAGATCGTCGCCGACCAGATCCTCACCGGCGACCGGGTCCCCGCGTGAGCGCGCGCGACGCGGTCATCGTCGAGGCGGTCCGCACGCCGGTCGGCAAGCGCAACGGCGGGCTCTCGACGGTCCACCCGGCCGAGCTGTCCGCGCACGTGCTGCGGTCGCTGGCGGAGCGCTCCGGGCTGGACCCGGCGCTCGTGGACGACGTCGTCTGGGGCTGCGGGTCCCAGGTCGGCGAGCAGTCCTTCAACATCGCGCGGACCGCGGTGCTCGCGGCGGGGTGGCCGGAGTCGGTGCCCGGCACGACGCTGGACCGGCAGTGCGGCTCCTCGCAGCAGGCGATCCACTTCGCCGCGGCGGGGCTCGTGAGCGGCCAGTACGACGTCGTGGTGACCGGCGGGGTGGAGTCGATGTCGCGGGTGCCGATGGGCTCCTCGATGGCCGGCGCGGATCCGCTGGGTCCGAGCTTCCTGGCGCGTTACGACGGCGTGGCGCCGAACCAGGGGACGGGGGCGGAGCTCATCGCGCAGCGGTGGGGGCTCTCGCGCACGCAGCTGGACGAGTTCTCCCTGGAGTCGCACGCGCGGGCGGGCGCGGCGATCGACGAGGGCCGGTTCGCGGCGCAGATCGCGCCGGTCACGACGCCGGACGGGACGGTCATCGACACGGACGAGGGCGTCCGGCGCGGCGGGACCGTCGAGTCGATGGCCGGGATCCGGGCGGCGTACCGCGAGGGCGGGGTCGTGACGGCGGGCAACGCGTCGCAGATCAGCGATGGCTCGGCCGCGTTGCTCATGACCACGAGCGAGCGGGCCGCGGAGCTGGGGTGGCGGCCGATCGCGCGGGTCGTCGCCGCGACGGTCGTGGCCAACGATCCGGTGACGATGCTCACCGCGCCGATCCCGGCGACGGCGAAGGTGCTGGAGCGCGCGGGGCTCGGGCTGGAGCAGATCGACGCGTTCGAGGTCAACGAGGCGTTCGCGTCGGTGGCGCTGGCGTGGCTGCAGGACACGGGCGCGGACCACGCCCGGCTGAACCCCAACGGCGGGGCCATCGCGCTGGGGCATCCGATCGGCGGCTCCGGGGCGCGGCTCATGACGACCCTCGTGCACCACCTGCGCGACCAGGGCCTGCGGTACGGGTTGCAGACGATGTGCGAGGGCGGCGGCATGGCGAACGCCACGATCGTCGAGGCGCTCTGAGGTGGCGGGCGTCGCCACCGGCCGGCGCACGAGCGCCGGGGAGCGGCGCGACGCGCGGCGCGCCGACCTCGCGGCGACGCTCCTCGGCCCGCTCGACGCCACGCTGCGCGAGGTCGGCGGCTACGAGCACGTCCACCTCGGCGGACTGCTCGAGCGCGCCGGCGTCGCGCGGTCGACGTTCTACTACGCCTTCGACGGCAAGGCCGACCTGCAGCTGGCGATCGCGCAGGACCTCGTCGAGCTCGTCTTCGAGCCCGGCCTGCGGCTGCTCGACGGCGCCGGCGTCGTCGGGGTCCACGAGATCGCGCTCGGCGCCGCGCAGCTCGCCGACGGCCTGAACCGCTACCCGCACGTCTGCTCGGCGTTCCTGCCCGGACTCGGCCACGCCTGGCTCGCCCCGGAGCTCGAGGGCCGGATCGACGACGTGCGCCGGCGCTTCGAGCGCAGCATCGCGGCCCAGGTCGAGGCCGGCACCACCCGTCCGGGGCTCGACCCGGGACCGACGGCGGCGTGGCTCGTCGGGATGCTCCTGCACGGCACGGGACGGCTGCTCGCCGCCGCCGGGCCGGTCGCGCGGCGGCGCAACGCCACCGCGATGGCCGAGATCGCCTGGCTGGCGCTCTACGGCCGCGGGCTCGACGCGCCGCGCTGACGCCCGCCACGCGATCGCCGGCGCCGCCCCGGGGCGCGACGCCGGCGGGCGACGATCAGGCGGCGGAGGGCTGGAGGATGGTCTTGATCATGCCGTCCTCCTTGCGCTGGAACGTCCCGTAGGCCTCGGGGCCCTGCTCGAGCGGCAGCTTGTGCGTCGCGAGGTCGCCGACGCCCAGCGGGTCGTCGTCGTCCTCGACGAGCGGCAGCAGGTCGTCGATCCACCGCTTGACGTTCGCCTGGCCCATCCGCAGCGTCACCTGCTTGTCGAAGAGCTGCAGCATCGGCATCGGATCCGCCGCGCCGCCGTAGACGCCCGACAGCGAGATCGTCCCGCCGCGTCGCACGACGTCGCCCGCGGCGTGCAGGACGCTCAGCCGGTCGAGACCGGCCTTCTCCATCACGACCTGGCCGACCTTCTTCGGCAGGTACTTCGTCATGCCCTGGGCGAGCTTCCCGAGCGGCGCCCCGTGGGCCTCCATGCCGACGGCGTCGATGACGCTGTCCGGTCCCCGACCGTCCGTGCGCTCCTGCAGCTCGCCGCGCAGGTCGTCGACCTCGCGGACGTCGATGACCTCGATGCCGTGCCGCGCCGCGAGCGCCAGGCGCTCGGGAACGAGGTCCAGGCCGAAGACGCGCTGGGCGCCGCGGTGCCGGGCGATCCGCGCCGACATCTGCCCGATCGGCCCGAGGCCGAAGACCGCGACGCTGCCGCCGTCGGGGACGTGCGCGTAGTCGACGGCCTGCCACGCCGTCGGCAGGACGTCGGAGAGGTAGACGTAGCGCTCGTCCGGCGGACCGTGCGGGACCTTGATCGGCCCGTACTGCGCCTGGGGGACCCGCAGGTACTCCGCCTGGCCGCCGGGGACCTGGCCGTAGAGCTTCGTGTAGCCCAGCAGCGCGGCACCCTTCTCCTGGTCGCGCACCTGGGTCGTCTCGCACTGCGACTGCAGGCCGTGCCCGCACATCCAGCAGTGCCCGCAGCTCACGTTGAAGGGGATGACGACGCGGTCGCCCGGCGCGATGCCGGAGACCTCGGCGCCGACCTCCTCCACGACGCCCATCGGCTCGTGACCGAGGATGTCCCCGGGCTCGAGGAACGGGCCCAGGACCTCGTAGAGGTGGAGGTCGGAGCCGCAGATCCCCGACGAGGTGACGCGGATGATCGCGTCGGTGGGGTGCTCGATCCGCGGGTCGGGGACGGTGTCGATGCGGACGTCGCGGGGGCCGTGCCAGGTGAGGGCCTTCATGGGTCTCCGTTCCGTTCAGGGTCGGGCGGCGGACGCGTGGTCGCCGCGCGGACGCGGCGGCGGGAGCGCCGGGCGGGGCGCCGGTGCGCCCCTCCTGCCTAGGGCTACCCGACTCCGGCGGGGACGAACGTCGCGCTTCGCCGGTCGTCCCGCCCGAGGCGACCCGCGGCCGCCGGTCGCGCTTGCCGCGCGCCCCCGGCGGGTACCCCCTGCGCCGACCTCCGGAGGAACGACCATGGCCACCATCGACCCGCCCGCCGTCATCGGCCGTCGCCCGGCGCCGCTGCGGATCCACGACCCGGCGACCGACGAGCTCGTCGCCGAGGTCGCGCAGGCCGATGACCACGCGGCGTCCCGCGCGCTGCGCGAGCTCGCCGAGGCGGCACCGCGATGGCGCGACCGTCCCGCGGGCGACCGCGCGGCGGGCCTGCGCGCGTGGTCCCGCGCGCTCGCCGAGCACGAGGAGGAGCTGGCGCGGCTCGTCACCCGCGAGACGGGTCGCCCGCTGCGGGAGGCGCTGGCCGGCGTCCGGGCCGGCGTGGAGGGCGCGGCGCAGTACGCCGAGCTCGGCCTCGGCCATCGCGGCCGCCGGCTGCTCGGCGATCCCGACGCCGACGACGTCATGGAGCCGCGCGCCCTCGGCGTCGCGCTCGTCCTCCTGCCCTGGAACGACCCGATCGCGCTCGCGGCGAGCCAGCTGGCGGCCTGCCTCGTCACCGGGAACGTCGTGCTCGTCAAGCCGTCGGAGCGCGCGCCGCTCGCGGTGGCGTGGGCCGTGGACCTGCTGCCGGAGGCGCTGCGACCCGCGGTCCGCCTGCTGCAGGGCGACGGCCGGCTCGGCGCGCGGCTCGTGGCCGATCCCGCCGTCGACGTCGTCCTGCACACCGGGGCGATCGAGACCGGCCAGGCGATCGCGGCGACCTCCGCCCGGCACCTGCGGCGCACGATCCTCGAGCTCGGAGGCAACGATCCGCTCGTCGTCGACGGGGACGTCGACCCCGGGTGGGCGGCGGCCCAGGCCGCCAGCGGGGCCTTCGCGAACGCCGGTCAGCTCTGCACCGCCGTCGAGCGGATCGTCGTGCACCGGCGCGTCGCCGGCCCGTTCCTCGAGCACCTCGTGCGCCGGGCGGAGGCGCTGCGTCCCGGACCGCCGGAGGACCGCCGCACGACCCTCGGGCCCCTCGTGGATCAGCGCCACCGCGCGATGGTCCACGGCCACGTCCAGGGCGCCCTGGCCAGCGGCGCCGTCGCGCGCACGGGCGGCGTCGTGCCCGACGGTCCCGGCTGCTTCTACCCGCCGACCGTGCTCACGGAGGTGCGCCCGGAGATGGCGGTCTGGGCCACGGAGACGTTCGGGCCGGTCGCCCCGGTGATCGTCGTCGACGACGTCGAGGAGGGTCTCGCGCTCGCCGCCGAGGGCCGCCACGGGCTCGCCGCGACGGTCCTCACCAACAGCGACCGCACGGCGCGCGAGGCCGCCCGGCGGTTGGACGTCGGGACCCTGAAGATCAACGCGGTCTTCGGCGGGGCGCCGGCCGGCGCCGCGGAGCCGCGGCGCCACAGCGGACTCGGGACCGGCTTCGGCCCCGAGCTGCTCGACGAGCTGACGAGCTGGCGCGTCGTGCACCGGTGCGCGGCCGCCACGCGCTGAGGCGCTGGCGCTCGTGCGCCCCCGCGGGCGGGCGACGGCGCGCTCGCGGTCGCCGCACCGCGAGCGCTCAGATCCGCAGCAGCGGGCGCTGGTCGGGCCGGCGGCGGCCCTGGTGCGGATGCTCCGGGATCACGAGGCGCTGCGGGCCCTCGGGGCGGTCGTGCTCGCGCGCGGTCGGCTCGGGCTGCTCGTCGTCGGTCGCCTGCAGCAGCGTGACGAGCAGGTAGGCCATCCCGCCCACGACGCCGAGCAGCGGGATGACGATGAGGACCGGCGCGATCGCGTGGAGGACCACGACGAGCACGGTGACGGCGAGGACGATCGCGGGCATCGCCAGGAGCAGCCGCGTCGTGTGGAGGTCGCCGGGCGGGTCCTCGTCCGGCGTCAGGTGGGGGTACTTCTCCTCCCCCGGAGCGGGGTGGCCGCCGGTGTGGGCGGGGTGCTCCCCCTCGCCGTGGCTCGGCGTCGAGGAGCGCTGATGGGTGCTGCGCGTCTCGGAGGTCATGGTCTCCGCCTACCCGGGGCGCGGGTGGGCATGCGCGGACGCGATCCCCGGACCGGCGGCCCTCAGCCCCAGTCGACCTGCTCGTCGACGACCTCGGCGTGGAGGTTCGCCTCCATCATCCGCAGCGCCGCCGCCGCGAGCTCCTCGTCGATGTGGGCCACGGCCGCTCGCGGCACGACGACGTCGAGGTGGCGGACGTAGGCGTCCAGCGCGCTGTAGAGGATGCACTGCTCGGTCACCTGCCCGGTGAGGATCACCCGGGCCACCCCGGCGCGCTCGAGCAGGTACTCCAGCGGCGTGGCGTAGAACGCCGAGTGGCGTGCCTTGAGCAGGAACGGCGAGCCCTTCCGCGGCACGATCGGATCGACGAGCTCGTCGGGCGAGCCGCGCCGGGCCAGCGCGACGAGGTCCTCCGCGCCGATGTCCCAGCGGTCGTGCTGGTCGTTGACGTGCACGACGAGCACGTCGCGCGCGTGCGCCTCGTCGATGAGCCGCCCGATCACCGGCGCCGCCGCGTGGGCGCTCGGGCGCAGGGCGTCGCCGTCCGGGTGGTCGTAGTCGTTGAGGACGTCGATGACGAGGAGCGCGGTCCGTCCGCCGCCGTCGCGGTCGGCGGCGCTCATCGGGCCGCTCCGCGCGCCGGTCGTCGGCGCGGTCGTGCAGGGGTCGTCATCGGGCTCCTCTCGGGGTCGGATCGGGGTGCCGCAGGGCTACCCGGCGCCTCCCCGGCGCACACGGCTCGCGCGCGGGACGATCCGCGGGTGCCCATCGCGCTGTTTGGGGTGCCGGGGGGGTCGGGTAGCCACGAGGCAAACGACGGCCCGGCGCGCCATCGCCGGGCCCCGAAGGGAGCTCATGTGCCGCAGGGGAGCGCCGGCCACACCATCGACCACCACGAGATCCGCCGCTGGGCGGAGCGCCGCGGCGCCGAGCCGGGGCGACGGGTCGCGCCGGAGGGCCACAGCAGCATCGGCTTCCGCATCGGCGAGGAGGGCAGCGATCTCGAGCCGCTCGGCTGGGACGAGTTCCTGGCCCTGTTCGACGAGCTCGGTCTCGCGATGCTCTATCGCGAGACCGACGCGCAGGGCGCGTTGAGCACCGCGCACGAGTTCGTCGAGCGCTGAGCTCCGCGCCGCCGGGCGGCTCCGCGCCGCCGGGCCGCGGAGCGACCTCACCGGTCCGCGGCGCCGGGCCCCCGGCCGACCGCGCGCCGCGGCAGCTCGCGGGCGATCGCGAACGCCCGCATGCCGGTCTCGACCGCCAGCTGCAGCCCGAGCTGCGGAGCGGCGACCGGCAGCTGCCACCACGGCGCGACCGCCGACGCCTGCCGGTGCGCGAGCGCGTGCACGATCCGCCCCGCCGCCTCGTCGACCGGCAGCGCCGAGCGCAGCAGCCGGGGGCTCCGCTCCAGGGTCCGCTCGATCCGCTCGTCCTCGGCGACCGCCTCGGCCATCTCGCTCTCGACCATGCCGAGGTAGAAGACGCCGGCGCTCGTCGGCCGGTGCATGAGCTCGATCCGCAGCTGGGCGGCGAGCTCGCCGACCGCCGCCTTCGTCGCCGGGTAGACGCCGGAGAGGGGGATCGGCACGATCCCCGCGATCGAGGCGACCGCCAGCAGGTGCCCGCCGGCGCGGTCGACGTGCGGCAGCGCCGCCTGCATCGTCCAGAGGGTGCCGTAGAGGTTCGTGTCGACGACGCGGCGGCAGTCCTCCTCGGACTGCTCGGCGATCGTCCCGGTCACGACGGCGCCGGCGCCGGCGATGACGCCGCACAACCCGCCGAAGCGCTCCGCCGCCGCATCGACGGCCTCGACGACCTGGGCGCGGTCGGTCACGTCGGCCGGGAACGCGACGGCGTCCGGGTGGTCGAGCTGCGCCTCGAGCTCCTCGAGGCGCTCCGTCGGGCGGCTCACGAGCGCCACGCGCGCGCCGTGCTCGAGCAGCACCCGGGCGATCTCGCGGCCGATGCCGCCGGTCGCGCCCGACAGGACGACCCCGCGGCCGGTGAGGTCGATGCGGCTCACGAGGAGACCTCCTGTCCGGCGTCGGCGTCGTGGCGGGGATCCTGGGTCTCGCCGGGATCGGTCGAGCGCTGCAGCGTCCGGTCCGTCGCCTGCGCGCCGCCCGGCAGCTCGTCGCGCAGCGCGGTCCGGGCCATGACGCGCTCGGCCACGGCGCGCACGAGCGCGTGGGGCCAGACCGCCGGCGTCATCCAGCGTGGCACCACGACGTGCCCTCGGCGGTCCCGCAGGCCGTCGACGATCGCCACGGCGACGTCCTCCGCGCGCGACGGCCGCGTGAGGAACGAGATCGACCGCTGCGTCGCGCGCGCGGTGCGCGGATCGCGCTGGACGTCGCGGTTCATCTGGGTGTCGACCGCGCCGAGGTAGACGACGCCGGCGCTCGTGCGGCGGTTCATCGCCTCGGTCCGCACCGTCGCGACGATGCTGTCGACCGCCGCCTTCGACGCGGGGTAGACGCCCGAGAGCGGGATCGGCGCGATGCCGGCGATCGAGGAGAGCGCCAGCGCGTGGCCCTCGGCCGCGTCGACGTGCGGCATCGCCGCCTGGAACGACCAGAGGGTGCCGTAGACGTTCACGTCGATGACGCGGCGGGCGTCGTCCTCGTGCTGGCCGACGAGCGTGTCGGGACGGACGAGGCCGGCACCGATGACGGCGGCCGCGAGCCCGCCGGTCCGCGCGGCGGCGTCGTCGACGACGGCGACGACCTCGCCGCGGTCGCGGACGTCGGCGGGCGCCACGACGGCCCGGTCCCCGAGCGCCTGCTCGAGCGCGTCGAGTCGGGGACCGGGCACGTCGAGCAGCACCGGCGTGGCTCCGAGGGCCACGAGCCGGTGGGCGACGGCGGTGCCGATGCCGCCGGCGGCCCCGGTGACGAGGACGCCGCGGCCGGCGAGGGAGAGCGGTCGCATCGCTCAGGCCAGGACGAGGCCGGGGGTGCGCAGCGACGTCCGGCCCGCCTCCCAGGCGTCCATGATCGCGGTCGCGAAGCGCGCCTCCAGCGCGGCCAGCGCGGCCGCGCCGAAGAGCGCGTCGCGGCCCAGACCCTCGTCCTGGTGGGCGAGGCCCCCCGCGAGGTCGACGGCCGCGATGCTCTCGTGGACCGCGTCGGCCTCGACGTGCTCGTCGTAGAACTCGGTGGCCGCCGCGCTCGTGAAGCCCAGGCGCCGCAGGCCGGCCGCGTAGCGTCGGCTCGGGGCCGACGAGGTCATCTCGGTCAGGGCCAGGTGCCCGGCGCACGCGCCGCGCCAGCGCCGGTGCAGGCCGAAGAAGGACGCGAGGTTCACCGTCGCGAGCGTCGTCGCGGGCAGGACGTCGACGTAGGCCCCGTAGGCGTCGTCGAGGCCGAGCTCCCGCATCGTCGCGGCGTAGAGCAGCGCGTGGATCCGGTCGGGCTTGCCGCCGCCGTACTCGTCGACCTGGATCTCGACCATCGCCGCCTTCGGCCGTCCGTGGAGCCGCGGGAGCGCGAAGGAGTGCGGGTCGGCCTCCTTCAGCTGGTACGCCGAGCGGTGCACGACGAGCTCGCGGACCTGCTCGGCGTCGGCCTCGCGCTCGACGAACCGCGAGAGCGACGGGCCGTCGTCGGCGTCCATGATCTCCCGCAGCGCGACGTCCATCTCCGTCGGCGCGACGGCGTCGGGGTAGGGGACGAGCTCGCGCAGCCCGGCCTCGAACGCCGCCTCCATCGCGCCGCGCAGCGTCAGCAGCGCCGGGTCCCACTCCCAGGCGTCGGCGACGCCGGGCAGCCCGCGGTAGTGCAGCTCGTAGGCGAGGTAGAGCGCCAGCTGCAGGTCCTCATCGCCGACGGCGTCCTCCGGCACGGCGGGCAGGACCGCGTCCGCCGCGGCGCTCCCCGGCGCCCGGGACAGGAGCTCGAGGACGCGGGCGGACAGCGGGCCACGCGGGCTGGGCAGGCCGGGAGGGGTCATGTCCCCGGGATACCCGGGTCGCATCCGCGATATCCGGAGCGCGTGCCTGGGTAGACCACGGCACCAGACCGGTCCCTCGATCCAGACCCGGTCCGCCCTCCCCGTGTTCGACGACTCCCTCATCGCCCCCGCCCCCCGCGCCGCCCCGGTGCCCGGACCGACCGCGCCGGCCGCGCGCCCCCGCCCCGCGGCGCCGCGCATCCGGACCCTGCCCGGCGTCTACGCGCCCCAGGAGGACTCGCTGCTGCTGGCGTCGGTCCTCGCGTCCGAGCCGCTGGACGGCGCGCGCGTGCTCGACCTCTGCACCGGCAGCGGGCTGCTGGCCGCGACCGCCGCGCGCCACGGCGCGCAGGTCGCCGCGGTCGACGTGTCGCGCCGCGCCGTGCTGACCGCCCGGATGACGCTGCGCCGGTTCGGCTGTCGCGGCGAGGTGCGCCGGGGCGACCTCCTCGACGCGGCGCCCGACGGCACCTGGGACCTCGTCGTGAGCAACCCGCCGTACGTCCCGGCGCGCGAGGACGACCTCCCGCGTGCCGGTGCCCGTCGGGCCTGGGACGCCGGTCGCAGCGGGCGCGCGATCCTCGACGCGATCTGCGCGGCGGCGCCGGCCCGGCTGCGACCGGGCGGCTCGCTGCTGCTCGTGCACAGCGAGGTCGCCGACGTCGACCTCACGCTGCGCCGGCTGCGGGACCAGGGCCTCGAGGTCGAGGTCGCCGCCCGCCAGCGGATCCCCTTCGGTCCGGTCATGCAGCGGCGTGCCGAGGCGCTGCGGCGCGCCGGGCGGCTGCGGCCGGGCGCCACCGACGAGGAGCTCGTCGTCGTGCGCGGCCGCCGGGCGGGGGAGTGATCGCATGGGCGACGAGCGCCCCACCGTGACGATCACGCCCTACCGGGATGGACCGCTCATCGTCCGCGGCCCGATCGTCCTGCTCGACCAGGAGGGCGAGGAGATCGACCCGGGCCGGTCGCCCGTCGCGCTCTGCCGTTGCGGACGGTCGCGGATCCGCCCGTTCTGCGACGGGACCCACGCCACGACGCGCTTCCGCGCGCCGAGCGGCCGCGAGGATCGGTAGCCACGTGCCCCGGAGGACCGAGCGCTGAGGCCCACGGCGGAGACCCCCACCCGCCCGTCGAGCTACGCGCTGATCTCCGCCGCCTACGCGGCGGCGTTCGGCTCGATCGTGCTCGCGTCGCGCCGCACGGGCGAGCTCCCGGCCCGGTCCGAGCTGCTGCCGCTGGGGATCGCGACCTCCGCCTACACGCGCGTCGTGACGGAGCAGAAGGTCGAGGAGTGGCTGCGGCGGCCCTTCGTCGAGGAGCCGGCCGGGGGTGCGCGGCGACCGCGCGGGACCGGCCTGCGCTACGCGGTCGGCGAGCTCCTGCTCTGCACCCGCTGCACCGGCGCCTGGGTCGGGCTCGGGCTCGTCGGGCTGCGCGTGACCGTGCCGCGCGCCGGTCGCCTCGCCGCGGCGACCGGCACGATCGAGGCGATCAACGACGTCGCGCAGGCGGGGTTCGCGTGGCTGCGCCGCCGCTGAGCGGCCGCCGGCGGCCCCTCGAGCACGGCGTCCCGGCCGGAACGCCGGTGGCGGGCGCCCCGCCGATCAGACGCCGCTGCGCGCGCCGATGCCGGTGCGCAGCTCCTGCCAGCGGCCGCCCGCGGCCGCCAGGGGCGGCGTCTCGCCGGTGGCCCCGGCGTTGATCCCCGCCAGCACCTCGGCGAGGGCGGTGGGCCCGTCGTGCTGGGGCGCCCAGCCGAGCGCGCGCAGGCGGTTCGTGTCCAGCAGCGGCGCGGCGTAGGCCAGGTCGGCCCAGCCGGGCGGCGTCGGCTGCAGGCGCGCGCGCCAGGTGAGGCCGGCGATCGTCCGCAGCACGCGCCGGCCGGGGATCGGGAGCGGGACGCCGCCGAGGATCCCGGCGAGTCGGCGGGCGCCGATCGGCGGGTCGGCCGCGACGTTGTAGGCGCCGCTGGCGGACTCGTCCAGCGTCACGCGGCGGTACGCGTCGGCGACGTCGTCGGCGTGCACGACCTGGAACCAGAGGCCGAGTGGGATCGGAGCGATCGGGGTGCGCCCGGGCGCGATCAGCGGGCTCGGCAGCAGGGGACCGAAGAAGTACCGTCGCAGCTCCTCGGCGGCGGCGCGCTGCACGATCGGGGCGGGCCGCAGCCGGACGGTCCGCACGTCCGGGTGCTCGCGGGCGAACGCGTCGACCAGCTCCTCGGCGCGGACCTTGTCGCGCGAGTAGAACGACGACGCGACGGCGCGCCGCGGCCAGCCCTCGGTGACGCGGTCGCGCGAGCGTCGCGCCGGCGCGTAGACCGCGACGGAGGAAGCGTGCACGAGGGTCCGTACCCCGGCGTGCGCGACGGCGTCGAGGACGCGCTCGGTGCCGAGGAGGTCGATGCCGGCCGTCGTGTCGCGGTCCCGCGAGGGCTGGATCGCCCATGCGAGGTGGATGACGGCGTCCGCGCCGGTGAACAGCGGCCGCAGGTCGGTCTCCCGCACGTCGCCGGCGACCCAGGCCGTCTTGCCGCCCTCGCCGCCGGCGGGCAGGCGCCGCGCGATCCCGACCACCTCGTCCACGTCGGGGTCGCGCTCGAGGGCGCGCACGAGGGCCGATCCGACGTTGCCGGTCGCTCCGGTGACCACGATCCGCATGGGGCGGTGCTTCCCCTCGCGCGGGCGCGCCAAACGCGCGCCCGCGAAGCTCTTCCGGGGGCCGGATCCGCGGTTGCGTCGCCGGTCCGGGCGCGCTAGGTTCGGTGCAGTGCCGACGGCCCTGACGGGCGGCCCACGGCTCGCGATTCGTCTGCGGATCGGGAGCGGACGCCGCGCGACGGACGCACTCGCGTAGGGCGACGGCATCACGCAAGAGGTGGTTTCCCCTTCCTGGGCGGTGCGCCGCGTCGCATCCCCGTCGGGCTTCCCCCGTTCGCTTCCCCCCGAACAGGAGGACCCAGTGTCCACCCATCAGCACGACATGGCGCTCCTGCGCCGCTACCGCGAGCACCACGACGAGGTCGCTCGCGAGAAGCTCGTCCGCCGAGCGATGCCCCTGGTCCGCTCCTGCGCCCGGCGCTACGAGCGGCGGGGCGAGACCCTCGAGGACCTCGTCCAGGTCGGCTGCGTCGGCCTCGTCAAGGCGATCGACCGCTTCGACCTCGACTGCGGCCTGCAGTTCTCCAGCTACGCCGTCCCGACGATCACCGGCGAGATCAAGCGCCACTTCCGCGACGGCTGCTGGGCCGTGCACGTCCCCCGCGCGATGAAGGAGCTCGACGCCCGGGTGCGGCGGACCCGCGACCGGTACGAGCGCGAGCACGGCGAGCTCCCCTCGACCGCGCGGATCGCCGAGATCCTCGAGGTCTCCGTCGCGGACGCCGAGGACGCCACCCGCGCCGGCGCGGCCTTCCGCTCCCACTCCCTCGAGGGCACCGCCGACGACGGGCGCCCGACGATGCGGGAGCGCTTCGGCGCCGAGGACGAGGGCTACGAGCAGGCCGAGGCCGTGATCGCCGTCCGCGACGCGCTCGCCGGGCTCGACGACCGCGAGCGCCGCATCCTCTTCATGCGCTACCACCGCGACATGTACCAGCGCGAGATCGCCGAGCGCGTGGGAGTCTCCCAGATGCAGGTCTCGCGGCTCATCCGGCAGTCGCTGGACGCGATGGGCGAGCGCGTCGGGGTCGCCGCCTGACGCCGGCCGGTCCGTCTCGTCCTCGGTCGCGCCGGGGACGAGACGGACCGCGCATGCCGCGCGCCGCGGGCGGGTAGCCCTCGGGCCGTGCGGCGCCCGTGCGTGCTGGCAGCCTCCTGCGTCCTGCTCCTCGCGGGGTGCGGCGACACGAGTCGCGACGAGCTCGAGCGACGGGCGGGCGCGGTGCAGGCGCTCGCCGTCGAGGGCCGGATCCTCGCCGACGGCGTCGTCCGCGATCGGACGCGGTCGCTCTTCGTGCGGGTCCACGCCCGCGACCTCGCCGAGCGCGCCCAGCACGAGGCCGAGAAGGTCGCCGACGCGACGCCGGAGCCCGGCCTGGAGACCGCGCGCGACCGCACCGTCGCGATCGCGGGGCGGGTCGCCGGCGCGCTCTCGGCGCTGCAGACGCGGCCCGGCGCCCGCGCCGGCGCCCGCGTCGTCCGGGACCGGTTGCAGGAGGCCGCCGACCAGGCCGCGGAGGTGATCGCGCGCCGATGAGGACGCTGCTGCAGATCGCGCTGGGCATCATCGCCGCGATCGGCGGGTTCCTCGACATCGGGGACCTCGTCTTCAACATCCAGGCGGGCGCGACGTTCGGGTACGACCTGCTGTGGGCCGTCGTCGTCGGCGTCGTCGGGATCGGGGTCTACGCCGAGATGTCGGGGCGCGTCGCCGCGGTGACGAAGCGCCCGGTCTTCGACGTCATCCGCGAGCGGCTCGGCTACACCGCCGGCCTCGTGACGCTGCTCGCGTCCCAGGCGGTGAACCTCCTGACGATCGCCGCGGAGATCGGCGGCGTGGCGATCATCCTCCAGCTGCTCTTCGACGCGCCGTTCTCGCTCTTCGCGCTGCTCGCCACCGTCGGCCTCGGGCTCATCATCTGGGTCCTGCCGTTCGGAGGCCTGGAGCGCGTCTTCGGCTATACCGGTCTGCTGCTGCTCGTCTTCCTCGCCGCGGCGCTGCACCACGGCCCGGACTGGTCGGCGACCGCCGGCGGGCTCGTGCCCGAGGCGAAGGGCTCCACGCTCTACTGGTACTTCGTCGTCGGCGTCATCGCCGCGGCGCTCATGCCCTACGAGGTCTACTTCTACTCGTCGGGCGCGGTCGAGGAGCGGTGGGGACCGCGCGACCTGCGCGTCAACCGCCTGAACGTCGTCGTCGGCTACGGGATCGGGGCGATCCTGTCGATGTCCCTCATGGTCGTCGCCGCGCAGCTCTTCCTGCCGACCGGCGTGGACCCGACGTCGCTGGGCACCGTCGCGCTCGCCGCGCAGATCCCGTTCGGCGAGGTCGGGCTGCTCGTCGCGCTGCTGGGGATGCTCGCCGCGATCGGCGGGGCGGCCGTCGACGCGAGCCTCGCCGGCGCCTACAACCTCGCGCAGTTCCACGGCTGGGAGTGGGGGCGCTACCGCCGGGCCCGCGACGCGCCCCGGTTCACGCTCACCTGGATCGGCTTCCTCGCCGCGGGGTTCGCGCTCGTGTGCACCGGCGTCGACCCGGTCGACATCACGGAGTACTCCGTGATCTTCTCGGTCGTCGCGCTGCCGCTGACGTACCTGCCGGTGCTGCTCATCGCCCGCGACCGGACCTACATGGGCGAGCACGCCAACGGGCGGATCGCGACGACGCTCGGCTGGGTCTACCTCGTGCTCATCTGCGGCCTCGCGGTCGCCGCGATCCCCCTGCTGCTGGCGACGAACGCCGGAGGAGGCTGACGATGGAGCACCACGGCCACGGACTCGCCGAGTCCCGGATCGACCTCGCCTACCGCCTGCTGGACGACCAGCTCGTGGACGCCGGCGGTCGGCGCTGCGGCAAGGTCGACGACCTCGAGCTCACCGGCGCGCCGGGCGGGCGGCTGGAGGTCACCGCGATCCTCGTCGGCTCCGGCATCCGGGCGGGACGCGGGCCCGGGCGGCTCGGGCGCTGGTGGCGCCGGCGCGCCGGCGCGCCGGTGTGGGGCAGGACGGCGCGCCGCGTGCCGTGGTCGGCGGTCGACGACGTCACGACGCGGATCGCGCTGCGGCGCGACGCGGCGGACCTCGGCCTGGCCGGCGACGACCTCGAGCTCTCGACGCTCGTGGGGCGGGTGCCGGGCGCATGACCGAGCCGCTCGAGGACGCGAAGGGCGTCGCCCCGCGCCTGCGGCTGTCCGACCTGCTCGGGGCCCGGGTGGTCGGGGCCGACGGGCGGGTCGTCGGCCGGGTCCGCGACGTCCGGGCCCGGCGCGAGGACGACCGGTTCCTCGTCGAGGGGCTCGTGCTCGGCACCGCCGGGATCCGCGCGCGGCTCGGCACGCGCGCCGCGCGTCGTCCCGAGCCGCTGCACGAGGGGGACCTCGTCCCGTGGGACCGCGTCGCCGAGATCGCGCCCGGGGTCGTCCGGCTCCGCGCCGGCTGAGTTTGCGAGCGTCGGCGCTGGGGCAGCCCGTCGGCGACGGTCCCCGACCCCCAGGACGATGAGCCACCTCGAGACCTACCTCAACGACCACCTCACGGCTGCGACCGGCGGCCTCGCGCTCGCCGAGCGGGCGCGCGACGCCCAGGACGGCCGCGACCAGGAGCTGCACGCGACGCTCGTCGAGGCCGCCCGTCAGATCGGCGAGGACCACCGCGCGCTGCGCGACGCGATGCGCGCGCTCGAGGTCCGGCCGAACCCGGTGAAGGTCGTCGCGGGGCGGGTCGGCGAGCTCGTCGGGCGGCTGAAGCCCAACGGCGCGGTGCTGCGTCGCTCGCCGCTCTCGACGGTGATCGAGCTCGAGGGGCTGACGATCGCCGTGCGCGGCAAGCGGGCGCTCTGGGTCGCCCTGCGCGAGCTCGAGGACGAGCGCCTGCGCGACATCGATCTCGAGCGCCTGATCGCCCGTGCCGACGAGCAGTGGGCGCTGCTGGAGACGGCGCGCCGACGCGTCGTGCGCGCCGTGCTCGCGGGCTGAGCCGGCGGCGGGTCGCCCCGCCGACGGACGGCCCGGCGGACGCCGGCTCACCCGGGACGGGCCGCCGGGCACCGCGCCACGGCGTCGTCGAGCAGGCGGTCCCAGTCGGCGAGGAAGCGCTCCAGGCCGAAGCGCTCCAGCGCGTGCGCCCGGCAGCGCCGGCCGGCCTCGCGCGCGGCCTCGGGGTCGTCGAGCAGCGCCCGGCAGCGCGCGGCGATCCGGTCGAGGTCGTTCGTCACGAGCGCGACGTCGGGCGGCAGGACCGCGGGCGCCTCGGTCGTGGCCAGCGCGATCACCGGCAGCCCGAGCATCATCGCCTCGATGAGCGAGAGGCCCAGGGAGGTCCAGCGGTTCAGGTGCAGATAGGCGCGCCGCTGCGCCAGGGCGGTGAGCAGCTCGTCGTGGGGCAGGTCGCCCTGACCGTCGAGGACCTCGCTGTCGATCCCGAAGAGGTCGATCGGCAGCCCGTCGCCGCGCAGGCGCAGGAGGAGGTCGGTGCCGGTGACGCGCCCGCGCCGCCGCGCCTCGTTGACGACGACGCCGGCCCGTGGCAGCTCGCCGGTGAAGCGCTCGCCGGGGTCCGGGATGCCGTGCTCGAGCACGTGGGTCGGCGCGTCGCCGCAGTCCCACATGAGGCGGTTGAAGTGCGTCACGTGGGCGATCGGGATCCCCCAGCCCGACGCGGGGTGGTGCAGCTCGGCGATCCGGCCCTGCGGCGCGTCGTGCTCGACGTAGAGCGCGGCCACGTTCTCCCCGGGCCAGCGTCCGAGCCAGGCGGCGGCCAG
Source organism: Patulibacter brassicae (assembly GCF_033949425.1). Lineage (NCBI taxonomy): Bacteria > Bacillati > Actinomycetota > Thermoleophilia > Solirubrobacterales > Patulibacteraceae > Patulibacter > Patulibacter brassicae. The sequence continues at coordinate 225,105 of NZ_JAXAVX010000005.1, read as the reverse complement.
CTCGCGCTCGTGCGGCCGCTGCAGGACGACGACGTCGACGGGCTCGTCGGCGAGCTCCTCCGGCGCGACCTCGCGGACCCGCTCGGGCCACGCGTAGGTGCGGGCGCGCCCGCGACCGTCCGGTCCCCGGTCGGGCAGGACGGGGACGAGCAGGTCGTGGTCGCCGTGCGCGACGCTCGTCGTCCACGCGCCGTGGACGTGCCAGAGGAGGACCCTCACGCCCCTGCTCCGCCGGCGGGTCGCGAACGGGAGCGGGCGCGCGCTCCGGCTCCGTCCCGGGCCCGGCAGGGCCCGGCGGGACGGCGCGCCGAGGAGCAGCGCTGCCGCCGGCCGCGAGGGCGTGGGGTCCGCCGCGGCGAACGGACGAGCCGGAGCGCGCGCACGGCCGGTGGCTACCCCCGGCCCGGCGCGGCAAACGCCGCGCTCAGTCGTCGGCGGGACGCAGCAGGAAGATCTCGACCTGCACGTCGGGATCGTGGTGGTTGGCGCTGAGGAACGCCTCGACCTCCCGGCCGAGCGTCGTGCGCACGAGGTCGACGTAGCGCTCCTCCATCACGGCCTGCAGGTCGCGGCGCTGCTGCAGGACCTGATCCTCGAGCCCCTCGTCGACGAGCGTCCTCTCGATCCGCGTGAACCCGCCACGGAGGATCACCACGAGCGTGTCGCCGTGGAAGATCACGCGCGTGCTCTCCGGGCCCTTGCCGTAGTAGCGCTTGTGCAGCGCCACGACGCGGTTGGAGACCTCCAGCAACGGGGGGGAGGAGGTCGTGCCCGGTCGAGCGTCGTCGCTCGCGGCCATGAGGGCCAGGCTAGCGCCTTCCTCCCCGCCCGTGGGCGGGGACGGCGCCTCGCGTGCGTGCGACCCGTGCGGCGTGGGTACCCGGGGCGGCGCCGTGACGAACGCGACGCCCCCGGACCGCGCGGAGGACGATCACCACGTCCACCGTCGCCGCGACGACGAGACCCCGAGCGAGCGCTACACCCGCCAGATCTCCGAGCTGCTGGCGGAGACGCGCGTGGCCGCGGTCGGCGTCCAGGTCATCGTCGGCTTCCTCCTCGCGGTGCCGTTCAACACCGAGCTGGAGGGCCTGCAGCGCGACGCGTACGTCGTGGCGATCCTCGCGGGCATCGCGGCGACCGTGGCGTTCCTCGCGCCGAGCGTCCTGCACCGGGCGGTGCTGCACCGGGGCCAGGCGCCGTGGCTCGTGGCGACCGGATCGCGGCTGCTGCTGCTCGGCGCGCTCGCCTCCGCGGTCGCGCTGAGCGCGGTCGCGCTGCTCGTGGGCGACCGGGTGCTCGACGGCTGGGTCCGGTTCCTCCCGCTCGCCTGGGTCGTGGCGTGGGTCGGCGTGCTGTGGGCCGTCGTCCCGGCCCGCCGGCGGCGGATCATCCGCCGGTGAGCCGGGACGGCCGGGCGCTCAGGGACGCGGCAGCAGGCTGCGGCGCATCGATCGCTCGTGGAAGGCGTGCAGCACGGTGCCGTCGTCGGCCACGAGGCGCGCGTTGCCCTCGACGACCACGACGGGGTCGCCGTCGACCTCCCAGCTCACGCCGTTCATGTTGTCGTTGTCCTCGGTGATCGAGAGCGGCGCGGCGTGGCGCAGCTCGACGGCGTAGGAGCCGGTCCGTCCGGCGTCGGTCTCGAACGCGAGCCGGCCGCTCGCCGGGGCGCCCGCGGCGTCGCGCAGCGGCACGGTCTCCAGCCGCGTGATCGCCTCCTGGGCGCCGTCGCGCGTGATGAGCGCGCCCATCGGCGGCAGCGCCGTGCCGTCCGGGCCGGCCATCGAGATGAGGTGCGCCGTCCACTCCGGGCCGACGGCGAGGACGAACTCGTGGCTGCGCCAGGGGCCGAAGTCCCGCTTGCCGCTCGAGTGGTCCTTGAACCCGATCCCGCCGAGGTCGTGCCGCTCCTCGCCGACCCGCAGCGCGCCGCGGGTGGCGAACGCCTGCTGGATGTGCGCGTCGCCGGCGTGCAGCGGCGCGTCGTCGCCGCCCGCCGGGCGCTGGTCCCAGACGGGCGTCACGGCCGTGGCCTCGAGCGTGAAGGCGAACGCGCGCGAGGGCGCCGAGGCCCCCCGGACGCCGCGGGCCATCGCGGCGGTGCTCGTGCGCTCGCCGACCCCGTCGTAGCTCGCGCGCCAGCCGTCCTGCGTCATCCGCAGGTCCAGCCCGCCGAGCGCGACGCCGTCGTCGGTGGCGTTGCGGCCCCACAGCCGCTGGACGCAGAGCGCGCCGTCGGGCAGGTACGCCACGACCTGCGCCCACCAGAGGTCGAGCTCCTGGCGGAAGCGGCCGGCGTGCAGGTAGATCCCGACGCCGGCGTCGGGGTTCCAGCAGCCGTTCCAGCGGGTCTCGTTCCAGAGCGGCACGTCGGGCTTGGGCGCGACGTTGCGATCGATCGTCATGGTGCTCACCGGCTCCCCGTGATCCAGGCGGCGGCGTCGCCGGGCGGAGGCAGCTCCAGCAGCCCGGCGAGGACGTGCGAGGCCGGGTTGCTGACCGGGAACGGCGCGCCCTCCGGCATCAGGCCGTGCTCGATCATGAGGTTGCCGACGCGCACGAGGAGCATCGCCCCGCGCAGCGCGCCCCACGCCTCGTACCAGTCGAGGTCGCGCGGGGCGTGCCCGGTGAGCTCCTCGAACCGCTCGACGACCTGCGCCCGCTCGGGGAAGCCGGTCAGGCGCGGCACCCCGATGCCCTCGGAGTACATCCGGTCGAAGAAGAGGAAGTAGCCGAGGTCGACCTCGCGCGGGCCGACGGTGGCCATCTCCCAGTCCAGGACGGCGGTGACCTCGTGGTCGGGGCCGTACATGAGGTTGCCGAAGCGGGCGTCGCCCCAGACGACGACGGGCGCGTCCGGGCTGCGGGGACGCGTCGCGGCGAGCCGCTCCAGCGCGGCGTCGATGAGCGGGCTCTGGCCCTCCCGCGCCGCCCAGGCGTGGAAGCCGCGCCAGGCCGCGAGGTCGCGCTCCAGCGCCGCCTCGCCGGTGGGGGAGGGATGCAGCCAGCTCAGGCCCGACGCGGCGACGTCGACGGCCTGGATCCCGGCGATCGCCCGCAGCGCGCCGTCGTACATCGTGGCCCGCTCCTCCGGGGCGAGATCGACGACCCAGCCGCCGGTGACGAACGGCGGGTCGTCGCCCGGCACGCGGCCCTCGGCCCGGGCGACGAGCAGGAACGGGCTGCCGAGGACGTCGCCGGTCGTCTCGTGGGCGAGGACGTCGGGCACCGGGGCGTCGGCATGCGCGGCGAGCTCGCGCATCGTCGCCGCCTCGCGCGCGGGGTCGGGGTCGGGGAAGAGCCCGACCGCCGGCGGCACGCGCACCACGAGCCCGCGCCGGACGGGGCCGTCCTCCCCGGTCCACGAGGCGCGCAGCAGCACGGTCTCGCTCGACATCCCGCTGGCGTGCGGGATCTCGACGTCGTCGACCGCGACGGGACCGTCGACGCCCAGCGCGTCCGGCAGCCACGCCGACAGGCGGCGCGCGACCTCCGCCGGCTCCAGCTCGTTCTTCAGTGCCATCCCCAGGACCCTCCGTCGTACTTACTTAGTAAATACCTATCATCCGGGCCGTGGCGCGAGCAAGCACGCCCCGCCGGACGCTCGACGAGCAGCAGGTCGTCGCCGCGGCGCTGCGGATCGCCGACGCCGACGGGCTGGACGCCGTGACGATGCGCCGGGTCGGCAGCGCGCTCGGCGTCTCGGCGATGGCGCTCTACAACCACGTCGACGGCAAGGACGCCCTGGTCGACCTCATGGTCGACCGGACGCTGCGGGAGCTGCCCGCGATCGATCCCGAGGCGGCGTGGGAGCCCGAGCTGCTGCGGTTCTTCACCGCGCTGCACCGGCTGCTGACCGCGCACCCGTCGGTCGCCGAGGCGACGCTGCGGCGGCCGATCGAGGGCCCCGTCGCCACCCAGCTCGCCGACCGCGTGCTCGAGCTGCTGACCCGGGCCGGGTTCCCGGACGACGAGGCGGCGGGCGCGTTCGTGACGCTCTTCAACTACGCCTGCGGCGCGAGCATCTACCACCTCAGCCGCCGCCGCTCCACCGGCGGCCGGCTCGACGGGATCGACGCCGCGCAGGCGCCCACGGCGCACCGCCTGCGCGGCCACCTCGCCCGGGCGGCCGACGACGCGCACCTCGAGCGCGCGCTGCGCCGGATCGTCGCGAGCCTCCGCGACGTCACGCCGTCCGGCGGCTGACCCCGCGAGTCGCGTGCGGCCACGCCGGGTCGCCGGGCGCCCCGCGCGAGCGAGTCGGACCCGGTGCGGGCCGAGCGCGGGACGTCGGGGCGCTAGCTCGCGATGCCGCCGGGGCGCTCGGCCGCCGGCGTCCGGGACGCGTCCTCGGGGAAGCGGCCCTCGACGATGAACGCGACCTGCTCGCCGATGTCCACGGCGTTGTCGCCGATCCGCTCGAACGCGCGGGCCACCATCGTCATCGTCATGAGCCACTCGCGCGTGTCGAGGTCGTCCCCGAACTCGATCGCGAGCCGGAAGACCCGCCGGTTCAGCGCGTTGAGCTCCTGGTCGCGACGCAGGAGGTCGCGGGCGAGCGCCACGTCGCGCCGCTCCAGCGCCTGCCGGCACTGCACGACCTCGTCCCGCGCCAGCGCCCCCATCCGCAGGACGGCGCGCAGGACCTCGTCCCGTCGCGGCGGATCGTTGCCGGTCAGCGGCAGGAGCTTCGCGATCGAGACGCACTGGTCGCCCATGCGCTCGAAGTGCTTGGCGACGTGCATCAGCCCGGTGATGAGCCGCAGGTCGGTGGCGACCGGCGCCTGGAGCGCGAAGAGCGACAGGGCGCCCTGGTTCACCTCGAGGTAGCGGCCGTCGATCCGGTCGTCGTCGACGACGACGAACGTCGCGAGCTCGACGTCCTGGTGCTCCAGCGCCTCCGTCGCGCGCGCCACCTGCGCCGCGACGAGGTCGAGCGCGCCCAGCGCCACGCCCTGGAGGGCGGCGAGCTCCTCGCAGTAGCGGGTGCGCAGCGGCATCGCCCCGTTCTACCCGATCGAACGGCGGTGCATGCGGTCGGCGCCGCGGTCGCCCTCACCCCTCGGGGCGCAGGAGGAAGACCTCCACCTGGGCGTCGGGCGCGGCGTGGTTCGCGCTCATGAACGCGTCGACCGCGCGGCCCGTCGCGTCGCTGACGAGCGCCTTCATCGCCTCCTCGGTGACGAGCTGCAGGGCTCGTCGCTGTTGCAGCACGGGCTCCACCCGGCCCGAGGCGACGAGCGTCGTCTCGAGGTGCGTGAAGTTGCCGCGCAGCACGACCACGACGACGTCGCCGTGGTACATCACGCGGCAGCTCTCGGGGCCCTTGCCGTAGTAGCGCTTGTGCAGCGCCACCACGCCGTTGGAGATCTGCAGCAGGGGGGTCTGCCGGACCTCCGGCGGCTGCTCGTCCTCGTCCTCGCGGGGGTCGGCCATCGAGGGTCGGATACCCAGCGAGCGCCCGCGCACCCGTCCGCGCCGCTCCGCGACCCCGGCGGTCAGTCCATCCGCTCGAGCAGGAAGACGTCGACCTGCGCGTCGGGATCGACGTGGTTGGCGCTGAGGTACGCCTCGACCGGGCGGCCGACGGCGGTCCGGACGAGGAGCTTCATCTCGTCCTCGACGACCTCCTGCAGGGCCCGTCGCTGCTCCAGCACCGTCTCGGCGCGCCCGGACTCCACCAGGGTGCTCTCGAGCGGCGTGAAGGTCCCGCGCAGGACGACCACCACGACGTCGCCCTGGTAGATCGCGCGGCAGCTCTCCGGTCCCTTGCCGTAGTAGCGCTTGTGCAGCCCCACCACGCCGTTGGAGATCTCCAGGAGCGGCGCTCGCCGCGCCTGCCGCGCCTCCTCCGGGGGTCCCGTCGCGTCCGCCACGCCCAGGACATACCGCCATCGGCCCGGACGGGCCGCACCGCGTCGCCCGGGGATCGCGGCCCCGGTGGGGTCGGTGGTGGCCTCCGCGCGGGCCGCGGCCCGTGTCGCCGGGGCGCGTCACCCGGGTGACCAGGCGCCGGGCGACGCGGCCGGATCACCCGAGTGATCCGGCGTCGCGTCGGTCGGTCGCGCCGGGACCGGGTCCCCGGCCTCCGTCGCGATGCCCGTCGGCGCGGCACCCGGCACCGGACCGCCGCGTCGGGTGGCGCTGTCGCTCCGCGAGAGCGCCGTGGCGCGTCGCGCATGCGATCGCGCAGGGCGGGTAGAACGGCGTGATGCTCCGGCCTTCAGTCCCCGGCCCCCTCGATCGGCGGCGGTGACCCGCACGACGCCCGAGCGGGCAGCGCTCCAGCGGCTCCTCACCACCGCCACCCCCGACGCAGCGCCACTGATCGTGGCGGCGAAGCTCCGCGTGCCCGCGAGGCGCGAGGACGACGTCGCGCGCCCGGCGCTCTCGGCGCGGATCGCCGCGGCGGCCGGCCGCCCGCTCGCCGTGCTCGCGGCCCCTGCCGGATACGGGAAGACGACGGCGGTCGCGGCGTGGGCCCGCGCCGCGGACGGTCCGGTGGCCTGGGTCCGCCTGGACCGCGGCGACGACGATCCCGTCCGGCTCGCGGCGCACCTGCTGGCCGCCATCGGGCAGCACGACGAGGCGGCGGTCGCCGAGGCCGGCCCCGCGCTCCTGGCCGGGGCCGACCCGGTCGACGTCGTCGTGCCGCTGCTCTCCAACGGCCTGCAGCGCCGCGCGGGTCCACCGGTGGCGCTCGTGCTCGACGACCATCACGAGGTGACGGCGCCCGACGCCCACGCGGTGCTCGCGGCCGTCGCGACCCTCGTGGCCCCCGCGTTGCCCGTCGTGCTCGTCGGGCGCACGCCGCCCCCGTTCCCCCTGGGCCGGCTCCGCGTCGACGGGGTCGTCTCCGAGATCGGCCCGGGGGAGCTGCGGATGGGACGGGACGAGACCGAGCGCTTCCTCACGTCCGGCCTCGGACTCGCGCTGTCGCCGGAGGAGCTGGACCGCCTGGACGAGCAGGTCGAGGGGTGGCCGGCGGGGCTGGCGCTCGCCGGGCGCGCCCTCCGGTCGACCGACGATCCCGCGCGCGTCCTGGCGAGCGTCGTCGACGCGGACGAGGCGATCGGCGAGTACGTCGTGGAGGAGGTCGTCGCGCCCTCGTCGCCGGCGGTCGCCGGCCTCCTGCGCCGGACCTCCGTGCTCGAGCGGCTGGAGCCGGAGCTCTGCGCCGCCGTGCTCGACGACGACGTCCCGACGGCGCCGCTCGTGCGCGAGCTGCGGCGCGCGCACCTCGTCACCGACGGCGGGGCCGGCCGGGCGCCCCGGCAGCACCGGCTCCTGCGCGACGTCCTGCGCCGCCGGCTCGACGACCGGTCGCCCGGGCTGGCGGCCGAGCTGCACCTCCGCGTCGCCGAGCGCCTCGCGCGCGAGCACCGGTGGGACGAGGCGGTCGGCCACGCCCTCGACGCGGGCGCCACGGACCGCGCCGCCGAGCTGCTGCTCGCCGGCTGGCCGGTGCTCCTGCGCGCGCAGCAGCTGCCGGCGCTCGGGCGCCTGCTCGAGCGCTTCCCGGCGGGGCGGCCCGATCCGGTCGTCGAGGCGCTCTCGGCCGCCCACCACGCCCTGGTCCACGCGACGCCGACGGCGTGGCAGCACGTCGAGCGGCTCGCCGCCGACCGCGATGCGTTCCCGGAGCTCGCCCCGATCGTCGACTTCGCGCTGCTCTCGCCGCTGGCCGGGAACGTCGGGCAGTCGCTCGACGTCGCTCCGCGCGCGCTCGAGCACGCCCGTGCCGACCCGGCGACGCTGTTCCACGCGCGCACGCTCCACGCGATCGTCCTGCGCCTCGCCGGGCGCGATCGGGAGGCGCGCGAGCTCGTGCGCCCGGAGCTCGTCGTGCGGGGGGACCCGGCCGCCGAGTCGTGGCGGCTCGCGCTGCTGTCGCTGCTGGACGCGGACGCCGGTCGCGGCGAGGCGGCGGTCGAGCGGGCGCGCGCGGCGGTCGCGATCGCCGAGCGGACCGGCGAGGCGACGTCCGTCGCCTTCGCGCCCGCGTACCGGGCCCTCGGCCGCGCGCTCGTCGCCGCCGGCGAGCTCGACGAGGCACGAGCGGTCCTCGAGGACGTCGTGCGCTGCACGGGGCGCGCGCCCGACGGCGTCCACCACCTCGCGAGCCTCGTCGCGCGCGGGCGCCTCGCCCTCGCCGAGGGGGACCTGCCCGAGGCGCGCGACGCGGCCGGCCAGGCGCGCGCGATCGCGGCGCGGTACCGCGACGTCGGACGGCACGCCCAGGAGCTGCGCGAGCTCGAGCGGGCGGTCCGCCACCGCGAGGAGGACGAGCTGCACGGCACCGACCTCTCGCCCGCCGAGCTCGAGGTCCTGCGCCGGCTGCCGAGCGACCGGTCGATCGCGGAGATCGCCGCCGACTCCTACGTCTCGCCGAACACCGTGAAGACGCACGTGCGGCGGATCTACCGCCGGCTCGGCGTCTCGAGCCGCGAGGACGCCGTCGCGGTGGCCCGCGCGCGGCGCCTGCTGTGACCGCCGCGCTACGGTCGCTGGATGAGCACGTCCGTGCCGTCCAGCGGCCGCGTGGTGCGGTCGACGATCACCGCCGACGGGGAGCTGCGGGTCGCGATCGCCGAGGAGGCGGTGCCGGTGCCCGGCGACGGCGAGGTCCTCGTCGCCGTCTCGGCGTCGCCGGTGAACCCCTCGGACCTCGGCGTGCTGCTCGGGCCCGCCGACCCGTCCAGCGTCCGACTCGAGCGCGACGGCCGGGAGCTGCGCGCCGCGCTCGACCCGCGGGTGCTGCCCCACGTGCGCGAGCGCCTCGGCCTGGCGCTCCGCCTGGGCAACGAGGGCACGGGCACCGTCGTGGCCTGCGGCCCGGGCGCCGAGGAGCTGCAGGGCCGGCGGGTCGCCGCCCTCGCCGGGGGCATGTGGGCGGACTTCCGCGTGGTGCGGGCCGCCGACGTCGCGATCCTCCCCGACGAGGTGCGCGACGAGGACGCCGCCGCGATGCACGTCAACCCGCTCACCGCCCTGGCGATGGTCGAGACGATGCGCGCCGAGGGGCACACGGCCCTCGTGCACACCGCCGCCGCGTCGAGCCTCGGGCAGATGCTCGTGCGGATCTGCCTCGCCGACGGCGTCGAGCTCGTGAACGTCGTGCGCAGCCCGGCCCAGGCGACGCTGCTGCGCGATCTCGGCGCCACCCACGTCGTCGACTCGTCGGCCGACGGCTTCGACGCCGCCCTCACGGCGGCGGTCGCCGAGACGGGGGCCACGCTCGCCTTCGACGCCGTCGGCGGCGGCCGGCTCGCCAGCCGGATCCTCGGCGCGATGGAGCGCGCCGCCCGCGACCGCCTCGACCAGCCGTGGTCGCCGTACGGCACCGACGTGCCGAAGCAGGTCTACGTCTACGGCAGCCTCGACCGCTCGCCGACCGAGATCCACCGCGCGATCGGCATGACGTGGAGCGTCGGCGGCTTCCTCCTCATGCGCGCGCTGCAGCGCCTGGGTCCCGCGGCCGCCGGGGCGATGCGCGCCCGCGTCCTGGCCGAGCTCGGCACGACCTTCCGCACGGAGTACGACACGTCGATCCCGCTCGGCGCGCTGCTGGACCCCGAGCAGCTGGCCGCCTCGGCGCGGACCGGGACGGGCGGCAAGCGGCTCGTGGCGCCGGGGCTGGACCGCGCCGGCTGACGGCCCGACCGAGCGGGTCCACGCGGGACCGGGCCGGCCGGGTCCCCTGGACGCGTGGCCGAGGGGCGTCGTCCGATCCTGGTCCTGAGGCGTCGCGCGTGCGCCGCGCGGTGTGCGACGCTCCGCCGCGCACGCCCGTCCGCGCTCCCGACGACCTCCGCGATCGCCATGCCCCGCTCAGCCGCTCCCGTCCGTCCCGCGACCCGCCGGCGCGCCCTGCGCGGCGCCGTCCCGGCGCTCGTCGTCCTGGCCGCCGGCGTCGCTGCCGCGCCCGCCGGGGCGACGACCTGGGGCCTCGCCGACCAGAAGGCGACGACGTTCGCGCAGCCGGCGTTCGGGGAGCTGCGCGCAGCGGGCCTCTCCACCGCGCGCTACGTCGTGCGCTACGACGCGCTGCGCTACCGCGACTCGCCGACGCTCGGCTACCACGCGGCCCTGCTGGACGCCTGGCTCACCGCGGCGCGGGCGGCCGGCGTCCGGCCGCTCGTGACGTTCTGGGTGACGGCGTCGGGCTCGCGGTCCCTGCGCAACGCGGTGTCGACGACGCGGTTCGTGCAGGACGTCCGCCGCTTCCGCGCGACGTACCCGTGGGTCCGCGACTTCTCGCTCTTCAACGAGCCGAACCTCACCGGCCCGTTCCGGGGCAAGCCGGAGGCGCTGGGCCGGCTCTACCGCGCGGTGAAGCGCGAGCTCGCGTCGTGCTCGGGCTGCACGCTGCTCGGCGGCGACATCCACCTGACGTCGGGTCGCGAGGCGGGCGCCTACGCGCTGCGCGTGCGACGCGCCGCCGGCCGGTCGATCCCCGCCTGGGGCCTGAACAACTACAACGACGTCAACGACGGCAAGGCGACCGAGACCGGGCGCTTCCTGCGCTCGTCGGCGGTGAGGCGATCGAAGGTCTGGATCACGGAGTCCGGCGGCGTCTACAGCCGCAAGGCGTCGTCGGAGCGCAGCAACCCGTTCCTCGCCCAGCGGCGCAAGGCCTCCGGCGACGTGGCGCGCGAGCGGTACCAGTACGACGCGACGCGCTTCCTCCACACGATCGCGAAGCGCTACGCGAGCCGGATCCAGCGGATCTACGTCTACCAGCTGCAGTCCGAGCCGAACCCGGCGTGGACGCCGGGCACCCGCAACGGCTCCTGGGACTCCGGCCTGCTGGACCCGCGGGGCCAGAAGCGCCGCTCGTTCACCTACCTGCTCGACGACGTCCTGTAGGCGGCGCGGGGGCGAACGGCTTCGTGCTGAGCCCCCGGTGGATCGCGAGCCACCGCAGGACGACCGTGGCGGCCATCGCGGCGGCGACCGCGAACGGCACGCTGCCGATCAGCTCGTCGACGGCGACGTACGCGGCGCTGCCGGCCACGGCGGCCCACGCGTAGATCGGTCCCGGGCCCAGGACGTGCGGACGCTGCCCGCTGAGGACGTCGCAGGCGATGCCCCCGGTGGTCGCCGCGACGACCCCGACGGTCGCCGACGCCACCGGTCCCAGACCGGCGTCCAGCGCCTTGGACGCACCCACGATCGCGAACAGCCCGAGGGCGAACGCGTCGACGACCTCCAGCAGCCGGTCGACGCGCGCGAGGGCGTGCCCGACGAGCGCGACGGCGAGTCCCGCCCCGATCGCCGTCGGCAGGTACGCGGCGTCGGCGAGCGCCACGGGCGGCTGGTCGAGCAGCACGTCGCGCACGACGCCGCCGCCGAGCCCGCCGACGATCGCCAGGCCCAGCACCCCGGTGATGTCGAGCGCGCGCCGCAGCGCGAGGAGCGCGCCGAACACCGCGCCGGCCGCGACGGCCGCCAGGTCGAGCCCGAGCGGCACGGTCACCGACGAGGCCAGCGCCGCGGAGAGGCGGTCGGCGAGGACGAGGGCCGCTGGCGGCGTCGGGACCACGCACGGGACAGTAGGGAGCCGTCCCGGAACGCGGCGCGGGGCTCAGCCCTGCGCGCGGTGCCGGCGCATGCGCAGCACCTCGTCGACCTGCCGATCGACGCCGAGGGCGTGCCGAGCGCGGATCGCCCGTGCCTTCGCCGTGCCGCGCGCCTGCGCGACCTGCGGTCCTTCCCACCACGACCGATCGGTCCGGTGCTCCACCGGGCGGACCCCGGTCTGCTGGTTGGTGGCACCCATCGGTGCCCCCTCTCTGGCCAGGACCCGTGACAGGTCGGCCGTTCGCTCTGGTCCCGCGCGCGTTGCGGCGCGCAGGTGGACGCCCCACTCTACGGATCGGCGGGCGACGCCGCGCCGGTCCAGGCCACCGACCGGGGCTCCATCGGGACGCGGGCCCCTCCCTGCGGCGGGTGATGCAAAGAGACAACATGTTACCCGTTGTCTCGTGTACGGTCGTCCGCGGAGAGGTCGGCGACGTCGGAGGACGGTGCACCGTGGGATCGATCAGCAGGCGACAGCTGCTCAAGGCGGGTGGCGCGATGGGGGCGCTCGGCGTCGTGGGCGCCGCGGCGCCGACGTGGGCATGGTCGGCGACGCAGTCCGTCGCGGGACTCGGAGGCCAGACGCCGCCGTGGGAGGTGTGGGACCCGGAGGCCGACCCCGTCGTGGCGGCCGTCATCGAGCGAGGCGAGACCGCGCGGGTGAACGCGCTGCTGCGCGGCTGGACCCGCAATGGCCAGGCGCTGCCGGCCGGACTGCCCGCCGACCTGCACGCGTTCCTCGAGCAGGCGCGCCGTCTGCCCGAGTGGACCGACACGCGCAAGCTCGCCGCGGCGGTGGCGTTCAACGAGCGCCGCGGGACGTACCTCGGCGTCTCCTACGGGTTCGTCAGCGGGATGATGAGCACCGTCATCCCGCACGAGGCGCGCGCGGTCTACTCCTCCAAGGGCGGCGCGGACATGAAGCGCCGCATCTCCCGCACCGCGAAGTTCGGCTACGACATCGGGGCGCGCAACGCGTTCCGTCCCGACGGGTCGATGGTCGTCACCGCGGTGAAGACGCGCCTCGCGCACGCCGGCGTCCGGCACCTGCTGCCACGGTCGGCGCACTGGAGCGCGACGGCGGACGAGCGGATCCCGATCAGCCAGCGCGACGTGCTCGTCACGTGGCACAGCCTGCCGACGTCGGTCATGCGCGCGATGAAGGCCTGGGGCGTGCGCATCTCGGGCGCCGAGGCCGACGCGTTCCTGCACTCCTGGCAGGTGGCGGCGCACCTGCTCGGCGTGCGCGACGAGTACATCCCGGCGACGTGGGCGGCGGCCAACGCGCAGGCGCCGCAGATCCTCGACCCGGTCCTCGCGCCGACGCCCGAGGGCATCGAGCTCGCACGGATCCTCGTGAACCTCGCCGCCGAGGTCGACGGCGGCGCGCTCTCCCGGCCGCTGCTGCAGTCGATGACCCGCCACTTCCTCGGCGACCGGATCGCCGACTGGCTGCAGCTGCCGCGCAACCCCGCGCTGGACGGCGGCCTCGCGGCGAGCTGGCCGGCGTTCGTCGGCCTGAAGGAGGCGGGCCTGCTGCTGCCCGGCAGCGACCACCTCTCCTGGGCCTTCGACGAGGTCCTGCGCCTGGGTGCCCTCTGGTACCTCGGCGACGGGCAGGAGCTCCACATCGAGATCCCGGATCGGAACAACCCGAACCGCGACTGATCGCGCAGGTCGGCGTCCTCCCACGCGAGCCGTGCCCGACCGCTGCGCGGCCCGCGGCCGCCGCGCAGCACGGCACCATGAGCAGCGTCGTTGCGTCGATCGCGTCCCGATCCGGCGCTGCGGCGCGACCGCCCCGACCGCAGGAGCCCCGATGTCCGACCGCCGTCCGATCACCGCCCCCGACGCCCCCGCCGCGATCGGCCCGTACGTCCACGCGATCGCCGCCCGCGGGCTGCTGTTCGTGTCCGGGCAGATCCCGCTCGATCCCAGGACCGGCGAGGTCGTCGGCACGACCGCTGCCGGGCAGGCGCGCCAGGCGCTGGAGAACCTGCAGGCCGTCGTGCGGGCCGCCGGGGGCGCGCTGACGGACGTCGTGCGGGCCACGGTCTACCTCACCGACATGGGGACGTTCGCCGAGGTCAACGAGGTCTACGCGGAGTACTTCGGCGAGGACTCGCCGGCGCGGGCGGCGGTCGGCGTCGCGGCGCTGCCGAAGGGCGCGCTCGTCGAGGTCGACGCGATCGTCGCGCTGCCCGACGGCGCCTGAGCCCGGACGCGCGCCGCTCGCCGCGCCCCCGACGGCGCCAAGGGGGCTACGGCGAGGGGTCGAGGTCGTCCGCGTCGCGTCCGGCGAGCGACGTCAGGAGCGCCCGGACCACCGGCGTCGCCTGCCCCGACGCGGGCGTCGCCAGCGCGATCGTCGGCGCGAGCGACGGCCCGACGATCTCGCGGGCGCGCAGCGCGCCGGGGCCGTGCGGCGCCAGCAGCCACGGATGGCCGATGATCGTCGGCCAGCCCTGGCGCACGAACTCCAGGAGCGACGCGAACGAGTCGGTCTCCACCCGCGGGCGGACGACCGCCCCGGCCTGCTCGAGCGCGTCGTCGACGATCGCCCGGTGCTGCATCTCCGGCACGAGCAGGCACAGCTCGTGCTCGGCCACCGCCCGCCAGTCGATCGTCGTCTCGCCGAGCGGGTCGGGCGGGGCGTCGGCCGCCTCGGCGAACAGCAGGCGCTCCCGGTACAGCGGCCGGTAGGCGAGGCCGCCGCGCGGGCGGTCGCCGTAGAGCAGCGCGGCGTCGAGCTCGCGCCGCAGGACCTGCGCGGAGAGGACGTCGGTCGGCGCCGTGTGGATCCGGACCCGGACGCCGGGGTGCTCCCGCAGCAACGGCGCGGTGAGCCTCGCGACGGCGGTGACCGCCGTCGGGACGGTGCCGAGGCGCAGCGTCGCGGTCAGGCGGCCCTGGAGCGCGGAGGCGGCGCTCCGCACGTCCTCGACGCCCCGCACCACGAGGCGGGCCCGGTCGACGAGGGCGGCACCGGCGTCGGTCAGGCCGACGGTGCCGCCCGTGCCCCGCTCGACGAGCCGCGTCCCGAGCTCGGCCTCCAGTCGCCGCAGCGCCATCGAGAGCGCCGGCTGCGAGACGTGGCACGCGGCGGCCGCGCGCCCGAAATGGCCCTCCCGCGCGACCGCGACGAAGAACTCGAGGTGCCGGACGTTCACGGGCGCTGATCGATGCAGCTTATGAGCACATCACCGATTGATAGTTGATCGTGCGTCCCGCCGTCGGCACGCTTCCTCGCCGTTCATGCCGCTCCTCGACGTCCCAGCGCCCCTCGTCCCGTACCTGCGGATGGCCGTCGGCGTGTTCTGCAGCGCCGTGCTCATCGCCGCGATGGGGCGGGTGCTGGACATGCCGCTGCTCATGGCGCCGTTCCTCGCGACCGCGGCGCTGAAGCACTCCGCGCCCCATCTGCCGGGCGTGGCGCCGCGGCGGGTGGTCGGCGGGCACGTCGTCGGCGCGGTGGCGGGCGTGGCGGTCGGCAACCTCCTCGGGGTCGGCGCCCTGGCGATGGCGCTCGCCGCCGCCGGCGCGGCCGTCGCCATGATGCGCCTCGACGTCCTGCACGCGCCGGGCGTCGCCACCGCGGCGGTCGCGATCCAGTACCACGGCCAGATCTGGTTCCCGCTCGCCGTCGTCCTGGCCGGCGCCGCGACCCTCGTGGCCACGACGATGCTCCTCACGCCGCTCCTGCACGGCCATCGCTATCCGGTGCCGCGGCCCCGGCGGGGCGAGCCCGTCGCGGCGACCTCCTGACCGGCGCGGATGAGGCGCGCGGGGCGCGGGTAGCCCCCGCGGCATGCCGACGCGGATCGACGACCTCCCCCTGCGCTCGGTCGCCGAGCAGTCCGACGCCGAGCTGGGCGGTCCGGGCAGCGTCCTCGTGCGCCAGCGCCGCGACCACGAGAAGCTCGACCGCCTGGTCCGGCGGGTCGAGGCGACGACGGGCGATGCCCAGGACGAGGCGCTCGAGGACCTCTGCCGCCTCGTCTTCCCGCACGCGTTCGCGGAGGAGGCGGTGCTCTGGCCCGCGGCGCGCCGGGCGCTCCCGGACGGCGAGGCGCTGACCGTCGAGGTCGAGCGCGAGCACCAGGAGATCAACGAGATCGTGGCCGCCGTCGACCGCAGCCGCCGCGGCGACGCGGGTCGCGAGGAGCTCGTCCGCCGCGCGATCGCCCTGCTGCGCGAGGACGTCCGCGACGAGGAGGACGAGCTCTTCCCGCGGCTCCAGCGGGCGCTGACGCCCGCCGAGCTGCGCCGGCTCGGGCGCGCGTGGGGGCTCGTGCGCAGGATCGCCCCGACGCACGCCCATCCCGTCGTCGCGCGCCGGCCGCCGGGCAACGTCCTGTCGGCGCTGCCGCTCTCGGCGCTCGACCGCACCCGGGACGTCGTGGACCGCGGCGTCCGCCACAGCCCGGCGCCGGTGGCCGCCGCCGGCCGCCGGCTGAGCGGCGCCCTGGCGGGCCTCGCCGGGCTCGTCGAGCAGCTGCCGCCGATGCGCCGCGGCGAGGACCCGAGCACGACCTCGGGCCGGACCGAGCTGGAGCGCTGAGGCGCGCCGACGCGCTCTCCCCGGCGGTCACCGGGCGTTCGGCGTGCGCAGCCAGCGCTCCGCGCGGTCCACGGCGCGGCCCTGCGGCCCGAAGGCGAACAGCGCCGGCAGCACGACCGGCCCCGCGACGACCGCCGCGACGAGGGCCACCGGCCGCGACGCCCCGAGCCCGGCGGCGATCCCGAACGTCAGCGCCGCGCCGACGATCGCGAGCGTCCCGCGGATGGAGAAGAGGCCCATGACGTCCCGCTACCCGTCGCCCGGAACGCGAGACGTCCGGGCCTTCGGTCGCACGGCCGAGCCGATCCGTGGAACCCCCTCGACGTCGCGCGTCGTCGGACGCGGCCTCTACGGTGCTCGCGTGACGTCCGGCGACAGCGTGGTCCTCCTCCACGACGGCCCGCGGGTCTGGCTATCGCAGGGCGATGACGGGTGCCTGCGAGCCTTCCGTCGTCCGCTGCCGCACGCCGACGACCCCACGGACCCGGACGACGACTGGGAGCGCGTCTTCTGGTTCCTCCCCGACGAGATCCTGATCCCGGTCCGCGCGACCTGGGCGGTCGCGGTGCTCGAGGCGGGATCCGGCGGTCGGCCCGTGCGCGTCTCCTCGTTCCACACCGAGCTGCCGAGCGCGGTGCCGCGCGCCGGCGGACCACTGGGCCGGGTCGTCGAGGCCCGGCTCGGTCGGGTGCGGGAGTACGCCGCGGAAGGGCGGGTCGGCGACCCGGAGACGCTCGTCGCGCTCTTCGCCGTCGCGCACGACCGCGCCACGGGCGGCCGCCTGTCGGGATCCTGACCGGCGGCGGATGCGACGGTCAGTCAAGTAGCGGGATGTGGTGTACCTCGCTGATCACGTCACGAAGGACGGGGGCCGGCCCGCACCATTAGGGTTCAGAGCGCTGCTGCTCCTGCTGCTGCGACCTGCTGGTCCTGGTCGACGAGTCCGCCGCTGACGCCGATGGCCCCGATGATCTGTCCGTCCTGGGTCAACGGGATGCCGCCGGGAAAGGCGATGATGTTGCCCGGGTCGCTGGCCTCGAGGCCGTAGAGCGGCTGATCCGGCTGGACCATCGGCTGCAGGTCGGCGGTGGGCATGTCGAACGCGCGGGCGGTGTAGGCCTTGGCCTGGCTGATCGCGATCGATCCGATCCACGCACCGTCCTGACGGTGAAACGCGGTCAGGTTCCCGCCGGCGTCGACGACGGCGATGTTCATCGGCACACCGATCCGCTCGGCCTCGGCACTGGCGGCCTCGATCAGCCGGTGGGCGCTCTTCAGGGTGATGGTGCTCATGGGTGCTCCATTCGTTCGAACGTCTTGTGGTTGCGGCGCAACAGCAGCTCATGCGTCGAGTCGGTGCTGGGCTGCCCGGTCGTGATTCGCGGGTCGATGACGCGTTCCGGTCGTCGCGTGTGCAGTTTTTGGGGGGTGATCGGATGGATCCGTCCGGTCACTTCGGCGTTGGTGGCCGCGAGGTCGTCGGCTCTGGCGGTCAGTCCGTCTTGTGGCCGCGGCTGTACTCGGCCATCCGGGCCAGCGCGGCCTTCAGGATTCGGGAGACCTGCATCTGCGAGACGCCGATCCGCTCGGCGATCTCGCGCTGCAACAGCTCGTCACGAAATGCCCAACGCACGATCCGTCGGTCGCGTTCGCTGATGCCTCGCATCGCTCGGTCGATCACGTCGAGGTCGTCGACTCGAGCGAAACCCGGGTCAACAGCTCCGTGTGCCGCAAATGGCTCGGCGCCCTCCGTTGCGGGGTGGTCCAACGACAGCGCTCGGTAGTTGCGGCCCGCAGCCTTTGCGTCTTCGACCTCGTCGGTGGTGACGTCCAGCATCAGCGCCAGGTCGTCGACGGTGGCCTCGTGGCCGGTCTCCTGGAGGGTCTCCGTGCGGGCGCGCTGGAGGCGCGCGTCGAGCTCCTGCACCGCACGCGGCACGTGCACGGCCCATGTGCGGTCGCGGAAGTGCTTGCGGATCTCGCCCTGGATGTTCGGGACCGCGTAGCTGACGAACCGACCGCCGCGTCCGCGGTCGTAGCGCTCGATCGCGTTGGTGAGACCGACCAGACCGGCCTGCGTGAGGTCCTCGGGGTCCTGGCCGCATCCTGCGTAGCGGTGGGCGACCGAGCGCACCAGCGGCATGCAAGCGCTCCACCAGCCGCTCCCGCGCCTGCAGATCTCCGTCGGCCCGGTAACGACGCAAGCAGATCAGCGTCGACCTGCTCCCGCCGTGACACCGAGCGAGAGGACGGCACCGCTCGCTCGGTGCGGGTGGTCATACGGCCTTGCCGGCCACGAGCGTCGTGGGCACCGGGGTCGGCTGCTCGGCCAGGAGGTCGCCGCCGGTGCCGAGGATCAGCTCGGCGGCGGCGCCGTTCAGGTGCGCGTTGCGGGCGTCCTCGTCGTCGAAGAGGTCGACGAGGTAGAAGACGGTGGGGTCCTGCTCGGCGCGCAGCGTCAGCCACGGCCGGGTGCCGGGCTCCGCCTCGACGTGCTCCAGCGCGCGGACGAGGATGTCGTTGAACTGGTCGGCGGTGTCGGGCTTGGTCTTGAACTGGATGACGAGTCCGGGACGGGTCATAAGAGTGCTCCTTCGCGTTGTGAAACCTCACGTTCCCACTTCCGCTCCTCCTCGATGCGACGCGTCTCGTATCGTTTGCGCCAATGCATGTCGGCGTCGTCGCGATCCCCGGGACCTTCGACTCGGCGTTCACGAGCGTCCTCGACATCCTGCGGGTCGCCGAGACGCTGCGCCGATCGGTGGACCCCGACATCCCGCCGGTCCGGACGACCGTCGTCGGGCTGCGCTCGTCAGTGCGGACCGCCGGTCGCCTCATCGTCGAGGCCGACCGCGCCGTCGACGACGGCCTGGGCGACTACGACGTCCTCGTCGTCCCCGCGCTGGGGGCGCTCTCGGCGTCGGCGGTGGAGGACGCGCTGGCACTGCCGGAGGTCCGCGAGCTCCGCGCCGCGTTGCACGACAGCCCCGACGCCGGACTGCCACGCCTGGCGGGCGCGTGCACCGGGACGTTCCTGCTCGCCGAATCCGGCCGGCTCGACGGCGCCACGGCGGCTACGAGCTGGTGGCTCAACGAGACGTTCCGGGGCCGCTATCCGCGGGTCGACCTGGACACCACGCGCATGGTCGTCCGTAGCGGCAACGCCCTCACTGCGGGAGCCGCGTTCGCACACATCGATCTGGCGATCAGCCTCGTCTCCGAGGTCTCCGAGCGACTCGCCGAGACCGTGGCCCACCGCCTCCTCATCGACGAGCGCCCCACCCGATCGATCCACGCCCTCCACGGGCACCTCGCCGCCACCGACGCGCTGGTCACGCGACTCGAGGACGAGGTCCGGCGCCGCATCAGTGAGGACCTCTCCGTGTCCGACCTCGCCGACACGCTCAACGTCACCCGACGCACGCTGGAGCGCCACGTGCGCCAGAGGACTGGGGCGACTCCCAACCAGCTCATCCGCCGTCTCCGTGCCGAGCGTGCACGACACCTGCGCCGCACCACCGACCTGACGATGGACCAGATCGCCCCGCGCGTCGGCTACGCCAACGCCACCACTCTCGGCCGACTTCTCGCCAGCACCGCCTGAACCGAAGCGCCCCGACACCGGACGAGGGCCTCGCACTGCGGGTACGCGGTCCGTCAGGTTCGATTCCACGCATCCGCTCTCCGGGGCCGGGTACAGGTAGGACCCGCCACCAAGAAGCACCCCATGAAGGCTTTGGTCTACAACGGTCCCCACGACGTCTCGATCAACGAGGTCCCCGACGCGAAGATCGAGCGTCCCAACGACGTCGTCATCAAGCTCACGACGACGAACATCTGCGGGTCGGACCTGCACATGTACGAGGGCCGCACGGACCTCGAGCCCGGCAAGGTCCTCGGCCACGAGAACATGGGCGAGATCGTCGAGGTCGGCGACGGCGTCGAGACCCTGCAGGTCGGCCAGCGCGTCGTCCTGCCGTTCAACATCGGCTGCGGCTTCTGCAAGAACTGCGAGGCCGGCAAGACGGGCTACTGCCTGACCGCCGACCCCGGTGTCGCCGGCGCGGCGTTCGGCTTCGCGGGCATGGGCCCCTACAACGGCGGCCAGGCCGAGTACCTGCGCGTGCCGTTCGCGGACTTCAACTGCCTGCGGCTGCCGGAGGGCGCGCAGGAGAAGGAGCTCGACTACGTGATGCTCTCGGACATCTTCCCCACGGGCTGGCACGCGACCGAGCTCGCGGGCCTGCAGCCGGGTGAGTCGATCGTCGTCTACGGCGGCGGCCCTGTCGGCCTGATGGCCGTGCACTCCGCCGTCATCAAGGGCGCCTCGAAGGTCATGCTGGTCGACTTCCACGACGACCGCCTCGCGCTCGGCGAGCAGCTCGGCGCGATCCCGATCGACCCGCGCAAGGGCGACGTCGTCGAGCAGATCCTCGAAGAGACCCGCGGCGAGGGCGCGGACCGCGGTGCCGAGTGCGTCGGCTACCAGTGCCACGACCACCACGGCACCGAGATTCCGAACCTGACGATGAATCAGCTCGTCGCGGCCGTCCGCCCGACCGGCGGCATCGGCGTCGTCGGGCTGTTCCTGCCCGAAGATCCGGGCGCCAAGGACGACATGGCCAAGAACGGTCAGATCGCCTTCGACTACGGCAACTTCTGGTTCAAGGGCCAGCACGTCGCCAACGGCCAGGCCAACGTCAAGCACTACAACCGCCGGCTGCGCGACCTCATCACCGAAGGCAAGGCCAAGCCGTCGCAGATCGTCTCGCACGAGCTCTCGCTGGACGAGGCCCCCGACGCCTACAAGGCGTTCGACGAGCGGCAGGACGGCTGGACGAAGGTCGTGCTGCACCCCACCGCCTGACCCCCACCCTCGACGAGAGCGAGAGAGACCGATGAGCAACGACCTGCAGGGCAAGAAGATCGCGATCATCGCCGCCGACGGCGTCGAGCAGGTCGAGCTGGAGGAGCCGCGCGACGCCGTGCAGGCCGCCGGTGCGAGCACCGAGCTGCTGTCGATCGACACCGGCGAGATCCAGGCGATGAACGGCGACATCAACAAGAGCGACACCTTCCCGGTCGACAAGAAGATCACCGACGCCGACGTCGCGGACTACGCCGGGCTGCTCCTGCCCGGCGGTGTCGTCAACCCCGACAACCTCCGCGTCAACGCCGACGTGATCGCGTTCATCCAGGCGTTCTTCAAGACCGGCAAGCCGGTCGGGGTGATCTGCCACGGCCCGTGGACGTTGGTGGAGGCCGACCTCGTGAAGGGCCGGACGATCACGTCCTTCCCGAGCATCCGCACCGACATCGAGAACGCCGGCGGCACCTGGGTCGACGAAGAGGTCGTGACCGACCAAGGACTCGTCTCGAGCCGCAACCCCGACGACCTGCCGGCATTCTGCGCCAAGATCGTCGAGGAGTTCGCCGAAGGCAGGCACGACGTGGCCGCGGCCGGCGCGACCGCCTGACCCCGATGAGCGCCCTTCCTGCCTCCGCGGACGTCGGCGTGATCGGCGCGGGCATCGTGGGCCTCGCGACAGCCCGGGCGCTGCGGCAGCGGGGCGCGACGGTGACGATCTACGAACGTGGCGTCGCCGGCGCGGGGCAGTCCGGAGGAGAGTCCCGCGTCTTCCGCCACGCTCACGACGATCCACGACTCGTCGTCGCCGCGCGCGACAGCCGAGCGATCTGGGACGAATGGGCCGACGAGCTCGGGATCGAGACGGTCTCGTCCGACGGGGCGCTGACCATCGGCCCACACGTCGACGCGAAGCTCGCGCTGCTGCGAGACGTGGACGGGATCGGAGCCCACGAGGTCGACCCGAGCGACCTCGCGGAACTCCTCCCGCTGCTCGGACCGTTCGACGGCCCAGCATTCCTGGACCCACGCGGCGGCAGCATCCGGACGACCGCGACGATCGAGGCACTCGTCGCCGAGCTCGCAACAAACCTCGTGCACGACGAGGTGCTGCAGGTGCGGCAGACCAGTGCAGGCCGGACCGAAGTGCGTACGGGCGGAAGGACGGTCCAACACGACCACGTCGTTGTCTGCGCCGGCCGCGGGACACCGGCGATTGCGCGCAGCGTCGGCCTCGAGCTCCCGGTCAAGCAATCCACGCACGTCCGGTGCACCTTCGAGCCGGCAGACCGGCCGCCGCCCCGAGCCGCCTGCCTGCAGGACAGCAGCGGCGTCTTCGGCGAGACCGGCATCTACGCGGCCTCCGGCCCGGATCGCGCGACCTATGCGGTCGGACTGAGCGACACCGCGGGCGTACGAGACGACGGGACCATCATTGACGCCACCGCGCTCGCGGACCTCGCGGACCGCGCCGCCAAGTACGTCAGCCGGGCGCTCCCTGGCCTGAGCGCGGTCCCGATCGGGGTGCGCCACTGCTGGGTCACCGAGCTTCCGTGGAGCTCAGACGGCGTCGCCGCGTGGTCGCGGCCGGGCCTGACCCTGGTGGCCGGCCACAACCTCTTCAAGCTCGCTCCGTGGCTCGGCGGACTGCTTGCCGCAAGCGCGTTGGGAGACGGGCTCGACGACCGACTGCGACCCGAGTCGCGCCTGGGCGCGGCACCGGAGAGCAACGCGTGACCTTGGTCCCACGGGAATCCATGGCGGCGCCGGCGATCACCCGTGGGGGCCCAGACGAGCGCTCTTGACCACCCGTGTCGGAGCTGGTGATCAGCAAGCCGACGCTCGGCGGAGCGATCAAGCCGAGCGGCGATCCGCTACCCACTCGCGCTACCCACTCGTGACCGCGGCTCGGAATCGGGCTCTTTGGTCAAGGCTCCGAAAAACACAGAAACGCCTGCGAGGCAGGCGTTCTTGGTGGAGGTGGAGCCTAGGGGGATCGAACCCCTGACCTCCTGCTTGCAAAGCAGGCGCTCTCCCAGCTGAGCTAAGGCCCCGCGCCCGGAACGGTAGCGCGGGGGCGGGGCGCGCGGGCGGCGGTCAGGCGAGTGGGGCGGGCTCGCGGACGCGGGAGGAGAAGCGCAGGGCGGGGTCCTCGACCGGGCCGTGGAGCAGGCGGTCGCGGTCGGCGACGTAGCCCTGGTCGACGGTCCAGGGGCCGTGGGAGCCGCGGCGGGGGAAGGCGCCGATCCCGCGGCGCATGTAGCCGGCGTCGAACTCGAAGATGAGCTCGCGCTGCACCGACGGGTCGTCGAGGACCGGGGTCATCACCTCGTGGCCCTCGCGCTCCATGTGGTCCAGGAGGCGACAGAGGTGCTCGGCGACGAGGCCGACCTTCAGCGTCCAGGCGACGTTCACGTAGCCCAGCGCGAAGGCGAAGTTCGGCACGCCACTGAGCATCATCGCCCGGAACGCGACGGTCTCGTCGAAACGGACCGGCTCGCCGTCGACGGTCATCTCGACGTGGCCGAAGGGCAGCATGTTCAGGCCCGTCGCGGTCACGACGACGTCGGCCGGCAGCTCGCGGCCGGACCGCAGCAGGATCCCGCCGGGCGTGAAGCGCTCGATCTCGTCCGTCACCACCGACGCGTCGCCCTTGCGGATCGCCTTGAACAGATCCCCGTTCGGGACCGCGCAGAGGCGCTGGTCCCACGGGTCGTACCGCGGCTTGAAGTGCTCGTCGACCGGATAGCCGCGGGGCAGCATCGCCTTCGTCACCGCCCGGATGAGCCGTCGCGACCCGCGCGGGTACCGCTGGCAGCCGGCGTAGACCCCGCGCCACATCGCGATGTTCATCCGCCGCGTCAGCTCGAACGCGCGCTGCTCGGGCAGCACCCGGCGCATCGCGTTGGCGATCGCGTTCTTCCGCGGCACCGGCAGGATGTAGGACGGCGAGCGCTGCAGCATGGTCACGTGCCCGGCCGTGCCGGCCATCGCGGGGACGACCGTCACGGCCGTCGCGCCGCTGCCGATCACGACCACGCGCTTGCCGGCGTAGTCGAGGTCCTCCGGCCACTGCTGCGGGTGGACCAGCTCGCCCTCGAACGTCTCCTCGCCGGGGAACGTCGGGCGGAAGCCGGCGTCGTGGTCGTAGTAGCCCGTGGCGCCGAACAGCACCCGGCAGGTGAGCTCGCGCTCCTCGCCGTCGACCGCGACGGTCACCGTCCAGCGGGCGTCCTGCGACGACCACGCCGCGCCGAGGACCTGGTGGCCGAACCGGATCCGCTCGCGCACGCCGTGCTCGGCGGCGGCCTCCTCCAGGTAGTCCACGATCTCGTGGCCGTCGGCGAGCATGTTGTCGCTGCGCCACGGCTTGAAGGCGAAGGCGAACGTGTGCAGGTCGGAGTCCGAGCGCACGCCGGGGTACCGGAAGAGGTCCCAGGTGCCGCCGATCGCCGCGCGCCGCTCGAGCACCGCGAACCGCACGTCCGGCAGGCGGTCGGCGAGCTGGCACGCCGTCCCGATCCCGGAGATGCCCGCGCCGACGATCAGCACGTCGAGGTCGATGTCCCGCCCGTCGTTGCTCATGGGCCGACCGTAGGCCGCGCCGGACCGCGCGCCGATGTGGCCTCGCCCGGGAAGCGGGCAGGGATGTGTGCGACCGCCCGTCGCCCACCGTTGCCCGCGGGCGCGACGCGATGGGAGACTCGCCGCCATGGGAGCGGGGACGGCGCTGCTGGGCGCGATCGCCGAGCGGGTGGAGGACGAGCTCGAGCCGCTCGTCGACGAGATGGTCGAGGCGATCGTCGAGGTCGTCCCGGCGTTCGACGGCGACGCCGTGATCCGGCTCGAGGTCGCCGCGAGCTGCCGGGGCAACGCCCGCCGCTTCCTCGCGATGGCCGCACGCGGCGAGACCGGGTTCGAGCGCGCCCCGGTCGACGTGCCGCCGGAGGCGCTCGACGTCGCCCGGACCGTCGTGCGACGCGGCATCGAGTCCGACGCGATCTACCACGGCTACCGCCAGGGCCAGCAGGTGCTCTGGCGGCGCTGGATGACCGCCGCCGAGCACCTCGCGCCCTCCAAGCGCGAGCTCGTGGCGACGCTCGACCTCTCCCTCGCGGTGCTCTTCCGCTACGTCGACGAGGTCGTCGTCCGCGTCGTCGCGGAGATGCAGCACGAGCGCGACCAGGTCCTCGGCGGCGCGCTCGCCCGGCGCGCGGAGACGATCCGGCTGTTGCTGGACGGCGCGCCGATCGGGCAGGACGCCGTCGCCCAGCGGCTGGGGATCGACCTCGCCCGGCACCACACCGCCGCCGTGCTCTGGAGCGACCGCGCCGATCTCGACGGCGGCGCGCTGGAGACCGCCGCCGTCGCGCTCGCGCAGGCCGTCGGCGCCCGCCCGCCGCTCATGCTCGCCGCCGGCGTCACGACGCTCTGGGCGTGGCTCACGACCGACGCGCCGATCGAGGCGCCGGAGCACCTGCCCGCGCCGGGCGCGACCCGGCGCACGGCGCCGACCCAGCCCGCGCGGTCGGCGCCCGGGGCACCCGCGCCCGCCGGGCCCACCGCGTCCTCGCGCGCGGACGCCGTGACCGGTGCGCCGTCGTCCGGCGTCCGCGTCGCGATCGGCCCGACGCTGCCCGGCGCGCTCGGGTTCCGGCGCAGCCACGGCGCCGCACAGGCGATGCACCGGCTGCTCGCCGCCGCCCCCGGCGGCGCGCCGGTCACGACGTACGCCGAGCTCGAGATCACGACGCTCGCCGCGGGCGACGAGGACCGCGCCGCCGACTTCGTCCGCCGGACGCTCGGCCCCCTGGCCGAGGACGACGCGACCGCGAACCGCCTGCGCGAGACGCTGCGGGTGTTCCTCGACGAGGCGGAGAACGCGCCACGCGCCGCGGCGCGGCTGCACGCGCACCGCAACACGGTCCTGCAGCGCGTCGCCCGCGCGACCGCGCTGCTCGGCTACGCGCCCGGCGAGCGGCGCCTCGCCGTCGAGCTCGCGCTGGAGCTGCGCCGGCGGCTGGGGCCGCCGCGGTCGGCCGGTGGCCCGTCGTGACGGACGGCCCGGACGCGGTCGGCGGCCGCTCGGCCCCCGGGCTCAGCGCAGCGAGGCCTCGTGGACGACCCCGTCGCGGGTCCAGGCGGCGCGATCCTGCCAGACGCGCAGGCCGCTGATGCCGGTACCGCGGTCGAGCAGGCGGGGGATCGCCCGCCCGTCGTCGTCGCGCGCCAGGCCCCACAGCTCGAGCGCGTCGCCGGGAGCGGCACCGGCCGCGGGCGTCGCCCAGAGGAGCCAGCCGCGGGCGCCGACGGCGAGCGCCGCCGGGTCGCGCGCCACGCGCGCCTCGAGGCGGCGGCGACCGGTCCGCAGGTCGTAGCTGGCCACCGTCCGCTCGGTGCACTCGGGCGCCCCGAGGACCTTCAGGCACATCGCGTCGGCCACCGACAGCCCGAACCCGACGATGCCCCCGGCGAACCGCACCGGCGCGAACGTCGGCTGCGCGCCGCTCTCCATCCACCACAGCAGCCGCGGGGCGCGACCGAGCAGGCAGGCGTAGACGCTGCGGTTCGGGCCGTACAGGTCGTCCCCGCCCCAGTCGAGCGTGAAGAGCCGGGCGTCGACGCCGCGGCCGACCGTCCGGGCGCCCCGCCGGGCGCAGCGCTCGGCCGGGCGAGCGACGGCGCGCCGCGCCGGGGCGCCGCGGTGTCGCGGCCGCCCGCCCGCGGGCGGCGTCCCGGGTGCCCTTCGCAGCGCCGTGCGGCCGCCCCGTCCCGTCGTGGGGCCGGTCGGTGCCGCCGTGCGCGCGTCCCGGGGCGCCGCGCGCGGGGGCCCCACCGTCGCGCCGTCGACCGCGACGGTCGTGCGCGGGGCCGGGGCGCTCGCGGCTGCGGCGTCGCTGCCCCAGGGCGCGGTCGTCACCGCCATCGGCGTCGCCGCGGTGGCCGCGATCGCCGCGAGGACGGTGCACCGGCGTCGGAGGAGGGGGCCGGGACGGGCGGGCATCGTCCGCCGACCGTACGGCGGCCCACCCGTGCGCGCACGGCATCCGGCACCGGCTCGCGACCGACCCGGGCGCCCGCCGATCGCCCCGGACGAGCACCCGCCCGGTCCCCGCGGGCGCGATCGGCGAGCATCGGGGCATGAGCGACGCCGACGACACGACGACGATCCAGGGCTGGCTGGCCGCGTTCGCCGAGGCCTCCGGTGGCCCGGCGCCGACGAACGAGGAGCTCGCCGCGCTGCTGGACCTCGCGCGCCACGCCGCCCACCGCTCGCAGCGCCAGGCGGCCCCGATCGCCTGCTGGATCGCCGGCCGGACCGGCCGGCCGGTCGACGAGCTGCTCGCGCTCGTCGAGGACGATCCCCGGCTGCGCGCCGAGGACTGAGCCGGCTGGCGCGCGTCGTCGCCGGCTCAGCCGCGCTGGGCGCCGGGCTGGGGCTCGAGCAGCAGCGCGGCGCCCCAGATCGTCGTGATGACCTCGGGCAGCGTCTGCTCGTCCGGCAGCTCGGGGTCGCGGCCCGCCCGAACGACGAGGCGCAGGGTCGACTCCATGAGCGCGGTGCCGAGCAGCTGCGGGTCGATGGCCGTCCGGCCCAGCCGCTCCTCGCGGCGACGCCGGAGCTCGTCGATCATCGGCTGCGCCAGGCGCCGCCGCATCTCGGCGGCCGCGACGGCGAGCTCCTCGTCCAGCGGGGCGTTCGTCAGCACCGCCTCGAGGATCGCGCGATGGCGCAACCAGACCTCGAGGCTCTCGCGCGCGGTGCGGCGCAGCGCCTCGACCGGGTCCTCGCGCGCGTCGCGCCGCACGAACGCCGCCACGTGCTCGTCGATCTCGCGCAGGGCGTCGTCGAGCGCCGAGCGGGCGACGGCGAACTTCGTCGGGAAGTGCGTGTAGAAGGTCGAGCGCGCCACGCCCGCTGCCTGGAGGAGCTCCTCGACGCTGATCGCCTGCAGCGGCCGGTCCTCGAGGAGGCGCGCCAGCGCGTCGACGACGACCTGCGGGTCGGTCGGTCGGCGCCCCCGTCGGCGGGGCTGGTCGGGCTCGCTCGCCATGCGGCATCCGACCCTAGTCCGTCGTCGCGGCGGGTGACGCACGGGTCCTCCGCCCGCCGCCCGGACCCGACGACGGCCGCCCGTGGATTGATTCCGAACTGCATGTATGAATATTCTTTCAGCGCATGGCCTCGACGATCGTCACCGTCCCGCCGGAGCGCGGCGCCGGCCCCTCCACGTCCGGGTACGGCGCGCGACGCAGCAGCGCCGTCGTCGCGGTGGCCAGCGCCGCGGCCGCGACGATGTTCCTCGCGATCACGACCGTCCTCGCGGCGGTGCCCGAGATCGCCGGCGACCTCGACGCCACGCAGCGCCAGCTCCAGTGGGCGGCCGACTGCTACCCGCTGGCGCTCGCGTCGCTGCTGCTGCCGTCGGGCGTCCTCGCCGACCGGTTCGGTCGCAAGCGGTTCCTCGTGGCCGGCCTGTCGCTGCTCGCGCTCGGGCTGCTCGGCGCGAGCCAGGCGCGCGACCCGACGATGCTGCTCGTGAGCCTCGCGGTGGCCGGCGTCGGCTCGGGCATCGGATTCCCGAGCACGCTCGCGTCCGTCACCGGCGTCGTCAGCGCGCGGCGCCGCCCGACGGCGATCTCCGTCTGGGCGGCCGCGGTCCCGGTCGGCGGGCTGTCGGGCGCGATGCTCACCGGCGCGGTGCTCGAGGTCGGGACCTGGCCGTGGGCGTTCGGCGCGGCGGCGGTCGCCGCCGTCGCGTGCCTGCTGCTCGCGCTGCTCGTCGTGCCGGAGACGCGCGATCCGCGGCACACGACGCTCGACGTGCCGGGCGCGCTGCTCTCCGCGGCGGCGGTCGCGGCGCTCGTCGTCGGGCTCACCGAGGGGCCGGTCGCGGGCTGGGTCGACCCGCACACGCTCGTGCCGCTCGCCGGAGCGGTCGTGCTCGGGCTCGCCTTCGTCGCCTGGGAGCTCCGCGCACCGGCGCCGCTGCTCGACGTGCGGCTGTTCGCGATCCCGGCGTTCGCCGCGCCGGTGCTCGCGATGACGCTCATGTTCGGCGGGCTCTTCGGGATGGTCTTCCTCGCCTACCAGTGGGAGGCGTACGTCCTGGGCTTCCGCAGCCTCACCGCCGGGATCGGGCTCGCGCCGATGGCGATCACGATGCTGCCACTGGCGCTGCTCGGCAACCGGATCGCGCGCCGGATCGGCTTCCGTGGATCGCTCGCCCTGGCGCTCGCCGCCGGCTGCGTCGGCTGCGTCGGCTTCGCCCTCTCCGGCCAGACCGACTCCTATCCGCTGTTCTTCGTCGCCATGGTCGTGTTCGGGGCGTGCATCGGCCTCTCCGCCGGTCCGGGGACCGACGCGATCAGCGCCCCCCTGCCGCCGGCGCGCCAGGGCGTCGCCTCGGCCGTCAACGACCTGGCACGCGAGCTGGGCGCGACGCTCGGCATCGCGATCTCGGGCACCGCGTTCAACGCCGCCTACCGCGCGCACGTCCGCGACCGGCTCGAGACGACGAGCGACCCGCTCGCGCAAGCCGTGCTCACCTCCCCGGGCGCCGGCGAGCGCGCCGTCGCGGCGGCGGGAGACGCCGGCACGCGCCACCACGAGGTCCTCGTCGGCGCGGCCGGCGCCGGCTGGAGCACCGGTGCCGTCGTCGCGGCGGGGGCGTTCCTCGTCGCGCTCGTGCTCTTCCTCGTCTTCTACCCCCGCGGCGAGGCGGGCCGGCCCGCGGGGCCGGCCGGGACCTGACGGACGCGGCCCGTCGCGCGTGCGGCGGATCAGCGGTCGCGGGACCTCCTCCGCGCATGGTCCGCGCGGGCCGCGGGCAGGTCGAGAGCCTGCGGCGGGGGGAACGTCCCTCGAGCGCCGAGGGAGCACGTCCGGGGAGAGGGTCCGTCGGCCGTCGGCCGTCGGCCGGAGACCGGAGACCGGAGACCGGAGACCGGAGACCGGAGGCCGCGGACGGGAGACCGGGGGCCGCGGATGGGAGACCGGGGGCCGCGGGGGCCGCGGATGGGAGACCGGACGCCGGGGACGGGGACCGGCGACCAGCGACGCCAGCCTCCTCCGCAGCGGCTGCTCGTGGGGCGCGGGGAGGTTGGGGGCGTGCTGCCGCGTGGATGTCCTCCGCGTGCCGAGGCCGGGCGTCCGGGGGAGGTTCCGGAGCCGGGCGGCCGGCGACCGGCGGCCGGCGACGCCAGCCTCCTCCGCAGCGGCTGCTCGTGGGGCGCGGTGGAGGTTGGGGGCGTGCTGCGGCGTGGATGTCCTCCGCGTGCCGAGGCGGGGCGTCCCGGGGAGGTTTTGGAGCCGGGCGGCCGGCGACCGGCGGCCGGCGACGCCAAGCTCCTCCGCGCTGGCGGGGCGCGGGGGAGGTAGGGGGCGTGCGGCCGTGGGGACGTCCTCCGCGTGCGAGGCAGGGCGGTGTCGGGGCCGGGCGACCGGCCGCCGGCGACGACGACCTCCTCCGCGGACGGTTCTGGCGGACGCGGGGGAGGTGGTGAGCGTGCCGCGGCGGGAACGACCTCTGCGCGCCGAGGACGAAGGGTCCCGGGGGAGGTTCGCTCCGCCGACCGCCGACCGCCGACCGCCGACCGCCGGCCGCCGACCGCCGGCCGCCGACCGCCGGCCGCGGACGCGCCGACTGCCGACCACCGACGGCGGACCATCGACGGCGGACTGCCGACCATCGACTGCGGAGCATCGACTGCCGACGATCGACCGCGGACCGCGGACCGCGGACGACGATCCCGCTCGCCCGGTGCCGGTCAGCCGCCGAGCACGAGGACGGCGACGACCATCGAGGCCACCGCGGCGGGGACGGAGCGCCGCAGGACCGCGCCGAGGCGGACCGCGACCCCTTCGCGGCGGCAGGTCTGCCACCAGAGCCACGCCGCGAGCGAGCCCGTCACGAAGAGGTTCGGGCCGAGGTTCAGGCCGACGAGGAGCGCGTCGGGATGCGCGGGCGGGACGGCGGAGAGGAGCGCCGTCGCCGGCAGGTTGTTCACGAGCACCGTCGCGAGGGCGGCGAGGCCCGCGGTCTCGGCCGGCGACGCGCCGTCGAGCAGGGACGACGGCCCGTCCCACCGGAGCGCGAGCCACCCGAGCGCGACGACGAGGGCGAAGAGCCCGGCGAGCACGCCGGGGCCGACGGCGTCGATCCACGTCCGCACCGGGACGCGCGCACGGCGGGCCTCGGCCGCGGCGGCGACGAGCGCGATCCCGAGGACCGGCAGTGCGGGCTGGCGCACGAGCACGATGCCCACCGCCGCCGCCAGGACCGCCACCACGGCGACGAGGTCGGGCGCGGGAACGCCTCCTCCGACCGCCTCGCGAGCCGGCTCCACGGCGGGGCCCACGGCCGGCCCCACCGTCGGGTCTGCGGCGGGGTTCGCCGTCGGGTCTGCGGCGGGGTTCGCCGTCGGGTCTGCGGCGGGGTTCGCCGTCGGGTCTGCGCCGGGCCCCACCGCCGGGTCCGCGGCCGGCCCCACCGTCGGGCCTGCGGCGGGGCCTCGCGTGGGGCCTGCGGCGGGGTCTTCCGTGGGGCCTGCGGCGGGGCCCATCGCCGGGCCGGTGACGCCCACGGCCGTCCCGAGACCCGGGCCCACCGCCGGGCCGGCCGCCGCGGCGTCCCGCCCCGTCCCGGCGAGCACCGGGTCGGGGCGTCCCCGACCGTCGAGCAGGAGCAGGACGAGCGCGGTCGTGACGGTCGCGGCCAGCGCCGGGCCGCCGAACGTGCCGAGCCACGAGCCACCCAGCTCGCCCGCCTCGCGCACGACGAGGTTCGTGAGGTTCGCCCCGGGCAGCAGGAGCGACGCGCCGTTGGCCATCACGAGCGCGCCGATCGCGGCCGGCCGGGGATCGAGACCGCGGCGGCGCGCCGCGACGACGAGCACGGGGGTCACGAAGACCACCGCGGTGTCGAGATTCAGCACCGCGGTCACCGCCGCGACGAGCAGGAGCCCGGCCAGGAGCAGGACGACGGGCGGTCCGGGCAGCCGCTCGAGCCCGGCGCCGGCCCAGCGGAACAGGCCGCCGCGATCGGCGACGGCGCCGAGCAGGAGCAGCGCCGCGACGAGCACGAACGCCGGCCAGGCCCGCTCGATCGAGAGCGCGAGGTCACCCGTGGCCAGCGGCACGCACGGGACGGTACCCCTCCGCCGGCGCCGTCCCGTCCTCGGTCGTCCTCCCGCCGTCTCCGTCGGCATGCCCGGTCTCCGGCTCGCGCGCGCCGCGTTCGGGCCCGGGCCGATCCCGTCCGGTCCGCGCCGCCTTCCCCGTCGCGCCGCCTCCCGCCCGCGCTCGCGGGCCGGTCGGTCGGAGGGGATAGCGTCGCGGGCATGAGCACCGAGAGCCCCGTCCTCCTCGACGGCACGCTGCCGCGCCTGGACGGCACCCCGCAGGACCTCGCCGAGTACCGCGGCAAGGTCGTCCTCGTCGTGAACACCGCCAGCGCGTGCGGGCTGACCCCGCAGTACGAGGGCCTGCAGGCGCTGTACGAGCAGCACGGCGACGCGGGCCTCGTCGTCCTCGGCTTCCCCGCGAACGACTTCCTCGAGCAGGAGCCCGGCAGCGACGAGGAGATCGGCGCGTTCTGCCAGCGCAACTACGGGGTGACGTTCCCCCTCTTCGCGAAGCACACCGTCCTCGGCGAGCAGGCGACGCCGCTCTTCGCCGAGCTCACGAAGGCCTCCGAGGCACCGGAGTGGAACTTCACGAAGTACCTCCTCGACCGCGACGGCCGCTTCGTCCAGCGGTTCGGCGCGCGGACCGAGCCGAGCGACCCCGAGCTCGTCGGCGCCATCGAGCGCCTGCTCTGAGGCCGCGCGCGCGACGCGCCGGCGGCTCCAGGGCACGCTCCGGGGCGGCTCGCGGGGCCCGGACATCCCCGCCGCCCGGGCTGGACGGAGGGTCGATGCGCGAGCCCCGGGAGCTCGTGCGGACACCCTTCGTCCAGCCGCTGGACGGGTGGCGGAGGCGGAGGACGAACGTTCAGGGTGACCGCCTGGACACCCGGCGGATCGGGGCGGAGGTGGACGGCAGACACACGGTGAGGCGGCCGATCCGCCAGCCGTGCAGCTCGCCGGTCCGTCGTTCGTCGCCTCCCGCCGCTCCCCCTCGTGGGGAAGCCGGCGGGCGCTCCTCCTCGCCGTCCTCGCGACCATCGTCGCGTCGCTCCTCGCGGGGCTGCCGGACGGTGCCTCGGCCGACGCCCGAGCGACGGCGCGGGTCGTCAACGGCGGGGCGATCTCGGCGGCGAGCGCTCCGTACCAGGTCGTCCTGTGGAACCCGCGGCGCTACCCCGACGCGAGCCTCAACACGCCGTACAACACCCAGTTCTGCGGCGGCACGATCATCGGGCCGCG
This sequence comes from Patulibacter brassicae, assembly GCF_033949425.1. Lineage (NCBI taxonomy): Bacteria > Bacillati > Actinomycetota > Thermoleophilia > Solirubrobacterales > Patulibacteraceae > Patulibacter > Patulibacter brassicae. The sequence continues at coordinate 191,725 of NZ_JAXAVX010000005.1, read as the reverse complement.
GACGGTCGTGACCGCCGCGCACTGCGTCGACGACGACCGGACGGGCACGATCAGCACGAGCGCGGTGCGCGTCCTCGGCGGGATCGCCACGATGCCCCGCAGCACGGTCCTGCCCTCCGACGCCGTCGGCTCGGCGGTGAGCGCGATCCGGCTCTACGACGAGAACGGCGACGGCCGCAGCGACTTCGACAAGCGCACGATGCGCGGCGACATCGCGGTCCTGACGCTCACCGGCGCCCTCTACTCGGGCACGCCGGCGACCCGGGCGAAGGTCGCGCCCCTCGCGCTGCCCTCCGGCGACGTCGCGGCCGGCACGACGAGCCAGGTCAGCGGGTGGGGCGGCGTGCTCGCCCAGCCCGTCGGCGGCTCGGCGAAGCAGGACTACCCGGGCGAGCTGCGCGCCGGTCTCGTCCAGCTGCTGTCGCCCGTCCTCTGCGCCGCGCGCTACGCCGCCGCCGGGGTGACGCTCACCGACACGATGCTCTGCGCGACGACCGACGCGCGGCCGACCGTCGACGCCTGCCAGGGCGACAGCGGCGGGCCCCTCGCCGCCGCCCAGAACGGCGTGGCGGTCCTCGTCGGGGTCGTGAGCTACGGCATCGGCTGCGCGCTGCCGCAGTTCCCGGGCCTCTACACCCGCGTCGCCCACGCGCAGATCTCGGCGTTCGTCCGGCGCGAGCTCGGCGCCGCGCCGACCGGCCCCGGTGACGCGGTCGCGTCCGAGGCGACCACCGACGCCGGCGCCGCGGGCGACGACGCGATCGCCCCGACGGCCCGCGTCCGCTCCCGCTCCTGCGACGCGCGGCGCTGCATCGTTCGGGTCCGCGTGTCCGACCCGCTGCCGAGCTCGGGGATCGCCTCGGTCACCGGCACGCTGCGCTGGACGGCCCAGGCGGCCTGCGGCCGCGGTGCGCGCCGCACGACCTGCCGTCGGACCCGCACCCGGACGCTCCGGGGCCACCACCGCGCCGGCGCGATCTGGCAGATCCGCACGCCGCGGCTGACCGGCGCGACGTACCGCCTCGCCGTTCGGGCCGACGACGTCGCCGGCAACGTCTCCAGCGGCACGTCGCGCACGACCCTGCGGCGCCGGTCGCGCTGAGGCGGACCCGAGCACGACGCCGCGGGGTCGGGCGCACCCCTGGACAGGACGCCTCGCCGCCCGGCGCGCGGCTCAGCGCCGGCGGGCGCCGACGAGCTGCAGGACGCCGGAGACCTGCTGCTCGACGTCGGTCAGCCCGAGCGCGGCGAGGCGCGTGGTCACCTCGTCGCGCCCGAAGACCCGCAGCCCGCTCGGCGCGGCGGCGAGCCGCTCGATCGCCGGCAGCGGTCCGGGACCGCGGACGCAGCTCGTCAGCACGACGAGCCGCCCGCCGGGGGCGAGGACGCGCGCGAGCTCCTCGAGCACCCGCTCGGCGTCCTCGACGAGGTAGAGCGCCCCGAGGCAGGTGACCGCGTCGAAGGCCCCGTCGACGAACGGCAGCGCGCCGGCGTCGCCGAGGACGTAGGCCGCGCGGGGGTCGGTCGTCTCGGTCACCGCGGTGCGCAGCATCGCCGGCGCGGCGTCGAGCCCGACGACGAGCGCGTCGTCGCCGAGGCGGGGCAGCAGGCGCCGCGTCGTGTTGCCCGGACCGCAGGCGACGTCGAGCACGCGCCGGGGCGGCCCGTCGCCGTCGAGCCCGAGCAGCCGGTCGATCTGGCGCTGCTCGGCGGCGGTCGTCCGTCCGCCGGCGGCGGCGGTGAACGCGAGCGGCCGCCACGCCCGCTCGTAGATCAGCGGCAGGAGCCGCCAGCGCATCGCGCGCTGCGCGAGGCTGCGCGCGGGCGAGGGCCCGCTCGGACCGGGGGCGGGGTCGCGCGCGGCGCCGGTCGTGTCGACGAGGCCATCGCGGTCGACGGCGACGACGCCCGGCGCCAGGAGCGGGGCGAGGCGGTCCAGCGGCGGCGGGGCGACGGCGTCGCTCTGGGGGCTCGCGGAGGGCACGGACGGGAGTCTCCTGGATGCGCGCGACGAGACAGGGCGCGGTGCCCCCGCGGACGCCGGCGGCGACGCTGCGCACCGGCGGAGCGAGCGCTCGGGGACGGGCGCACCGGCGTGGTCCGAGGCCCCGGGAGGACCGGGACGGACCCGCCCGGCGGGCCGCGCCCGCGGGAGCCGCCCGGCCGCGCACCGGGACTCGACGCTCCGACAACCGTCGCCGTGACGTCAGCCGCCGGTGGCGTCGCGCTCCTCGCTGGCGTCGCCGGTGGGGTCGCGCCGCGCGACGACCCACGCGGCCAGGGGCGTGCCGAGGAACGCGCCGATCGCTGCGGCGAGGACGTCGCGCAGTCCGCCGTCGACTCCGGCGAGGGACAGCACGAGTCCCGTCAGGACGATCGCCACGACGACGATCGCGAACGAGACGACGAAGATCCGTCGCGTCGGGCGGGCGACGTACGTGCGGAGGGACATCGCGGTCAGGCCGGGCGCCGGACGGGCCGCGCCGCGCGGCGGGGAGCGGGCGTCGGAAGGGGGGACATCGCGACCGAGCCTAGATCATCGACGCCGGGATCTCGCGGCCCGGATCCCCCGGCGCGACGGCCCCGCGGCGGGTCGAGCGCGCGCGCCACCGCCCGCGCGACGGTCCGGGGGCGCGTCGAGCGCCCCGGGCGGGCCCGCGCCGCTCAGACCGCGCGCGGCCGCCAGCGCAGGCCGAGCACGAGCGCGAGGACGAGCGCGACGAGCGCGGCGCCGCCGACGCCGGCGGTCAGCTCGCGCTGCTCCTCCTCGCTGCCGACGCGCTGACCGAGGCGCTCGTAGATCCGGCGCAGCTCCGACGCGTCGTCGACGGTGAACGCCTGCCCGCCGGAGATCCGCGCGATCCGCCGCAGCGTCGCCGGGTCGGGGGTCGCCGCACGCGTCTGCGGACCCTGGCTCCACCCGCCGGGACCGACGCCGCCGGGCACCTGGTACGTGCCGTTCGGCGTGCCGAGCGCGACGGTGTAGATCGGGATCCGCAGCTGTCGCGCCACGCCGGCGACCTCGACGGGGTCGGCCCCGCCCTGGGCGGCGCCGTCGGAGAGCAGGAGGATCGCGCCGGGCGAGCGGTCGCTGCCGCGCGCGTCGCCCTCGGCCTGCAGCGCGTCGAGCGCGACGGAGAGGGCATCGCCCGTCGCGGTGGCCCCGTCGGCCTGCAGGCTCTCCAGCGCGGAGCGGGCGGCCTGGCGGTTCGTCGTCGGCTCGACGATCGTGTGCGGGGTCGTCGAGTAGCCGACGACGCCGACGCGGACGCTGCGGGGCACCGTGCGCAGGAACTGGATCGCCGCCGCGCGCGCCGCGTCCAGCCGCGTCGGCGGCACGTCCGTGGCGAGCATCGAGCGCGACGCGTCGCTGACGAGCATCACCGAGGTGCGCTTCTCCGGCACGGCGACGGTCCGCTGGGGACGGGCGAGCGCGAGGACGAGCAGCGCCACGGCGAGCAGCAGGAGCGCCAGCGGCAGCCACCGGCGGTGCGACGGCGTCGCCGGGACGACGGTCCGTAGCGTCGCGAGCGCCGGCATCCGCACGACGTGCCGGTTCGGGCGCCGGGCCGCGGCCCGGATCGCGAGCAGCAGGACCGGGACGAGCAGCAGCGCCAGCAGCGACCACGGGGCGTGGAGGCTCATCGCAGCCCCCGTCCGAGCGCCCGCAGCCAGTCGCCGTCGGTCTGCACGACGAGATGCCGCGCGCGGGTCCGGCGCAGCGCCTCGTGGATCGCGGCGCGGCGGCGCGCCTCGGCCTCGGCGAAGCGCTCGCGCAGCACGGGGGAAGAGGTGTCGACCTCGAGCTGCTCGCCCGTCTCGGGGTCCTCCATGAGGACGACGCCCGCGTCGGGCAGCTGCTGCTCGAGCGGGTCGACGACCTCGGCGACGAGCAGCCGGTGGCGCTGACCCAGCAGCGCCAGGCGCCGCTCCCAGCCCGACGGGTCGCGCAGGTCGCTGACCACGACGACCATCCCCGGCTTGCGCGCGACCTGGTGGACGCGGCGCAGCGCCCCGGCGAGGTCCTCGGGCGAGCGGCGCCGGTCGGGGCCGACGCCCTCGGCGAGCACCCGGTCGATGGCCCCGAGCGCCGGGCGCCCGCCGGCGGGCGGGAGGAAGGTCGCGCCCGCGGGCCCGCCCCAGCGCAGCAGGGCGATCCGGCCGCCGCGACGGACCGTCAGCCGAGAGACGACGCGCACGACGCCCTCGGCGACGTCGGACTTCAGGCGGTCGCGGGTGCCGAAGGCCATCGACGCGGAGACGTCGAGCACGACCCAGGTCGTCAGCGCGCGCTCGGGGACGTGCAGCCGCACGTGCGGCTCGCCGGTCCGGGCGCTCGCGGACGCGTCGAGGTGGCGCACGTCGTCGCCCTCGACGTAGGGCCGCAGCTGGCTCAGCTCCGTGCCCTGGCCCATGCCGGGCGCCTGGTGCTCGCCCGGCAGCACGCCGCTGGCCCGCCGCGCCAGCGTCAGCTCGAGCGCGTGGACCGCGGCGCCGTCGACCGGGCCGGGGCCCTGCCGGCCCGGCGGGTCGATGAGCTCCGTCTCGCGCATGGGTGCGGGTGCCCGGGGCCCGGGTCAGGCCGCGACGTCGACGGCGTGGTCGTCGCCGAGCGCCTCCAGCCGGCGCCCCTGCCCGTCGCCGCTCGTCGGGTCGACCGCGTCGAGGACCTGGGCGAGGACGTCGTCGGCGGTGATCCCGTCGGCGTGCGCCTCGTAGGAGAGCACGAGCCGGTGGCGCAGGACGTCCAGCGCGAGCGAGCGCACGTCGCGCGGGGTGACGTAGTCGCGGCCGCGCAGGACCGCGAGCGCCTGCGCGGTCTGGATCAGCCCGATCGGGCCGCGGGGGCTGGCGCCGACCTCGATCGCGTCGCGCAGGTGGCCGAGGCCGTAGCGGTCGGGGTGGCGCGTGGCGTCGGCGAGGCGGACGGCGAACCGCACCGCCTGGCCGTCGGCGTGCGCGGCGCGGACCGTCTCGCGGTGCTGCAGCAGGCGCTCCGGGGTGAGCACCTGGCGCACCGCGGCCGGGGCGGCGACCGCCTGGCTGACGACCGTCGCCTCGTCCTCGAGCGTCGGGTAGTCCACGAGGACCTTCAGGAGGAAGCGGTCGACCTGGGCCTCCGGCAGCGGGTACGTGCCCTCGGACTCGATCGGGTTCTGCGTCGCGAGGACGAGGAAGGGCGAGGGCAGTGGGTGGGTCTGGCCGCCGAGGGTGACCTGCCGCTCCTGCATGACCTCCAGCAGCGCCGACTGGACCTTCGCGGGCGCGCGGTTGATCTCGTCGGCGAGCAGGAGGTTGCCGAAGACCGGGCCGAGCTGGATGTCGAACGTCCCGGTGTCCGGGCGCCAGATCCGCGTGCCGACGAGGTCGGCCGGCACGAGGTCCGGCGTGAACTGGACGCGCCGGAAGCTGCCGCCGAGCACCGTCGCGAGCGTCTTGACCGTCAGGGTCTTCGCGAGGCCGGGCACGCCCTCCAGCAGGACGTGCCCGCCGGCCAGCAGCGCGACGAGCACGCGCTCGAGCATCGCGTCCTGGCCGACGACGACCCGCTTGACCTCGTGCAGCACGGCCTCGAGGTCGCGCGCGGCGTCCTCGATCGGCGTGGCGGGGGCGGGCGGCGTCGTGCTCACGTCGACGACGCTACGCCCTGGGCCGTCAGTTGTGCGTAAGACGGCGCATCGGCGTCGTCGCCCGGCAGCCGGACCGTCACCTCGAGCCCGCCCTCGGGGCGCGCCGCGAGCGTCAGGTCGCCGCCGTGAGCCCGCACGACCGCCGCGACGATCGACAGCCCGAGGCCGTGGTTGCGCCCGTCGCCGTGACGGCCGAGCCGCTCGAACGGCGCGGTCAGCCGCTCGAGGTCGTCCGGGTCCACGCGCGGGCCGGTGTTCGCGACGCGCAGGACCGCCGTGCCGGCGCCCGGGCCGCGACCCGCCGCCCGCTCGGTGGCGACGCGCACCCACCCGCCGGGGCGGTTGTACCGGCACGCGTTGTCCAGCAGGTTCGCCACGACCCGCGCGAGCAGGGCCGGGTCGCCGACGACCGGCGCGGGCGCGGCCTCGAGCTCGACCGCCGGCGCGTCGCCGGGCAGGTCGGCGAGCGCCGTGCGCACGAGCCCGTCGAGCGCCACCGGCCGACGCTGCAGCGGGGCCCGCTGCGCCCGGGCGAGCGCCAGCAGGCTCGCGAGCAGCCCCTCGAGCTCGTCGACGTCGCCGAGCGCCTGCTCGCCCATCCGGCGCAGCGCCGCGACGTCGGCGTCCGGATCGGCGAGGGTCACCTCGATGTCGGTCCGCAGGGCCGTCAGCGGCGTGCGCAGCTCGTGGCCGGCGTTCGCCACGAACCGCCGCTGCCGGTCGATCCCGGCGGCGAGCCGGTCGAGCATCGCGTCGAACGTGTCGGCGAGCTCGCGGACCTCGTCGCGGGGACCGTCGAGGGCGAGCCGCTCGTCGAGCTGCTCGTCGCTGACGCGGCGCGCGGTCGCGGTCACCCGCTTGAGCGGGCGTAGCGCCCGGCCCGCGGCCCACCAGCCGGCGGCCCCGGCGAGCAGGGTGATCCCGACGAGCGTCAGCGCGAGCTGCAGCGCCGCGTCGGAGAGGATCGGCGCCGCGAGGTCGCTGGGCAGCGTCCGCCCGAGGTGCCGGTCGAGGATCCCGTAGGCGACCGCGAGCACCACCGAGGTGCCGATCGCGAACAGGGCGGTCGACGTCGCCGTCAGGCGGGCGCGCAGCGGCAGGCGACGTCGGGCGCGGCGAGGCATCGGTCAGAGGCGATACCCGACGCCACGTACGGTCTCGATCAGCGCGGGCTCGCCGAGCTTGCGCCGCAGGGTGACGAGGACCATCCGGACGCTGTTCGTGAACGGGTCGACGTTCTCGTCCCAGACCCGCTCGAGCAGCTGCTCGGCGGTGACCGTCGCGCCCTCGGCGGCGAGCAGGACCTGCAGGACGCCGAACTCCTTCGGCGACAGGTCGAGGTCGCGGCCGGCACGCCGGGCGACGTGGCGCGCCGGGTCGAGCTCGAGGTCGCCGCGGCGCAGGACCGTCGGGCGGACGTCGCCGGTGCGCCGGCCCAGCGCGTCGATCCGCGCGCGCAGCTCGGCGTAGCGGAACGGCTTCGTCACGTAGTCGTCGGCCCCGAGCGCGAGGCCGTCGACGAGGTCCTCGAGGGCGGCAGCGGCCGTGAGCATGAGGATCTTCGTCGCGGGCTGCTCGGCGTTCAGCGTCCGGCAGACGTCATCGCCGTGGAGGCGCGGCAGGTCGCGGTCGAGCACGACGACGTCGTAGGGGTGCACGCGCGCCTTGAAGAGCGCCTGGTCGCCGTCGGGCGCGAGGTCGACCGCGAACCCGTCGCGGCGCAGGCCGCGAGCGAGGGCGTCGGCGACGCGGGGGTGGTCCTCGGCGACGAGGACCCGCACGTCAGAGCTCCTCCGCGCGCAGGCGGCGGCTGCGGCGCTCGTCGTGCGCGCAGTCGACGGCGCGCCAGCGCGGCGCCCGGTCGTCCTGCGCCTCGTCGTCCTGGACCTGGGCGGGCCGGCGGCGCTCGGCGCGTTGCGCGACCTGCTGCTCCTGGACGGCGCGCTGCTGCGCGGTCACCGCGGCGGTCCGCAGCGGGCCGTCGAGCCCGGCGAGGCCGGTCGTCCCGACGCCGAGCAGCGCCGCACCGGCCGAGCCCGCGAGGAGGAGGGGGAGCGCGGCACGGGCGGAGCGCATGGGACATCCAGGGAACCGCACGACGCTCAGGCGACCCTAAAGCCCGGCCGAGTGGTTCCTGGGACATGATGCCGTAGCATCACGTGCGTGCGCACCACGCTGGACATCGACGACGACGTCCTCCTCGCCGTCAAGGAACGCGCCCGGCGGGAGCGCCGTAGCGCCGGCGCCGTGGTCTCGGAGCTGGCGCGGCGCGCGCTGGCGGGCGGTCCGCTCGAGGGCGCGCCGCCGAGCCTCGGGTTCCACACGATCCCGCGGCGCGACGCCGTCGTCACGACAACGCTGGTCGACGAGCTGCTCGACGAGTCCGGCGAATGAGAGCCCTGCTCGACGTCAACGTCCTCATCGCCCTGCACGACGAGTCGCATACGCAGCACGTCGCCGCGCGGCGGTGGGTCGCCGAGGAGATCGCGGCGGGGTGGGCCTCCTGCGCACTGACGGAGAACGGCTTCGTCCGAGTCGTCTCGCAGCCGCGATATCCCGCCGACGTCTCGCCGTCGATGGCGATCGAGATGCTCCGTGCCGCGACGAGCACGCCGCACCACGAGCGGTGGCCCTGCGACGTCGCCCTCTGGGACGGGTCGGCGATCGACGCGACCCGCGTGCACGGGCCGAAGCAGGTCACCGATCTGTACCTGCTGGCCCTTGCCGTGCGGCACGGGGGGCGTCTCGTGACCTTCGACGGGCGGATCCCCCGGTCGGCCGTGCCCGGCGCCACGGACGAGCACCTCGTCGTGCTCTGAACGTGGATCCCGGCTGGGGTCCAGCGCCGACGGGTCGGGGAGCCGGACCCCGGGTCCTCAGAGGACGCGGCCGAGGAGCAGCAGCGACGCGCCGGCACCGCCGAGCACGAGCAGCAGCGCGATCCCGACCGGGAAGACAGCGAGCTCCTCGTCCTGCTCCTCGGTCGCCACGGCGCTGCCGAGCTCCTCGTAGACCTGCCGCAGGGCGGCGGCCGAGGGCGCGTCGGAGTACGTGCCGCCGGACCGGTCGGCGATCTCGCGCAGCGTCCTGCGGTCCGGCGGAACGCGCTCGCGCTTCACGGACCCGTCGGACGCGCGGCTCTCGAGCACGCCGTCGTCGGTGCCCAGCGCGATCGCGTGGATCGGGATCTCGTAGCGCCCGGCGGCCCGGGCGACCGCGGCCGGATCGCGGCCCTTCACCGACTCCCCGTCGCTGAGCAGGATGATCGCCGAGGGCACCTGCGAGCCGAAGGCCAGCGACTGCTGGCGCAGCGTCCGCACGGCGACGGCGAGCGCGTCGCCCTCCGCGGTGCTGCCACGGCCCGTCAGCCGGTCGATCGCGCGCGCGACGCGCTCGCGGTCGGTGGTCAGCGGCGAGACGAGCCGCACGCGGTGGTTGAACGCGATCGCGCCGACCCGGATCTGGTCCGGGACCTCGTCGAGGAACTGCGTCGCGGCGGCCTTCGCCGCGTCCATCCGGGTCGGGCTGACGTCGCGGGCGCGCATCGAGCCGGAGCGGTCCGTGACGAGCAGGACGCTCGCCTGCTCGACCGGCACCCGCGTCTGGTGCTCGGGGCGGGCCAGCGCGACGAGCAGCGCCGCGATCGCCAGGCCGTACGCGGCGGGGCCGACGTGGCGCCGCCAGCCGGACGGCCGGGGCACGACCGACGGCAGCACCGCGGCGCTCGCCAGGCGACTGCCGCGCCGCCGCTCGGCCTGCCAGTAGCCCCACGCCGCGATCGGCAGGAGCAGCAGCAGGAGCAGGAGCAGCGGCTGCCCGAAGCCGAAGGCGAGGGGCATCACGGGATGAGGCTCCCGCCGCCCCCGGAGCCGCCCCCGGACGACGAGCCGCTCGCCGCGGCCGGTCGCTCGCCGAGCCGGACCTCGACCGTCCGGCGGTCGCCGTTGCGCTCGACCTCGATCTCGATCGTGTCGCCCGGCTTCTTGCCGTTGACGATCGCGGAGACCTGGTGGTCGCGGTTGATCTGCTGCCCGTCGACGCGGGTGATGACGTCGCCGTCGCCGGGCTCCCCGCGGTTGAGGTCGCTCGCGCTGGAGGCCCGCAGGCCCGCGTCGCCGGCCGGGCCCCCGGGGACGACCGAGCCGAGGGCGACGCCGTCCACGCCGGGGAGCTCGGCCATCGAGATGCCGAGCCAGGCGTGCCGCACCTCGCGGCCGGCGGCGAGCGTCGGCACGACGTTCGCGACGGTCTCCGACGGCACCGCGAAGCCGATCCCGATGTTCCCGTTCGAGCCGGCGCCGGAGGTCGCGATCTGCGAGTTCACGCCGATGACGCGCCCGCGGACGTCGAGCAGCGGACCGCCCGAGTTGCCCGGGTTGATCGGCGCGTCGGTCTGGATGACGCGGTCGATGCTGAAGCCGTTCTGCGCCTGGATCTGGCGGCCGATGCCCGAGATGATGCCGGCCGTCGCGGTGCGCTCCAGGCCGAGCGGGAAGCCGATCGCCAGGACCGGGTCGCCCGCTTCGACCTTCGACGAGTCGCCGAGCTTCAGGACGGTGAGCTTCGGGGCGTCGGACGGGTCGACCTTGAGGACCGCGAGGTCGGAGGAGACGTCGGTGCCCAGCGTGCGGGCGCGGATGAGCGGCCCGTCGTCGTCGAAGCGCACGCGCACGTCGCGCGAGCCGTCGATGACGTGGGCGTTCGTGACGATCGTGCCGTTGCCGTCGTAGACCCAGCCGGTGCCGCTGCCGCTGCTGGTGCGGATCTGGACGACGCCGTCGCGCGCTGCGTCGTAGGCGCCCTTCAGCGGCGCGGCCGTGTTGCCGTTGGGCGGGTTTACGAGCGTCACGTCCTCCGTGCGGCTGCTGCCGAGGAGCATCCCGACGGTGATGCCGGCGACGACGAGCGCGAGCGCGGCGATCGCGACCGCGGCCCGCAGCGCGCGGGTGCCGGCGATCAGCGGCCCGGCGACGAGCGGTCGGCGCGGGGCGCGCTCCGGGCGCGGCTCGTGCGGCGCGGTCGCGGCGCGCGCGTCGTGCGGGGCGGTCGGCGGGGTGGAGGGCGTCGGCGACGGGCGCGGCGGGGCGACGGCCGTCGGCTCCTCGCCCCCGCGCGGTCCTCGCGAGCCGGCCGACGGCGGCTCGCCGTCGAGCCAGCGCCGATCCTCGTCGGCGTTGTCGTTCCAGAGCGAGCGGCGATCGGGCATCGGGGAGGCCGCGGGGCGAGCGGCACGTCGCAGCTTGGCGCACCCCGCGTCAGTCCAGGGTAAGGCGGGCGTTCGCGGACCGCGCCGCGTCGGGCGGGCGGACCGTCGCCGCGCCGGGAGCGGGTCCCGGCGCGGCGACGATCGAGCGGCGATCAGACCGTCGCGACGCCGCTCAGGAGCTCGCCGGCGACCCGGTCGGTCGCCCCGTCGGTGCCCCCGAGGAGGCGCCGCGTGAGCTGCGCGCGCCGGAAGAACAGCGGCGCGTCGTGCTCCCAGGTGGCGCCGATGCCGCCGTGGACGGAGATCGTCTCGCGGCTGGCGACCTCCAGCGCGTGCCCCGCGCCCGAGCGAGCGGCCGAGGCGGCGAGCGCGAGCTGGGCGTGGTCGTGCTCGTGCGCCCAAGCGGCGTAGATGAGCAGCGAGCGCGCGTTCTCCAGCAGGCGCAGCACCTCGACGAGGTGGTGCTTGACCGCCTGGTAGGAGCCGATCGGCCGTCCGAACGTCTGGCGCTCCTTCGCGTAGGCGACGCCCATCTCCAGCAGCGTCTCGACCGCGCCGACGGCGTCGGCGGCCAGCAGGGTCTGCGCGACGTGGAAGCCCGCGGCCAGGGCGTCGGCGTCGGCGTCCACCCGGCGGCCGACCGCGCCGTCCAGGCGGACGTGCGCCAGCGGCTGCGTGGCGTCGTAGCGGACGACCGGCTCGACGGTCACGCCGGCGGCCGAGGCGTCGACGATCGCGGCCACCGGGGCCGTCGCGTCGTCGTCGGTCACGCCGACGACGAGCAGGCGGTCGGCCTGCGCGGCGTCGGGGGCCCAGGCGATCTCGCCGGTGAGCGTCACCTCGTCGCCGCTCACCGCGGCCGACGGCGCGGCCGGGCGCACGAGGCCGCGGCGGGCGTCGCTCGTCCAGCGGGCGTCGCGGTCGGTCGGCGGCGCGACCGGCAGCCAGACGACGCGCTGCTCGCCACCCGCGGCGAGCGCGGCGTCCGCGTCGCCGGCGGCGTCGAGGATCGCCGCGGCCGGCAGCGCCGTGGCGAGGCCGAGCGGGGCCAGGCGCTTGCCGCCCTCCTGGACGATGAGCGCGGCGTCGTACAGGCCGAGGCCCGCGCCCCCGCGCTCCTCGCTCGTCAGCAGGCCGGTCCAGCCCTGCTCGACGACGGTCGGCCACAGCTGCGGCCGCTTGCCCTCGTCCTCGAGCGCCTCGCGGGCGGCGGCGACGGTGTCGACCCGCCCGAGCGCGCCGGCGGCGGCCTCGCGGAGGTACTCCTGCTCGTCGGTCAGCGACAGGTCCATGTCAGTTGCCTCCCACCGGGGCCGCGTTCTTGCCGATCTCGTTGAAGGGGATCCCCTTGTCCAGCCGCGGCTCGGGCGGCAGGCCCAGGACCCGCTCGCCGAGCGTGTTGCGGAGGATCTCCTCGGTGCCGCCGGCCGACTTCAGACCGGGCAGGAACGACGTCATGTACGCCCACTCGCTCGACTCCTCGAGCGCCTCCGGGCCGATGACGTCGGTGATGAGGTCCGCGGCCGCGATCGCCGAGGCGACGACCGTGACCTTGCCGAGGCCGAACTCCGGGCCCGGAAGACGGCCGCCGGCGAGCTCGCTCTGCATGCGGAAGCCGGCGAAGCGGGTCGCGAGCAGCTCGACGCCGATCGCGCCGAGGCGCCGGCGGACGTCGTCGTCCTCGCGCGCGCCGGGCTCGGCGGCCAGGGCGGCGGCGAAGCGATCCGGGCGGTACGAGCTGACCGCGCCGGAGAGCGTCAGGCGCTCGAACATGAGGACGGTGAGCGCGGTGGTCCAGCCGCCGCCGATCGAGCCGAGGACGGCGTCGGCGCCGACCTGGACCTCGTCGAGGAAGACCTCGTTGAACTCCGCCTCGCCCGAGATCTGGCGCAGGCCGCGGACGGTGACGCCCTCGGCGTCCATCGGGACGATGAACATCGTCAGGCCCTTGTGCTTCGGCACGCCCGGGTCGGTGCGGGCCAGCAGCACGCCGTACTGGGCGTGCTGGGCGTAGGTCGTCCAGACCTTCTGCCCCGTGATGCGGAAGCTGCCGTCGGGCTGCTCGACGGCCTTCGTCGTGATGCCGGCCAGGTCGGAGCCGGCGGCCGGCTCGCTGAAGAGCTGGCAGAAGACCTGGTCGCCGTGCAGGAGCGGGCCGAGGTGGGCCGCCTTCTGCTCGGGGGTGCCGTGGGCGATGATCGCCGGGCCCATCATCCCGACCCCGATGACGTCGAAGTGGGCGGGCACGCCGGCGCGGGTGAGCTCCTGGCTGACGATGACCTGCTCGAGCGGGCCCTTCCCGGCGCCGCCGAACTCCTCGGGCCACGTCACGCCGCAGAGCCCGGCCTCGGCCAGCCGGCCCTGCCAGGCGGTGTGCGCGGCGACGCGCTCGTGCTCGTCGGCGATCGCCTGCAGGTCGGGCGCCTCGTGCGCGTGCTCGTCCAGCCAGGCCCGCACCTGCTGGCGGTAGGCCGCCTGCTGCGGATCGTCGTTCAGGTCCACGTCGTCTCCCCTTCGCGGTCGTCGGAGCGGCCTGCCCGCGCGCTGGCTGGCTGACCGGCCAGTCAAGAGCATAGGGGGTCGGCCGCCGCTCGTCGATCACCCGATCGATCGACGCGGTCCGCGCCGCCGTGGTCACGCGGCGCGATCAGTGCCGGTGCCGCGCGCGCCACCCCAGCGGCGTCCCGACGACGAGCGCCAGGCCGAGGACCGCGAGGGTGAGGAGCGTCGTGAGGCCGGTGCCCGGCGGCAGGATCGCGTTCGTCGCCTGACCGACGACGATCAGGGCGATGCCGACGAGGGTCCAGACCGCCGCCGGCACCGCGAGCATCCCGCCGGCCCCGGGCAGGAGCGACAGCGTGAGCACGCGCGACGTCGGAGCGATCCCCACCGAGACGCCGGCGAGCGCGGCTGCGGCCCCGACCGCGGCCAGCGGCCCGAGCGGGTTCCACGCATGGGGCGGGGTGCTGTCGCCGAGGTCGTAGGCGAAGAGCACGGTGAGCGCCCCGCCGACGATCGCGGCGGCGATCGCGACGCCGGGCCGGCTGCGGTGGGCGATCGCGTCGGCGGTCACGAGCACGACGAGCGCCGCGAGCAGGGCGACGATCGGCCGCACGACGCCGACGGCGAGGACCGTGCCGGCGAGCACCCACGCGAGCGGGTGACGGGGCCGGTCGATGGCGTCCTTCAGCGGCAGCACGGCGGGCGACGCTACCGCCCCCGCGGCGCTCGGGCGTCCCCGCGGCTCGCCGCGTGCCGCCGTCGGCGCGGCGGCGGGGACGCGCCGACGCTCAGGCCGCGGCGTCGGCGAGCGGGCCGACGCCCGGCCGGTCCTGGCCGACGTGCTCGTCCGCGTGGTAGCTCGAGCGCACGAGCGGCCCGGCCGCGACGTGGTCGAAGCCGAGCTCCTCCATGCCGATCCGGGCGAGCTCGTCGAACTCGTCGGGGTGCCAGTAGCGGACGACCGGCAGGTGGTCGCGCGTCGGGCGCAGGTACTGGCCGACGGTGAGGATCTGCACGTCGACGGCGCGGAGCGCCTTCATCGTCTCGACGACCTCGGAGAAGCTCTCGCCGAGGCCCACCATCAGGCCGGACTTCGTCGTGACGGCGTCGCCGCCCATCGCCTTGGCGTTCTGCAGCACGCGGCAGGAGCGCACGAACGTCGAGCCGCGCCGCGCCAGCGGGTAGAGCCGCGGGACGACCTCGACGTTGTGGTTGAAGACGTCCGGGCCGGCGTCGATGACCGTCGCCAGCGGCATCTCCTCGCCGCGGAAGTCGGGGGTCAGCGTCTCGACCTTCGTGTCCGGCGACTGGCGCCGGACCTGGTTGATCGTCGCCGCCCAGATCCGCGAGCCGTAGTCGGGCAGGTCGTCGCGGTCGACGGACGTGATCACGGCGTGACGCAGGCCCATCCGGGCGATCGAGCGCGCCACGCGCGCCGGCTCGAGCGGATCGTTCCACGTCGGCGTGCCCGTCATGACGTGGCAGAACCCGCAGCGGCGGGTGCACGTGTCGCCGAGGATCATGAACGTCGCGGTACCGCGCTCCCAGCAGTCGCCGATGTTCGGGCAGGCGGCCTCCTGGCAGACCGTGTGGAGGTTCTCGTCCTCCATCCGGTTGCGCAGCGCGCGGTACGTCTCGCCGCCCGGGGCGGGGACCTTGAACCACTCCGGCTTGCGCGTCCGGAACGGGATCGTCGAGGTGCCCATGACCCGCTGGACGTCGGCGCCGCCCGGGTTGGCGCGCGAGCGGGTCTGACGGACGGGGAGGGCGGTCTGGCTGGCGTCGTCGGCCACGGCTCACGGAGCGTAGCGCTCGCGCACGCCCGCTCCCGTGCGTCGCCTCCGCCGCTCAGGTCGCGGGCGCGTCGCCCGCGGCCCAGCGGGGGACCGCCGACGGGACCCGCACCGGCTCCAGCCCGGCACGGCGCCACGCCTCCGCGGCGGGGACGGACCGCAGCGGTCGCTCGAGCGTCGCGCCGAGCGCCGTCGCGAGGGTCGCGCCCGCGGCGCGGACGAGCGGCTCGTGGTCGAGGCCGGGGTCGTCGGCGAGGTCCGGGGCGCCCCGCTCGCGCGCCAGCGAGCTCACCGGCGCGGTGAGGCCGCAGGGCACGATCCACCCGAACGGCCGCAGGTCCGTCACGAGGTTCAGCGCCAGGCCGTGCGTCGTCACCCCGCGCGAGACGTGCAGGCCGACCGCGCCGAGCTTGC
Organism: Patulibacter brassicae; assembly: GCF_033949425.1. Classification (NCBI taxonomy): domain Bacteria; kingdom Bacillati; phylum Actinomycetota; class Thermoleophilia; order Solirubrobacterales; family Patulibacteraceae; genus Patulibacter; species Patulibacter brassicae. Next base: position 176,180 of record NZ_JAXAVX010000005.1, on the reverse strand, counting down.
GCCCGTCGGCCGTCCACGCGCCCGTCAGCTCGATCGCCTCGTCGCTGCGGCCGTGAGCGTCGACGCCGTGCTCGCGCGCCACCGCGACCATCGCCGCCTCGAGCGCGGCCACCAGCGCGGGGACGTCGCGCGTCGCGAGCACGGGGTACGCCACGAGCTGCCCGGGCCCGTGGTAGGTCACGCGCCCGCCGCGCCGGACGGCGACGACGTCGATGCCCCGCTCGCGGTAGCGCTCCTCGCCGAGCGGCAGCTCGCTCGGGTCGCTGCGGCGGCCGCGCGTGTAGACCGGCGGGTGCTGGAGCAGCAGCAGGAGGTCGCCGGTCTCGCCCGCGAGGCGCAGCTCCCGCAGGCGGGACTGGAGCTCCAGCGCGTCGCCGTAGGGGACGACGCCGAGGTCCGCGACCTCGATCGCGGACGCGCTCACGACGCCGCCTTGCCCGGCGTCAGGTCGACGGGGCAGCCGTCGAAGCCCTTGCGCAGCTGCTCGGCCGTCGGCGGGTCCTCCGCCAGCATCCGCGGCACGGTGACGGGCTCGAGGCCCCGCTGGCGCATGGCGCGGATGATCCGCGGCAGGGCCTTCAGGGTGTTCTCCTGCACCTCGTGCATGAGGATGATCGACCCGGGGTGCAGGCCCTTGATCGCGCGCTCCGCGATCGTCGACGCCGACACGCCGAGGGCGTCCTGCGTGTCGACGTTCCACAGCACCTGGACGAGGCCGTGGCGCCGGAGGATCCGGTCGGTCCGGCCGTCGTGGGACTCGTACGGCGGGCGGAAGAGCATCGGGGGCCGTCCGAGCGCGCGGGTGCTGGCGCGCTGGCCGGCGAGGATCTCGTCCTCCTGGTCGCGGGTGCTGAGCCGCGCGAGCTGCGGGTGCGTCTGGGTGTGCGAGCCGGAGGCCCAGCCGAGGTTGCGCTCGACGCGCACGTACTCCTCGCGGCCCGGGACGTTGCGGCCGATCCGGAAGACCGTGACCGGCACGTGCTCGCGGGCGAGCAGCGCGATGAAGCGGCCCGACAGCGGCCACGGCCCGTCGTCGAGGGTCAGGGCGACCATCGGCTTGCGCGCGCCGCCGCAGTAGATCGGACGGCCGTTCCGGGCGAACCGGCGCAGCGCGGCGAGCTCGCCGAGATGCGCGGCGGCGTCGCGCCCGGCCGCGGCGGTCTGCCGCGCGAGGAACCGCTCCGGGGCATGGTGCGCGGGCCGCTCGTCGCCCCCGTCGACGAGCAGCGCGACCGCCGTGCCCAGCACGAGGAGCGCCGCGAGCAGCGCGAGGAGCGAGGCGCGGTGACGGCCCGGCGGCGGCACGCGGGACGCGGCCGGTGGGGCGGCGGCGGGCTCGTCCTCGGCGTCCTCGTCCCGGCCCTCCGACGATCGCGGCGCACGGGCGTCCTCGGCGGGCGGATCGGCGTCGCCACGCGCGCCATCCGCGCTCGCGTCGGCGGACCGCGCCGCGCGCGGCGTCGGCGCCTCCGGCGGCTCGTCGTCCCAGCCCCAGTCGTCGTCGTCTCCGGGCACCACGGACGGTCACGGTAGACCACGTCGGCCTCCGCCCCGCGCACCCCTCGATCGACCGCGAGCGGCCGCCGCCGGCTCGACCGGCGTCGAACGAGCGGGGACGCGCCGAGGCGCCCGGCGTACCCTGGGACGCGATGCGCGACGAGGGTCCCCGCTCCGGCGCCCGGGTGCCGCTCTGGCTGCGCCGGCTGCGGTGGCGCACGCGCGGGGCGAGCGCCCGCGGGGCGTTCGTCGTCGCGGTCGCGCTCGACGGCGTCCTGCTCGCGAAGCTCCCCTTCACCGGCGGCGGCGGCCCGCTCCTCGGCGGGCTGCTCCTCGCGGCGTTCCTGAACCTCGCGCTCGTGATCGCCGGCGGGGGACTCGGGTCGCTTCTGCTGCGTCGCCGCGACCCGTCGCTGCCGCGGATCGTCGCGCGCGACCGGGCCGCCACCTACGCGATCGGCGCCGCCGCCCTCGCCCTGGCCGTCGGCGGGCTGCTGCACCGGCCGGCGGTCGTCGACGAGCGCAACCGGATCGACCGGATCGTCCAGGCGGCCCAGGAGCTCGCGCGCCGGGTGGCTCCGGACACGGTCCGGCTCGACCGCGCCGACGTGCGCCGCTACCGCGAGGACCTCTATCGGACCTGCCTGCCGATCGGGCAACCGGGTCGCGCCTGGTGCGCCCTCGTGCGCACGGACGCGGCGACGCCGGAGGCCCGCGAGGACGTCGACCGACGCCCGAACGAGGCGGTCGGCGGGCTGGAGACCGTCGATCCCTGAGCCTCGAGCGCGCCCACCTGCCCGTGGGGGGAGGGGATCACTCCCCGCGAGGGGGCGCCGCCGAGGAGCGCTGCCTCCTGGTCGGTCCGCCTCGGATCGCCGGTCGCGACGGGCGGCTGCGGCGGGATCGGCACCATGGGCCGCGTGCCACGCCTGCGCGCGACCGGGGACCCGAGGACGGAGATCGATCGCCCCGCGTTCCGGCGCGGGCTGCGTGCGGGCACGCCGTTCGCCCTCGCCAACCTGCTGCTGAGCGCGTCGTTCGGGGCCCTCGCGGTCGGGGGCGGCTTCACCGCCCCGCAGGCGGTGGCGATGTCGGCGGTCGTCTTCGCCGGGTCGGCGCAGTTCGCGTCGCTGTCGATCGTCACGGCCGGCGGCGGGCTCGGCGCGGCCGTCGTGGCCGCGGCGTTCATGAACTCGCGGTTCCTGCCGATGGGGATCGTGCTCGCGCCGTCCCTGCCCGGGGGACCGCTGCGTCGCGGCCTCGAGGGCCAGGCGGTCGTCGACGCGTCGTGGGCGATGGCCGCGCGGGGCGACGGGAGCTTCGATCGGTCGTTCCTGCTCGGCGCCACGGCGATCCAGTACCTCACGTGGTTCGTCGGCACGCTCGCGGGCGCGCTCGGGGCGGGGGTGCTCGGGGACACCGATCGGCTCGGCCTCGACGCGATCTACCCGACGTTCTTCCTCGTCCTCCTGCTGCACGAGCTGCGGGGCGGCCGCGGCCGGGGCGTCGCCGCGGCCGGCGCGCTGATCGCGCTCCTGCTGATCCCCGTCGCCCCGCCCGGCGTGCCGGTGCTCGCGGCGGGCGTCGCGGCGCTCGCCGGCCTGCGGCGTCGCCCGGCCGCCTCCGCGGCGGAGGACGAGCGATGAGGATCGACCCCTGGGCGCTGATCGTCGCGGTCGCCGTCGTGACCGCGGCGATCAAGGCGGCCGGCCCCGTCGCGCTCGGCGGTCGCGCCCTTCCCCCGCCGGCCGCGGGCGTGCTTGCCCTGCTGGCGCCGGCGCTGCTGGCCGCGCTCGTCGTCACCGGCGTCGCGAGCCGCGACGGCGAGTGGCACCTCGGGACGGAGGCGGCCGGCGTCGCTGCGGGCGGGCTCGTCGCGTGGCGGGGCGGGACGATCCTCGTCGCGGTCGTCGTGGCCGCCGGGACGACGGCGGGCCTGCGCGCCCTGACGTGAGCCGGACCCGGGACGCATGCCGCTCCCCCCGGGGTGCGGGTCACCCCGACCCGCCCTGGGTTCGGGGCACGTATGCCGACCGCGGGGTGCGGCGCGCCCTCATCCGCGCGGGGAGGCACGCCCCGAGGTCGAAGGGCGCGCGGCGGCGCGGCGGGGCGAACGTCCTCCGCGAAGGTGCCCCTTCCGCGCCGGAGGGCGTTCGGCGCGCTCCCCGACCGGAACCTCCTGCGCGGGAGGCGCCGACCGGCGCCGGGGAGTCTTCGTGCGTCCGCTGGTCACGGCCTCCGCGTGCTCCCCCCAGCGCTCGCCCACGCGCCGTGCCCGCGCCCGACCGGCCGTCGACGTCGGCGGCGTGCGATCCTCGAAGGCCCGTGTCCTCCTCGCCGCCCCAGCCGAACGCGCTTGCCACCACGGGCCCCGACGACGGCGTCTCCGTCGAGGAGGGCACGAAGCGCGGCACGGTCACCAGCCGGATCCCGACGAAGGCGCAGACGGCGCTCGCCCGGCGCCTCGCCGAGGTCCGCGCCACCGTGCCGGCGTGGAGCGCCAGCCGCGACGTCGACGTCGCGGAGCTCGTCGCGCTGCTCCCGGGCGCGGGCCCCGGCGCCCCGGAGCCGATCGACGCGATCATCCGCGCGTGCGGGCTGGCGCTGCGGGCCGGCGAGCGCGTCAGCGGCGCCTGGCGCGACGGGCGGCTGGAGCACTGGTCCCGCGCGAACGTCGCCCTGCTCCTCGACGACGGCGAGGCGCTGGCGACGCCCGTCGTCCACGACGCCGACGGCCAGGACCTCGCGACGATCGCCGCCCGCCGCCGCGACCTGCAGGCGCGCGCGACGGCCCGCGAGCTGCGCGCGCCCGACAGCGGCGGGGCGACGTTCGCGCTGCTGGACGCGGGCTCCGAGGGCCCCGATCGGCTCGACGTGATCATGCCCCCGGGCATCGGAGCGGCGCTCGCCGTCGGGCGGATCGCGCGACGGCCGTGGATCGTCGGCGACGCCGTCCAGGCCCGCCACGTCGTGACGCTGACGCTCAGCGCCGACCACCGGGCGGTCCTGCCCGCGCACGCGGCGGCGTTCCTCGCGCACCTGGCGGCGAGCCTCGAGCAGCCGGCCGTGCTGCTCGGCTGAGTCCAGCGCCGCCCGCTCGACGGTGATCGCGTCGCCGGGCGTCGCTCGCGCCCGGGTCACCGGTCCCCGGCTCGACGCCGGGTCCCTCCGGGCGACGGGGCCCGAGCGCGTGAGTCCCCGGAGGGGGCGTGGGGGACGCGACACCGGCCCGCGCCCGGGTCGCGGCCCGCCGCGGGACGCCGGCGACCCGACGACCGGGTGTCCCCCGCTCGTCGGGAGCGGCGGTGCGCCGGGCCGGCCTCGCGCGCGCGGCGACCTACCGTCGTCGGCGATGCAGCGAGCGAGCAGGTCCTGAGCGGTGTCCGTGGTCGTCATGCCGCGGCTCTCGCCCGCGATGGAGGAGGCGACGATCGTCGCCTGGCTCGTCGAGGACGGCGGCGCCGTCGCCGCCGGGCAGCCGTTCGTGGAGATCGAGGCCGACAAGGCCGCCACCGCGCTGGCCGTCGACGCCGACGGCGTGCTGCGGATCGCCGCCGCCCCGGGCGCGATCGTCGCCCCGGGCGCCGTCATCGCCCGGGTCGACGGCGCTCCGGCACCGGTGCCCGAGCCCCGGCCGGTCGCCTGTCGGGTGCGTCCGCGCGTCGACCAGGCGCCGGTCGCCGCGCCCGAGGTCCGGCGGCCCGCGACGTCGCTGGAGCGCGTCGTCGCGCGCCGGATGACGCAGAGCCGGCGGGAGATCCCGACCTTCGAGGTCGCCGTCGACGTCGACCTCCACGCGCTGCACCGCCTGCGCGCCGACATGCGCAAGGCCGGCGTGAGCGGCGACGCCGGGCGGGTGCCCTCGGTGAACGACCTGCTCGTGCGCGCCGCCGCCGTCGCCCTGCGCGACCACCCGCGCGTGAACTCCCGCTGGGAGGACGGCGAGATCGTCGACCCCGGCCGGATCGACGTCGGCTGCGCGGTGGCGACCGACGACGGCGGCCTCGTCGTCCCCGTCCTGCGCGGCGCCGACCGCCTGCCGCTCGCCGCGCTCGCCGCGGAGGCACGCGAGCTCACCGCCCGTGCGCGGAAGGGCGAGCTCACCGCCGACGAGCTCGCCGCCGCGACGTTCAGCGTGAGCAACCTCGGGATGCTCGGCGTGACGCGCTTCGGCGCGATCGTCAGTCCCGGCCAGGGGGCGATCCTCGCCGTCGGCGCGGCGGTCGAGCGCTACGTGCCGATCGACGGCGAGCCGGTCCTGCGGCCGATCGCGACGCTGACGCTCAGCTGCGACCACCGCGTCGTCTACGGCGCCCACGCCGCGGCGTTCCTCGAGCGCGTCCGGACCCTGCTCGAGCACCCGGGCGCCCTCGCCCTCTGACCAGCGCCCGGCCTGCTCGGAGCCCGCCGCGTCGCGGCGCGTCCTCCGCCTCAGCGCTCGACGTCGAGCAGCGTGAAGCGCAGGCCGTCGTCGCCGGCCTCGAGCATCCCGAAGGTGTGCACCGGCCACCGTCCGCGGCGGTCGGTCGGGCTGCCCGGGTTGAAGATCTGGAAGTCGCCGTCCTGCTCGTGCAGGGGGACGTGGCTGTGCCCGAAGATCACCGCGTCGTGGTCCGGGAACCGCTTGCGCATCCGGTTCAGGCGTCCCTGGGCGGGCCCGGCGTCGTGGACGACGGCGACCTGGCGACCGCCGGCGACGGGCAGCGTCAGGACCTCGGGCAGCTCGCCGGCGAGCGCCGCGTCGTTGTTGCCGAGGACGGCGTGCAGGGGCGGGCCGAGCTCGCGCAGGGCGGCGAGGGTCGGCGCGTCGCAGACGTCCCCGGCGTGGACGATCGCGTCGGCGGCGCGCAGCGCGTCGAGGACGACCTCCGGGAGCGTCGAGCCGCGTCGCGGGAAGTGCGTGTCGCTGATGAGCGCCACGCGCCGCGGTGCGGGATCGCCGCCGTCCTCGGAGGGAGCGAGGGGGGTCACGGCGGGCAGCTTCGCGCATCCGCGGGCCTCCCCGCGTGACCGCGGTCCGGATCGCCGACGACCGGGGCGGGGGCGGTCCGCCCGCCGGGGTAGCCTCGTCGGCGTGCGGGTCGCGCCGATCGAGCCGGGGGACATCGTCGAGGTCGACAAGAAGGGTCGGCGCTTCCTCGCGCTCGTCCTCGGGTTCGAGGTCGACGGCAGCGTGCGGATCGAGCCGGTCTGCCGGGGCATCTCCTGGCGCCAGGCGACCTCCCGCGAGCTCGTCCGGCACTGGAAGAAGGCCGCCCGGCGCCGCGCGCAGCGCGACCCGGACCAGCACGAGGCCCAGCTGGACCTCGATCTCGACGACGACTGAGGGCCGGCGCGATGCGCGGCCGGCCGTCGTCGCGACTCGGATGCCGCTCAGCGGGCGGCGAGGTGCGCCGCGGCCTCGTCGACGCCGTCGTCGCCGTGGAAGACGCGGTCCCCGGTCCAGACGGCCGGGGTCGTGCGCACGCCGCGCTCGATCGCCCGGTCGGTCGCCGCCTCGAGCGCCGCCGCGATCGGGGCGCGCTCCAGCGCCTGGAGGATCGCGCGGGGGTGCATCTCCGACGCCGAGGCGGCGATGAGCACGAACGCCTCGCTGCTCAGGTCGTGCCCGCCCGCGTAGGCCTGGCGGAACGCGGGGAGGCTGAAGCTCACGACCCGGCCGAGGCCCTTCGCGTACCACGCCGCCCGCAGCGCGCGGGTGCTGTCGAAGGGGACCTCCGCCGGCCAGTGGACCGGCTGGAGGCCGCGCTCGGCCGCGGTGCGCGCGATCCGCTCGCGGGCGGCGGACGCGTCGGCGGCGCACCGGAACCCCTCCCACGCGTGCGGGCCGGGCAGGCGCGAGGCGTCGACCGGCACCCACGGGGTGGCGACCGGCAGCGTCCGGATGACCCGCTCGGCGGCGAGGTAGCTCTCCGGGTCCCGAAAGTCGAAGTAGAACGCCGGCGGTCCCTCCGGATCGGGCTCCGCGCCGCTCGTCGAGCCGGCGCCATGGTCGTCGCCGAGGCGGCCCGCCGCCCGCGCCGGGCCCGCGCCGGGCGCGTCGTCCGGCGACGCCCCGGCGGAGGCGACGCTCGGCGCGGCCCCGTCGGCGGGATCCGGGCCGCCACCGGCCCAGCGGGTGACCGGGACGAGCGGCTCGCCCCGGTCCTCGCGCGGCTCCGCGGGGCCACTCACCCGTGGATGAGCCAGCCGTCGGCGGCGCGCGCGGCCTCCAGCACGGCCTCCGAGAGCGTCGGATGGCCGTGGATCGCGCGCGCGACCTCGGCGTAGCCGCCCTCGAGCGCCTTGGCGTTCACGAGCTCCTGGATCATCTCGGTCGCCTTCGCGCCGACGATGTGGCCGCCGAGCAGCTCGCCGTACTTCTTGTCGCCGATGATCTTGATCGTGCCCGACTCGCCGTAGACGGTGCCGCCGCCGACCGCGCCGTAGGGCACCTTGCCGACGGTCACGTCGTAGCCCTGCTCCTTGGCCTGCGCCTCGGTCAGGCCGAACGAGGCGACGTTCGGCTTGCAGAACGTCGCGCGCGGGATGTCGACGTAGGAGATCGGGTGGGTCGTCTCGCCGGCGATGTCCTCCGCCGCGATCACGCCCTCGTCCGAGGCCTTGTGCGCCAGCGCCGGGCCGGGGGTCAGGTCGCCGATCGCCCAGATGCCCTTCTTCGACGTGCGCAGCCGGCCGTCGACCTCGATCAGGCCGCGGTCGTCGAGCTTCACGCCCGCCTCGTCGAGGTTCAGCGCCTCGACGTCCGGCCCGCGGCCGGTGGCGATCACGAGCCAGTCGGCGCGGCCCTCCTGCGGCTCGCCGTCGCCCTTCTGGAAGCGGAAGGTCACGCCGTCGTCGGAGCTGCGGACGTCGGAGACCTTCGTCGAGACGTGGACGTCGATGCCCTGCTTCTTGAACTCGCGGTTCGCCACGCGCGAGATGTCGACGTCCTCCGACGGCAGGACGCGGTCGAGGAACTCGAACAGCTGCGCCTGCGCGCCGAGCCGCGCGTAGGCCGACGCGATCTCGGTCCCCGACGCGCCGGCGCCGACGACGGCGATCGTCCCCGGCAGCTCCTCGAGCGCCCAGGCCTCCTCGGTGCCGATGACGCGCCCGCCGTACTCCACGCCGGGGATCGCGCGGCGCACCGAGCCGGTCGCGAGGATGACGCCCTTCGTGGCGCTGTGGGTCTCGCCGCCGACCGTCACGTCGCCGTCGGCGGTGAGCGACGCCTCGCCCTCGACGTAGTCGATCCCGTTCTTCTTCAGGAGCTGCGCCACGCCGCCGGTCAGCTGGTCGATGACCTTCTTGCGCCGCTCCATGATCGCGCCGAAGTCGACCTCGATCTCCTTGATCCGCAGGCCGAACTCCTCGGCGTCGCGGGCCTCGGTGAGGATGTCGGCCGAGCGCAGCACGACCTTCGCGGGGATGCAGGCGACGGTCGGGCAGCGGCCGCCGACGACGGCCTTCTCGATCACCACGGTCTTCAGGCCGAGCTGCGCGGCCCGGATCGCGGCCACGTAGCCGCCGGGTCCCGAACCGATGACGATCGCGTCGTACTGCGCCATGAGAGTGCCGTTCCTGCCCGTGTCGGTGCGCTCGATGCCCGGCGGCCGCGGTCGCGGGGTGAGCGTGTGGATGTCTGAGGTGCTCGCAGCGGGCTGCGGCCGGTGCCCGTGGGCCCCGTCGCAGCACGGAGTTCGAGCCTATAGGACCGTCGCGGCAGGGCCGCCGCCCGGGGCGGCGGACGGCGGGGACCCGTCGACGGGCGGCGCGTCGGCGTCGTCCGCCGGGCCGCCCCGGGGGCTCAGGCCCGGCCCTCGCGCTCCTCGCGCTCGGCCTTCTGCACGCGGGCGAGGACCTTCACCATCCGGAAGAAGAGGTAGCCGCTGATCCCGACGTGCAGGAACAGGAGCGGCAGCAGCCAGAGCTTCGTGATCCCGAGCAGGGCGATGATGCCGACGACCATCGCGATCGCCAGCACGGTCTGCGTGCCCATGAGCGCCCAGTACCGGAGCTTCCAGCTGTAGACCATCGCGACGACGAACAGCAGCGTCATGAGGCCGTTGCTGAACCGCGTCGCCCCCGCGTCGTCGCCGTCGGCGAGGATGGCGTTGACGACGGTGCCGACGGCGAGCAGGCCCGTCCACGCGATCGCGGCGAGCAGGACCTTCGGGCGCTCGCCGGGCTGCAGCGGCTCGAGCTCGTCGCGGATCTTCGCGTTGCGCTCCTCGGCGCGGGCGTAGCCGCGGGCCATCGCGTCGCGCCCGCTCGGCGCGGGCGGCGGCTGGAAGTCGCGGCGCGCGGCGGTCTTGGCCGCCGCGGCCTGGCGCTTGCGCTTGCGCTTGCGGTCGGCCATCGGGCGCATCATGCCGCGTCCCGCGCGCTCGTGTGACGTGCGTCCGCCGCCGATCGGTCGGGCACGCGCGCCCGGCCGCGCTCGGCGGGCGTGCGCACTGCGTCGTAAGGTCGCGGGTGGTGCCCCCGCCGGAGAACCCGTCCGCCTCCGAGCTGCGACCCGCGCGCAGGGCCGAGCGCTACGCGCGGGCGCTCGGCGACCGGGACGCGCCGCTGGCGCTGCTCGACCTCGACGCGCTGCGCGCGAACGCCGCCGGGATGCGCGGTCGCGCGGGCGGCACGCCGATCCGGGTCGCGTCGAAGTCGCTGCGCTGCCGACCGCTGGTGGAGCGGATCCTGCGGGAGGAGCCCGGCTACCGCGGGATCCTCGCGTTCACGCTGCCCGAGGCGCTGTGGCTCCACGAGCACGGCGCCGACGACCTGCTCGTCGCCTATCCGACGGCGGACCGCGCCGCGATCGCCGCGCTCGCCCGCCGGACCGCGGAGGCGCCCGACGGCGCGCCGATCGTCATGGTCGACGGGCGCGAGCAGCTCGACCTGCTCGCGGCGGCGGCCGGGCCCGACGGCCCGCCGCTGCGCGTCTGCCTCGACCTCGACGCGTCGTTCCGGCTCGTCGGCGGTCGCCTCGCGGTCGGACCGAAGCGCTCGCCGCTCCACGCGCCCGCGGAGGCCCGCGCGATGGCCGAGGAGATCGCGGCCCGTCCGCGCTTCCGCCTCGTGGCGATCATGAGCTACGAGGGGCACATCGCCGGCGTCGGCGACCGGCCGCCCGGGGCGCCGCTGAAGGGCGCGGTCCTGCGGCGGCTCCAGCGGGCGTCCTACCGCGAACTGCGCGAGCGGCGGGCGGAGGCGGTCGCGCTCGTGCGCGAGGTCGCCCCGATCGAGATCGTGAACGTCGGCGGGACCGGCGACCTGCACCTCGCCGCCGACGAGCCGGCGATCACCGAGCTCACGGCCGGGTCGGGCTTCTACGCGCCGACGCTCTTCGACGCCTACGCCGCGTTCCGGCTCGAGCCCGCCGCGCTCTTCGCGCTGCCCGTCGTGCGGCGACCCGGTCCCGGCGTCGTCACGGCGCTCGGCGGGGGCTACCTCGCGTCCGGCGTCGGGGCGGCGGACCGGATGCCGCGGCCGTACCTGCCGCCCGGCCTCTCGCTCGACGGCCTCGAGGGAGCGGGGGAGGTGCAGACCCCGTTGCGGGGGCGCGCCGCGGACGCGCTGGCGATCGGCGACCGGGTGTTCCTGCGCCACGCGAAGGCGGGCGAGCTCTGCGAGCGGTTCGATCGCCTCCTCGTGATCGAGGGCGACGCGGTCGTCGACGAGCTGCCGACGTACCGCGGCGAGGGGCGGACGTTCCTGTGAGGGGCCGGGCGGCGCGACGGGACGGCCACGACGCGGGGCGGGAGCGACCACGATGACCTGGACGAACTGGACCGGCGACCAGCGGTGCGACCCCGCGGGGCGGGCGACGCCCCGCTCGCCCGAGGAGCTCGCCGAGGTCGTGGGCGCGGCGACGGCGGAGGGCACCGCGGTGAAGGTCGTCGGCAGCGGCCACTCCTTCACCGAGGCGGCGCTCACCGACGGGCTGCAGATCGCCCTCGACGGGCTGTCGGGGATCCTCGCGGTCGACGGCGACCACGTGACCGTCGGGGCCGGCACGACGATCGCCCGGCTCAACCGCGAGCTGCACGCGCGCGGCCGGGCGCTCGCGAACCTCGGCGACATCGACCGCCAGACGATCGCCGGCGCGATCTCGACCGCCACCCACGGCACCGGGGCCCGCCTGCCGAACCTCTCGGCGCAGGTCGTCGGGCTCGAGCTCGTCACCGCCGCGGGCGAGCGGCTGCGCCTGGACGCCGACCACGACCCGGACGCCTTCGCCGCCGCGCGGGTCGGGATCGGCGCGCTCGGCGCGATCAGCGCGGTGACCCTGCGGACGGTGCCGGCGTTCGTCCTGCACCGGCGCGACGCGGTGCGCGACCTCGACGACGTGCTCGCCACCGTCGACGCCGAGGCGGAGGCGCACGACCACTACGAGTTCTTCGCGTTCCCCTACGGCGGACGGGCGTGCACGATCCGGCGCGACCGGACCGAGGCGCCCGCGCGGGGCCGCTCGTGGCTCGCGCGGCGGGTCGGCGAGCCGGTCGGGCAGGTCGCGATCGACGGCGTCTTCCGTCTCACGCGTCGCTTCCCGGGGACGATCCCGACGCTCTGCCGCGTGGCGGCGCCGCTGGCGTCCGAGGGCGAGTACGTCGACCACAGCCCCGCGGTCTTCGTCAGCGACCGGCGCGTCCGCTTCACGGAGATGGAGTACGCCGTGCCGCGCGCCGCGGGCCCCGAGGTCGTCCGCCGGATCCTCGAGTGGGTCCAGGCCGAGCGCTACCCCGTCGCCTTCCCGCTGGAGTGCCGCATCGTGGCCGGCGACGACGCGTGGCTCAGCCCGACGTACGAGCGCGACGCGTTCTACGTCGCCGTCCACCAGTTCGTCGGCATGGCCTGGGAGCCGTACTTCGCCGCGGTCGAGGCGATCGTCGCCGCCCACGGCGGGCGGCCCCACTGGGGCAAGCGCCACGCGCTGGACGCCACGACGCTGCGCGAGCGCTACCCGCGCTTCGACGACTTCCTCGCCGTCCGGGAGCGCCTCGACCCGACGGGGACGTTCGTCAACGGCTACGTCCGCCGCTGCCTCGGGGTCTGAGCGTCGGATCAGCGACCTCGGTCGCCTCGCCGCCGAGGACCGCCCGATCATCGGGGGGTTCCGGGCCGCGCCCGGCGCGGCGCGCTCAGCTCCGGGGGTCGGGCGCGGGTCGGCCGGCGTCGACCACCGCGCGCAGGGCGGCGGCCGCCGCCCGCGGGTCGTCGGCGTCGGCGATCGCCCGGATGACGGCGACGCGCGGGGCGCCGGCCGCGACGACCGCGGCGACGTTCGTCGCGTCGATCCCGCCGATCGCCACGAACGGCAGCGCGCGCGAGGCGGCATGGGCGACGAGCCCGACGCCGACGCCCGGCACGCCCGGCTTCGTCGGCGAGGCGTGCACCGGGCCGACCCCGATGTGGTCGGGGCCGACCGCGGGATCCGCGTCGTTGGCGGCGTCGACCTGCGCCGGGTCGTGGGTCGAGAGCCCGATGAGCAGCTCGTCGCCGACGATCCGGCGCGCCTCGGCCACCGGCACGTCGTCCTGGCCGACGTGGACCGCGTGGGCGCCGCCCGCCAGCGCCAGGTCGGGCCGGTCGTTGAGCACGAGCAGGGTGCCGGTCCGGTCGCAGAGCGCGCGCAGCTGGCGCAGCTCCGCGACGATCGCGTCGTCCCCGGCGTGCTTCTCCCGCAGCTGCAGGGCATCGACGCCGCCCGCGATCGCCGCACGGGCGACCTCGATCAGGGGTCGCCCCCCGGGAGCGAGCGGCGCGACGAGGTAGAGCCGGACGGCGGCGAAGCGGGCGCGGCGCTGCTCGGGCGTCATCGGGCGCAGTCTCCCAGCGCGCCTCGTCCGGGGCCGGGCAACGGGCGGCGGGCCGACGACGAACGGCGGCTACCATCGGTGGACCACCGGTTCGCGGGAGCGCCCAGCCAGGCGCTGAGAGGGGGCCCAGGCTCCGACCGCCACCAGCTGATCCGGGTCGTGCCGGCGAAGCGAGACCACGTGTGACCGAGCTGCCGATCGCGCCGAACCAGACCCGTCCCGACGACGTCCTCGTCCTCGGCGCGGGGCTCGCCGGCCTGACCGTCGGCTGGGAGCTCGCCGCCGCCGGCTGTCGCGTGCGGATCCTCGACCGCGAGGCCCCCGGCCAGGCGACGAGCCGCGTCGCCGCCGGGATGCTCGCCCCGGTCACCGAGGCCGAGCCCGACGATCCGCAGCAGCTGGCCCTGGGGCGCGCCGCCCTGGCGCGCTGGCCCGGCTACGCGGCGGAGCTCGAGGCGGCGTCCGGCATCGTCGTGCCGCTGCGGCGCCGCCCGACGCTCGCCGTCGCGCGGGACCGCGACGAGGCGGAGGCCCTGGAGCGCTTCGCCGGCATCCGCGAGCGGCTCGGCCTGCCCGTCGAGCGGCTGCTGCCGAGCGCGGCGCGGACGCTCGAGCCGGCGCTCGCACCGACGCTGCGCGGCGCCCTCGCCGTGCCGGACGAGCAGGCCGTCGACCCGCGCGTGGTCGTGCGCGCGCTCGCGGTCGCCGCCGGCGACGCCGGGGCCCGGATCGCGACCGGGCCGGGCTCGGCGGTCGAGGAGCTCCTCCACGACGGCACCCGGGTCACCGGGGCCCGCACGGCCGACGGCCTCGAGCTGCGCAGCGAGGCCGTCGTGATCGCGGCCGGATCGTGGTCGGGACGCGTCCCCGGCCTGCCGGGCCGCGACCGGCTGCCGGTCCGGCCGGTGAAGGGCCAGCTGCTCGTGCTGCGCGATCCGCAGGGGCCGGGGATGGTCGAGCGGGTGCTGCGCTTCGGTGCCGGCTACCTCGTGCCGCGCGACGACGGGCGCTACGTCCTCGGCGCGACGACGGAGGAGCGGGGCTTCGACCACGCGACGACCGCGTGGGCGGTCCACGACCTCCTGCGCGATGGCGCCGAGCTCGTCCCGGGCCTGCTGGAGCTCGAGCTGCGCGAGACGCTCGCCGGCCTGCGGCCCGCGACCCCGGACGGCCACCCGGCGATCGGCCCGTCGCCCGGCCTCGCGGGCCTCTGGTGGGCGACCGGCCACTACCGCAACGGCGTGCTGCTGGCGCCGCTGACCGGGACGCTGCTCGCCGACCGGATGCTCGGACGGCCGACCGACGAGGCGCTCCAGGCGATCGTCGATCCGGCCCGTCCCGCCCTGACCCCGACGCCGGAGGACGCCCGTGCCTGACCCGATCGTCAACGGCGAGCCCCGACCCGTGACGGGCTGGACCGTGCGCGCGCTGCTCGAGGACCTCGGCGTCGCCGACGCCGCGCGCGGCCTCGCGGTCGCGATCGACGGCGAGGTCGCCCCGCGCAGCACCTGGGACGACCGCCGGCTCGCGGAGGACCAGCGGGTCGAGGTCGTCTCGGCGATGCAGGGCGGCTGACCGGGCTGGCGTGGCACGACGCCGCGCCGGTCCGCGCGGCGTCGTGCCGCGAGCGGTGGTGCACCGGGTCGTGTCGGGGGCCAGGCGAGCGACGAGGGTCGTGGCACCGGGCGACCGGGAAGGATACCCCCGCGCCGGGACGCGCATGCACGTGCGGGCGGCCCCGGGGGCGACTCGGCGGATGGCGGAGCGGCCGCTGGCCGTTCGGCCCCTGGTCGTCGCCGGCCGAAGGGCGTACCGTGTCGACACCCCCCTCGCGCGCCCGACGGCGCGCGAGTCACCCCCGACGGCCGATCGCGAGATCCGGCCGGGAGAAGGACGCGCCCATGGGTGCCACGAGCAGCATCGAGTGCGAGGAGCGCCGCCGTCCCCCGACGCCCGTGGCGGCGTGGTGGGAGACCGGGCGCCTCGTCCCGTCGGTCCGCGAATCTCCCCGAGCGCGATCGATCCGCGCGCGCCACCGGCCGGAGCTCGCCGGGTCCGACGACACGGTCCTCGCGGAACCCCGGCCGCTCTGACCTCGCGCGCCCCCCGGCCCCCGGTCAACGGCCCACGACTTCGGGCGCCTCCACGGCAGGGGCCCGGAGCCGGTGCGCCCTGCCTCGCCGCCGGCAGCGCTCCGGGTGACGGTCGGGTCCCGGTCCCGGGCGGCGCTCGCAGCCGGTCCGCTCAGCGCCGGCCCCGCGAGACCCGGATGACGATCGCGGCGGTCGTCCGCCGCCCCGCCCGGTGGCTGAGGCTCACGACCCGGCCGCGACGGACGCTCGAGCGTCGCCGGACGGTCCGCTTCGCGACGCGGCACTTCGCCTTCGTCAGGCGCTTGCGCGCGGCGGCGACCGTCGAGCCGCGGCGGACGCGCGGCACGGTGCACGCGCGCCTGGGGGTCGATCCGCCGCCGGACGGCGGCTTCGGCGCGCCGCCGTTCCCGTTCCCGTCGCCGGTCGGCGTGCCGATCTCGACGTGCTCGCAGTCGGCCAGCACGTCGATCGGGTCGGCGATCACGCGGTCCTCGCCGGGACCGCAGTCGACGCTGTCGCGCTCGCCGTCGCGGACCTCGACGACGTCGTTGCCGTAGCGCCCGCGACAGACGATGAAGTCGCACGACCCCGGCCCCGCGTCGGCGAGCACCGTGTCCTGCCCGGGGCCGGCGTCGATCCGGTCGTCGCCGTTGCCGGCGTCGATCACGTCGTTCCCGGCACCCGCCCGGATCACGTCGGCGTGGTCGTAGGAGCGCAGCCGGTCGGGGCCGGGGCTGCCGACGAGCTCGGTGCTCCCGGCGGGCGTGCCGATGACGTCGAAGTCGACGGCGTCGGCACCCGCCACGAGCCGGGCGACCTGGCGCGTGCGGATCCGCTCGACGGCGACGACGTTGTCGCCCTCGCCGGGCCGTCCGTCGTCGGCCACCCCGTCGAGCGTCACGGCGACCGGCACGTCGCCGACGTTCGCGTCGTACCAGTCGCCGTCGATGGTGTCGGTGCCCGCGCCGCCGTCGAGGACGTCCCGGTCGACGAACCGGCCGCCGGCGAGCCGGTCGTCGCCGTCCTCGCCGAGGACCTGGTCGTCGCCCCGGCCGCCGTCGAGCTGGTCGTTCCCCGACCCGCCGCGCAGGACGTCCGGGCCGTCTCCGCCCTCGAGCACGTCGTCGCCGTCGCCGCCGAGCAGCGTCACGCCGGTGCCGGCGTCATCGGGACCGCGCAGCCGGTCGGCCCCGGCGCCCCCGTCGACGACGATCGGCCCGGCGACCGGGAGCGCCCCGGCGACGATCGCCCCGTCGTCTCCGTCCCCGGCCTCGACCCGGACGCCCGCGAGCCCGGCCGCCGGGCAGGAGCGGTAGCTGCGCCCCGCCGCGGTCGACGGCTCGCAGCCGAGCCCGTCGTCGGCGGTGAGGCCGACGAGGTCGGAGACCTCGATCCGCGACGGCGCGAAGAGGTCGGTGCGGACGATGAGGTCGTTGCGCTCCCCCGGCGCGGCGCGCACGACGAGCGTCGTGCCGTCGGTGGTCAGGTGCGCGGCCGCCGCGGGGGAGGCGGAGCCGGCGAGGGCGAGCGCGACGAGCGCTGGCCCCGCGAGGAGGGATCTGGGGAGCATCGCGCCACCGTAGGAGCGGGTATCCGGGACCACATGGGGGAACTCCCCATGGCATCACCGGCGTCGCGTCGACCGCCGGGCGCGCGGAACCGCCCTGGCGACGGGCCGACGCGTCCGTCGCGCGACGATCCCGGAGATCCCTCCCGACCCCAGGAGCCACCATGACGACCTCGACCTCCGCCGCCGCGAGCGGCACCTTCTCGATCGGCGGCGAGCTGCCGGTCCACCGCCTCGGCTACGGCGCGATGCAGCTCACCGGCGAGGGGGTCTGGGGGCCGCCGAGGGACCCGGACGAGGCTCGCCGCGTCCTGCGTCGCGCCGTCGAGCTCGGCGTGACGTTCATCGACACCGCGGACTCCTACGGGCCGCACGTCTCGGAGGAGCTCATCCGCGAGGCGCTGCACCCCTACGCCGACGACCTCGTGATCGCGACGAAGGCGGGGCTCACCCGGCACGGGCCGAACATCTGGCGCCCCGTCGGCCGTCCGGAGTACCTGCGTCAGCAGGCCGAGATGTCCCTGCGGCGCCTCGGCCTGGAGCGGATCGACCTCTTCCAGCTGCACCGGATCGACCCGAAGGTCCCCGTCGCCGAGCAGGTCGGCGAGCTCAAGGCGCTGCAGGACGAGGGCAAGATCGGCCACATCGGCCTCTCCGAGGTCTCCGTCGACGAGCTGCGCGAGGCGCAGGAGACGGCGACGATCGCCACGGTCCAGAACCGCTACAACCTCGCCGACCGGAGCGCCCAGGAGCTGCTGGAGCACGTCACCGAGGTCGGGATCGGCTTCATCCCGTGGTTCCCGCTGGCCACCGGCGAGCTCGCCGGCGAGGGCGGGCCGCTCGACGAGCTGGCCCGCGAGCACGACGCCAGCCCGGCGCAGCTCGCCCTCGCCTGGCTCCTGCACCGCTCGCCGGTGATGCTGCCGATCCCCGGGACCTCGACCGTCGCGCACCTCGAGGACAACCTCGCCGCCGCGTCGATCGAGCTCACCGACGAGGAGGCGCAGCGCCTGACCGACGCGGTGCCCGACGAGGGCTGATCCGCGGGCCGCTCGCGCGTCGGCCGGCGTCCGCCCTGCGGACCCGCGCCGACGCGGGAACCCGGTCAGGCGTCGTCGTCGGGGCGACGGTTCTTCGACAGCCAGTCGTTGACGGTCCTCGTCGCCTGCTCGGCCTGCCCGGCGATGTCCTTGAACGCGCCGGAGATCTTGTCCTTGTAGTAGTCGGCGGCCGCGAAGGCCTCCTCGCCGGCGGTCGGACCGCCGCCCTCGGAGCGGCGGGGGTAGTCCCCGTCGCGGATCCGCTCGTAGTCGCCGGACTTCACCCACTCCATGAGCTGGTGGGCGCGGGTGACCGACAGCGGGTGGGTCGTGCCGAGCTCGAGGCTCATCCGGGTCCAGCGGCCGGGCAGGCTGCGGCCGCGACGGCCGTAGTCGTCGGCCTGGGCGAGGAACGCGTCGAGGTTCAGGCGGTCCGACGCCGTGCCGGCCGCCAGCGACATGAGCGTCCGGCAGACGAGCAGGGGATCGCGCACGACGAGCGCCGCGATCCGGTCGCAGGTGAGCTCCGCCGCCCGTGACCACTCCAGGAGCGCGTGACGGATGGCGATCAGCGAGAGCTTCGTCGGCAGCGGCCCGGCGGCGGCCCCGGTCGCCACGAGCCCCCCGATGATCCGCAGCGCCGTGCCGTAGAGCACGTGGTCGCACATGACGTGCGCCGCCTCGTGGGCGAAGACGACGCGCTGCTGGTGCGCGTCGAGCAGGTCGAGCGTCTCGGAGCGCACGAGCACGAGCGGCTCCGTCGAGCCGATCGTCGCCGCGTTCGCCAGCGGGAACGCCGTGAGGTAGAGGTCCGGGACCGGGTCGACGGCGAGCGTCGCGAAGGCGGCGTGGTGCAGCGTCCAGGTCTCCGGCAGCTGCTGGGGCCCGAGGCGGACGGACGAGGCGAGCAGCTGCTGGTGCAGCGCCCGCTCGTAGCCGAGCTCGATGAGCTTGCGCAGCAGCCCGTCCAGCCCGGGGATCTGCTTCAGCGCGGCGGTGGCGGCGCGGTCGGCCGGGTGGCGCAGGACGCGATCGTCGAGATCGCGCAGCTGGTACCCGAGGACGGGGGACTCGTCGCTCATGCGCGCAGGCTACGGGGCGTGGCGGTGCGTGGCGACACGCCAGGACCGATCGTCGACCCGGCGCGTCGCCCGCGTCGCGACGCGGGTCGGGCGGGGCCGCCGCCCCGCCCGGTCGCCCCGTCGTCGGGCGGTGTCCGGTCAGGCCGTGGCGGGCGCTGCGTCCGGCCCGGCGGTACCGGCGAGCACCGGCGATCGCTCCTCGAGCCAGTCGGCGATGGTGCGCGCGACCTCCTCCGGGCGGTCGAGGGCGACGAACGTCCGCCCGCCGGGGATCGGGACGAACCGCGAGTCCGGGAGGAGCGCGGCGACGCGCCGCCCGAGCTCGGGGGTGAAGAACCGATCCGCGTCGCCCCAGACGAGCAGCGCCGGGCGGTCGAAGCGGACGAGGCGCTCCGTCGCGACGCGCAGCTCGGCCGGGCGCACCCCGCGCAACAGGCGCAGCGTGTCGGCGCGGATGCCCGGGTCGGTGGCGCCGGGCTCGATCCACGAGCGGGTGAGCGCGGGGTCCGGTCGCTCGCTGAGCATCCCGAACGCCAGCGGCGAGTGCCGCAGGGGTCGTGCCCGCATCGCCGCCAGCAGCGGCCGCATCCGCCACCGCGAGGCCATGAGGTGGAAGACGACGTTGAACGGGAACGGCGGGAACGTCTCGAAGGCGTCGCAGTTCGTCAGCACGAGCCGGCCGATCCGGGAGGCGTCGAGGTCGAGGAGCATCTGGCTGATCGCACCGCCGCTGTCGTTGGCCACGATCGTGACGTCGTCGAGGTCGAGCGCGGCGATGAGGTCGAGCAGCAGGCGCGCGATCCCCCGCGGGGCGAGGTCGGCGTCGGGCCGCATCGGCAGGCGGTGCGAGCCGAGCGGCAGCGTCGGCGCGATCGACCGCACGCCGCGGGCGGCCAGCGCGTCGGCGACCCCGGTCCACAGTCGCGCGTCGACGAGGGCGCCGTGGACGAACAGGACGGGGCGCGGGGCGCCCGCGGGTCCGGCCTCTCGGTACTCGATCGGGCCCTGGGGCAGGTCGATGGTGGGCATCCGGTCCTCCGTGGGTCGCGATCCCGACTACCTTTCCGTGCAGCCTGTCGGGAGGTTGTCCCGAAACATACGTACTGCCTGTATGGAAGTCAACCGCCGCACCCAGGCCGATCGCTCGGCCACGACGAAGCGCGCCCTCGTGGACGCCGCCCGTCCGCTCTTCGCCGAGCACGGCTTCGGCGGCGTAGGGACGGAGGCGATCGTCCGCGCGGCGGGCGTGACCCGCGGCGCGATGTACCACCAGTTCGCCGACAAGACCGAGCTCTTCGCCGCCGTCTTCGAGGCGGTCGAGGTCGACGTCATGGCGCGCCTCGGCGCCCTCGTCGCGCAGGATCTCGCGGCCGACGCCGACCCGATCGACGTCATGGTCCGGGCGATGGAGGGATGGCTCGAGGTCTGCGCCGATCCCGAGGTGGCGCGCCTGGCGCTCATCGAGGCGCCGTCCGTGCTGGGCTGGGAGCGCTGGCGCGCGATCGGCGAGCAGCACGCGATCGGGGTCGTCGAGGCGCTCGTCGTCCACGCGATCGAGCTCGGGCGGCTCCCGCCGCAGCCGCCGCGTCCGCTCGTGCACGTCATCATCGGGGCCGCCGACGAGGCCGCGCTCTACGTCGCGCGGGCGCCGGACGCCGAGCGAGCGCGGGCGGAGATGACCGACGTGCTCACGCGCCTGGCCCGGGCGCTGGCCGTCGAGGGCTGAGCGGCGAGCTACGCTGGAGCAGATGCCCGCGCCGAGCCCCACCGCCGCCGCCGAGCGGCTCGAACCGGCCGCCGATCCGCTGCGGATCGGCGAGCGCACCTTCGGCTCCCGGCTGCTGCTGGGGACCGGCGGCTTCGCGCGGCTGCAGGCGCTCGAGGACGCGATCGCCGTGTCGGGCACCGAGCTCGTGACCGTCGCGCTGCGGCGGGTGGCCAACGAGGACCGCTCCGGAGCGCTCGTGACGGCGATCGAGCGGGCGGGCGTGCAGGTCCTGCCGAACACCGCCGGGTGCTACACGGCCCGCGACGCGGTCCTCACGGCGAAGCTCGCGCGCGAGGCGTTCGGGACCGAGCTCGTGAAGCTCGAGGTCATCGGCGACGACCGGACGCTGCTGCCCGACGCCGTCGAGCTGCTCGCCGCCGCCGAGGAGCTCGTCGCCGACGGCTTCGTCGTCCTGCCGTACACGAACGACGACCCGATCCTCGCCCGGCGGCTGGAGGACGTCGGCTGCGCCGCGGTGATGCCGCTCGGCTCGCCGATCGGGTCCGGGCTCGGCATCCGCAACCCGCACAACATCGAGCTCATCGTGGAGCGCGCCGGGGTGCCGGTCGTGCTCGACGCCGGGATCGGGACGGCGTCGGAGGCCGCGCTCGCGCTCGAGCTCGGCTGCGACGCGGTCCTCTGCGCGACCGCGATCAGCCGCGCGGAGGACCCCGTGCGGATGGCGCGGGCGATCCGCCTGGGGGTCGAGGCGGGCCGCCACGCGCGCCTCGCCGGCCGGATCCCGCGGCGCACGCACGCGCTGCCCTCGACGCCGGTGCCGGGCACCCCGTCCTTCTGATGGCGGGATCGCTGGACGGCGACGCGCTCGCCCGCCGGATCCTCGACGCGATCGGGGGCCGCGACCGGCGCCTCGTCGCCGACGCCGTCGCCCACGACGTCCACTACGAGGACCCGTTCCTGCCGGGGCCGCTGCGGGGGCCGGACGCGCTGGCCGACCACCTCGCGTTGCTCTGGCAGGCGTTCCCGGAGGGCCGGGTCGAGTCGACGGGGCCGTGCCTGCACGACGGCGGGCGGATCGTCGCGCTGCCGCTGCGGCTGCTCGGCGACCACCGGGGGCCGCTCGGACCGCTGCCGCCGACGGAGCGCTTCGCGCACGTGCACGGCATGCTCGTCTGCGAGCTGGATCTCGCCGGGCGCCGGCTGTGGCGGGCGCGGCTGTTCGTGGACCGGTACGAGGCCTGCGTGCAGCTCGGCGTCCTGCCGGAGGCCGGGACGGTCGGCGACCGGGCGATCCGGGCCCTCCAGGGCTTCGGCATCCTGCGCGGCCGCTGATCGTCGCCGCGGCCCCGGGCGGGACGGGTGTCCGCCGTGGCGCGTCGCGGGCGGTCGACGATGGACGAACGATCCGCGTCCGCCGGGCCGGAGCGGGCGTAGTCTCGGGTGATGGGCGACGCGCCGCCCGACCCGCACCCGTCCGCGTCCGGCCACCGGCCGGACCGCTTCCTCGTCGCCGCCGCGCTGCTCGTCGTGGGTGGGCTCGTCGCGTCGCTGCTCTTCCTCGGGCCGCTGGGGTCCCACACGGAGAGCGCCGGGGGCGGGGGTCCGCGGTTCGCGCCGCTCCGCGCGTTCGTCGAGCGCACCGACGACCGCATGCGGCTGGCGATCACCGGGCGCGTCCGCGTCGGGGACGTGCCCGGGCCGACGACGCTGTCGGTGCTCGGCCGCGACGACGGCCGCTGCCCGCTGCCGCCGGTCGACGCCGCCGCGCGGATCACGCCGCCGCCCGGCAGCGTCGCGATCGGCTGGCGGGCCGTCACCGGGCCCGCGCCGGGCGCCCCGCTGCCGATCGGCCGGCGGATCCGCAGCACCGGCGACCTCGACCTCGGCCCCCGCGTCCCGGGTCGGCTCTGCGTCCAGCTCGTCCACGGCGGCGGCGCACCGCGCGTCCTGCAGACCGTCGCCGTCGCGATCCCGAGCGACAGCGGACCGATGGGCAGCGACGAGGAGGGGCTGCTCGTGCTGGCCAGCTCGGTGCTCGTGGCGATCGGCGTGCTCGTCGGGCTCGTGCGCCTCATCGTCATCGCGCGGCGCCGCGCCGGCCCGGACTGGGGGCTGCCCGCGCTGCCGCCGGGGCTGCGCGTCCCCGACGCCCTGCCGCTCGAGGTCGCCCTGCCGGCCGTCCTGCCCGACGACGAGGAGGTCCTCGACCTCGGCGGGCGACGCCTGCCCGGACCGCACGGCGGGCCGATCGACCGGCTGCTCGTGGCGCCGGTCGGGGTGCTCGTCGTCCTGCGCCTGGCGGGCGCGGCGCGGGTCGACGCCGAGGGGCGCCTGTGGGTCGACGGGCACGACGAGACGATGACGCTCGAGCGGCTCGAGCACCGGCGCGATCTCGTGGCGGAGCTCCTGCTCGAGGCGGGTCTCGGGCCGGGGCCGGTGATCGCCGTGATCGCGGTCGACGCCGGCGGCCGGACGACCGATCCCGTGCCGGTCCACCGCGCGGTCGTCGTCGAGGCCGGGCGGCTCCAGCGCTTCGCCGAGGACGGGACGGCGCTGCTCGACGAGGACCGGCGGCGGATCGCCGCCGCGCTCTCCTGGCGGCTGCCGGTCCCGAGCTCGCGCGGGGACGCCTGACCGGAACCGGCCCCGCCTCCGTCGTGCGGGGCGGACGGGAAGATCGCCCGAGACCCCGGCTCAGCCGTCGGTCGTCAGCAGCAGCGGCCGGTGGTCCGACAGCGTCCCGGCGTCCGGGCTCGTGGCGGCGACGCGGCGCGGGCCGCGGGCGACGACGTGGTCCGGGCCGTGGCCCCCGAGCCACGACCACCCGTCCGGCAGGAGGTCGCGAACCGCGGCCGCCGGCAGGTTCAGGTCGCCGCCGAGCAGCGCCGGCGCACCGCCGGACCAGCGCTCCAGCGCCGCGAGCGCTGCGACGGCGTCGGTCCGCGGCCGGTGCATCGCGGCGGCGTCCTCCCACCCGCCGAGCTGCGCGTGGACGTTGCCGACCCACCGCGGACGCCCGGCGGCGTCGCGCAGCCGGACGGCGTGGACGACGCGCCGCTCCGGCCGCAGGCGCAGGCGTCGACGGGCGTGCGCGGTGATGGCCAGCGGCCCGCGGACGAGGATCGCGTTCGCGCCGCCGCCGTTGCTCTTCAGCAGGTCGGGCCGACGGGCGGCGATCGCGCGGCGCACCGGCAAGCAGGCGTTGCGCGACGTCGGCGCCGCGCGCCACGCCGCGCCGGTGGCGCGGGCCAGCGGCGCGGGCCACCACGGCGGCACCTCCTGCAGCAGGGCGACGTCCCACGCCCAGCCGTCGATCGCGGTCGCGAACTCGTGCAGCAGCGGCCGTCCGGCGGGCGGGTCCGCGCGACCGTGGAAGAGGTTCCAGACGAGCACCCGCACGAGGCGATCCTCGCGGATCGGGTGGCCGGCGCGGGCGGATGGGCGGTGCCGCGCGCGACCGCGGCCGGCCGACGACGCGGTCCGGACGACCACGCGGAGACGCCCGACCGGGACCGCCGATCGTGGGAGCCGGCGTGCCGGCTCCCACGATCGGCTCAGCGGGTGCGGCCCGGCACGGTGAGGAGCACCGGAAGCGTCACCGTCCGGTTGGCGTAGCGGACGCGGTAGGTCAGGGCGGTCGTCGTGCCGCTCGGCGCGGCGAGCGTCACGCGGAAGCCCCCGCGACGGTCGGTGCGGATCCGCGTCTTCCGGGCACGCCCGTCGCCGCAGACCGGCGTCGACTCGACGGTGATGGTCGTCGCGCGACGCACGCCGAGGATCCGGCCGGTGACCTGCAGTCGCCCACCGGACAGGGTCTTGCGCTGCGAGATCGTCGCCTGGCGGGCGGCCTTCAGCGAGAGCGACCGCACGTCGCCGACGACCAGCCGGTACCGGGCGCGGGCCCGGGCCTTCGCACCGGCCGGCGCCGGGACCGTGACGCTGATCCGGCCGTCGGCGCCGATGCGACCCGTGCCGACCTGACGGCCGTCGCGGCGCACCGCGACCGTCCGTCCGGCGAGGCTCGTCGAGGCGACCGCGAGGAGCGTCGTGCGCGGCTTCGCGACGCTGCCGCTCGGGCGCAGGTCGACGATCGTCACGAACGGCGTGCGGCACGACGGGACGGGCTCGGGCGCCGGCGGCGCCGCGTCCTCGCGCGGGCCGGGCACGGGGGGCTGCGGGTCCGGCGTCGGGTCGGTCGCCGGCTCGCTGACGGTGTAGGAGACGGTCTTCGACGCGCTGTTGCCTGCGGCGTCCTTCGCGGTCACCGTGAACGTCTTCGCTCCGGCGCTGCCCGTGTCGATCGGCTCGCCGTTCGGGACCGTGCCGGTGCACGCGGCGATGCCGCTGCCGGCGGCCTCGTCGGCGCAGGCGTAGTCGGCGCTCACCGTCGCGCCGCGCACGTAGGTCGCCCCGTCGACGGGCGTCGTGAGCTCGATCGTCGGGTCGGTCTGGTCGGTGACGGTGTACTCGACGGTCCTCTCGGCGGTGTTGCCGGCCTCGTCCTCGGCGGTGACCTTGAAGGT
This sequence comes from Patulibacter brassicae, assembly GCF_033949425.1. Classification (NCBI taxonomy): domain Bacteria; kingdom Bacillati; phylum Actinomycetota; class Thermoleophilia; order Solirubrobacterales; family Patulibacteraceae; genus Patulibacter; species Patulibacter brassicae. The sequence goes on along the minus strand of NZ_JAXAVX010000005.1, from coordinate 150,851 downwards.
CTTCGTGCCGAGGGTGGCGGTGTCGATCGGCTGCCCGTCCGCGACGGTCCCGACGCACGACGTCAGGCCGGAGCCGCCCTCGTCGTCGGCGCAGAGGAAGTCGGCGAGGACCGTCGCCCCCCGCGCGTAGGGCGCGTCGTCGGTCGGGGAGTCGATGTCGATCGACGGGTCGGTCTCGTCGACGACGGTGTAGGTGACGGTCTTCTCGGCGGTGTTGCCGGCCTCGTCCTCGGCGGTGACCTTGAAGGTCTTGGTGCCGAGGGTGGCGGTGTCGATCGGCTGGCCGTCGGCGACGGTGCCGGTGCAGGAGTCGATGCCGCTGCCGCCGGTCTCGTCGGCGCAGGCGTAGTCGGCGTTCACGGTGGCGCCGCGGGCGTAGGTCGCGTTGTCGACCGGGGTGGTGATGGTGATCGTCGGGTCGATGTCGTCGACGACGGTGTAGGTGACGGTCTTCTCGGCGGTGTTGCCGGCCTCGTCCTCGGCGGTGACCTTGAAGGTCTTGGTGCCGAGGGTGGCGGTGTCGATCGGCTGGCCGTCGGCGACGGTGCCGGTGCAGGAGTCGATACCGCTGCCGCGGGCGCCGTCGCTGCAGGCGAAGTCCGCGTTCACCGTCGCTCCACGGGCGTAGGTGGCGTCCTGCACCGGCGTCGTGACGGTGATGACCGGGTCGGTCGTGTCGCGCCGGTTGTGCAGGAGCGCCACGCGGTCGTCGTCCGCGCTGGCGATCAGGGCGTCGGGGTTCCCGTCGCCGTCGATGTCGCCGATCGCGACGGCCCACGGCTGCAGCGTCGTTCCGAAGGGCTGGTGCGTCACCGTGAAGGTGCCGTCGGCCTGCTGGTGCAGGATCTGGGCGCGGGTCGGGTTCGCCCAGGAGTCGCCGACCGCGAAGATGTCGAGACGCCCGTCGCCGTCGAAGTCCGCGAGGCGGATGAACGTGCCCGAGTCGACCGGCAGGCTGCCCGGGCGGATCGTGTACGCCCCGCCCTCGTGCTCGAGGATCACGAGCCCGCCGGTCTGCGAGGCGACGATCTCGTCGCGCCCGTCGCCGTCGAGATCCCCGACCGCCACCGACCACGGCCAGTTCGGGAGGTTGTAGGTGTGCTCGATCGCGAACGATCCGCCCTGCCGCCCGACGACGTGCACGCGGCTGGCGGTGAAGTCGGCCAGGGCGATCTCCGTGGTGCCGTCGCCGTCGACGTCCCCGAAGTCGATCGTCTCCACCTGGCTGCCGACGGAGAGCGCCGGCTCGGCGACGAACGTCCCGTTCGCCTGCTGCAGCATGATCCAGAGCGACCCGGGCGTCGCCACGACGATGTCGTTGCGGCCGTCGTCGTTCGCGTCCCCGATACCCAGGGAGCGGAAGAGCGTCTGGGGCGGGGCGAAGGGCGCGTCGGTGAACGTCCCGTCGGCGTTCTGGCGCAGCGGATGGATCATGCCGTCCGTGCTGTGCACGGCGATGTCGGGACGACCGTCGCCGTCGAGCTCGCCGACCTCCAGGCCGTTCGAGAACGCGCTGGCGGACCCGACGACGGACGGCGTCCCGAACGAGCCATCCTCTTGCTGGAGCGCCACGCGGACCTGGTCGTCGGCGTACCCGACGGTGACGACGTCGAGGCGGCCGTCCCCGTTCATGTCGGCGGCGTCGAGCCCCCAGGGGCCGGGCACGTTGTAGAGCGTCTCGACCGGGCCGAGCTCGGGGGCGGCGGCGGCCGGCGCGGCGAGCACGAGGGCGCAGGTCGCGGTCACGAGCGCGGCGGCGGCCCGGAGCCGGCGTCGCCCGCGGGATGAGCGCGGCGGCGTCGGGCGGGCGGTCGGACGGGTGTCGGGGGTCGGCACCTCGCGAGTATCGAGCGCCGATGCGCCACCCTCAATCGGGGGAACCCTCGGGATTCCCCTCGATCTCACGGGCCCGCTCGGTGCCCCGTCGGCGCGGCGGCGGCTGGGAGACGACGTTCGCGCCCCGCCTCGACCGCGCGATCCGGCTACGTTCTCGGGGTGACGCGCCACCTGCTGACCGGCACCGAGCTGACCCGGAGCGACCTGCTCGCGGTGCTGCGACGCGCGGCGGCGCTCAAGGCGGACCCGGCGCTCGGTCGCGACAGCCTCGCCGGCCGCTCGGTCGCGCTGATCTTCCAGAAGCCCTCGACGCGCACGCGGATCTCGATGGAGGTCGGCATCAGCGAGCTCGGCGCCCACCCGCTGCTGCTGCGCCCCGACGAGATGCAGCTCTCGCGGGGGGAGTCGGTGAAGGACACCGCGCGGATCCTCTCCCGCCACGTCCACGCGGTCGGCATCCGCACGAACGCCGACGCGCTGCTCGAGGAGCTCGCCGACGAGGGGGCGATCCCGGTGATCAACCTCCTCACGGACGGCCACCATCCGTGCCAGGTCGTCGCCGACCTGCTGACGCTCCAGGAGGCGTTCCCCGAGCGCCTCGGCGCCGACGGCGGGTTCGAGGACCTGCACCTCGCGTACGTCGGCGACGGCAACAACGTCGCGCGCTCGATCGCGCTGGTCGGCGCGATCGCGGGGCTGCGGGTGACGGTCGTCGCGCCCGACGGCTACCAGCTCGATCCGGACGAGACGACCGCGACGCTCGCGAGCGACCCGCGGACCGGCGTGGCCGGCGCGGACTGCCTCTACGCGGACGTCTGGGTCTCGATGGGCGACACCGACAGCGACGCCCGCCGCACCGCCCTGGCCCCGTACCAGGTCGACGACGCGCTGCTCGACGCCGCGGCGCCCGGCGCCATCGCCCTGCACTGCCTGCCGGCCCACCCGGGCGAGGAGATCACCGCCGACGTCCTCTACGGCGACCGCCAGCGGATCTGGGACCAGGCCGAGAACCGCCGTCACGCCCAGAAGGCGCTCCTGGAGTGGGCGCTGCAGGCGGGGCCGTTCGCCGCCGAGCCCGCCGGGGCCGGGTCGGCGGTCGGGTAGGCTCGCGGAGAGGCCGCAGGGCGATGACCGACGACACCCGATCCCGCGAGGGGGACCGCGGCCGCGCCGCGAGCAGCGAGTCCGCCGAGGACGACGGGACGGGCGCGCACCTGACGGCGGTCGCGAAGCTCCTCGCCCAGAGCGTCGTACTTACCGGCGAGCGGGTGCAGGAGGCGTTCGAGGACGCCGTCCGGCGGGGCCGGATGACTCGGCAGGACGCCCAGGAGCTCGCCGGCACGATCGTCGCCGCGGGGCGCCGGCAGACCGAGGAGCTGCGTGGCGAGGTGGAGCAGCTGCTCGGCCGGGGCCGCGAGCGGATCGCCGGCGCGCGTCCGGGCCTGCCGATCGAGGGCTACGACGACCTGACGGCCGCGCAGGTCGTGGCCGCCCTCGACGGCCTGACCGCCGCCGAGCTGCGTCGCGTGCGCGACCACGAGGCCCGTGCGGGGAACCGCAAGACGGTCCTCCGGGCGGTCGACCGCAAGCTCGGCTGACCGACCGGGTCCCACCCCGTGCGGTGCGGCGGTCCAGGCGGTCGCTGCGCTGGACCGTCCGGGCACCGCCGCCTCACCTGCAGGACGTCGGTCTGGTCGCCGGGTGATCCTCGAGGGCGCCGTCCTGCACGCATGGGGAGTCGAGCGTCGAGGGCGCCGGCTCGTCGCGGACGAGATCGACGCGGTGCACGTCGGCCGGAGGGTTCCCCACCGGCGGGCGGGGCCGGAGCTCCCCTCACAGAGCTCCGGCCCCGGTCCCGCGCATCCCTCAATGCGCGGGCGTGCCGGTGGTCCCCTGCCGTCCGACGCCGATCGGCCGAGGCCGACGGCGCGGAGGACGGTCGGTGGTCGCGCAGGTTCGACGAACGCCCCGGGGGCAGCCCCGCCGCTCGCTCCCCGCCGTCCCTGGTCCGGGACGGCGGTCATGGCGGCGCGGGCGGCGGGGCTGGTGCTCGGGGTGATCATCGAGGGAGGAAGGTTGCCCTAACTCCCACGACCGCGGCGCAGACTACACGACCCGATCCGGAAATGCCAACTCGGCGCGTCGGGATTGATTCGGGTCCCCTTCGAACGCCTCCGATCGGCCGACCCGGGGCGCGCGCCCGGAGGCAGACGGGCCGCCGGTGAGGGCGGCGTCCTCGGGCTCCGCCCCGCGTGTCGGCCCGGGTGCAGCAGGTGCGCGTCCCGCGACACGGTCGGTCGGCCGCCGCGACGTCGAGCTCGACGACCCCGTCCGTCCGCGGATCCTCGCCCGGGGCGACGTCAGCCCGGCGCCCGCCAGACCGCGGCGTGCAGGTAGTGGAGACCGCTGGCCAGAAGGCGGAATGGCAGGCGCGGATCCCGCTCCTGGAAGGCCCCATGACCAAGAGGCTCGGAGGTGCGTTCGGCGGTCTATGGATCGACTCGACGACAACAGCCGCACCAAGATCTGGACCACCGGCGATCCTCTCGAAACCCGAAAAGCGATCGCTACCGACGTGGAGCGTGCCGGGCTCACCGGCGCGGTCGACGTCGCGCGGCGCCAGCCGCCGCCTGCCCTCTCGAGGCGCGGCGCCTCAGCGACGAGCTACCGCCCGAGGACCTCCTCCGCTACGTCGCCGTGAACGACGCCGCGTACTGGACCGCCGACGCCTTCACACGGCGCACGCGATCAACCTCCGCTGGACCCCGCAGACGGCCGATCGGGGTCACCGTCGTCGAGGATCTCCCAGTTCTGGGAGAACGATTCGGGCTCGTCGGCGACGAGCACGGCGACGGGGATCCAGGCGGGCCGAGACCCGACGAGAGCCTCGCGCGCCTCGTCTGAGGCGTAGCCGAAGTCGCGAGGGGAGACCAACAGCGCGAGCGTGGTCTCGCTCGTCTCCTGGTGCTTGACGGTCGCGAGGCGCACGTCGCCGTTGCGTTGGATGACGTCCAGGAGCCAGCCGAAGTGCTGGCGTGCCAGCCCCAGGCGCTGGTCGCCTCGAGGCTCGCCGATCGGCTCGTAGTCAGCCAAGGAGATCACGCTACCCCACGTTGCCGAACGCGATCCAGGCGGTGTCGTTGCCGCCGGTCGTCCGGTTGATCCCGTGCGCGTAGATCGTGATGACCTTCGTGCTCCCGGTGTAGATCTGCTCCTGCACCGTGCAGGACGTCGTGTTCTTGCAGGTGTTCTCGTGGCCCTCTTGGATCCGCTTGTCGGTCTTGGCGTTGTTGACGTAGGTGTGCAGCCAGAGGGTTCCGCGCTTGCATCCCGCCATGTTGCCGTGGTACCCGAGCCCCGTCCCCGGGATCCCGTTGACGAACAGGCTGACGCAGCCGGAGTTGGCTGAGACATGGGTGTACCGGCGAGGCGTCCCGGCGCGGCCGTCGGCCCTCCGAAGCCCCACGGGGCGAGCGATCCGAATGCGCTGCGAGAAGGACGGGTCCGACGGGTCAGACGGAGGATCGGCCTCTTGCATCTTGAGCGACGGCCGCGGAAGCGGGCAAGCTGCCGAGCCCCACGCAGACAGACGCCACGACTGCCACCGGTCGGACACGCGCGATCCTGAGGTTCACGATTGGCAAACCTAGGCCGGGGTCCCGAAGCATGCCTGGAACGTGGCGTGACCGCGACGCTCCTGGCGCAGGGAGACGAGTAGCTGGCGCTTCCGAGAGCTTCTGGCGGGCGTCGCACGCCCCGCGTGGGGTGACGGAAAGGCCATTGAGGGCAGCGTGGATGGCGTGTAGGAGGAGTGAGGGGCCCGCCCGTCGCGTCCCGACGCCCGCCTGGCAGGGCCCCGCCGGTCGCGTCCCGACGCCGCCTGTCACCCTTGCTCGATGGCCGCTGCTCCCGATCCCGCGTCCGCCGACCCGACGCCCGCGCCGGCCGGCGGAACGCCGTCGCCGGCGACCCCCGAGGCGGCCGGCAACGGTGACGCGCCGGGCTCGGTGACCGCCGACGGTCCCGCGACGGCCGACCGCGACGGGCGTCCGCGCACGCCGCGGGCGGCGCGCCCGCAGCGCGGCGAGGTCCTCGAGCTCGACGTCGCCTCGCTCGCGCACGGCGGCAACGGCGTCGCCCGGACCCCCGCGGGCTGGGTCGTCTTCGTGCGGGGCGGCATCCCCGGCGATCGCGTCCGCGCCCGCGTGTCGAAGCGCAAGCGGGACTACGGCGAGGCGGTCGTCGAGGAGATCGTCAGCCCGTCGCCGGAGCGGATCGACCCGGTCGCCGACCACCCCGGTGCGCCGTGGCAGGTCCTGCCCTACGCCCGCCAGCTCGAGATCAAGCAGGAGCAGGTGGAGGACGCGCTGCGGCGCCTCGGTGGGCACGCGGACGCCGAGATCCTGCCGATCGTCCCCGCGGTCGCGGAATGGCGGTACCGCAACAAGCTCGAGTACTCGTTCGGCGAGGCGCCGGACGGCGCGCTGCTGTGCGGGTTCCACGCCCCGGGGTCGTGGCAGCGGATCGAGCACATCGAGGACTGCCTGCTGGCGTCGGAGGCCGGCAACGCCGCCCGGCGCGCCGTCCACGCGTGGTGCGCCGAGCAGGGGCTGTCGGCCTACGACCGCAAGCTGCAGCAGGGGTTCCTGCGCAACCTCGTCGTCCGCGAGGGGATCCGCACCGGCGAGCTGCAGGTCCGGATCGTCACGAGCGTCGGCGAGTTCGACGCGCTCGGCCTCGCCACCCACCTGAGCGAGACGCTCCCCGAGCCGCCGACCGGCGTCCTCTGGACGCAGATGCACGACGTGGGGGAGACGACCTACGGCGGCGACACCGAGATCGTGTCGGGGCAGGCGTACCTCCACGAGGAGCTCTGCGGCCTGCGGCTGCGGATCGGGCCGGAGAGCTTCTTCCAGACGAACACCGAGATGGCCGAGCGCCTCTACGGCATCGCGGCGGAGTACACCGGACTGCAGGGCTGGGAGCGGCTGTTCGACCTCTACTGCGGCAGCGGCGCCGTCGGCCTGACGATGGCCCATCGCGCCGGCGAGCTCATCGGCGTGGAGATCGTCGAGCAGGCGATCCAGGACGCGCTGAAGAACGCCGAGCTGAACGACATCCGCAACGCGCGGTTCCTCGCGGCCGACGCCCGCACCGGCCTGCCGGACGCGGTCGAGGCCGCCGGGCGCCCGGACGTCCTGATCGTCGACCCGCCGCGCGCCGGCCTCGGGCCCCGCGTCTGCCGGCGCGTCGCGGAGGCGTCGCCGAAGCGGATCGTCTACGTCTCCTGCAACCCCACGACGCTCGCGCCCGACGCGGCGCGGATCGTCGAGGCCGGCTACGTCCTGCGCCGCGTCCAGCCGGTCGACCTGTTCCCGCAGACGCCGCACGTGGAGTGCGTCGCGGTGCTCGACCGGGTCGGCTGACGCCGCCCGATCCGCGGGGCCGAGGGTCGTCCGGGGCCGCGGCGCGGCGCGTCGTCGCACCTGCGGGTCAGGCCGGCACGGGGCCGGCACGCGGGTCGCGCGATGATCCCCCGGTGAGCTCCGCGAGCGCCACCTGGGACGTCGCGATCGTCGGCGCGGGCATCGTCGGCCTGGCCCTCGCGCGGGAGCTGCAGCGCCGCGACCCGCACCGCCGGGTCATCGTGCTCGAGCGGGAGCCGGCGGTCGCCGCGCACCAGACCTCGCACTCCTCCGGGGTCCTGCACGCGGGCATCTACTACCCGCCGGGGAGCCTGAAGGCCCGGGCCTGCGTCCGCGGCCGGGCGTTGCTGGAGGAGCACTGCGCACGCCACGGCATCCCCGTCGAGCGCTGCGGCAAGCTCATCGTCGCCCGCCACGACGGCGAGCGGGCGGCGCTCGACGAGCTCGAGCGCCGGGGGCGCGCCAACGGCGTGCCCGGCCTGCGGCGGCTCGAGGGTCCCGCCGCGATCGCGGAGTTCGAGCCCCACGCGACCGGCGTCGCCGCGTTGCACAGCCCCGCGACGGGCATCTGCGACTTCGCCGCCGTGGCCCGGGCGCTCGCCGCCGACGTCGTGGCCGCGGGCGGCGCGGTCCAGACCGGCTTCGCGGTCGCCGCGCTGCGTCGCGACGCCGGTCCGGGCGGCGCGGTGACGCTCGTGGCGGACCACCCGGGAGCGAGGCCCGTCGGCGCGGACGCGCGTGGCGGCCGCGCCTCGGGAGGCGAGGCTCGCCCGCCACGCCCGGGGGACCGTGCGCGTCCCGGGGCACCGCCGGCGCAGGACAGCGTGCGGGCACGCCGGATCGTCGGCTGCGCCGGGCTCTGGAGCGACCGCCTCGCGGTCCTCGACGGCGCCGACGCCGATCCCCGGATCGTGCCGTTCCGCGGCGGGTACCTGCGGCTCGCCGACGAGGCGACGGCGCTCGTCCGCGGCCTGATCTACCCGGTGCCCGATCCGTCGCTGCCGTTCCTCGGCGTGCACCTGACGCGGACCGTCCACGGCGAGCTGTGGCTCGGGCCGACCGCCCTGCTCGTCGGCCGACGCGACGGCTACCGGCTGCGGCGGGCGTGGCGTCCCGGCGGGGGCGAGCTGCGCGCGACGCTCGGCTGGCCCGGGACGTGGCGGGTCGGTCGGCGCTGGTGGCGCACCGCGCTCGACGAGGCCGCCACGGCGGCGCGGCCGGAGCGGCTGCTGCGCGCCGCGGCGGCGTACGTGCCGGCGCTGCGTCCCGAGCACGTCGCCGCCGGACCGCACCCCGCCGGCGTCCGCGCGCAGGCCGTCGGGCGCGACGGCACGCTCGTCGACGACTTCCGGATCGACGAGACCCCCGCGGGCCTGCACGTGCGCAACGCCCCCAGCCCGGCCGCGACCTCGTCGCTGGCGCTCGCGGAGCTCCTCGCCGACCGCGTCGCCGCCCTGGACCGCTGAGCGGCGCCCCCGGGGGCGGCCGGCCGGGGCCGCGGCCCGCGTGCGGCGGTCAGCCGAGGTCGAGGACGATCTTGCCGAGCTTCCCGCCGGCCGCGAAGCGGTCGTACGCGGCGGAGACCTCCTCGAGCGGGTACGACACGGCGATCGGCACGGTCAGCGCGCCGCGCTCGACGAGCGGCAGCAGCTCGCGCTCGACCGCGCGGGCGGCGGCGGCCTTCTCCTCCAGCGGGCGCGCGCGGAGCGTCGAGGCCATGATCCGCCCGCGGACGCCCATCAGCGCGACGAGGTTCACCTCGGCCTTGATGCCGGCGCCGACGCCGATCACGACGATCCGGCCGCCGGTCCGCAGGCGCCGGACGTCGGCGGTGACGTCGGGACCGCCCACGAGCTCGAGGACGACGTCGAAGCGCTCGTCCTCGGGCAGCGCGCCCGGCTCGGCGACGACGTCGGCGCCGAGCTCGGCGATCCGCGGGTGCAGGTCGACGTTGCGGGCCGTCGCCGTGACGTGCGCGCCGAGCGCCCGGCCGATCTGGACCGCCGCGGTGCCGACCCCGCCGGCGGCGCCGTGGACGAGCAGCCGCTCGCCGGGGCGCAGTCCCGCCTGGGTGACGAGCGCGTCGTGAGCGGTCGTGAAGACCTCGCTGAACCCGCCGGCCTGGTGCCAGTCCAGGACGTCGGGGACGGGCGTCACCTGGCGCTCGTGCACCACCAGCAGCTCGGCCTGCCCGCCGCCGCCGACGATCCCCATGACGCGCGCGCCGGGGCCGAAGCGGGTGACGTCGCGACCGGCGCCGACGACCTCGCCGGCGAGCTCGAGCCCCGGGATGTCGGCGGGGCTGCCCGCCGGGGCGGGGTAGTGTCCGCGGCGCTGCAGGAGGTCGGCGCCGTTCAGCCCGGCCGCCCGCACCCGGACGAGCAGCTCGCCCGGTCCGGGGGTGGGATCGTCGTGCTCGGCGACGAGCACCTCGCCGTCGCGGATCGTGGCGGCGCGCATGGCTCGAGGCTACCCTCCGGGTGCCCTGCGCCGGGGCCTCCCGGACGCTGGGGCCGTCGCCTCCGCGAGAAGCGGGCGGGACCCGGCCCCCCCGGGTGCCCTGCGCCGCGGCTTCCCGGACGCCGGGGCCGCGGCCGAGACGAGAAGCAGGGTGGGACCCGGCCCCCTCCTCTCTCAGCGCTCGAGGCCGCCGCGGCGCATCCACCCCGGCAGGACGTCCGAGGCGGAGAAGAGGAACCCGGCCGCCACGAACGCGGTCTGGGGCATCGGGTGATCGGTCTGCCACTCGAGGAGGTAGGCCCCCACGAGGCCGGCGGTCATCGCGGCGGCGGTGCCCGCGGGGCGCAGGTGGTGACGCTCGGCGTAGCCCTGGAGCGCGCCGAGGAACAGGACGCTCGCCATCGGGATCGCCCCGGCCGCCGCTTCGGCGCCCCACAGCGGGAGCTCGAGCGTCAGGAGCTCGCCGCCGGGCAGCGGGCGCGGCCAGCCCGCGGGCGAGGCCCCGATCGAGGTCGCGACGTCGACGGCCCCGACGAGCAGCGGCAGGGCGAGCACGAACGCGCCGAGGTCGAAGACCCGCGCGAAGAGGAGCCCGAGCGCGATCGCCAGCAGCGCCTCGGGCAGCGTCGCCGCACCGTGGGCGCCCTGCGCGTCCGCGGCCGCGGTCAGCAGCGCGCCGGCGAGCGCGAGCGCCGCGAGCGCCAGCGGCACGCGCGTGAGCGGGCCGAGCGCCCAGGCCAGCGCGCCGAGCAGCACGATCGGCGGGACGGCGGCGACGAGCGCGGCGCGGCCGGGCGGCGTCAGCTCCGGCAGCGCCGGAGCGGCGAGCAGCAGGGCCGCCAGCGCGACGAGGAGGCCTAGTAGGGCGGCAGCGCCTCGTGCCACCGGCCGAGCTCCCGGAACGCGGTCCAGAACGCCTGCTTCGCCTCGAGCTCGTCGAGCGCCCCGTCGATCGACGGCGTCACGAGCGCCTGGCAGGAGGGGGTGAATCGCTGCAGCACGCCGGGGAGGTCCTCCAGCGGCTCCGCGAGCGGCACCCGCAGCGCGTTGAGGACCTCCAGGGCGTCGGAGCCCATCACGACGACGATCCGCGGCTGGACGATCGCCAGCTCCTCGACGACGCGCCGGACGCAGGCCTCGTCGGCGGCCGCGGTGGGGTCCTCGAGCGGGCACTTCACGCAGAGCGTGCCGTAGATCGTCGAGGGGTCGATCCCGAGCCGGCGGAGGCTCTTGAGGACCGCGGTGCCGCCACGGCCGTAGAACGCGACGCCCTCCTCGATCTCGGCCCGGCTGGCGTGGTGCTTCAGCAGGAAGACGTCCGCCTGGGGGTGGCCGGAGCCGATGACCGGCAGCGCCTCCCCGCGCGGGCAGCCCTCGCAGCCGTGCAGATCGTGGGTCAACGAGTTGATCTCACGGATCGCCCGCTCCAGGTACTTCTCGTGGATCTCGTCGTCCGTCGCGTGCATCGCCGCTGGGTTTGGCCTCGACGCCGGTCGGTCCCTCGCCTCTGCAGGGCCGGTTGCCGGATGCAGCATTCCGTGCTGCACGGCGGCCCGGAGGAGGAGTTGACGGAACTCCGTCGGGTGCGCGTCGCGCGGGGCCCCCGGGGCCGGTCGCGGGACGCGCGCTCGCCGACGCGACGCCGCCCTCAGGATGCGGGCTCGGTGGCCGCGCGCGGCTCGCCGAACATCCAGGCGTGCGGGCGCATCTGCCCGAGCTGGCGCGCCACGAGCGCCGCGGCGCCGACGGCCATCGCGCCGAAGACGGCGTCGAGGAAGAAGTGGTTGCCGGTCGCCATGACGACGTACGTCACGGCCAGCGGGTACAGCCCCCAGAAGATCCGCACGGCCTTCGTCCGCGACAGCCGGGCGAGCGGCAGGCCGATCATCATCGCGAAGCCGACGTGCATCGAGGGCACCGCGGCGTAGGGGTTGAAGAGCTTGGAGACCGCGCCGGCGTTCGGGTCCACCCCGGTGAACTCGTGGACCGAGTCGGAGATGCCGAGGCCGGGGATCAGCCGCGGCGGCGCCGTGGGCACGAGGACGTAGCAGACGATCGCGATCAGCCAGGCGACGATGAACATGTTCCGCACGAACCCGAAGGCCTGGTTGTGCGCGGAGTAGATGTAGGCCGCCGCGCCGAAGGTCACGGTGCTCTGGAAGTTGATGTACATGAACGACGAGACGTCGTTCAGCCCCGGCACGGTGTGCGAGAACGACTGCATCGCGTGCTCCATGTCGAGATGGAGCGTGCGCTCGGCCGAGATGATCCAGTCCGCGTTCGCGAAGGCCGTCGTCTTGGCGGCCTCGTAGTCGACCATGCCCCGTGAGTACCGGTAGATCCAGTACGCGGCCATGACGATCGCGAGGTTCACCAGCGCGTCGAGGATCCCGTTGGGCAGGAAGCGGACGGGTCGGGTGAGGATGCCGGGCATGACGAGCTCTGGGCGCGGGGACGGGACGCCGGCGGTCCACGCGGACCGCCACCTCGCGCCTCACCGATCGCACTCGCGGCCGGTGCGGCGCCACCTACCGGGAAGCCCGGCACGAACGGTAACCGTACCGTGAACGGCGGCGTTCGAGGGGCGTCGACCGCCGGCCGGGGTCGGGTCCTCGCGCCGGGCACCGGCGAGGACCCGGGTCCAGCCGCCGGGTCCGGGCGCGATGCACGCGTCGCCGGAGATGGCGAGGAACCGGCTCCAGCGAACGCGCAGATCCAGCTCGCCCCAGCGGTCGGGGTTGCGCAAGACGACGCGATCGGCGGTCAGCGCGACGACCCGCGGGACGACCGCCTCGCGGCCACTCGGCCGTGGCTCGTACCCGGCCCAACCGAGCTCGACCGGTCGCACGAGCGGGCGCGACGCCGTCCGCCAGAGGACCCAGTGCCGGTCCCGCCAGACCTCGCGCAGGCCGATCGCCCGGCGGGCCCGCGGGTCCCGGAGCAGCGCGACCTCGTCCCGCGAGGCGTAGTCGGGCTCGGCGTCCGGCAGGGCGACCCAGGCGACGGCCTCCTCGTCGAGCCAGCGGCGGTACCGCGACGCGGTCAGCGGCCGGTCGTCGTAGAAGAGCGGGTTGCGGTGGCGGTCGAGCTGCCGGATCCATCCGCGTGCCAGCGGGATCCTCGGGGACAGGCGACGCGCCTCGCCGCGGCGCACCGTCGGCGGGACCTCGACGCGCGCCGGCTCCCGGCCCACCCGGCGGTCGAGCTCCCGGACGAGCGGCGCCCAGTACGACGTGCGCGACGACGGATCCGCCCACGCCTGGGTCGCGTCGCGGACCGGGGGATACCACTGCCAGTAGAGGAAGCCGGCCAGGAGGAGCGCGACGAGCGCGGCCCGCGGCCCGCCGCCGGCGAGCGGCGCGGACCGACCGGCACTGCGGGGCGCGGTCGCCGTCCCGTCGCGCTGCACGCTGCGGGCCGCGAGCAGCGCCCCCGCGAGGAGCGGCCCGCCGACGAGCGCGGCCAGCCGGGTGGCGTTGCCGCCCATCGGCGTGTCGACGGCCCCGGAGAGCAGCACGGCGGCGAGGTAGAGCGCCGCGCCGGCGCGCAGCACGCGCTCCTCGCGCGGCAGCACGACGATCGCGACGCCCAGCGCGGCGACCGCCGGCCAGAGCGCAGAGGCCACGAACGGCTCGCTGCCGCCGCCGGGGAAGGCCGCCGCCAGCGCCACTGCCGCACCGATCGCGGTCGCCGCGAGCGACGCGGCGGCGACGCGGACCCCGCGGAGCGGGGTTCCGAGCGCCCACGCCAACGCGGCGAGGGCGAGGAAGAGCGCGGCGACGGGGCTCGTCGCCGCGGTGAGCGCGCCGGCGAGAACCGCGACCGGCACAGCCCGCAGAGCGGGTCGACGCGCGCCCCGGGCGCCGGCCGGCGCCGGCGGAGCGTCGGCACGAGGGGGCCGCGGCTCGAGGGCCGCCGCCACCGCGAGCAGCCCGGCGAGCGCGACGCCGGCGCCGAGCAGGAAGGTCGCCCGACCCGTGAAGAGGAGCGCCCCGGCGCCGGCGGCGAACCACCACGCCGCCGCCGCGGCGGCCCGCGTCGGCCACGCGCGGCGCGCCAGCCGCCCGAACGCCCACGCCGCGAGCAGCGCGCCGACGACGCCGGTCCCGGCCGCGCCGACGAGCACGCCGAGCGCCGGCGCGAGCACGCTGTAGCTCGGCAGGAGGTGCCCGCCGAACCACGACAGGTCGAGGATCCAGGCGCCGTCGCGCGCCAGCGCGACGCGGTGCTCCTGGGCGGCGAGGTCGGTGGTCGCGGGCGTCGCCAGCAGGTAGGCGACCGCCAGCAGCGCGGTGAGGCTCCACGGCGGCACGCGGTCCGTCCACGCGCCCGCCCCGGGCACGGCGGTCGCCGCGTCGCCGGGGCTCGCCGCGTCGCCGGAGGTCGCGTGCGCGTCGGTCGTCGGCCCGTCGTCCCCCGGGCGTCCGGGGCCCGCCGGGCTCACCCGCCCGTGGCCCGGCGGACGCGGCGGTCCCGCACCCGCTTGCGGGCCTTCGGCGGGGTCGCCTTCGTCTCGAGGAACTTCAGCGCCTGGACGTAGACGAGCGTGCCGGGCTTCGTCGAGATCTCGGCGAGCGAGAGCGCCGCGAGGAACTCCTCCGGCCCGTCGAACCGCGGCACGCGCACGCGCACCGATCCGAGCCCCTGCGCGACATGGCTGTCGGAGCCGGCGCCGGCGACGATCCGGTACTTCTCGGCGAAGCGGCGGGCCTCCTCGTTGAACGAGCCGATCGCCACGCGCGGGTTGAAGACCTCGATCGCGTCGACCTCGTCCACGACGTCGAGCAGGTGCTCGTAGTCCGGCACGCTGTGCATCCGGTCGAACGGGTGCGGCACGTACACGAGACCGCCCTGGCGCCGGATGTCGGCGATCGCCTCCTGGAGCGTCACGCCCTTCGGGATCCGCTCCTTGAGGAAGATCCCGATGACCTCGCCCTGGTCGGCGGTCTTCACCTCCTCGCCGACGATCACCTGGACGCCGAACTCCGCCGCCTTCGCCTGCGCCTCGAACGCGCCGGAGACCTCGTTGTGGTCGGTGACGACGATCGCCCCGAGGCCCTGGCGGCGGGCGGTGTCCAGCAGCACCTCGACCGGCGTCGCGCAGTCCGAGCTGTGATCGGTGTGCATGTGCAGGTCGATGTCGATCCGCGGCCGCGAGCGCAGCTCCTCGAGGAGCTCCGCGCCGAAGCGCTGCGGGTCGTGGCGGCGCCCGCGCAGGGTCGCGTAGCGCTCCTGCACCCAGGCGGCGTACGCGGGCCAGTCCCCGGTCACCGGGTCCTGCGCGGCGGCGGCCCGGCGCCGTGCGCGCTCGGCCGGGTCGGTGACGAGCGTCGTGAGCTGCTGGACGAGGACCTCGAGGTCGCCGGGCTCGAACAGCGGACCGCGACGCCCGCCGTCGGTGAGCTCCTCGTGGACGTCGATCCGGCTCGCCAGCGGGATCGCCCCGAGGCCGAGCGCCTCGACGAGCCGGTGCGGCGCGGGACGCGCGCCGGTCGAGGCGAGGAGCACGACGTCGGCGTCCGCCGGGAGGTCGAGGGTCGTCGTGAACGTCACCCGGTCGCGGAGGGCCGCGCCGATCCCGACGCCCGCCGCCGACCCGACGACCCCGTCGTCGGGCACGACGACCGTCGCCCGCCACGGCAGCGCCGGGTCCAGGCGGCGGAGGGCCCGCAGGGCGACCCGTCGCGCGGCGCGCTCCTCGTCCAGCGGCACGACGACGTGGACCGGCGCGCCGGGATCCTCGCCCGTCGCGGCGGGGCGGTCGACGGCGGGCGGCGGGACCCGGTGGCCGTAGCCGCGTCCGAACGGGAAGCTGCGGGCGACGAGCGACGCGGTCGCCGCGCTCGCGGCGAGCCGGTCGTCGAGCCGGCCGAGCAGCCGCTCGGAGCGCTTGCGGCCGATCGCCGGGCCGGCGCCCATCCCGGCGATGAACCGCTCCGCCGGTAGGTGGAAGGTCCCGACGTTCAGCGAGCGGCTGTGGCGCAGCGCGGCGGTGGAGACCGACGGGCCGAACGGCTCGTGGACGTGGACGAGGTCGAACGGCACCGCGTCGAAGATCTCCTCGACGGTCCGCGCGGCGTCGACCGCGAGGGCCGGCGCACGGTCGGCGCCGGTGAAGCCGATCCCGGCGACCCACGCCTCGCCGACCGCGAGCACCCGCGGGGCGCCGCCCGGCTCGGGCACGACGCCCAGCGGGTCGGCCTGCAGGTCGCGGCGGGCCTGCGCGACGAGGCCCCGGTCGCGTGAGGGCGCCAGGACGACGATCCGGTGACCGGCGGCGGCGAGCTCGTCCGCGAGCCGCAGGACGTGCGCGCCGACGGGGTGGTCGCTCTCCAGCGGGTACGGCGTGACCTGGGCGATCGTCAGCGACGCGGCGGCGGACACGACCGGGAGCGTCGCAGACGACGGCGGGCGCGTGCGCGCCGCGATCCGCGGGGCCCGCCGGGCCCGGGGCCGCGGACGGCCTCGCGCGGTCGAGCGGCGGGCGGGCGACGTCCCGGAGGACCCGTCCATCGTACGAGCGTCCTCGCGCCAGGGGACTCCGTACACGGATCCCTGTCGAGCCTGCGCGCGGCCGCGCGGGGAGCCGCTACCGTCCCGCCCATGCGTCATCCCATCAGCGCGCGAGCCGCGCGCCGTTCAGGCGTGCGCGTGGGCGCGCTCGTCCTCACCGCCGCGACCGCGACGAGCGTCGTCGCCGTCGGCGCCAGCGCCGCGCTCCCGCGAGCCAACGACCCGTACAAGAAGCAGCAGCTCGTCGTGCGGTCCGCCGACGGCGGGATCGCGACCGAGCCCGACTTCTCGCACGACAGCCGCGCGAACCGCTTCCTCGGCTACGTCTCGACCGCGACGAACATCGCCGGGACGGTCGCGCGCGGCACGCGCAACGTCTACGTCCTGAGCCGGACGGGCTCGATCCAGGCCAGCGGCAACGCCTGGCAGCCGGGCGCCAGCCGGCTCGTGAGCGCCGGCCTCGGCGGCCAGCCCGCCAACGGCGACTCGTGGGCCCCGTCGCTCTCCGGCTTCACGAAGGCCGGCGACGCCCCCGGTGCCGCGAAGCAGATGGCGTTCCTCTCGAACGCCACGAACCTCGTCGCGGGCACGCCGGCGGACGGGCGCACGTTCGCCTACGTGACGCCGGTCGGCGGCGGCGCCCTGCGCCGGATCGACGCGCCCGGGTCGGCGACCGGCGTCGAGGTCTCGGGGGACTCCACCGCCGTGGTCGTCTCGACGACCACCGGCCTCTACCTCTTCACGCCCCGCAACGGGAAGGTCAGGCAGCTCGTCAAGGCGGCCGGCATCACCGATCCGTCGGTGACGGCCCGCGCGACCGAGGTCGTCTACGCCCGCGGCAGCTCGATCTACACGAAGCGCACCTCGGGCAACCCGCGCTCCAAGCGCGTCGCGCAGGGCAGCCACCCCGACGTGGACGCCGGTGGCCAGACGAAGAAGGACAAGGGCCGGGTCCGCGCGGTCGCCTACACGTCGGGCGGCAAGGCCTTCCGCAAGCGCCTCGACACGGGCGTCGTCGAGGATCTCGGCTCGCAGGACGTCACGACGAACGTCAAGCTCAACGCCGGGGGCTCGACGATCGTCTACGGCACCGGCCGGGACGTCGGGGTGCGCGTCCGCGTGCTCGAGAGCCTGAAGTTCGGGGGCTACGACCGCGCCCAGGGGACCTGCCCCGAGGGTCAGGGCGACGTGACCCACGTGGCCGTGAGCACGCGCTACAACTACGTCGCCTTCACCTGCGAGGGCGGCGGCCTGTACCTGCAGCACGTCGGCGAGAAGTAGCCGACGAGCGGTGCGGCGCGGCCGGCGCCGCGCCGTCGCCTCGCACCGGCTGCGGACGCACGAAGGGCCCCGGATCCGGGGCCCTTCGTCGTTCCCGGCCGCGCCGGGGCGGGACGGAGCCGCCGTGCGGCTCCGTCGCTCGGCGGATCAGGCGGTGGCGGTGGCCTTCGCCGAGGCGGCGATGCCGGCCTGCTTGCCCTTGTTCTTGGCGATGAACTCCTCGGTGTCGCGACGCGCCTCGTCGTCGGGCCGCTGGTTCTGCGGCGACTTCATGAGGTACGACGACGGACCGTCGAGCTGGCCGCTGATGCCGTTGTTCAGCGCGAGCTTGATGAGACGGGCGGCGTCGATGATGACGCCGGCCGAGTTCGGCGAGTCCCAGACCTCGAGCTTCAGCTCGACGTTCAGCGGCACCTCGCCGAAGGCCTTGCCCTCGAGGCGGATGTGCGCCCACTTGCGGTCGGTGAGCCACGGCACGTAGTCCGACGGACCGACGTGGACCTGCTCGTCCGGGAGCTTCACGCCCGCGACCGAGGTCACCGCGTTCGTCTTGGAGATCTTCTTCGACTCGAGGCGCTCGCGCTCGAGCATGTTGAAGAAGTCCATGTTGCCGCCGACGTTCAGCTGCGAGGTGTTCTGCAGCACGACGCCGCGCTCGTGGAAGAGGCGGGCGAGCGAGCGGTGGACGATCGTGGCGCCGACCTGCGACTTGATGTCGTCGCCGATGATCGGGAGGCCGGCCTCCTGGAAGCGCTTGTCCCAGTACTCCTCGCGGGCGATGAAGACCGGGATGCAGTTCACGAAGCCGACGCCGGCCGCCAGGGCCTGCTCGACGTACCACTTCGTGGCCTGCTCGGAGCCGACCGGCAGGTAGGAGACGAGGACGTCGACCTTGCGCTCCTTGAGGATCCCGACGATGTCGGCCGTCGGGCCCGGGGCCTTCTTGATCTTCTGCGACAGGTACTTGCCGATGCCGTCGTGCGTCATGCCGCGCTCGACGGTGACGCCGAGGTTCGGGACGTCCGCGAACTTGATCGTGTCGTTCGGGTCGGCCCAGATCGCCTCGGAGAGGTCCTTGCCGACCTTCGTCTCGTTGATGTCGAAGGCCGCGACGAACTCGATGTCCTTGACGTGGTAGCCGCCGAGGTCGACGTGCATCAGGCCCGGGACGGACTTCGAGGCGTCCGCGTCCTTGTAGAACTGCACGCCCTGGATGAACGAGTTGGCGCAGTTGCCGACGCCGACGATGGCGACGCGCACCTTGTCGCGCTGGTAGCGCTCGCCGCTGGTGCCGTTCGTGGCGCCGTTGCCGTTGCCGTTTCCGTTCTTGCTCACGGTGGTTCTCAGAGTCCTCGGGTCTCGAAGCGAATGCCGGCGGGCGGGCGGATCGGTGCACGGGGGCGCGCACGAGCCCGGCGGGCGGAGGTCCAGACGATGAACCCCGGATCCGACCGGCGGTTACAAGTGCGCCACATGATGGCCGGGCGGCGGCCTGGGCGCGTTCCGGTTCGGTGACCGCCGCGGATGCCCTGCACCCGGCGGGGCCGGCGCAGCGGCCCCGGGTGCGCGGCTAGCCCTCGCGGTCGGCGCGCTGCAGCTGCGAGCGGACGTGCCACATCCGCTGCAGCGTCGTGAACACGCCGAGCGCGGCGAGCACCCAGATCGACGCCGGCAGCAGGTCGAGGCCGTCGATGAGCTCCTCCCCGCCGAGCACGAGGCCGATCGAGAGGATCACGACGCGAACCGCGCGGCTGCCGATGCCGGCCTTGCCGTCGAGGCCCAGGCCCTCCGCCCGAGCGCGCGTGTACGAGACGAGCAGCGAGCTGACCGCCGCCAGCGACGCGAGCGCCGCGTTGACGTCGTCGGCGTGCTTCGCGAAGACCATGACCGCCGCGGTGAGGACGATGCCCTCCTCGATCCGGTCGAGCGTCGAGTCGAGGAACGCCCCGAAGGTCGTGCCCTTGCCGGACATCCGCGAGTAGCGGCCGTCGAGGGTGTCCATCACCGAGCCGAGGATGAACGCGACGCCCGCCAGGACGTAGTGCTCCTGCCACAGGAGCACCGCGGCGACGACGTTGCCGACGAGGCCGGCGACCGAGATCGCGTTCGGCGTCAGCGGCAGATCGATCAGCCACTGCTGCAGGCGCGTGCGCTGGACAGGGGACTCGGGCACCGACATCGCGGGGCGGGAGCCTACCCCGCCCGCGCTTGCGGCAGACTTCGCGTCGTGTCCGGCGACGCCCGCACGCCCGTGGCTCCGACCGAGCCCGCCGCATCGCCGGCCGGTCCCGCGCCCGCCCCACCGTCCGTCGGCGGGCCCGTCGCGGTCGCGCGCGGGATCGTCCGCGCGTCGCGCCCGCGCCAATGGGTGAAGAACGTCCTCGTCTTCGCGGCCCCCGCCGCCGGGGCCGGGCTCGGCGACGGCGAGGTGATCGTCAAGGCGGTCCTGACCTTCGTCGCGTTCTGCCTCGTGTCGAGCGCGACGTACATCCTCAACGACGTCGGCGACGTCGAGGCCGACCGCCGGCACCCGACGAAGCGCAACCGCCCGATCGCCGCCGGGGTCGTCCCGGTCCCGGTCGCCCTCGGCGCGGTCGTCGCGCTGCTGCTCGGCGGCCTTGGGCTCGCGTACGCGATCAACTGGCGACTCGGGCTGCTGCTCACCGGCTACAAGGCGCTGACGATCGCCTACACCTTCCGCCTGAAGCACACGGCGATCCTCGACATCATGATCGTGGCGTCCGGGTTCGTCGTCCGCTCGATCTCGGGCGGCGTGGCGGTCGACATCACCCTGTCGAAGTGGTTCCTGGCCGTGACGTGCTTCGGCTCCCTCTTCATGGTCGCCGGCAAGCGCCACGGCGAGCTGCTGCACGTCGGCGACGGCTCGACCCGCAAGGCGCTCGAGCAGTACACGCTGGAGTACCTGCGGTTCGTGGTGACGATGGCCGCCGCGGTCACGATCGTCACCTACTGCCTCTGGGCGTTCGAGCACCCGCGCACGAGCGACATCCCGTGGTGGGGCCTGTCGATCGCCCCGTTCGTCATGGGGATCATGCGCTACGCCCTGCTCGTGGACCAGGGCAAGGGCGGGGCGCCGGAGGAGCTCGTGATCAAGGACCCCGGCCTGCGCCTCATCGGCATCGCCTGGGTCGCCCTCTTCCTCGGGAGCGTGTACCTGTAGGGCGGGCCCCAGCCCGCGCGTCGGCCGTCACGACGCTCGGGCACGGTTCGGCCGGGCGCGGGCGTCCCGCCGTGACCGCTGGGGCTTCTGGGGGCGGGCCCCAGCCCGCGCGTCGGCCGTTGCGTCGCGCCCCCGTCGGGTCGCGCCGGTCCGACTCGCTCGGGTGCGGGCGTCGGCGCTCCGCCCGTCACGCGGACGGGCGGACCGTCGACCCCGACGACTACTTCGCGCCGACGTAGTAGAGGTAGAGCCCGCCACCGCCGCAGGTGAACGCGACGTAGTTGTAGCGGGTGCTCACGGCGACGCCGGTGACGGAGCCCTGGCCGGCCGGGCAGCTGCCCTGGGGCCGCGCGTAGCCGCCGTCCTTGCCGCTGGAGATGACCTTCACCTGCAGACGGACGTTCGAGCCCTGGCCGAAGCCGAGGGTCGAGGCGCCGGCGTTGATCGCCGCGTCGGTGCCCGTCCGGCCGAACGACGCGGTCCGGCCGCCGACCACGGCGCGGTAGGCGGTGCCCCCGCGGACGAAGGCGATGGCGCGGATCTTCTTCGTGTTCGCGCCGTCGTCGGCCACCGGCGAGCTGCCGCGGCCGATCCGCCGCGTGCTGCCCCGCGACGTCCGCAGGTAGATCGTGCCGCGACGGGCGTAGGTCACCTCGTTGCCGCGTGCGTTCGTCGACGGCGAGGTGAAGCCGCTGCCGCCCTTGATCCGACGCGCGGTGCCGCCCGTCGAGCGGTAGAGGCCCTTCGAGGTCGTGATCCAGATCGTCTTGCCGTCGCCGGACACGTCGACCCCGTTGGCGGCGCCCGGGGCGGAGATCCGGCGGATCGCGCCGCCGTTCACGCTGCGGACGTAGACGCTGGCGGTGCTCGTGCCGCCCTTCGTGAGGTTCGACGCGGTCGAGAGGAACGCCAGCCGGGTCGGACCGACCGGGGCGTCGGCGCGGCCGGTGGCGCCGGAGATCGACATGCCCCACGAGTCGCCGTTGGCGGCGGAGCCGTCGCGGCCGACGGACACGAGGGTGGGCGTCGACGCCTGCCAGGCGTTGCCGGTGCGCGTGGCCTGGCCCGTGCGTCGCACGAGGAAGACGTTGCGCCGGCCGGACTCGACGCGCCCGATGCTCGTGCTCGTGGAGGTGAAGCCGACGAACCGGTTGATCCGGGAGTCCCAGGAGATCGTGGGCTCGGTGGCCACGCCGTTCATCCCGGCGCCGGAGGCGGTCTCCGACAGCCGCTGCTGGGTTCCGGCGGCACCCGCGGCCGCGGGCAGCAGGAGCGTGGCGCCGATGGCGAGCGCGGCGGCAGCGGGCGCGCGGCGTCGCGTCACCGGCGATCGATCGATGGTGCTCATGGATCGAGGCTACCCGCGCAGCCGCGGGCGCACCCCCGGTTCCGTCGCGGCGGCGCTCGGGTAGGCAATCAGCCTCGCCGGGCGGGATCGCTCAGACGCGGCGTGCAGTCGCGCAGGCGGTAGACCCGGATCGCCGGGCCGGGCCGCTCGTACCGCAGCGGGCCGAAGTTGAACGCGAGGTCGTACTGGAAGTAGTGCTTGGCGCGCCGGCCGTCGAACGGCTGTGCCTGGTAGACGAGCTCGGACTGCCGCTCGAGCGCGCGGTAGTACTTCACCGCCTCCGGGACCCGCTTGGGGTTGTTGAAGACCCGACCGGACTGCATCGAGCCGGAGACGACCCAGCACGCGCCCTTCTCGCGGTAGAAGTCCAGGAGCCCGGGGAACAGCGTGAAGCCGTTGTTCGCGAAGTCCGCGGTCCGGTTGATCTTGCCCTTGAGGTCCGGGTAGCGCCGGATGAGTTCGCGCTTGTCCGCGCCGGTGCGCACGAGGCGGTTCCAGCGGTACCCCTCGCGCGACAGCGGGTCCGGCAGGCGGGCGCCGTCGGCGTACCACTCCTTCGGCATCATCGGCTCGACGACGATCGTGGCGCGCGCGGGGACGTGCTCCACCATCCAGTCGCGCGCCATCGAGCGCGTGTCCTCCCGCGAGAGCACGACGTCGTTGTGGACCGACCAGACGACGCCCTGGCCGAGCGCGACGACGACGACCGCCCCGGTGACGAGCCGCCGCAGGACCCGCGAGTCGCGGCCCCGCACGAGCCAGCCCACGAGGGCCATCGCGCCGATCGCGGCGAGCAGCGCGAGCATCGGGTAGACCGGCATCCCGTAGCGGGCGAAGTAGCGGCCCTGCGACCCGACGTAGAGCAGGAAGAGCACCGGCGCGGGCACGAGCAGGAGCCCGACCCAGCGATCCCGCACGACGAGCCGCACGCCGCCGGCGACGGCGAGCAGCACCGGCACGACGCCGAAGCCCCACATGAGCGACCACGCGTAGTACCGGTACCCGGACTGCTGCGTCTCGCCGAGCAGCAGGCCGCCCTTCGTGTAGTCCGAGAGATGGCGGACGTCGTCGACGAACAGCCCCGGGCGCAGGAACGCGTACGGGTCGCAGACGAAGAACGCGACGACCGCGAGCACCGCCGCCAGGACCGTGCCGCTGATCGCGGCGCACCACTGCGCCGGGCCCGGATCGAGCTGCAGCAGGCCCGCGACCCGATCGCCGCGACCGGTCGCCCCGGACGCGGGCGCGGCCGTGCCGGCGGGGCGCACGCGCCAGCCGAGCGCGTGCAGCAGCACGGCGGTCCCGAGCGGCAGGAGGACGAAGGCGGCGTTGTACTTGAACCCGACGGCGAGGCCGAGGGCGACGCCCGCGAGCGCGTAGTCCCGCCGGCGGCCGAAGCGCACGATCCCGGCGATCGCGAAGAGCCCGAGCGCGGTGAAGGCCAGCGACGGCGCGTCGTTCAGCGCGAGGTGGCCGTAGTGCACCGGCAGGAACGCGGTCGCCAGCAGCGCCGCCGCGAGCAGGCCGACGCGGCGATCGGCCAGTCGCGTGCCCGCGGCGTAGAGCAGGGCGATCGCCGCGGTCGACAGGAGCGCGGAGGAGACCCGGGCGACCGTCCAGATCCGCCCCGGGTCGGTGGCCCACTCCTGCACGATCGTGTCGGAGGACCAGTGCCGCAGCCACATCGCGGCGGCCATCCACTGCGTGATCCCCGACGGGTTCAGCTGGTAGTCGGGGTCCAGCGAGCCGGAGCGGAAGTACTCCACCGCCCGCGGGACGAAGTGCGAGCGCTCGTCGAGGTTGTAGCCGAACGGCAGCCCCCAGCGGATGCCCCAGAGCCGCAGCACGAGGCCGCCGAGCACGACGAGGGCCAGGGCGATGAGCCACGGGCGCTGGGACGCGTCGTCGCCGTCGCCGTGAGCGGGGGCCGGCGTCGCGGTCGCGGGCTCGCGCAACGGGACCGCCGGGGCCGGCTCGGCGCCGTCCGGGCGCGCGTCGTCCTGCTCCTCGGGCGTCGCCATCGCCGCAGCACTGTAGCGGCGGGCCGTGCGGCGACGGCCCGCCGCGCGCGCTCACTGGACGACGTAGGAGCGCCGGTCGGCGGCGGCGACCTTCGAGCGGCTCAGGACGTTCCCGCCGGCGTCGAGCGCCTCGACGGCCACGCGCGCGTGGGCGCCGGGGACGGTCACGAGCGTCTCGAAGCCGGTCCGCGTGCGCTCGCCCACCGGCACGAGCTGCGCGTCGGTCGGGCCGGCCAGCACGCGCCAGCGCGCGACGGTCGTGGCGCCGTTCCAGCTCGCGCGGACGGCCGTCGTGGCGCCGGCGCGCCGGGCGGCGACCTTCGGGGCGGTCGTCGGCTGGGCGTGCCAGGTCTGGCGGTAGGCGCGGTAGCTCTCCGTCGGCCGGCGCGCGAACCGCGCCTCCCACACGATCCGGCCGTCCGGCGCGAACTCGGTCATGTACGGGTTCTCGCCGCCCCAGCCGGCGAGCAGGTTGCCCGTCTCGGTGGTCTGGAAGTTGCCCTGGTTCGGCGAGCGGTTGAAGCCCGGGCGCCGGTACTCGCGCACGAGGCTGGCGGTCCGCGCGGCCTCGTCGACGCGGAGGATGATGCCCCGGCCGCTCACGCGCTGCGTCGCGTCGCGGGCCCGGTTGTCGAAGATCGAGATCGTGCCGTCGGCGCGGCGGTGGACGTCGTGCTGCCAGAGGAACCGCACGCCGCGGCCGAGCTTGAACGTCGAGCGCTTGCCGCCGAGGCGCCAGAGGATCTTCCCGCTGCGGCGGTCGATCTTGAAGATCGTGTGCGTGCTGCGGGAGGAGACGAGGAAGTTCCCGTCGGTGTCGAGGTTCACCGAGTTGATGTGGAAGAAGTCCCAGGGGATCTCGGAGCGCTGCGGGACCGGGTGGTACGCGTCGCGCGGCGAGACGTGGCGCTGGGCCCGCCAGTCGACGAGGACCTTGCCGGTCGCGAGGTCGACCTCCTGGAACCCGTTCTCCATCACCCGGCCGTTCTTCTGACCGCCGAAGCTCCGCAGGTCGCGCTTCTGGGCCTTGTAGAAGAGCAGCAGGGCGGTGCCGCGGTCCGTGAGCTTGAACTCGTGGAAGTCGGCCTTCACGCCGTTGCCGGCCTTCACCGTCGCGACCTGGTGGTACTGCTGGTCCACGACGTAGCCGGTGCCCTCGCCGTAGCCGCGGAAGCCCTTGCCCTCCCACCACGTCAGGACCGGCCGGTCCTGGTACCGCTGGACGCGGAACTCCATCGACGTCCCCTGGCTGGGGCGGAAGTAGACCGGCTCGCCGGAGAGGTCGAAGATGACGTTGCCGGCCTGCGAGCCCTTCGCGTCGCGCTTCGGCGCGGCGAACGTCAGGCCCGGGGTGGCCTGCGGCGTGGACGTCGTGATCCGGATCCCTGGCGGCCGGAGGTCGGGGCGGGTGACGAACCGCTGCGGGTTCGCGGTCGCCGCGTCGGCCGCCGCGGGAGCGACGGCCAGGACGGCGAGGGCCAGGGGCAGGGGATGGTGGAGGCGCACGATCCTCGATCGGGTGGGGGGAGGCGTTCGTGGATCGGAACCCGCGCGGACGCCCGAGGTTGTGGTCGGGAGGCTGCGATCGTCCTCTCGGCGCCGTCCGCGTCGCTCGAACGGACGTCCGGTCGTCCCGCCCGGCCTGCGCCGCGCGCGTGGCGCAGCCGTCATCATCGCCGGGCCGTCCATCCGCGATCGTCCGCCACGCCGCCGCCGAGCGCCCGCTCGTCGCCGGCCGTCGCCGTCGCCGTCGCCGTCTCCCGTGCTCGCCGTGCTCCGCCCGCTCCCTCGCCCAGTCCTCCCGCTCCTCGCCGCGGTGCTCCTCGCCCTCGGCCTCGCCGCGCCGGGCCGCGCGGCGGCGCCGGCCGCCGCCGGTCTGGGCAGCGCCCTCGGCGGCACGCTGCCCGCGCCGTCGCCCGGTCCCGACGCCGCGTCGCCCGCTCCGGGGTCGACGGACTCCGCGCCTGCGCCCCCCGACGCGCGACCGAACGTCGTGTTCGTCCTCGCCGACGACCTCTCGAACGACCTCCTGCGGTTCATGCCCGGGGTCCGCGCGCTGCGGCGCGACGGCGCGACGCTCCTGCGCCACGTCGTGACGAACTCGCTCTGTTGCCCGTCGCGCGCGACGATCCTCACCGGCCTCCTGCCGCACAGCTCGGGGATCTTCCGCAACACCGGTGCCGACGGCGGATACACGGCCTTCCGCGAGCGCGGGCTCGAGGCGCGGACGTTCGCCCCGTCGATCGAGGCCGCCGGCTACCGCACGGCGCTCATGGGCAAGTACCTTAACCGCTACGACCCCACGCGCGACGACCCGCCGCCCGGCTGGACCCGGTGGGTCGGCGGCGGCAACGGCTACCGCGGCTTCGACTACGCGCTGAACGTCGACGGGCAGGTCGTGCGCCACGGGTCGCGACCGGCCGACTACGTCACCGACGTCCTGGCCGAGGAGGGCGACCGCTTCGTCACCTCGTCGGTGCAGGCCGGGCGGCCCTTCCTGCTGACCGTGTCGACCTACGCTCCGCACGCGCCGTTCGTGCCGGCGCCGCGCGACCGGCACCGGTTCCCCCGCGCCCGTGCGCCCCGGGGCCCGGCGTTCGGCGTCGAGAACCGCGACGCTCCGCGCTGGCTGCGCGACCTGCCGCGGCTGACGGCGCGCAACGTCCACACGATCGACCGCAAGTTCCGCCGGCGCGCCCGGGCGGTCCAGGCGGTCGACCGGCTGCTGCAGCGCCTGCGGGCGCGGCTCGCCGACCTCGGCGTGGCGGATCGCACGTACGTCGTCTTCACCTCCGACAACGGGCTGCACATGGGCCAGCACCGGCTCCTCTCGGGCAAGACGACGCCGTTCGACAGCGACATCCGGGTGCCGATGGTCGTCGCGGGCCCGGGCATCGCGCCGGGCTCGGCCGTGGACGCGCTGACCTCGCACGTCGACCTGGCGCCGACGTTCGCCGCGATGACCGGGGTCGGCGTCACGGCCCCGCGGACCGACGGGCGCAGCCTGCTGCCGGTGCTCCGCGGCCGCGCGCCGCGCGACTGGCGCGACGCGGCGGTCGTCGAGCACCGTGGCGGGGGCGGCACGGCCGGCGATCCCGACGCCCAGCCCCCGCGCGCCGGCGCGCCGCCGAGCTACCGCGCGCTGCGCACGGCGACGACGACGTACGTCGAGTACGACACGGGCGAGCGCGAGCTCTACGGCCTCGCCCGCGACCCGCACCAGACGCGCAACGTCTACGGCGAGCTGTCGCAGCGGCGTCGGCAGCAGCTGCACCGGCGGCTGCGGGCGCTGCGGACGTGCTCGGGCCCGGCCTGCGCCCGGGGGCCGCGCGCGCCCGCGCGTCGGCTGCCCTGAGCGCGCCGACGCTCAGGTACCGAGCGCGGCGGCCGCCGCGCGCAGGTCCGCCACGCCGCGGGGGCGCTCGACGAGCCGCAGCACGCCGGCCCCGTCCAGCCCGTGCAGCGCCGGCGTGCTCTCGCCCTGCAGCGCGGCGGGCAGGTCGTCGACGGCGACCGTCGCGACGCCTGGCAGCGGGTGCGCGGCGCGGTGCGCCGCCGCGGCCTCCGGCCGCAGCGCCAGCGCGCTGACGAAGCGGACGCCGGGCGCCTCGGTGGCCGCGGTGCGCAGCGCGTCCTCCAGCCCCACGCAGGACGCGCAGGTCGGCGAGTGCAGGACGAGCACCGCGGGCTCCCCGGGAGCGCCGAGCGCCAGCACCGACCGCGCGGGCTCGAGATCGGCGGGCGCGAGGATCGGCACGGCGGCCTCCGGCACCCGCTCGCCGAGGTGGGCGGCCGGATCGGGCTCGAGGACCGCCCCGGCGCCGACGTCCAGCAGCTCCTCCAGGTCGTCCACCCGGGCGCGGAGCTCCGCCGTCTGGCGCAGCGTGCTGAGGACGACGGCGACGAGCAGCGCCACGACGACCCACGCCAGCACCGCGGAGGCGATCCAGACGGCGGTCACCGCAGCGCCCGTCCGGTCAGCGGCGCGCGCCGCGCGGCGACGAGGGCGAGCGCGAGCTGCCACGCGCAGACGGCGCCGATCGCCACCGTCGCGGCGCCCAGGGCCTGCTCGACGTCCGGTCGGCCGTCCGGGGGCCAGGCGACGAGCACCGCCGCGGCGAGCGCGAGGGCGAGGTTGCGCCGGCGCCCGTCGGCGACGTCCCCGCCCGCACCCGTGCCGAAGCAGTTGCACGGCAGGACCGCGTCGGCCGCGGCGGCGCGCGTCGCCCGGCCGACGGCGGCGAGCGCCACGGAGAACGCGGCGAGCAGGACGAGCGCGGCGAGCCCCGCCGCGCGCGGGGCCGCGCCGGACAGCAGCCAGGCGGCGAGCGCGAGCTCCGCCGCGGGGACGAGCCACGCGATCGCCGTCGTCGCGCGCGACCGGCGCACGACGAGCCCGACCGTGGCGCGGAACGGCGCGCGGTCGCGGAGCTTCGCGACGGCGGCGAGCGCGAAGGTGCCCGCGAGCAGGAGGATCGACGCCGTCGCCACGGCCGCCGAGGCTAGCGCTTGCGGGGCGGCGGTCCCGTGCGCGCGATCGGCTTGCGCCCCGGCCGCGCGAGACCGCTCTCGAGGATCCATCCGCGCGTGCCGACCGGCATCGCGTCGCTGCGCACGACCTCGACGAAGCTCCAGTCCACGCAGCAGCGCCCGTAGGAGGGCGCGTTGCGGCGGCAGAGCTCGTCGACGACGTCGCCCGGCTCGAGCCACCCGAAGGCGGTCGAGTTGAACGACAGGCGCAGGTAGAAGTCCTCGAAGTTCGACGCGCGACGCGAGACGGCCTCGCGGACCCGCCTCCGCATCGGCTTCGTGCGGCAGCGGAGGTCGCCGAGCGGCGGTCCGCCGCAGTCGTCGTGGTCGCAGGCGCGCAGCGACTTCGTGCTGCGGCAGTCGAAGTCCTTGCTCGCCGGGCCGCAGACGTAGCCGTCGTGACCGGGCCGCGCCTGGTACTTCGGCGCGTCCTTCGCGTACGTCCGCCCGTCGACCTCGACCGGGATCCAGCCGGACTTGTTGCTCGGCACGTCGTCGGCCGGGTACCCCCAGACGAACCCGTTGATCGGCTCGCGCATCGGGGCGGGCAGGCAGCTGCCGCTCTCGTGCTCGCGGACGCTCTGCTGCGCGATGTGGCGCCCGAGCGGCACCGTCACCTCGTTGCCGCGGTTGTCGAGCGTGATCTCGGCGTCGAACGACGGGCCCTTGCGCACGGCGACGCCGGTCCGGCCCATCCGCCGGACGCCGGCCTCGGTGGCGACGATCTGCAGCGGGGCGTAGCAGACGCTCACCGCGTCCTGGCCGTAGGCGCCCTTCGGGATCGCCGTGCCGCTGACGCGGACGAACCCCTCGCGCTTCGTGCGCTCGGTGACCTCCGGGACGGCCTTGCGCCGGGTGGTCGAGGCGCGCGGCTCGTCGTCGCCGCAGCCGGCGAGCCCGACGAGCACGGCACCGCCGCCGACGGCCCCGAGGAACTGGCGGCGCCGGCCGGGCCGGGCCAGGCGATCGCCGAGGCGTTGCACGAGCGCGTCGAACTCCACGGCGAGGGAGCGTATCCGCGCCAGCGCCCGTCCGGCGCCAGCCGTCGCGCGGGTCCTGCCCCGCCCTCCCTATCCTTGCCCGCCGTGACGCGCCGCCGCGCCACGGTCCCGCTCTGCCTGGCGGCGCTCCTCGCCGTCGTCGTCGCCCTCGTGGTCGTCCGCGGCGACCGCGCCGCCGCCCCGAGCCGGACGCGGCCCGCCACCGACGACGTGCCGACGCTGCGCGACACGGCGCCCGTCGGGTCCGGCGCCGTCGCCGCGCGCGCCTGGCGCCTCGCGGACCGCCTGAGCGTCGAGTGGGTCGACGCGACCGTGCGCTGGGAGCGGCGCTCCGGCCGGCGGGCCGCGCGGTTCCCGTCGACCCGCGGCGGGTTCTCGCCCGGCGCGCCGAGCTACGGCCAGCTCCTGCTCGCTCACGGCGTCCTGCGCACCGCTGCGCGCCGGCCCGCGGGCGACCGGTGGCGCGCGACCGCGGTCCGGGTCGCGTCCTCGGCCATCCGCACGACGATCGGCGCGCCCCGGCCGGGCGCCTTCGCGCAGCTCGGGATGGCGCTGCTGTGGAGCGACCGGCGGGTACGCAGCGTGCTCCCCCCGCCGGTGCGCCGGACCCTCGCGCGGCGGATCCGGGCCCTCGGCCCGCCCGTCGTCGGCGTGAAGGCCCAGGGCTGCCAGCGCGACCCCACCTGCTACTCGAACCTGAAGCTCGTGGAGGCGGCGGCCGGGCTCGAGCTCGTGGCCACCGGGCTGCGGGGCGGCACCGGCCGGCTGGCCGACGCGGACGCGACCGCGGCGTCGGCCCGGGCGGTGCTGGACGGCGTGCGCGAGCGGCTCGACGGTCGCGCGGCGTGGCGCGCGGGGAGCGAGCGGCGCGCCGGGCTCAGCGTCCTCTCCGATCCGCCGAACCAGCCGCTGGCCTACCACGCCCTGAGCCTCGCGATGTGGGCGCGGGCGGCGAGCCGGCTGGAGGGCGCCGCGCGGGGCCGGGCCCAGGACGCGCTCGTCCGGCTCGCGACCACCTCCCTGGGCCTCGCCGCCCCCGACGGGGACCTGACGTACCTCGGGCGCGGGCAGGCGCAGGCCTGGGTGCAGGCCGCGACCCTCGCGGGCGCCGTCGCGGCGGCCCACGCGATCCAGCGCACGCACCGCCGCCTCGCCGGGGAGCTCGTGGGACTCGCCGACGCGAGCCTCGGCGTGCTGGAGCAGCGCCACCGCCAGATGGGCGCGCGTGGCGGCCTCGCCGTCGTGCCGGAGCCGCGCAGCGACTACCGCGGCGTCGATCGCTACGCCTCGCACCTCGTCTACAACGGCCTCGCGCTCCTCTGGCTCGGCATCGCCGCCGACCGGGCGGCCGGCCTCGCCCCCGACCTCCCGGGCCGGCGGACCCCGGCGCGACGCAGCGCGGACCTGCGCTTCGTCGACGGCGCCAGCGCCGGGACGAACCTCACCGTCGTGCGGCGCGGGCGGCTGTGGATCGCGATCCACCAGCGGTCGACCCACCCGGTCGACCCGCGGTACGGGTGGGGGCTGCTGAAGGTCGCGTGGCGCGACGACGCGGGGCGCTGGGTCGAGCTCACCCCGCAGCGCCCGCTGCAGGAGATCCACGGCGCCGCGCGGCCGCCGGCGTCGCGGCTGGCGCTCGGACCGCTGCCGGTCGACGCCGCCGGCCGCCCGCTCGGCGAGCCGACGATCGCCGCGTCGCGCTCGATCGCCGGCGGGGTCGCGATGACGGGCACCGCGCCCACGGCGGACGGCGGCACGACGCCGGTGACCTGGTCGATCGCGATCCGCGACGGCGCGGTCCGGATCGCCGTGCGCGCGGCGCGCGCCGGCCGATGGAGCCTCCTCCCGGTCCGCACCCGGCGCGCCCGCGGGCCCCTCGCGGGCGGCGCGCGCCCCGTCCTGCGCGCCGAGGCGGGCGCGACGTGGAGCCTGCCCGCCGGTGCGCGCGTGCGGTCCTTCGGGAGCGCGCTGCACTCGGCCTGGCACGCCGACCTCTGGGCCGATCGCGTGACCTGGACCGCGGCGGCCGGTCGCGAGCAGGTGATCCGCCTGCGCCCGCCCGGCTGAGGCGGTCCCACCGCGGCCGGCGCCCGGCGGCCGCACCCGCGCCTCCGGCGCGTCGCGGCGACTGGGGCGATCGCGCGCGGGCCAGTACCGTTCGGCGCGTGACGACCCTGATGCTCGGCGAGGCGCTCGTCGACCTCGTCTGCGACGAGCCCGTGGCGCGGCTGGCCGACGCGCCGTCCTTCGCGCCGCGGTTCGGCGGCACCGTCGCCCGGACCGCCGTCGCCGCGGCCAGCCGGGGCGCGCGCGTCGCGCTGGCCGGCGGCGTCGGCGACGACGAGTGGGGCGGCTGGCTGCGCGAGCGGCTCGAGGAGGAGCGCGTCGACCTGACGTGGTTCCGCCAGGTCGCCGGCGAGCGCACGCCCGTGGCGTTCCGCACGACCGATCCCGCCGGCGACGCGCACGTCGACCTCTACGACCAGTCGCTCGACCTCGTGATGGACGCCGTGCGCCCGCGGATCGCGGAGGCCGTCGACGCCTGCGACGGCGTCTACGTCTCCGCCGCGACCTGGGCCCTGGCCGACGACTCGCGCGAGCGGCAGGTCGCGGCGGGCGCGCTGCGCCGCGCACGCGACCAGGGGCGGTCGATCGTCGTCGCGCTCGACGTCGCGCCCGACCGCTTCGTCACCCGCGAGGCCGCCCGCGACGCCGCCGACGCGCTCGTGACGGGCGCGGCGCTCGTCATCGCCCGCCCGGCCGACGCGCAGCGCGTCACCGGGACGGCCGATCCCGCCGCCGCGGCGCAGGTGCTCGTCGACCGCGGGGCCGCGCTGGCGGCCGTCGGCGACCACCACGGCGCCGTGGTGCGCGGCAGCGGGGTGGGCACCGCCGTGGCGGGCGCCGGCCCCGACGCGCGCGGGCCCGGCGACGACGCGGCGTTCGCCGGCGCGCTGCTCGCCGCGCTCGAGCTCTCGGGCTGGTACCCGGCGGCGGTCGCCGCGGGCCTGGCGGACGCCGTCGCCGCGGCCGCCGGCTGAACGGCGACCGCCCCGCACGCGGCGCCGGAGGGGCCGCGGTCCGTCCGGTGTCGCGCCGACCCGTGCGCGGGTCGCGTACCCTCGGTCGTCGCGTCGCCGCCCGTGCACGCGCGATCCCCGGATCGTCGCGGGCCCGCGACCGTCGCCGTGCGCCCGCACGGCGACCCGAACCGCCGCCCCTCGCCCGCATGACCACGCGCCCCGACGAGCACGACCAGACCACGACGCCGGTGGCCACCGGCGTCGACCCCGACGCCCTCGCCACGACGCTCGCCGTCCTCGCCCAGGTCGAGCAGCTGCCCGTCGACCATCCGGACGCGCTCGCCGTGCAGCGGGCGACGGCGAAGATCTACAAGACGGTCCGCACCCGCCGCCGCCGCGAGCGGATCGACGCGATCCGCGCCAACGACGACGCCGTCGACGCCCGGACGGCCACCGCGGCGCCGGGCCGGATCGACGACGAGACGGCGGGCATCCCGCTCGTCTCCGAGGCGAAGGGCGCCACCGCGGGACGGCTCCTGCGGTCGCGCTCCTGCTACGTCTGCAAGGAGCACTTCGTCGACGTCGACGCCTTCTACCACCAGCTCTGCCCGCCCTGCGCGGCGAAGCACCACGCCAAGCGCGACGCCCGCACCGACCTCACCGGACGCCGCGCGCTGCTCACCGGCGGCCGCGCGAAGATCGGGATGTACATCGCCCTGCGGCTGCTGCGCGACGGCGCGGACCTCACGATCACCACGCGGTTCCCGCGCGACGCGGCGCGCCGCTTCGCCGAGCTGCCCGACAGCGCCGACTGGCTGCACCGGCTGCGGATCGTCGGCATCGACCTCCGCGACCCGGCGCAGGTCGTCGCGCTGACCGACGAGATCCGCGCGCGCGGGCACCTCGACATCCTCGTGAACAACGCGGCGCAGACCGTGCGCCGCTCCGCCGACGCGTACGCCCCGCTCGTGCGCGCCGAGCAGGCGCCGCTGCCCAGCGGTCCGCTCCCGGAGATCCTCACGCTCGGGCGCGCGGCGGAGGAGCGGCAGGTCGCGGCGCTGCCCGAGCCCGACGCCGAGCACTGGTCGCCGACCCCGGACGTCCTGGCGTCGATGGCGCTCACCGCGCGCTCGGCGACCTTCGACCAGGTCGAGGTCGGCCGCGCGATCGACGCCGGCGGCCTCGTGCCCGACCTCGTCAGCACGAACACCTGGGTGCAGACGGTCGACGAGGTCGACCCGCTCGAGCTGCTCGAGGTCCAGCTCTGCAACCAGACCGCGCCGTTCATCCTCGTCTCGCGCCTGCGCGCGGCGATGGCGGCGTCGCCGGCGCGACGGACGTACGTCGTGAACGTCTCGGCGATGGAGGGCCAGTTCGGTCGCGGCTACAAGGCGCCGCACCATCCGCACACGAACATGGCCAAGGCGGCGCTGAACATGCTCACGCGCACGAGCGCGAAGGAGATGCTCGACACCGACGGCATCCTCATGACCGCCGTCGACACGGGCTGGATCACCGACGAGCGGCCGCACACGCAGAAGCAGCGGATGGCCGAGATCGGCTTCCACGCGCCGCTGGACCTCGTCGACGGCGCCGCCCGGGTCTACGACCCGATCGTGCGCGGGGAGGCCGGCGAGGACCTGCACGGCTGCTTCCTCAAGGACTACGAGCGCTTCCCCTGGTAGGCGGCGCGTCGCGGCGCTCGCCCCCCGCCCGGTCCCGCCCCGCCCGCGGGGCGGCGGCCGCGGCGCCGCGAGGTCGTTGCCGCGTGCGGCGTCAGCCGTCGCTGCTGCGGCGGCGCGGGCCGCGCGCGTGCCGCTGGTGGCCGACGGTGCTCGCGTCGGGGACGAACGGATCGATCTGGTCGCGCCGG
This sequence comes from Patulibacter brassicae, assembly GCF_033949425.1. Taxonomy (NCBI): domain Bacteria; kingdom Bacillati; phylum Actinomycetota; class Thermoleophilia; order Solirubrobacterales; family Patulibacteraceae; genus Patulibacter; species Patulibacter brassicae. The sequence goes on along the minus strand of NZ_JAXAVX010000005.1, from coordinate 116,358 downwards.
TCGCGCAGCGCGCGCTCGGCGGCCATCGAGCGCCCGGCCCGCTCGAGCACCCGCGGCAGCGGCTCGCCGCGCCAGCGCGACGCCGAGCCCACCGACGCCGAGATGTCGGCGGCCACGAGCGCCGCGCGGATCCGCTCGCCGACGGACACGGCGTCCTCGGCGCTGCAGTGCGGCAGCAGCACGGCGTAGGCGCCGTCGGCGATCCGGCACGCCACGTCGTCGGGGCGCACGCTGCGCAGGACGGCGTGGGCGGCGCGGCGCACGAGCCGCTCGCGGGCGGCGTCCCCGGCGCGGCCGGCGATCGCGTCGAGGTCGTCGAGCTCGACGGCCACCGCGCCGATCCGGTCGTGGGTCTCGTGCTCGGCGAGGGCGGCGTCCCACCGCTGCCGGCTGCCGAGGCCGGTGAGCGGGTCGCGCAGCGCTCCGCGGTCGAGCGCCTGGATCAGGGCGCCGGCGCCCTCGGCGTGGCGGCGCTGGGTCAGGACGGTGGACAGCAGCCGCGCGCTGAGCGTCAGGATCGGCTCGACCTCCCACAGCCGGACGTCCTGGGCCCGCGGGGAGAAGCCGGCGAGCGTGCCGAACACGTGCCCGTCGCCCGTCGCGATCCCGCACGCGGCGTAGGCGGCGACGTGGCCGTCCTCGACGAGCGGGACGTCGAGGTAGGACGGGTCGACGGTCGTGTCGGGGACGATGCAGGGCGCGCCGAGCTCGAGCCGGCGGCAGAGGCTGTCGGACCACGGCAGCACGTCGCCGGCGTCGACCTCCGGCGCCCGCCGGCCGACGGTGGCGATCGTCAGCTGCGTGTCGCGCTCGCGGTCTTCGTAGAAGACGGCCCAGCGGGTCATCGTGGCGGTCGCCAGCAGCACCTCGAGGACGCTGTTCACCGCCTCCTCGAACGAGGCGTAGGCCGGCGGCAGCGTCGCCGAGCGCGGCGACAGCAGCTCGGGCAGCGGCGGGGGCGCGTCAGGGTGGGCCATCGCCCGTCCGATCGGCGTGCGGCGCGCGGGCTTGAGCTTCGCGCGCGAGGATCGGCCCATGGTCGGCCGTCCGGCGCCCGTGCGGGATTCCGGACGCCGCCGGACGGGCAGTGGACCGATGTCCTCTCCTGCGCCGAGCATCCCCTTCCCGTCAGGGTTCCGGCGGCCCGGCCGTGCGCGTCCTCACTCGAGCGTCGCAACATGATCTGCTATAAAGCCACTGAGATTTATCCAGCTTCGGCCGAGCAGCGGTAGGCTCCCCGGTCTCGCGGCCCCGATCCCCCGTCGATCGCGTCGCGGCTGGACATCCCGGACCAGACTGTGAGAGGAGCCCCCGATGGGCAAGATCATCGGCATCGACCTGGGCACGACGAACTCGTGCATGGCGGTTCTCGAAGGTGGAGAGCCGACGGTCATCGAGAACGCGGAGGGCGGTCGCACGACGCCGTCCGTCGTCGCGTTCGCCAAGGGCGAGCGGCTCGTCGGCGCGGTCGCCAAGCGCCAGGCGGTCACGAACCCGACGAACACCATCTCCTCCGTCAAGCGCTTCATGGGCCGCAAGGAGGCGGAGGTCCGCGAGGAGGAGTCGATCGTCCCGTACAAGGTCGTCGCGGGCCCGAACGGCGACGCGCGGATCGAGGCCGAGGGCAAGCAGTACAGCCCGCCGGAGGTCTCCGCGATCACGCTCGCGAAGCTCAAGGCCGACGCCGAGGCGTACCTCGGCGAGTCCGTCGACGGCGCGGTCATCACCGTCCCGGCGTACTTCAACGACGATCAGCGCCAGGCGACGAAGGACGCCGGCAAGATCGCCGGCCTCGACGTCAAGCGGATCATCAACGAGCCGACCGCCGCGTCGCTCGCCTACGGCCTCGACAAGGAGACCGACCAGACGATCCTCGTCTTCGACCTCGGCGGCGGCACGTTCGACGTGTCGGTGCTGGAGATCGGCGACGGCGTCTTCGAGGTGAAGTCGACCGCGGGCGACAACCACCTCGGCGGCGACAACTTCGACAAGGCGATCGTCGACTGGCTCGCCGGCGAGTTCAAGAAGGACCAGGCGATCGACCTGAAGGCCGACCCGATGGCGCTCCAGCGCCTGTTCGAGGCCGCCGAGAAGGCGAAGATCGAGCTCTCCTCCGCGCAGGAGACGCAGATCAACCTGCCCTTCATCACGGCCGACGCGTCCGGTCCGAAGCACCTCGACGTCCGGCTCACCCGCGCGAAGCTCACCGAGCTCGCCTCCGGCCTCCTCGATCGCCTCGTCGCCCCGGTGCGCCAGGCGCTCGACGACGCGAAGGACAAGGGCGCGTCGGCGATCGACCACGTCGTCCTCGTCGGCGGCATGACCCGCATGCCGGCCGTCCAGGAGAAGGTCAAGGAGCTCACGGGCAAGGACCCGCACCGCGGCGTCAACCCGGACGAGGTCGTCGCGATCGGCGCCGCCGTCCAGGCCGGCGTGCTCGCCGGCGACGTCAAGGACGTCCTGCTGCTCGACGTCACCCCGCTCACGGTCGGCATCGAGACCAAGGGCGGCGTCATGACGAAGCTCATCGAGCGCAACACGACGATCCCGACGCGGAAGAGCGAGATCTTCTCGACCGCCGACGACAACCAGCCGTCCGTCGAGATCCACGTGCTCCAGGGCGAGCGCGAGATGGCGAGCTACAACAAGTCGCTCGGCAAGTTCCAGCTGACGGGGATTCCGCCCGCGCCGCGCGGCGTGCCGCAGATCGAGGTGACGTTCGACATCGACGCGAACGGCATCCTCAACGTGTCCGCCAAGGACCTCGGCACCGGCAAGGAGCAGAAGATCGAGATCAAGGCCGGCGGCGGCCTCTCGGACGAGGAGATCCAGCAGATGGTCTCCGACGCCGAGTCCCACGCCGAGGAGGACCGCAAGGCGCGCGAGCTGGCCGAGGCCCGCAACGTCGCCGAGCAGGCCGCCTACCAGGCCGACAAGCAGCTCGCCGACCTCGGCGACCAGGTCGACGAGGGCTCCCGCAAGGAGATCGAGGAGGCCGTCAAGGGCGTCCGCGAGGCCCTCGAGGGCGACGACGCCGCCGAGATCACGGCGAAGCGCGAGGCGCTCGAGCAGGCCTTCCACAAGGTCTCCGAGCAGCTCTACCAGCGGGCGCAGGAGCAGGCGGCCGCCGGTCAGGGTCCCGACGGCGCCGGTGCCGGCGGCCCGTCCTCCGAGGAGGAGGACGTCGTCGACGCCGAGGTCGTCGACGAGAAGTAGCCCCCGATCGACCGCGCCAGGAGCAGCACGATGAGCGACCAGTCCCAGGACCCGGCCGGGGCCACCCCGGCCGGCGACGGCCCGCCCACCGACGCGAGCGAGTTCGCGCAGGCCCGCACCGAGGGCGTGGCGACCGACCGCCCGGCGGGCCAGCCGCCGCGCGAGGGCGCGGCGACCGGCGCGCCGGCCGACGGCGCCGTCGATCCCGAGGGCGCCGACGCCCCGGGGGACCCCGCGGGCGCGCGGCCGGCGGCGACCGACGAGGTCGATGCCGAGGCGACCGCGGAGGGCGACGACGAGGCCCCGGCCGAGGAGGAGCCCGACTGGAAGGACCGCTACGTGCGGTCGGTCGCCGAGCTCGACAACGTGCGCAAGCGCGCCCGCCGCGACGTCGCGGCGGGCGAGCAGCGCGGCGTCGGCCGGCTCGCCCGCGAGCTGCTCCCGGCGCTGGACAACCTCGACCGGGCGCTGGCGCACCTCGCCGAGGCGCCCGCGGACGGCAGCGCTCCGGCGGCCGACGCCCAGACCGTCGAGGGCCTGCGGATCGTCCACCGCGAGCTGCACGCCGCGCTCGCGTCGGTCGGCATCGCGGCGTTCGACCCGACCGGCGAGCAGTTCGACCCGCGGTTCCACGAGGCGCTCACCCAGCAGCCGGCGCCCGAGGGCACCCTGCCGGGGACCGTGATGGTCGTCTACCAGCAGGGGTACCGTCTGCGCGACGACGTGCTGCGTCCGGCGAAGGTCGTCGTCGCCGGCTGACCCCGGACCACCCGCGAATGGCCACCCGTCAGGACAACACCCCCGATCTGTACGCGGTCCTCGGCGTCGACAAGAAGGCGACGCCGGACGAGATCAAGAAGGCGTACCGCAAGCTCGCCCGCGAGTACCACCCGGACCGCAACCCGGGGGACACGGCGGCCGAGGAGCGGTTCAAGCAGGTCTCCGCCGCGCACGACATCCTCTCCGACGCCGAGAAGCGCAAGGAGTACGACCGCGCGCGCTCGTTCGGGGGCCTCGGGGGCGCCTTCTCGACCGGTGGAGCCGGGTTCGACTTCGGCGACAGCGGGATCGGGGACATCCTCTCCTCGGTCTTCGGCAACGTCACGGGGCGCGGGGGACCGGGCGCCGGGCAGGCGCGCAGCCGACGCGCGAACGTCCAGCGCGGCAAGGACCTCGAGGCGGAGGTCACCCTCTCGTTCCGGCAGGCGATGGACGGGGCGCAGGTGCCGCTGAGCGTCCGCACGACGACGCCGTGCACGACCTGCGCCGGCACGGGCGCCAAGCCGGGCACGAGCCCGATCGTCTGCCCGCGCTGCCAGGGCCGCGGCGTCGAGGCGCAGGGTCAGGGGCTGTTCTCGATCAGCCAGCCGTGCGCGCGCTGCCACGGCTCGGGGACCGTCATCGAGACCCCCTGCCCGACCTGCAGCGGCGAGGGCGCCGTCCACACGACGAAGCGCTACCGCGTGAACATCCCCCCGGGGGTCCGCGAGGGCTCGCGCGTGCGGCTCGCCGGCAAGGGCCAGGCCGGTCGCAACGGCGGCCAGCCCGGCGACCTCTTCGTCATCACCCACGTGCGCGCCTCCGACGTCTTCCAGCGCCACGGCGACGACATCGAGGTCACGGTCCCGCTGTCGATCGCCGAGGCGGTCCGCGGCGCCGACGTCGAGGTCCCGACCCTCGACGGGCGTAAGAAGCTCCGCGTCGCGCCGGGGACGAAGCACGGCACCGTCCAGCGGCTGCGCGGCGAGGGGCCGCCGCGGCTCGGCGGCGGCGGGCGCGGGGACATCCGCTACCGGTTCGTCATCGAGGTGCCCGAGCCGCGCAGCGACGAGCAGCGCGAGGCGGTCGACCACCTCGCCGACCTCTTCCCGGCCGCGGGCCGGGAGCGGCTCTTCGAGGAGGGCTGATCGCGATGGGCGATCCACGGCGGCGGACCCGCAGCAACATCACGATCGAGGTCGACGCCGATCGCGGCGTGTTCATGATCTCGGTCGCCGCCGAGCTCGCCGACATGCACCCGCAGACCCTGCGGATGTACGAGTCGCGAGGGCTCATCGAGCCGAAGCGCTCGCCGAAGGGCACCCGCCTGTACTCGCACGCCGACGTCGAGCGGCTGCGCCGGATCCAGCAGATGACGAACGAGCTGGGCCTGAACCTCGCCGGCGTCGAGCGGGTCCTCGAGCTCGAGCTCGAGCTCGAGCACGAGAAGCGCCGCTACGAGGAGGCGACGGCGAAGCTCGAGCGCCTGCAGGCCGAGACGGTCGTCATGCGCGAGCAGCTGCGGGCCGAGATGCAGGCGGAGATCGACAAGCTGCGGGCCCGCAACGAGATCGTGCCCTACCGCGGCCGCACCACCGACATCGTCCGGGTCGAGCCGCAGGGCCGCCGGATCCGGATCGAGCGGGACCCCGACTGATGGCGACCGACACCGCCGCGGCGGCCGCGCCCGCGGCCGGCCGGCCGGCGCTGCCGGCGGGCCCCACGATCGACGCGGGCCTCGCGCTCGTGCGGCGGCGCCCGCGCGCGACGCTCCTGCCGCTGCTCGTCCTCTTCGCGATCGACATCGCCGCCGGGGTCGTGATCGCGCTGCTGGCGGAGCTCCTCATCGGCAGCCACGGCACGTCGCTGGAGACCGTGCGCCAGTCGACGGTCTGGGGCGACAGCAACCTCGTCGTGCGCGAGGTCCCGGAGTACTCCGACGGCCAGTGGACGATCTTCGGCGTCACGCTCGGCCTCCGCGTCCTGCTCAGTCTGTGGCTCGGCTGGGCGGCGGTCGTCGCCCTCGTCCGGGCGGTGCAGGCGGACCTCGCCGACGAGGAGCCGCTCGCGGTGCGCGACGCCGTCCGCGGCGGGCTGCGCGGCGCCCCGCGGGCGTTCGGGACGGCCCTGCTGGCGACGATCCTCGGGCTCGTGGCGCTCGCCGTCCTCGTCGGCGTCGTCGCCGCGTCCGCCGCCGCCGCGGCGCCGCTGGCGCTCCTGCTCGGCCTCGGCGTCGTCGCGCTCGTCGTGGCGGCGGCCGTCCGGCTCGTGCTCTGGCTGCCGGTCCAGCAGGCGGAGGGCCTCGGCGTCGGCTTGCGGCCGTTCCGGCGCAGCTGGGAGCTCACGCGCGGCCAGTTCTGGCCCCTGCTGGGGATGCTCCTGCTGCTCTGGGTGATCGTCGCGGTGATCGCCGGGGCGCTCCTCATCGTCGTCGGGCTCGTGTCGGCCGGGACGTTCGCGCTGGACCAGAACGCGAACCTCGGACCGACGATCCTCACCGAGGTCGTCAGCGCCGCCGGCGGCCTGCTCGTGACCGCGCTGGCGATCGCGCCGGTGGTCGTCGCCCACCGGGCCCTCGCCGGCCCCGACGCGCGGGGGCTCTTCGCGGCCGCCGAGCGGATGGGGCGGCGCCCCGAGGATCCGGGTCCGTTCGGGTCCGGTCCACCCCGCGCGGCACCCGCGGCACCACCCCTCGCCGGTCCGGGCGACGCGGGGGATCCAGCCGCCGAGCGTGCCGGCGAGGACCCCGACGGCCGCTGGCGGCGCCCCGACGCACCGTGAGCGGCGGGGGCGGGACGACGGCTGCGGGGCCCGCCCCGCGCGCCCGCCCCGTCCGGCGCGGGTCACGGGCCGCCGCGGTCCTCGTCGTCCTGCTCCTCGCCTGCGGCCTGTCCGCGGCGCCGGTCGGCGCCGCGTCGGCGTCCGGGGTCGCGGTCCTCGCGCAGGCCGCCGACGGCGCCGTCCCGCTGGACGCCGGCGAGCGCCGGCGCGCCGACGAGCTGCGCGAGACCGCCCGCGAGATCGTCGGGGACCCGCGGCCGGAGCGCACCGGCGGCACCACCCGCCCGCGACTGGACGACCTCGACGCCGGCGACGGCGGGCCGAACGGCTGGTGGCGGCTCCTCCTGCTGATCGTGGTCGTCGGCGCGCTGCTGGCGCTGCTCGGCGCGCGGCCGTGGCGCCGCCGCCGGACCGACCGCGAGGCCGAGGCGCGCGGGGCCGTCGCCGCGGCGGAGACGGTCGCCGGGCTCGAGCGGGGCGCGCGCGAGGCCGAGGCGGCGGGCGAGCACCGGCGCGCCGTCGTCCTCTGGTTCCGCCTGGGGGTCCTGCGCCTGCGCGAGCGCGGTCGCCTGCGCGGGCCGGGACCCGACACGTCCGGCTCGGTCGCCCGCGCGCTCGGCGACGAGCGGGTCCGCGCGCTCGCGGACGGCCACGACCGCGCCGCCTACGGGGCCGCGCCGATCGAGGCGCCCGAGAGCGCCGCCGCGCGCGAGGGGTGGGCGGCGGTCCTGGAGCGGGAGCCGGGACGGTGACCGGTCGCGGGCTGCTCGCCGGACTGGGCATGGTCCTGCTCGTCGCGGCGCTTTGGCTCGTGCCGGCCGGCCTCGAGGGCGACGAGCCCGAGCCCTCCCGGGGCCTGCGCAGCGGCGCGGCCGGCGGTCTCGGCGGCTGGACCGCGCTCCTGCGCCACGAGGGCGTGGACGTGCGGATCGCGACCGTCGAGACCGACGAGCTGCGCCTGCTGCCGCGCACGACGTACCTCTTCGCCGAGGACGACCTCGTCTCCGCGGAGGGCCGCGGGGCGCTGCGGCGGGTCCTCGCCGGGATCCGCGACGGCGCCCGGGTGGTCGCCGTCGGCGGCGACGCGGCGCGGCTCGCCGGTGCCCTCGGCGTCCGCGGCCGGACGCGCAGCGCCCGCGGATCGCGGGCCACGCGCGCGGCCCGCGCGCCCGAGACGCGCGCCGTCGGCGCCGTCGTCGACGCGCGGGCGGCATGGGCCTCCGGCGCGCTGCCGTCCCGGGCGCAGCCGCTCCTGCGCGCCCCCGCCGCCGGCGGGGGCGTCGCCGTCCCCGTCGTGCGCCTCCGGCACGGCGCCGGCAGCGTCCTGCTCGTCGCCGACCGCGACGTCCTGGCCAACCGGGCGCTGGCGCGCGCCGACAACGCCGCGCTCGCCGTCGGGCTCGCCGGGAGCGGGCGCGTCGTGGCCCTGCGCCCGCGGGCCGACGGGGGCGGGCTCGGGGACCGGACCCAGGCGGTCCTGCTGCTGCTCGTCCTCGCCGCGGTGGCCGGCCTGCTCGCGCGCGGGCGGCGCCTCGGCCCGCCGGTGGCCCCGGACGCCGACCCCGTCCCGCGCCGGTCGGCGTACGTCGACGCGCTCGCCGCCGCGCTCGAGCGCACGGACGACCCGACGATCGCGGTGGCGGCGACCCATCAGCACGCCCGGGCGCTCGTCCGTCGGCGCGCCGGGCTGCCGCGCGGCGCGAGCGAGGAGGAGCTCGCCGCCGCGGCACGACGCCTCGGGCTGCGCGACGAGGAGGTCGCGGCGCTCGCCGTCGGTCGTCCGGACGACCTCGTCGCGCCCGGACGCGCCCTCGCGGCGCTGGAGTCCGCCGCCCGCGGGCCCGTCCGCCCGTCCCCCGACCCCGCTGCTCCGGCGGGCGCCCCGCCGGGCGCCCTCGCCGACCCCGACCCCCGGACCCCAGGAGACCCCGCATGAACGAGCTCGTCACCGCCCTGCGCACGGAGGTCGGACGGGTCGTGCGCGACGCCGACGCGACCGTCGACGCGCTCGTGGCCGCGGCGACCCTCGGCGGCCACGTGCTGCTCGAGGGGCCGCCCGGCGTCGCGAAGACCCTCACGGCGACCGCGCTCGGCCGCGCGCTGCGCGTCGACGTGCACCGGATCCAGCTGACCCCGGACATGCTGCCGTCCGACATCACCGGCTCGGTCGCCCTGCGGGGCGGCGAGCTCGTGTTCCGTCCCGGACCCGTCTTCTGCCAGCTGCTCATCGCGGACGAGATCAACCGCACGCCGCCGAAGACGCAGTCGGCGCTGCTCGAGGCGATGCAGGAGGGCGCCGTCTCCGTCGACGGGCAGCGCCACCCGCTGCCCGAGCCGTTCCTGCTCGTCGCGACGCAGAACCCGGTCGAGCACGAGGGCACGTACCCGCTGCCGGAGGCCCAGCTGGACCGCTTCCTCCTGAAGGTCCGCGTCGGCTACCCCGACGAGGCGGCCGAGCGCGAGCTCGTCACCGCGCCGCGCGACGGCCTGCGCCCCGCGGCGCTCGAGGACGTCGCGCCCGTCGCCGACGCGGCGGCGCTGCTCGCGGCGCGCGCCACCGTCGCCGAGACGTACGTCCACGCCGACGTCGCCGCGTACGTCGTCGGGATCGTCCGGGCGACCCGCGCGCTGCCGAGCGTCGCCCTCGGCGCGAGCCCCCGCGCCGGCGTCCACCTGCTCGCCGCCGCGCAGGCGTACGCGCGGATCGGCGGCCGCGACTTCGTCACCCCCGACGACGTCCGGGCCGCGGCCGAGCCGGTCCTCGCGCACCGGATCGTCCTCGCGCCGGAGGCCGAGCTCGAGGGGATGCGCGACGTCGACGCCGTCGCCGCCGCGGTCGGCAGCGTCCCGGTCCCGGCCAGCGCGGCGTGAGCACCGCGGCCCGCATCCGGCACCGGCCTCCCGCCATGCGGGACGCGCGCCGTCCGTCCGCGTCGGCCGCCGGGGGACGCGCGCGGTGAGCCCGACCCCGCGCCTGGCGCTCGTCGTCGCCGCGTGCGCCGTGGCGGCGATCGTCCTGCCGCCGGTGCTCTGCCTCGTGCTCGCCGCGCTCGCGGCGACCGCGTCGCTCGTCGACGCGCTGCTCGCGCGCCGCCGACCGCCGTCGCTGCACGTCGAGGCACCGGGCATCGCGCCGCGCGGCCAGCCGCTCGCCGTCGCGGTCGCGCCGCAGCCCCCCGAGCCGGCGTTGCGGCTGCGGCTCGCGGGCACGCCGACGGTCGAGGTCCGCGACGGCGAGGGCCACGGCACGCTGGCGGCGACCGTCGTGGCCCACCGGCGCGGGCGGCACCTGCTGCCGCCCGTCGTCGCCCGGCGCGAGGGGCCGCTGCGGCTCGGGCGCTGGGACCACCGCGCGCCGGACCCGGCCGCCGAGCTGCGCGTGCTGCCGGACTACCGTGCCGCCCACCGGCTGGCCGCGGTCGTGCGCGCCACCGGCGGGGTCAGCAGCCGCGGCGCGTACGGCCTCGGCACGGAGTTCGACCACGTGCGCGAGTACGCGCCGGAGGACGACGTGCGACAGGTGAACTGGCGCGCGACGGAGCGCCTCGGGCGGCCGATGAGCAACCAGTGGCGGGTCGAGAGCGATCGCGACGTCGTGCTGCTCGTCGACGTCGGTCGGCTCGGCGACGCGCCCGCGCGGTCCGGCGCGGCCGGGACCGAGCGACCCGGGCCGTCCTCCGACGCCCGCGATCGGGCGGCCCGCGAGCCCGGCGGGACGCCGGTCGCCGGTCGGGCGGCGCGCCGGGCCGCCGAGGACGCGGCGATCGGGCTCGCGGGGCTGCGGCCGGCGTCGAGCGTGCCGGCGCCGCCGCGGCTGCTCGACGTCTGGCTCGACGCGGCCGCCGCCGTCGCGGCGACGGCCGACGCGCTCGACGACCACGTCGGCGCGATCGCCTACGACGAGGCGGTGCGCCGGCGGCTCCCGCCGCGCCGCGGCGCGGGGGACGCGATCGTCCGCGCGCTCCACGACCTCGAGCCGCGCGGCGTGGACAGCGACCACGGGCGGGCGTTCCGGGCGATCGGCGGCGCGCGGCGCGCGTTTGTCCTCGTGCTCACCGACCTGCTCGACGAGGCCGCTGCGGCCCCGTTGCTGGAGGCGTCCTCGCTCCTGGCGCGACGGCACGCGCTCTGCGTGGCGACCGTCGAGGAGCCGCGGCTCCGGGAGATCGCCACCGGCCGCCCGGCCGACGAGCACGCCGCGCTCGCCCAGGCGGTGGCGATCGAGGTCCGCGCGCAGCGCGACCGCGTCGCGGCCCGGCTGCGCGCCCGCGGGATCCAGGTCCTCACGACGCCGCCGTCGGGACTCGCCGCGGCGTCGGTCGACGCGTACCTGCGGACGAAGCGCCGCGGGCTGTAGCGCGGTCGGGCGTCAGGCGCGTCCGAGACGGCGCACGAGCGCCCAGTAGCCGCCCGCGAGCCCGAGGCCGAGGGCGACGACCGCGACCGCCGGCCAGCCGGCGGGGGAGACGAACCCCTCCACGACCCCGCAGAGCACGAGGAACGGCGCGGTGCCGGCGACGACGAGGACGGCGGGGCGCGCGGCGTCGCGCAGCGCGTGCCCGCGCGGGCGGTCGCCGGGGTCCACGAGCCGCCAGCCGGCTGCCATGCCCGCGGCGGCCGCGACGACGATGCACGTGAGCTCCAGCGCGCCGTGCGCGGTGACCATCCGCAGGACGGTCCCGAGGTTGCCGTTCGCCGCCGCGAGCCCGAGGACCGCGCCGAGGATCGCACCGTTGTAGGCGACGAGCAGCACCGCCGGCAGCGCGAAGCCCACGCCGGCGACGAAGCTCAGGAACGTCACGCGGATGTTGTTCGTGAAGAGCTCGGAGGAGAACGCCGCCGAGTCCGACGAGCTCAGCCCGCGGTCGAGGTCCGGCGGGGCGGCGCCGTCGATGAACGAGTCCGGCACGAGGGTCGCGGCCACGGCCGGGTCCAGTGCCGCCCAGACGCCGACGACGAGCGCCGGCACGAGCAGCGCCGCCGCGCTCAGGGCGAGCCAGCCGCCCAGGGCGCGCACGAGCCGCCAGTAGCCGCCGGCGGCGAAGGCCCACGGGCTCGTGCGGCGCTGGCGGTGGGCGTAGACGAGCGTCCGCGCGCGCTCGACGAGCGTCTCGAGGCGCAGCGTGGCGGGGGCGTCCGGGAACGCCCGCCGCGCGAACGCCAGATCGGCCACGGCCGAGCGGTACGCTGTGCCCAGGCGCAGGATCCCGGCGGGTCCCAGGTGCTCGGGCCGGCTGGTCCCCGCCTGGCGGACGAGCTCCTCGAGGGCGCGCCACGCGGGCTCGCGGGTCTCGAGGAAGCGGGGGAGGTTCACGACGTGGACGACTACCAGGACCGGGTGACGATCACCACCCCGGAGGGCCTCGAGGTCGCGCTGGTGCTCGCCGGACCGGCGACGCGGATCGTCGCGGCGCTCCTCGACACCCTCGTCAAGCTCGTCGCCGCGACGTTCGTCGTCTCGATCGCCGTCGGGATCGGCTACGGGATCCTCGGCGACGCGGGCGCGACGATCGCCGTCGCCGTTGGGGCGTTCGCGTTCCTCTTCCTCTGGGACCCGTGGCTCGAGCAGGTGACCGACGGGCGTCCGCCGGGCAAGGCGATGCTCGGGCTGCGCGTCGTGCGCGACGACGGCGGTCGCGTCGACCTCGCGTCGAGCCTCGTGCGCAACCTCCTGCGGATCGTCGAGTACCCGCTGCTCTACCTGCCCGGCATCGCGATGCTGCTCGCCCACCCGCGCCACCAGCGGATCGGCGACCTCGCCGCCGGCACCTACGTCGTGCGCGAGCGCCGTCCGGTCGCCGTCGCCGCCGAGCGGGCGCCCGTCGCGCCACCGGACGCCGGCCCGGTGCCGGCCCTGGACCTCGTGGCCCTCGACGCGCACGACCGCGCGACGGTCCGGCGGTTCGCGGCGCAGGCCGGCACCCTGGCCGAGGCGGAGCGCGCGCGGCTGGCGACGCTCATCGCCGGTCCGCTGCGGCGTCGGGTGGGCGGGGTGCCGCCGGGGACGGCGGACGAGGAGCTCGTCCTCGCGGTCGCCCACCGCCTGGGCTGACGAGGGTCCCGCGGCCGCCGGCGAGCGCGAGGGCGAGCGCGGCGCCGAGCGCCCATCCGGCGAGCACGTCGCTCGGGCTGTGCACCGCGAGAACCACGCGCGTGATCCCGATCGCGACGACGAGCAGCGCCGTCGCGGCGAGCCACCGGCGGTCGGCCCGGACGCGCGCCAGGACGAGGCCGAGCGTCAGCCACCCCGCCGCGGACTGCAGCGCGTGCCCGGACGGGAAGGCGCTGGAGCCCTCGTCGACGGCGTGGAGGGCCAGCGGCGGTCGCGGCCGGTCGACGAGGTCCTTCAGCAGCGGGACGAGCGCGACCGCGACGAGCAGCGCGACGAGCGGCAGCAGCGCGACCCGCCACGGCACCCGGTCGTCGAGCACGAGGAGGATCCCGGCGCCGAGGAGCGCCGGGGTGGCGACCCAGCCGCTGCCGAGCGTCGTCAGGGCCCGCGCGAGGTCCACGACCCACCCGGGACGCCACCCGGCGACCTCCTCGACGATCCGGGCGTCCGCGCGCGTGAGCGGATCGTCGTGGCCGACGAGCACCCCGAGGAGGACGGCGAGCGCGACGAGGGCGAGGATCGCGAGGACCCGCCACGACCGGAAGGGACCGGGCACCGCCCACACGCTAGTCGGCGGTCGTGATGGGGGAGCCGACGCGCAGAGGGCAAGAACGGTCATCGACGCACGAGGCCCCTCGCGGCACACTGCTGCTCGTGACCGCCGGCCGCGACCGCCTCCGCGAGCTCCTCGACGCCGTCCTGGCCGAGGGCAACGCGTCGCTGGACGCCATGGCCGCCGACGCGTTCGCCTCGCCGTTCCACTTCCACCGCCAGCTCGTGGCCGGCGCGGGGGAGCCGCCGGTCGCGCTGCGCCGCCGGGTCCTCCTGGAGCGCGCCAGCTGGCAGCTCGGGCGGGGCGCGCGCGTCGCCGACGTCGCGCAGGACGCCGGGTACGACTCCGTCGCGGGCTTCAGCCGGGCGTTCCGGCGCGCGTTCGGGCGGCCGCCCTCGAGCACGACGGCCGGGAGCGATCACCGGCTCGTGGCGCCCAACGGCCTGCACTTCCATCCGCCGCTGCACCTGTGGGTCGACGCGGCGGAGGAGGCCGGCGGCGGCGAGGCGGGCAGCGGGACGCCGCGCGCCGGGGCGAGCGTGCCGCTCGCGCAGCTCGTGCACCACGACCTCGCCGACACCGAGCAGGTGCTCGAGGACGCGGCCGCGCTCGGGGAGGACGAGCTGCGACGGGAGCGCCGGCCCGGTCACGTCGTGCTGGCGTGGGACGGGCCCGAGCCGTCGCTGCTGGCCGTCCTCGACGCGCTCGTGCGCACGAAGGAGATCTGGCTCGCGTCGATCGCCGGCGAGGACCTGCCGGACCGGCCGCCCGCCTCGCTGCCGGGGATCCGCGCGCGGCACGCGACGATCGCTCCGCGCTGGGTCGCGACGTGGCGCGACGTCGAGCGCCGCGGCGCGTGGGCGGACCGGCTCGTCGACGCCCTCTGCGAGCCGCCGGAGAGCTTCCCCCTCTCGGGCGTGCTCGTCCACGTCCTGACGTACGCCGCCCATCGGCGGCAGGTCGCCCGGTCGATGCTCCGCGAGGCAGGGCGCACCCTCGACGACGGCGACCCGCTCGCGTGGCTCGTCGACGGCGCGGCCGGCCCCGACGCCGGCGCGCCGGATTGATGCCGCGCACCTCCCCGACCCGATCCCCAGGAGCACCCGATGCCCCGCACGACGTACTTCACCGCCTCCACCCTCGACGGCTTCCTCGCCGACCCGGACCACTCGCTCGAGTGGCTCTTCCGCAGCGACCACGATCCGCGCGGCGTGCACGACCACGAGGCGTTCGCGGCGCACGTCGGGGCGCTCGCGATGGGCTCGGCGACCTACGAGTGGATCCTCCGCCACGAGGGCGCGAAGCCCGACTTCCGCTGGCCCTACGCGCAGCCGACGTGGGTCTTCACGACCCGCGACCTGCCGCGCGTGGACGGCGACGTCCGGTTCGTCCGCGGCGACGTCGTCCCGGTCCACGCCGAGATGGCGGCCGCCGCCGGCGAGCGCGACGTCTGGCTCGTCGGCGGCGGCGAGCTCGTCGGCCGCTTCGCCGACGCCGGGCTGCTGGACCGGGTGCTCGTCTCGATCGCCCCGGTGACGCTCGGCGCCGGGGCGCCCCTGCTGCCGCGGCGGCTGCGCCTGCGCGTCGAGGACGTCGCGCGCAACCGCGACTTCGCGTGCGTGACCTACGGCGTCGTCGGCCCCGAGCCGGCCTGACCGCCTTCCCGGTCGGGCCGGCCCGACGTCCCGTGCGCGGCCGAGCGTTACGCGGCGCCGGCGACGGTGCCGCGGGCGTGCGCGGCGAGCGCCTCCTGCGCGGCGGCGAAGCTCGCGTCCTCCGCGTCGCCGAGATCCAGCGGGATCATCGCGGGGCTCTCGCGGGCGAGCGTCAGCTCGGCCGACGCGGTGACGACGTCGGTCAGGCCCAGGAACTCGAAGGCGTGGCGCAGCCACGGCTCGCGGTGGTCCCAGCCGTGGCGCGGCGTGCCGGGGGCGTACCCGCCGCCGGAGGCGAGCGCCAGCACGAGCGTCCGGCCGCCGAGCAGGCCGGAGCCGTCCTCGCCGACGGTGATCCCCGGGGCGACGATCCGGTCGACCCACGCCTTCACCGTGCTTGGCACGCCGAAGTTGTAGAGCCCCATGCCGAGGACGATGACGTCCGCGTCGCGCACCTCGCCGGCGACCTGCGCCGTCAGCGCCCAGGCGGCGCGCTGCGCCTCGTCCCGCGCGTCCTCCGGCGTGATCCCGGCCGCGAACGCCGTGCCGTCGAGGTGGGGCAGCGGGTCGGCCGCGAGGTCGCGGTACGTCACGACGCCGCCGGGATTCGCGGCGCGCCACGCTTCGGCGTAGCCGGCGCTGAGACGGCGGCTGCGCGAGTCGTCGGAGCGCAGCGAGGAGTCCAGGTGCAGGAGATGAGCCTGCGACGTCCCGCCCTGCTGACCGCGACGCCGACGTCGCTTCGCCGGCCGCCGCGGGGCAGGCTGGCGCCTCGCGGCGGGCGTCAGGCGGTCGCCGGGGCGCCGGCGGTGTGCTCGGCGATGGCGTCGACGAGCGTGCCCCAGAGGGGACGGGGGCGGTCGTGGCCCATGTCCTCGAGCAGGAGCAGGCGCGCCCCCGGGACGAGCTCGGCCGTCCGGCGCCCGCCGCTCGGATCGATGAGCACGTCGTCGAGCCCGTGGATGACGAGGGTCGGGACGTCGAGCGCCCGCAGCGCGTCGCTCCGCGGCTCGGCGAGCACGATCGCGCCGAGCTGGCGCGGCACGCCCGCCGGGTAGTACGCCCGGTCCCAGCTCGCGCCGGCGAGCTCGCGGATCGCCTCGCGGTCCCCGTACCGCCGCGACGCCCACAGCAGCTCGCGCTCCGACGCCGCGACGTAGCCCTCGCGGTCGGGCGGCTTCGGCGTCAGCAGGAGCTGCTGGGCCTCCGGCGAGGCCTGCCCGTACTCGGGCTCGCCCGTCGTCGACATCATCGACGTGAGCGACAGGACGGCGTCGGGGAACTCGATCGCCATCGTCTGGGCGATCATCCCGCCCATCGACGCGCCGACGACGTGCGCGCGGTCGAGGTCGAGGGCGCGCAGGAGGCCGATGCCGTCGGCGGCGAGGTCCCGCAGGCCGTACGGGATCATCGCCGCGGCCGTCGCCCGGTCGCCGGCGGTCAGCGCGCCGATGAACGCCGCGAGGTCCACCGGGTGGTCGTCCAGCCGCGTCGAGAGGCCCGAGTCGCGATTGTCGTAGCGGACGACGAAGCGTCCCCGGTAGGCGAGCAGGCGGCAGAACTCGTCGTGCCAGGCGATCATCTGCGCGCCGAACCCCATGACGAGCAGCACGGGCGGGTCGGCGGGGTCGCCGAAGGTGTCGTAGGCGAGCTCGATCTCGCGGGAGATGCGGACGATGGGCACGGGAGCTCCGGTACGGGCGGGCGGTCCCGGCGATCCTGACATCGGCTGCGTGGTCCCGTCGGTCGCCGAGCGCGCCGCGCGGACCGGACGCGACCTTGACATTCGTGGCCGGGGCGCGCAAAATCTCAGTCATACAGACGCAGATCCGTGGCGGGTCGTCGAGGAGTCTCGACCATCCGGTCCCCGTGCGTCACGCTGCCGGTGCGCCCTCCCACGGCGACGCGCAGCGTCCGTCTTCGTCCCGAACCGAGGTCCGATGCAACCTGACCGTTTCACCATCAAGATGCAGGAGGCGCTCTCCGAGGCCGGGCAGCTGGCCGAGCGTCGTCGCAATCCCCAGATCACGCCCGAGCACCTGCTGCTCGCGCTCCTCGACCAGGAGGGCGGCCTCGTCGCCGGCGTGCTGCAGAAGCTCGGCGTCCCGATCGAGCAGGTCCGTCGCCCCGTCGACGCGGCCCTCGAGGGCCTGCCGACGACCACCGGCGGCGGCCAGGCCGCCGGGCCGTCCTCCGAGCTCGTCGCCGTCCTGCGCGGTGCCGAGGAGGAGATGCGCGGTCTCGGCGACGAGTACCTCTCGACGGAGCACGCGCTGCTCGCGACCGCCCGGCACGACTCGAAGGCGGGCGACGCCCTGCGCGCCGCCGGTGCCACGCCGGAGGCCCTCGCCGCGGCGGTCGGCGACCTCCGCGGCGGGCACAAGGTCACCGACCAGAGCCCCGAGGACAAGCTCGAGGCGCTGAAGCGCTACGGACAGGACCTCACGGAGGCCGCCCGCGAGGGGCGGCTGGACCCGGTGATCGGGCGCGACGAGGAGATCCGTCGCGTCATCCAGGTCCTCAGCCGCCGGCGCAAGAACAACCCGGTCCTCATCGGCGAGCCGGGCGTCGGCAAGACGGCGATCGCCGAGGGCCTCGCGCAGCGGATCGTCGACGGCGACGTCCCGGAGTCGCTGCGGGATCGCCGCGTCATCGCGCTCGACATGGGCTCGATGATCGCCGGAGCGAAGTACCGCGGCGAGTTCGAGGACCGCTTGAAGGCCGTCCTGAAGGAGGTCGCCGAGGCGAAGGGCCAGATCGTGCTCTTTCTCGACGAGCTGCACACGATCGTCGGGGCCGGCGCGAGCGAGGGCTCCGTCGACGCCGCGAACCTCCTGAAGCCGATGCTCGCCCGCGGCGAGCTGCGCGCGGTCGGCGCGACGACGCTCGACGAGTACCGCAAGTACGTCGAGAAGGACGCCGCGCTCGAGCGGCGGTTCCAGCCCGTGCTCGTCGACGAGCCGAGCGTCGAGGACACGATCGCGATCCTCCGCGGCCTGAAGGACAAGTACGTCACCCACCACGGCGTCGACATCCAGGACGCCGCGCTGATCGCCGCCGCGACGCTCTCGCAGCGCCACATCCCCGACCGGCAGCTGCCGGACAAGGCGATCGACCTCATCGACGAGGCCGCCTCCCGGCTGAAGATCGAGATCGACTCCAAGCCGACGGAGATCGACGAGATCGACCGCCGGATCATGCAGCTGGAGATCGAGCGCACGTCGCTGGAGAAGGAGGACGACGAGGCCTCGAAGGAGCGCCTGGTCCGGCTCGACGAGGAGCTCGCCAACCAGCGCGAGCGCTCGGCCGCGATGACGGCCGAGTGGCAGCGCGAGAAGGAGTCCGTCGAGTCGGTCGGCAAGCTCAAGGAGGAGCTGGACCGCAAGCGCACGGAGGAGCTCACGGCGCAGCGCGCGGGCGACCTGCAGCGCGCCGGCGAGCTGAAGTACGGCGAGATCCCGCAGCTCGAGCAGCAGATCGCCGACCTCGAGGCGAAGGCGGAGGAGGTCGACACGGAGGAGCGGGCGGGGCAGGGGTTCCGGTACTTGGAGGACCGCGTCACCGCGGAGCACATCGCCGAGGTCGTCGGTCGCTGGACCGGCATCCCCGTGGCGCGACTGCTCGAGGGGGAGGTCGAGAAGCTCGTCCACATGGAGGACCGCCTGCACGACCGCGTGGTCGGGCAGGACGACGCCGTGGCGGTCGTCTCGGCGGCGATCCGGCGCAGCCGCGCCGGGCTCGGCGACCCGGACCGGCCGATCGGCTCGTTCCTCTTCCTCGGGCCGACCGGCGTCGGCAAGACCGAGCTCGCGCGGGCGCTGGCGGAGTTCCTCTTCGACAGCCAGGACGCGATGGTCCGGATCGACATGTCGGAGTACATGGAGAAGCACGCCGTGTCCCGGCTGGTCGGCGCGCCCCCCGGGTACGTCGGCTACGACGAGGGCGGTCAGCTGACCGAGGCGATCCGCCGCAAGCCGTACTCCGTGCTGCTGCTCGACGAGGTCGAGAAGGCCCACCCGGACGTCTTCAACATCCTGCTGCAGCTGCTCGACGACGGCCGGCTGACCGACGGCCAGGGGCGGACGGTCGACTTCACGAACACCGTCCTCATCCTCACGTCGAACATCCCGGGGGGTCGCGCCGGGGCGGAGGCGCACTTCCGCCCGGAGTTCATCAACCGGCTCGACGACATCATCGAGTTCCACAGCCTCGATCGGCGGCACCTGACGCGGATCGTCGACCTGCAGGTCCGGCGCGTGATCGACCGCGCCGCCGAGCGGGGGGTGACCGTCGAGATCGACGAGCCGGCGCTCGAGCTGCTCGGGGACCTCGGCTACGACCCGACGTACGGCGCCCGGCCGCTGAAGCGGACGATCCAGCGCCACCTCACCGACCGCCTCGCGCTCGCGCTGCTCCGCGGCCAGGTGCGCGACGGGGAGACGGTCCAGGTCGGCGTCGCGGACGGCGAGATCGCGCTGTCGGTCGACGGCGACCTCATCGCCGAGCCGGGTGCCCAGGCGCGCCCCGGCGAGCCGGCGGCGATGGCCACCGGCACGGACGAGAGCGCCTGACCCGCGTCGTCCGGGGTCCGCGGACCCCGGACGGCAAGCGGGACGCAAGGCCGCGCCAAGGGGGCGCCAAGCGGGCTCGGCGAGGGTGCCGCCGTCCCGTTCGACGGCGCGGCGGCCACCGGTCGCCGCGCCCCGCCCCAGGAGCTCGCCGTGTCCTCGTCCCGTTCCCGCCTCCCGTCCCGCGCCCGGCGCCTGCGGCGCGCCGTCGCGCTCGGCAGCGTCGTGGTCCTCGGCCTGCCCGCCGCCGCGGGCGCCGACTCGATCAGCTTCGTCCGCGACGGCGACGTCCACCTCGCCACGCCGGACGGGGGCCGCACCGTCCGCCTGACGACGGAGGGCGGCTACCGCTCCGCCTCGCAGGCCGACGACGGGCGCATCGTCGCGCTGCGCGGATCGCGCCTGCGCCTGCTCGATCGGCGCGGCGCGGTCCTCGCCGACTTCTCCCCGGTCGCCGCCCGGACCGCCGGGTCGATCCAGCTCAGCGGGCCGTTCGACCCCGTGCTCTCCCCGGACGGCTCCCACGTCGCCTACGGGTTCTTCGTGCAGTACCGGGCGGGCGATCCCCACTGCGGGCGTCCCGGCGGCTGTCAGACCGGCCAGCTCTACGCAGGCACGGGGTACGCCCGGTCGACGGGTCCGGTCGAGTGGGACGAGGCCGGCTTCCGTCCCGAGTGGGGATGGGGCGATCCGTCGTGGATCGACGACCGGCGGACGCTCCTGTCCGGCCCGTCGTCGGCGTTCGTCAAGCAGGTCGCGATCGACGAGGCCGGCGATCCGGCGACGGCTGCGGAGTGGTTCAGCGAGGGCGCCGTGGGCAACCTCTACGACGGCGAGCTGAACCGGCAGGGGACCGGCGCGGCCTTCGTCGCCAACAGCCAGGGCGACCGCCTGGTCGTCTACCGCCTGCCGGGAGCCGCGCCGGCGACCGCGCCGCAGGGGTGCCTCGACGCGCCGGCCTCGGGCGGCGCCTGGTCCTCGCCGAGCTGGTCGCCGGACGGCGAGCGGCTCGTCTGGGCGGGGCCCCAGGGCCTGTACGTCGCGACGCTCGCCGGCCTCGCCGGCGGCTGCCCGGCCGGGGACGCGGTGGCGGTCCGGACGATGCTGCCGGGCGCCACCGCACCGGACTGGGGACCGGCCGACGTCCCCGCCGACGCGGGACCGGGCGGCACGGCCCACGACGGTCCCACCGACGGCGCTCCGGGGCCGGCTCCGGGCTCCGGGCCGGTCGGTCCGGGCGCGGGCGCCCCGGCCGGCGGTGCGACGACGGCGACGGTGCGGCTGCGCCTGACGCGACGGAGCTGGCGGGTGCGCCGGGGCGGCCGGGTGACGATCGCCTTCCGCGCCCCGGTGGCCACGCGCTGGGAGCTGCGCCTCGTCCGCGCCGGCCGCACCGCGCTGCGGCTGCGGGGCAGCGCTGGCCGCGGGACGCGCCGGATCGTCGTGCGGCCGCGGGTGCGCCCGGGCCGCTACCGCCTCGTCCTGCGGGCGACCGCGCCGAGGGGACCGGTCGCGACGGGGACGCTCACCGTCCGCCGGTAGACCGTCCGCCGGTGGACCGGGCGACCGGCGCTAGCGGACGGTCGCCCGCAGCGTCGTGCTGACGCCCGCGCCGCGGACGGTGATCCGGACGGCCGTGCCGCGCAGCCGCCGGGCGACGCTCGCGCGGAGCCTCGGCAGGCGCACGGTCGTCGTCCCGGCGCGGCGGACCTTCGTGCTGCGACGGGCGATGGTGCGCGCGCCCGTCGTCGCGGTCGTCCTCACGGTCCCGGCCTTCGTCGTCCGGACGGAGAGCACGAGCCCGCGTCGCAGGGCCGCCGTCGTGACGCGGCCCTTGAGCGCCGCCCGCGCCGCCGGCGCGCCCGTGGCCGGAGCGCCGCCGGCGCCGGGCGCGGGCCGACCGGTGCCGCCGCCTGCGCCGGCTCCGTCGCCGGTCCCGCCGCCCGTGCCGTCGCCGGTTCCCCCGCCGCCGCGCGGCCCGGGGCTCACCGCCGCGGGGCTCCAGTCCGGCTCGGACGCGCCGTCGACGATCCGTCGCACGTCCCAGCCCTCGCAGCCGTCGCCCGCCGGCGTGGTCGCCGTCCAGATCCCGTCGCCCTCCTGCCACCAGATGCGACGGCCGTCGGCGGAGAGCGTCGGGTCCTTGTACGCCCGCCCGAGCGGGCCGTCGGCGGGGTCGTGGATCGTGCAGGTCGGCGTCGGGGTGCCGAGGCGCCCCGCGACGCGGTAGACCTGCAGCGTGTTCGGCGTGCCGGTGCCGCGGACGACGACGATCCGGCCGCCGGCGACCTCGCCGTCGGAGAGGTCCTCGCCGTGGTCGAACGTGCCCTGGTGGTCGTAGTCCGACCACCACTGCGTCGGGCTCTCGTCGGGTCGCTGGTCGTAGGCGACGGTGCCGCGAGCGGCGAGCACGTGGCGCGCGTCGATCCACGAGGGCGTCGAGGCGTTCGTCGCCACGCCGGGCCAGCTCTCGGTCCCGCCCGTGCCGTCGGTCCGCGCGTAGCGGATGTCGCTGCCCGTCTCGAGCCAGCCGTTGACGTAGCGCGCGAAGGAGTGGCCGTAGGCGACGAGCGTCCCGTCGGGCGAGACCGCGGGGTCGAACGGCCCGAACTGCACGGCGGGCAGGTCGATCCGGCGGACGAGCTCGCCGTTCTGGCGCAGGACGAACAGCGGGCCGGACCGCGGCAGCTTCCGCGCGGCGACGATCGTCCCGTCGTCGGCCTGCGAGGGCGACTGCCACGGGTTCTCGGCCGTGCCGTCGGTCGTGACGCGCACGGCGCCGGAGCCGTCGTCGTGGGCGAGCCAGACGTCGTGGTCCTTCACGAACGTCAGCGACGCGCCGGCCGGCGCGGCACCCGCCGCGAGGCCGACGGCGAGGGCCGCGCCGGTGGCGGCGGCGAGGAGGGCGGGGCGGGCGAAGGTCATGGCGGCGACTCTCTCGCCGGCCCGTCCCGGGCACATCAGGCGCCACACCAGAACGCCACCCCAGAACCACGGCCGGCGAGCGACGTCGGGGCTCGACGGCAGCCGTGTCGGTCTCTGCGGCACGACGGGGGCGCACGCAGGGGACGCGACTCGCTCCGTCATACCAACGATCGTTAGGATGTACGCATGACGGCGGATGCCTGCGACCTCCTCTGCCTCGACCTGCCGCGTGCCGAGGCCCTGCGCCGAGCGCGCCTCTCGGCGTCGGAGGCCGAGCGCGCGGCCCAGCGCGCCGCCGGCCTCGGCGATCCGACCCGGCTCCTGCTCGCGCTCGCGCTGCGCGACGGCGGCGAGCTCTGCGTCTGCGATCTGTCCTGGGTGGTCGAGCGGCCGGAGAAGGCGGTGTCCCACCACGTTCGCAAGATGCGCGCCGCGGGGCTGGTAGCGAGTCGCCGCGAGGGCAGGATGGTGATGTACCGGCTGACGCCCGCCGGGGCGGACCTGCTCCGCTCGCTCGTCGGGGCGATCGCGGGGGCGGACGCATGAGCGACGGACGACCCACGGGTCCGCCCGAGGCGCCTCGGGCCGCGACGCCGGCGTCGGACCGCGGCCGGGCGCCCGGGGGCGAGGCGTGCGTCGGTGCGTCGCGAGGCCCGGCGGGCGCCCGTCGCGCGTCCGCGGCGTCGCAACGGGAGCCGCTGGATGCCTGCTGCGCCCCCGCGCCGACGCCGTCGGCGCGATACGACGAGTGCGGATGCGAGATCCCGGGGCGCGTCGGCGACGAGCCGGCGCGCCTGCGCGACGTGCACGAGATCCGCCTCGCGGCGCTCTCGGGCGTCGCGCTCGGTGCCGGACTGCTCGTCGGGGTCCTCGGCGCGCCTGATGCCGCGATCCTGCTCCTCTCGGCGATCGCGATCGTCGCCGGGGGTGCGACCTTCGTGCCCGGCGCCGTCCGCGGAATGCTCGCACGGCGGCTCTCGGTCGCGACGCTCATGACGATCGCCGGCCTCGGTGCGATCGCGCTGGGCGAGATCACGGAGGCCGCGACGCTCGCGTTCCTCTTCTCCGTCAGCGAGGCGCTCGAGCGCTTCGCCGTGGCACGAACGCGCCGTAGCCTTCGCGCCCTGCTCGACCTCGTCCCCGACCGCGCTCGCGTCCTGCACGGCGGCCGGGAGGTCGAGATCGATCCGGCCGACCTGCGTCCGGGCGCGCTCCTCGTCGTCCGGCCCGGCGAGCGGCTGGCCACCGACGGCGTGATCGCACGCGGACGCTCGGCCGTCGACCTCGCGGCGATCACCGGCGAGTCGATCCCGGTGGTGCTCGGGCCGGGCGACGAGGTGCTCGCCGGCGCGATCAACGGCGGCGGGGCGCTGGAGGTCGAGGTGACCGCGACGGCCGTCGACAACTCGCTCGCCCGCATCGTGGGGATCGTCGAGGCGGCCCAGGAGCGGAAGGGCCAGGGGCAGCGGCTGGCAGCCCGGGTCGCTCGTCCGCTCGTGCCCGGGGTGCTCGTCGCTGCGCTGCTGATCGCGGTGGTCGGCAGCGCGGTCTCCGGCGACCCGGGCGAGTGGATCGGACGCGCGCTCGTGGTCCTCGTCGCGGCCGCGCCGTGCGCCTTCGCGATCGCCGTTCCGGTCACCGTCGTGGCGGCGATCGGCGCGGCGACCCGCGCGGGCGTGCTGATCAAGGGCGGCGCCGCGCTGGAGGCCCTGGGCGAGGTGCGGTCCGTCGCGCTCGACAAGACGGGCACGCTGACCCGCAACGAGCCACGGGTCGTCGACGTGCTCCATCACGGCGGGGACCACCGGGAGGAGGTGCTCGCCCTCGCGGCGGCGCTCGAGGCGCGCAGCGAGCACCCCCTCGGCCGGGCGATCCTCGCGGCGTCGCCGGACCCGGCGGTCGCCGACGACGTGCGGGCGATCCCCGGCGACGGGATCGTCGGCGTCGTCGACGGGGATCCCGTCCGGCTGGGGCGCCCCGGCTTCGTGGACCCAGGTCCCTGGGAGCCTTGGATCTCGACCGCCCAGGAGGACGGGGCGACCGTCGTGCTCCTCGAGCGCCGCGGGCGCCTGCTCGGCGCGATCGCCGTTCGCGACGAGCTGCGCGTGGAGGCGCGGGTCGCCGTCGCGCAGCTCGGCGACCACGGCGTCCGGCGCGTGACCATGGTGACCGGGGACAACGCTCGCGCCGCCCGCGCGCTGGCCGGGGACGCCGGCATCGCGGACGTGCACGCGGAGCTGCGTCCCGAGGACAAGTCGCGCGTCGTCGACCGGCTTCGCGCCGACGGACGCGGGACCGTCGCCATGGTCGGCGACGGCATCAACGACGCGCCGGCCCTCGCCAGCGCCGACGTCGGCATCGCCATGGGCGCGATGGGCAGCGACGTGGCGATCGAGACGGCGGACGTCGCGCTGCTGGGCGACGACCTCCGCGCCCTGCCGCGGACGATCGGGCACGCGCGGAGCGCCGGCCGCATCATGCGCCAGAACCTGGCGCTCTCGGGCGCGATCCTCGTCGGGCTCGTGCCGCTGGCGGCCACGGGGGTCCTGGGGCTCGCCGCGGTCGTGTCGATCCACGAGCTGGCGGAGGTCCTCGTGATCGCCAACGGCGTGCGGGCCGCGCGGTGGCCGGGCGCCCGTGGTCCGGCACGCGAAGCTCGGCCCGGGACGCTGCGCCCGACCTCGGCCGTCTGATGCCCGGTCTCGCGCTCGCGCTCTACGGGGCGTTCCTCGTCGTGGCCTTCGGCTGGCGGACCGTCGTCCAGGTGCGCACGACCGGTCGCAGCGGCTTCGTCGGGCTCAGCGGATCCCCCGCGAGACCGGAGTGGTGGGGCGGCGTGCTGTTCGTCGTCGCGCTCGCGGCCGGGGCGCTCGCCCCGCTGCTGCAGCTCGCCGGCGCGTTGACGCCGTCGAGCGCGGGCGACGGCGCGCTCGCTCGGACGGGCGGCGTGGCGCTCGTGCTCGCGGGCGGCGTGCTGACGCTCGGCGCGCAGCGCGAGATGGGGCGTCAGTGGCGGATCGGGGTCGACGAGGACGAGCGGACCGAGCTCGTGACGGGCGGGCCGTTCGCCCACGTTCGCAACCCCGTCTTCTCCGCGATGCTGCTCGTGGCGACGGGGCTGCTCGCGCTCGTTCCGAACGTCGTCGCGCTGGGTGGCCTGCTCGCGCTGCTGCTCGCCGTCCAGCTGCAGGTGCGCTGGGCCGAGGAGCCCTACCTCGCCCGGCTCCACGGTCCGGCGTACGCCGCCTATGCCGCCCGCGCCGGGCGCTTCGTCCCGGGCGTCGGTCGGCGCCCGGGCGGCTGACCGCTCGTCCGCGGAGCGTGGTCAGCCCGCGGCGCTCCCGCCGTCCGGCTCCAGCGCCGCGGCGAGCTGGGTCCGCGAGGAGATGCCGAGCTTCGCGTAGGTCGCGCCGAGCTGGAACTCGACGGTCTTGCGGGTCACGAAGAGCGTCTCGGCGATCTCGCGGTTCGTGAGGCCGCGCGCGGCGTGCTCAGCGACGCGCCGCTCGCTCGGGGTCAGGGCATCGGCCCCGCTGAGCGCGATTCGGCGGGGCCGGGCGCCGGCGACGGAGAGCTCCTCGGTCGCGCGGTCCAGGAGCGGCGTCTCGCCGAGGCGGTGGGCGGCCTCGCGGGCCTCCGCGAGCCGGGCGCGCGCGTCGACCCGCCGCCCCGCGCGGCGCAGCGCGATCCCGAGGTCGAGCCGGACCGCGGCGGCCAGTGCCGGAGAGGGCGCGGCGTCGGCGACCTCCACCGCGTCGTGGAGGGTCGCGATCGCCTCCTCGCCCTCCTGCGCGGCGGCCAGGGCGCGCAACGCGATCGCGTGGTCGCTGCCGGTCCCGCGTCGTGCCGCGTCGGCGACCGCGGCGTCGGCGAGGGCGCGGGCCTCTTCGCGCTCGCCCGCCAGCGCCAGCGCGCGCGGCAGGTCGGCCCCCTTCGCGCCACGCGGGTAGCGCCGCCACCCGTACCGGTCGCAGAGCGTCGCCACGCGGCGCAGATCGGCGACCGCGTCGGCCGGACGGCCCTGCGCCAGGCGCAGCTGCGCGCGGCTGGACCACACGCTGCCGCCGCCGAAGTACGCCGCGAACCGCTCGTCGGGGCCCAGTCGGGCGAGCACCTCCTCGGCCTCCTCGAGCTGGCCGCGCCGCACGAGGGCGGACGCGAGGGCCGCCCACGCCGCCGACGACGTCGCACCGCTGCCGCTGCGCTCCAGCAGCTCGGTCGCCTCGCGCGCCGACGCCTCGGCCGCGCCGGCACCGCCGAAGGCCAGCAGCCACTCGGCCCGCAGGACCGCCGTGAGCCCGCGCCCGAGCGGGCTGCTCTCCCGCCGCAGCGTCAGGTCGGCGTCCCGCAGCGCCTCGTCCGCGAGCGCCGCGCCGTCGCACGCGCAGAGCGCCATGACCGCCCACAGCGGCGTCGGGTGCTCGACGACCTCCAGCCGCTGGAACGGCCGGTCGGCGAGCGCGGCGGCCCCGAGGGCGAGCACCTCGTCCCCCGCGGCGTCGCCGGCCGCCGCCTCCCACGCCCGGTGCGAGAGCACGCGAGGCCCGTCCGGGGCGGCGGCGAGCGCTCGCGCCCGCTCCGGCGCCGCGGCGACCTCGACGAGCAGCAGGTCGATGAGCCGGCCCTGCCAGCGGTCGGCCTGATCGGCCTCCTCGGGGCCGAGCGCGGCCGCCCCGGCCCGCAGCCGCTCGGCCATCCGCGCCGTCGTGTCCTCGGCGCCGAAGTGCCCGAGCCAGATCTGCAGCGCGGTCGCGTCGGCGGCGACGCGCGGGTCCTGCGCCGCCGCGGCGACCGAGAGCAGGTGCCGCGCATCGGGCGCCTCGGCGGCGAAGGCCGCGCGCCCGAGCTCGAGCCGCAGCCGCTCGAGCTCGGGGTCCTCCGCGGCGATCTCCAGCGCTCGCCGCAGGCGCCGCAGCGCGGCGTCCGGGGCACCGTCGGCGAGGGCCCGCGCCGCGCTGCGCCGCAGGAGCTCTCGCTCCCACGGCTCGCCCAGCAGCGGCGCGGCGAGCAGCTGCACGACGATCTCGTCGTCCGGGGCGTCGTGGTCGCGCAGCCAGCGCGCGGCGCGACGGTGCAGGTCGTCGCGCTCGGCGGCGGTCAGGCCGTCGGCGACCGCCCGGCCCACCAGCGGATGCACGAACGCGGGCGGCTCGCCGGCGACGAGCTCCGCGTCGCGCAGGGCGCCCAGCGCGGCCGCGCTCGCCGCCGGGTCCTGGCCGGTGATGGCGCCGAGCAGCGGCACCCCGCTGCGGTCGCCGAGCGTCGCCAGGGCGCGGGCCTGCTCGCGCGCCGCGGGGGGCAGGGCGGCGAGCCGGCGGCGCACCGAGCGCGCGACGGCCTCCGGCACGGACTCGTCGACCGCGCCGGGCTCCAGCGGCCCGTCGCGCTCGGCGAGGGCCCGCACGAGCTCGCCGACGAGCAGCGGGTTGCCGTGCGTCGCGGCGTGGGCCTCGGCGCCGAGCTCCGGCGCCGCCCGCTCGGCGAGCCGCTCGTCGACGAGCCGCTGCACGCCGTCCCGGCTCAGGGGGCGCGGCCGCAGCGTCTCGACCTCGGGCGCGGCGCCGAGCGCGCCGAGCAGACCGTGCTCGGCGCCGGGCTCGTTCGGGCGCAGCGCCACGACGAGCAGCAGCGGCAGCTCCGCGGCGCGCCGGGCGAGGAAGTCCAGGAACCGCAGCGACGGCGCGTCGGCCCAGTGCGCGTCGTCGACGAGCACGAGCAGCGGCTCCTCCTCCGCGAGCGCGGCGGTGAGCCAGTAGAGGCCGTGAAGCGTCGCGAAGCCCGGGTCGAGCGTCGGCTCGACCGTCGCCTCGACGTCGAACAGCGGCGCGGCGCGCCGCGCCGCGCCGTCCAGCAACCGGGCACGCTCCTCCGGCGCGGCGGCGAGCACCGTCGGCTCGAAGAGCTGGCGCACGACGCCGAAGGCGAACTCGCGCTCCAGCTCGCCGCCCGTCGCCTGGAGGACGCGCAGGCCGCCGTCGCCGGCCAGCGCGCGAACGCGCCGGACGAGCGCGGTCTTGCCGAGCCCGGGCCCGCCCTCGAGCAGCACGAGCCCGCCGCGCCCCGCGGACGCCGCGGCGATCCGGCGGGCGAGGGTGCCGAGCTCCTCCTCGCGCTCCAGCAGCGCGGCATCGGTGCCCGCTCTCACGCGCGGCAGGCTAGAGCAGCCGTCGGCCGGTCGCTAGCGGGGACCGGGCCGCCATCCGCGCGGCAGGAGCCGGACCCCGGCGGCGGTCAGGAGGACGTCCCGGTCGTCGGGGTCCAGCGGGCCGTCGAGCAGCGTCCCGACGAGCCCCTCGAGCCCGCTCGGCACCGTGACGCAGACGATCCGCGCGTCCTGCAGCACGACGATCGCGCGCGGCTCGCCGCGGCCGATCGTCGCCCACGCACCGGGGCCGAGCCGGCGGGTCGCGACGCCGGTGCGCAGCTCGAGCGCCCCCGTCAGGACGCCGAGGGCCAGGTCGGCGGCCTCGGCGACGTGCGGGGGCGTGGCGGCCCCGGCGGGGACGTCGAGCTCGAGCAGGGCGTAGTCGCCGGCCGCCCCGGCGGCCACGCGGCGCAGGCGCGGCGGGCCGTGCGGCGCAGCGGCGAGGGGGTCGGGCGTCGGGCCCGTGCCCGGCGGGCCGGGAGCGGCCGCCGGCGGGACGACGAGCGGGTCGGGCGGGGTCATGGAGCGACGGTGGCGTGCCGGACGCCGGTGCGCATCGGGGACCCACCCCCGACCTCCCCCCAGGATCGCCCGCCGGGCCCGTCGTCGGCGGCGCTCCGAGCGGGGGCAGGCTGCGGGGCGCCTCGCCGGACGCGGCCGACGCGCGGCAGGGGGCGGGGATGCCGGCCAGGACCGCCCGCGACCGTCAGCCGGTGACGCGGACGACGAACGTCGCCGTCAGCGCCCCGCCCGGTCCCACCCGACGCAGTCCGTCGCCGCTGCGCAGCGCGTTCGTCGGGGCGGTCATCGGCTCCCAGGCGACGAACGCCTCGCCCGCGGGCGCCCACGCGTGCCCGATCGGGTAGCCCGGCGCGCCGAACGCCACCGTCACCGTCCGGCCGCCGCCCCGCAGGACGAACGCGTCGCCCGTCGCGACGTACTCCGCGTCGAGCACGCGGTCCCCGAGCGGTCCGTCGGTCCACGCCGCGGGGACGCGGCGCCCCGTGGGGATGCCGCGCGGGTCGAGCTCGAGCTCGTCCCCGATCGGCAGCGCGACCTCGAGCGCCTCGCGCGGGACGCCCGGCAGCGTGAAGAGCGGGTGCCAGCCGAAGCTCACGGGGACGGGCACCGACCCGGTCGCCTCGATCGTCGTGGCGACGGCGAGCGCGTCGCCGGTCAGCGACACCGCGACCCGCAGGCGGTGGGGGAAGGGGAACCAGCGCTCCTGCGACGGCGTCAGGTCGTGCTCGGCGACCAGTCGCTCGGGCGCCTGCTCGACGACGCGCCACGGCACCCCGGCGAGCAGCCCGTCCTTCGGCAACCCGGCGCCGTCGACCTTGACCTGCGCGGGGTCGAGCGTCACGGGACCGTCCGGCCCGTCGAGCTCCGGGGCATCGAGCCGGTTGGCCCACGGCGCCAGCAGCGGGATCCCGAACGCCGCGCCCCGCGCCCGGTAGGCCTCGAGGCCCCCGCGCTGTCCGAGCAGCTCCTCGCCGCGGTGGCGCAGCGAGGAGCAGACCATCCCCGTGTCGGGGTGCCACGTCGTGGTCAGGTCGCCGGCGCGCAGCTCGATCATCGGCGGATCATGCAGCGAGGGCCCGACGCGGTGGACCGCGCCCGACCGCCGCGGTACCGTGGGACGCATCGGGGACGTTCGTCCCATCGCTGTCGAGGGGGCCGGGGATGCGCGAGGAGAAGCCGACGTACTGCCGGATCTGCGAGCCGCTGTGCGGCATGGTCGCGACCGTCGAGGACGGGCGGCTCGTGCGGCTGCGACCCGACCGCGACCATCCGCTGTCCCGCGGCTTCGCGTGCCCGAAGGGGATCGCGTTCACCGAGGTCCAGAACGACCCCGACCGGGTCCTGCACCCGCAGCGCCGCCGTCCGGACGGGACGTTCGAGCGGGTCGGCTGGGACGCCGCCCTCGACGACATCGCCGCCCGGCTGCGCCGGATCCACGGGGAGGACGGCGGCGACGCGATCGGCTGGTACTTCGGCAACCCCTCGGCGTTCAGCGCGGGGCACGCGCTCGCGGTGCCGGCGTTCATGCTCGCGCTCGGCTCGCCGCACGTCTACTCCGCCGGCTCCCAGGACGTGAACAACCGCTTCGTCGCCAGCGAGCTGCTCTACGGCTCGCCCCTCGTCGTGCCGGTCCCCGACGTCGAGCGCGCCGAGCTCGTCGTGCTCGTCGGCGCGAACCCCGTCGTCTCGCACGGCTCGGTGCTCAGCGCCCCACGCCTGAAGGAGCAGCTGCACGGCGTCGTGGACCGCGGCGGACGGGTGCTCGTCCTCGATCCCCGCCGGACGGAGACCGCCCAGGCGTTCGAGTGGCTGCCGGTGACGCCCGACGGCGACGCCCACCTGCTGCTCTCGCTCCTGCACGTGCTGTTCGAGGAGGGCCTCGCGGACACCGCCGCGATCGCGCGCCAGGCGCGCGACGGCGAGGCGCTGCGCGACCTCGCCCGGCCGTTCGCGCCCGAGGCGACCGTCGAGCACCACGGCGTCCCGGCCGGCGAGGTCCGCGCGCTCGCGCGGGCGCTGGCGACCACGGAGCGCGCCGCGGTCTACGGCCGCACGGGCACGTGCCTCGGGCGCAGCGGCACCCTGACGACCTTCCTGCTCGACGCGGTGAACCTCGTGGCCGGCTGCCTGGACCGCGAGGGCGGCGCGATGTTCGGCACGCTCGGCGTGCCCGGCGAGCGGGCGCTCGGCCGCCTGGCGGGGCGCGTCCTGCCGGTGATGCACGACCGCCGGCGCTCGCGGGTCGGGAACCTGCCCCAGGTCCTCGGCACCTCGCCGGCGTCGGTGATGGCGAAGGAGATCACGACGCCCGGACCGGGCCGCCTGCGCGCGCTCTTCGTCTCGGCGGGCAACCCGGTCCTGTCGGTGCCCGACGGGGACGAGCTCGAGGCGGCGCTCGGCGCGCTGGACCTGCTCGTCTCGATCGACCTCTACGTCAACGAGACGAACGCCCACGCCGACTACGTCCTGCCGGCCACGACGATGTACGAGCGCGACGACTTCCCGCTCGCCTTCCAGACGTTCCACACCACGCCCTTCCGCCAGGCGACGACCGCCGTGGTCCCGCCGGCGGGCGAGGCCCGCGAGGAGTGGCGCGTCGTCGGCGAGCTCGCCGCGCGGCTCTGGCGGGAGCGCCCGGCCTTCGCCGCCCTCGCCGCGGGGCGTCGCGCGCTCGGCCCGCTGGCCGGGAGGATGCACCTGCCGAACCTCGTCGCCGACGGCCTCGTCCGGCTCGCCGAGGGCGGCGACCGGTTCGGGCTGCGCCGCGGTGGGCTGAGCCGCAGGCGGCTCCTGCGCGAGCACCCTCACGGCACCGTCCTCGCCGATCGGCTGCGGGCCGGCGTGCTGCGCGCGGTCGTCTGGCACCGCGACCGTCGCGTGCACCTGGCGCCGCCGGCGATCCGCGCCGAGGTCGCGCGGCTGGCGACCCGTCGCCCCGATCCCGATCACCCGCTGCTGCTCATCGGGATGCGCGAGCTGCGCTCGGAGAACTCGTGGCTGCACAACAGCCCGCTGCTCCTGCGCGGCGGCCGTCGTCACGCGGCTCGGCTGCACCCCGACGACGCGGCGGAACGAGGGATCGAGGACGGCGCCCCCGTCCGGCTCTCCACCCGACACGGGGCGATCGAGCTGCCCGCGCTGCTCACGGACGGGCTCGCCCGGGGAGTCGTGGCGGTCCCGCACGGCTGGGGCCACAAGGGCACCGGGCGCTGGCGGCGGGCGAACGCGGCCGGCGCGGGCCGCGAGGACGCCCCGGAGGGACGGCCCGGGGGCGTGAACGTCAACCTGCTCATGTCGAGCGACCCCGCCGACCTCGAGCCGCTCGCCGGGATGGCCCACCTCAACGGCGTGCCGGTCCAGGCCGCCGCCGTCGTGGCCGGCGACGCCGCGGCGTCGGCCGCCGCGAGCGTCGCCTGACGGACGCCGGGCCCGGGCCGCCGGCGCGTCGCGTCAGTCGGCGGCGATCGGGCGCGGCGCGGCGTCGCGCTCGGTGACGTCGGCGGCCGGCACGGGCGGGAAGCTCATGCCCTCGTCGAGGATCGGCCCGCGGCGCAGCAGGCGCACGTCGCGGGGGTAGCTCTGGTAGAGCCGCCACGGTGCGCGGTCGCCCTGCTTCGGCAGGCGGTCGGCCGCCCGCATGATGTAGCCGGACTGGAGGTCGAGGAACGGGTGCGTCGGCTCGTCGGCCGGCGGCGCGAGGGGCATCGCGATCCGGTGGCCGTGCTCGTCCATGTAGCGCAGCAGCCGGCAGACCCAGTGGCTGATGAGGTCGGCCTTCAGCGTCCACGAGGCGTTCGTGTAGCCGAGCGTGACGATGAGGTTCGGCACGCCCGACAGCGCGAGGCCCTTGTAGCCGATCGTCTCGCTGAGGTCGACGCGCTTGCCGTCGATGTCGATCTCCAGCCCGCCGAGCAGGAGGAGGTTCAGGCCCGTGGCCGTGACGATGATGTCCGCCTCGAGCTCGCGGCCGGACTGCAGCCGGATGCCCGTCGGGGTGAACGTCTCGATGTGGTCGGTGACGATCGAGGCGTTGCCGCGGCGGATCGACCGGAAGAGGTCCCCGTCGGGGACGAGGCAGAGGCGCTCGTCCCACGGGTCGTAGCGCGGGGTGAAGTGGGTGTCGACGTCGTAGCCGTCGGGCAGCTGGCGGGCGACGCCGGCCTTCACGAGCCGCTTGACGAGGCCCGGCGCCCGGCGGCTGAGGTTGTAGACCGCGGCGGCGCGCAGGACGTTGCCCCACCGCATCGCCGCGTAGGCGGCCTTGCGGGGCAGGACCTTCTGCGCGATCGGCGCGACCGGGTCCCGGCCCGGCAGCGACAGGATGTAGCTCGGCGACCGCTGGAGCATCGTCACGTGCTCGGCCTGCTCGGCGAGCGACGGGAGGAGCGTCACCGCGGTGGCGCCGGAGCCGATGACGACGATCCGCTTGCCCGCGTAGTCGAGGTCCTCCGGCCAGTGCTGCGGGTGGATGAGCGTCCCCTCGAAGGACTCCACGCCGGGGAACTCGGGGGTGAAGCCCTCGTCGTAGCGGTAGTAGCCGGTGCAGTTGTAGTAGAGGCCGCAGGTGATCGTCAGCGGCTCGGCGTCGGGATCGTCGGTCCGCTCGGCGGTCACCGTCCACCGGGCGTCGGGCGTCGACCACGCCGCGTGGACGGCGCGGTGGTGGAAGCGGATCAGGCGGTCGACCCCGTACTCGGCGGCCGTGCGCTCGACGTACTCGCGGATCGACGGGCCGTCCGCGATCGCCTGGGGCGAGTCCCACGGGGAGAAGTCGAACCCGAGCGTGAACATGTCGGAGTCCGAGCGGATGCCGGGGTAGCGGAAGAGGTCCCACGTGCCCCCGATCGCTCCGCGCGACTCGAGGATCGCGATCGACTTGCCCGGGTGCTCCTGCCGGAGCCGGCACGCGGCGCCGATCCCCGAGAGGCCCGCTCCGACGATGAGGACGTCGACGTGCTCGGTCATGTTCCTACCGTACCGTAGGCTACTCGCCAGTAGCAAGAGCGCCGACACGCCAGGTTCCTGGAGTGCGCTGCGGACCCGGCGGTGGGGGTCTGCGCGAAATAGTCGGACGTCCGACTATCTCGCCTTCGCCGACCGGGGGGATGGTGGGCGGTCGCCCTCGCCGCCGGGGGCCGTCGCGCGCGAGGATCGGCGGGTCGTCTCCGACCGCTCCGATCCGAGGTCCCGCATGTCCACGACTGCCCATCCCACCCACGTCGGCGTGATCGGCGGTGGCCAGATGGGCACGGGCATCGCGGAGGTCGCCGCCCGCCGCGGGTGCGACGTCGTGATCGTCGAGGTCGACGACGCCCGGGCGAAGGCCGCCGGCGACCGGATCGCGTCCTCGATCGCGCGCGGCGTCAAGCGCGGCAAGATCGAGCAGTCCGACGCCGACCAGGCCCTGGGCCGCCTCACCGCCACGAGCGACTTCGGCCGCCTCGCCGACCGCCAGCTCGTCGTCGAGGCCGTCGTCGAGCAGAAGGCGGCGAAGCTCGACGTCTTCACGCGCCTGGCCGACACCGTCGAGGACCCCGACGCGATCCTCGCCTCGAACACGAGCTCGATCCCGATCGTCGAGCTCGGCGCCGCCGTCGGGGACCGGGCCGGCAAGGTCCTCGGCCTGCACTTCTTCAACCCCGTGCCGGTCCTCTCGCTCGTCGAGGTCATCCCCTCGCTGCTCACCGAGCAGGAGGTCACCGACCGCGTCTGGGCGTTCACCACCGACGTCCTGGGCAAGGACCCGATCAAGGCCCCCGACCGCGCGGGCTTCACCGTCAACGCGCTCCTCATCCCGTACCTGCTGTCCGCGATCCGGATGCTCGAGCAGGGCCTCGCCTCGGCGAAGGACATCGACGAGGGCATGGTCAAGGGCTGCGCCCACCCGATGGGCCCGCTCGCGCTGTCGGACCTCATCGGCCTGGACACCGTCCTCGGCGTCGCGGAGACGCTCTACGCCGAGCAGCGCGAGCAGCTCTTCGCCCCGCCCGCCCTGCTGCAGCGCCTCGTCGCGGCCGGCCGCCTCGGCCGCAAGACCGGCCACGGGCTCTACAGCTACTGAGGAGCGCCCGGGTCAGGCGGCGCGCTCGGCGGGCGCCTGGCCCGAGGGGCGCTGGGCCAGGCGCACGTAGAGCAGGCCCTCGCGCTCGGCGATCTCGTGGACCGCGGCGGCGCCGTCGCCGCCGGCGTCGACGGCCGCGAAGCCACGGCCCGAGCGGAAGACGGAGACGCGGCGGTCACCCAGCGCCGCGACGCGTCGCTCGCACGGCGGGACGTCGGCCGCGGTGCCCACCAGGCGGAACCCGTCGAGCAGCAGCGGCGCGCCGGCGGCGAGGTCCTGGCCGTCGCGCATCGCGATCGACCGGGGTGCTTCGGGGAGGGAGGAGAGCAACTGGAGCATCCTTGGCGCTCAAGGCTAGGGACGCTCGCGGGCCGACCTGTTGGCCCGATGTTGCAACTTCGTGAGGATCGGCCCGCCGGGACGGTGCGCCGCCGCGGGGACCGATCCGCCCTCAGCGGATCGAGCCGGTGACGTCGAGCTGCAGGTCCTGGCCGCTGCGGCGCGAGGTCACCTGCTCGACGAGCAGCTTCGGGTTCTCGAAGATCGTCAGCCGGAAGACGGCGCCGAGGGCGTTGTCGGGGGCGACGACGACCTGGCCCTCCTCGGCGGTCACCGCGAGGCCGATCCGCTGGGTGACGCCGAGGATCGTCACCGCGACCTCGAACCGCGGCACGCCGTCGCCGCTGTCGGGCAGGACGGTGAGGTCGGTCCCGGCCGGGGCCATCGCGCGCAGCGCGGCGAGGGTCATCGTCGCGGACGCCTGCAGCCGTCCGTCCTCGATCCGGGTCCGGACGTCGCGCAGCTCGAGGCCGCCGATCGTCATCCGCTGGACGACCGAGGTGATCCGCCCGACGTCCTTGCTGCGCTCCAGCAGGTCGGAGAGCTCGTCGTCGGAGCGCTCCACGCCGGCCGAGCGCACGTCGACCGAGTCGACCTTGCCGAGCACCATCTTCCAGGCGGGGAACGCCTTGACCGTGACCTCCGCCGACGGGTCGCCGAGCTTCGAGCGCACCACCCGCGCGCCGATCCAGGGGAGCAGCAGCTGGCCGCCCACGAGCAGCACGACGAGCGTGACGAGCGCGCCGATCTGCAGCTGCCGGCGCGTGACCCTGCGGCCCTCCATGACGGGCATCGTAGGGCAGCGCCGCGGCCCGGCCGCCACGCCCGGCGGGCCGCCGGCCCCTCGCCCGGCCGGATCGATTGCCGGTCGTCGTGCGATTGGGATAGAACAGCCGGGAGCGGTCGTGCCCCGTGCGGCCGCCGGAACGTCGAACCGAGGGGAACACCCGTGCCGACCTACGTCCTGCTGACCCGCCTGTCGCCCGACGGCGTGCAGACGATCAAGAACAACCCGCAGCGGATCCGCGAGGTGAACAAGGAGGTCGAGGCGCTCGGCGCGTCCGTCACGGCCCAGTGGGCGACGCTCGGGCAGTACGACTTCATCAACATCCTCGAGGCGCCGGACGAGCAGACGATCGCCCGCGTCTCGCTCGAGCTGTCCTCGCGCGGGACCGGGAGCTTCGAGACGCTCACCGCGATCCCGATCGACGACTTCATCGCCGGGATCTGACGCACCGGCGGCGCCCCGGGGCGCCGCCGGACCGGGCGGACGGGTCGGCGCTCCGGCCCGCCGTCCGGCACCCGCGCCGCGACGCGGCGTGAACGGCAACCTGCGAGCGGAGGCGGGGTCGTGCGTTACCGTCGCTCGGTCCCGCCCCGCGTAGGACTGGAGCACCCGTTGCCGACGATCCACCGCCATCGCGTCCCGCTCGCCCTCCTGGGCGCCGGAGCCCTCGCGCTGACCGCGCCCGCCGCCGCCGGTGCGGCGTTCGGCGCGCCGGTCGAGCTCGACACCGGCGTCGGCGTGTCAGCGGTCGCCGTGGACGGCGCCGGCGGCCGGCTCGTGCTCGCCCGCGGCTCGTCGAAGGGCGCGCTGAACAGCCGGATCCTTGGCGTCGACGCCGACGGGCGCCCGGGCGGGCGCCGGACGCTCGCCGGCGTCGTCCCGGAGCCGATCCCCTACCGCGACGATCAGCTGCTCTGGACGCGGACGCGGTCGCTCGGCACCGTCACCCGCAAGGTCCCCAACGGCCGCGGCGGCACCCGCACGGCGCGCCTGGCGCGCGTGCGCCTGGGCCTCTCGGCCGGGTCGGGTCCCGAGGTGCGCCTCGGCGCGGCCCGCTACCACGCGACGGCCGTCCTCGACCAGCCCGCGCGCCTCACCGGCACGCCGTCGGGCAACCTCGTCATGGCGTGGAGCGACGTCGGCGACGACGGCGTCGTGCGGGTCTACGCGAGCTGGCGGCGCTCGAGCTCGAAGGCGAAGCTCCAGCTCGGGACGCCGCGCCTCGTCAGCGGCAGCCGCTCGAGCCGCCTGCTCGGCCTGGCGACGGGGCGCTCGGGCGAGTCCGTGCTCGTCTTCGAGCAGGGCGCGAGCGAGAAGACGCGACGCCTCTACACGCGGTCCCTCGACATCCGCAAGGGCGAGCTCGGCAAGCGGCAGACGCTGCGCCGGGGCGGCCCGGGCTTCTCGAGCGTCGCCGTCGCCGTCGGACGCAACGGCCGCGCCGTCATCGCCTGGGGCGAGCAGGACGCGGCCTCCGACCGCACGAAGCCCTACGTGGTGCGCGCCACGAGCCGCGACACGGACGGCTCGCGCTTCTCCGCCCCGAAGCCTCTGGACCGGGGCGGCACCGTCGTGCGCGCGCCCGGCGGCGAGCTCGTCGCCGCGATCGACCGCGCGAACCGTCCGATCGTCGGCTGGAACCAGGTCGTCGGCAGCGCCGCGGACGGCACCGCGCACGACCTGCCGCGCGTCGCCCAGGGCGACGCCACGGGCCGCGTCGGCACGGCGACCGACCTCGCCGCCGCGGGTCGCATCCACGGGGTCGCCACGACCGCCCAGGGGGCGACCGGCCTCGTGCTCGTGCGCGAGCAGGAGATCCCGCGCGGCGGTTCCAACGGCGACCGCGGGACGGCCGTGCAGGTCGCGGTGCGTCCCGCCGACGGCGCCCTCGGGGCGCCGGCGACGCTCGACGCCTTCACCGACGAGCAGCTGCTGGACCGCTCCAACGCCTACGGCGGCGCGGCGATCGGGGCGCTGCCCGACGGGACGTTCACCGTGGCCTGGACGAAGGCGAGCGTCGTCGACGGGAAGCTCCGCTCGGCGACGAGCTTCGCCGACGGCACCCCGTAGGCGCGGCGGGCGTCCGGGTCCCGGCCCGGACGTCGACGCGTCGCGCCGGCGCCGCCGGACAGTAGGTTGGCGCGCATGGCCAAGGTCCTCGTCGTCGGCGCCGGTGGGCGCGAGCACGCCATCGTCCGCGCCCTCGCGCGCTCGCCCCAGGTCGAGGCGCCCGGGGACCTCCACGCCGCGCCGGGCAACCCCGGCATCGCCGAGGACGCGACCGTCCACGACGTCGCCGTCGACGACGTGCCGGCGCTCGTCGCGCTCGCGCGGGAGCTCGGGGTCGACCTCGTGGCCGTCGGGCCGGAGGTGCCGCTCGTCGCCGGGCTCGTCGACGCGCTCCAGGACGCCGGCATCGCCGCGTTCGGGCCGACCGCCGCGGCCGCCCGTCTCGAGGGTTCGAAGGCGTTCGCGAAGGAGGTCATGATCGCCGCCGGGGTCCCGACCGCCGGCCACGAGACCGTCACGAGCGTCGACGCGGGCATGGCCGTCGCCACGTCGTTCGGCTTCCCCGTCGTCCTGAAGTACGACGGCCTCGCCGCCGGCAAGGGCGTCGTCATCGCGCAGGACGAGGACGAGGCGCGCGCGACGCTCGTCGACATGCTCGAGGACCAGCGGTTCGGCGACGCCGCCGTCGTCGTGGAGGAGTTCCTCGACGGCGAGGAGCTCTCGCTCCTGGCCGTCTGCGACGGCGAGCGCGCCGTCGCGCTCGCACCGGCGCAGGACTACAAGCGGATCTTCGACGGCGACGAGGGCCCGAACACCGGCGGCATGGGCTCCTACTCCCCGGTGGTCGGGATCGACGGCGAGCGCGCCGCCCAGATCTCCGCCGACGTCCACCAGCCGATCGTCGAGGAGCTCGCGCGCCGCGGCACGCCCTTCCGCGGCGTCCTCTACGCCGGCCTCATGCTCACGGCCGAGGGCGTGAAGGTCCTCGAGTACAACACGCGCTTCGGCGACCCGGAGACGCAGGCCGTCCTGCCGCGGCTGCGCAGCGACCTGCTCGAGCTCATGCAGGCCTCGGCCGGGGTCGACGGGGCGACGCTCGACGCCGTGACGCTCGCGTGGGACCCGCGCTGGGCCGTGACGGTCGTGCTCGCGTCCGCCGGCTACCCGGCGTCGGCCTCCAAGGGCGACCGGATCACCGGCGTCGAGCGCGCCGCCGAGCGCGAGGCGGTCGAGGTGACCCACGCCGGCACCGCCCGCGACGCCGACGGGACGCTGGTGACCGCCGGCGGGCGCGTCCTGAACGTCACGGCGCTCGGCGACGCCCCCGTCGACGCGCGCGCCGAGGCGTACGCCGCCGCGGACGCGATCGGCTTCGACGGACGGCAGCTGCGCCGCGACGTCGCCCTCCGCGCCGTCGAGCGGTATTGACGCCGCGGGGGACGGCGGGAACGATGGAGGGCCGTGCGCCGGATCGCCCTCCTGCTCGCGGCGGTGCTGCCGGCGCTCGGCGCGGCCGCGCCGGCGGACGGCGCCGGCGCGCGGGCCGTCGGCGAGCGCGAGGCGCTCGTCGTGCTGACCTCGAGCGGCGCCCGCGCGTCGCGCATCAGCCGCGCCCAGGCGCGCACCGACGTCTTCACCGGCCCGCGCTCGCCCGCGGCGTTCCTGCGCGAGTCCTCGGGCGGGCGCCTCGCGCTCGTCGG
Source organism: Patulibacter brassicae (assembly GCF_033949425.1). Taxonomy (NCBI): domain Bacteria; kingdom Bacillati; phylum Actinomycetota; class Thermoleophilia; order Solirubrobacterales; family Patulibacteraceae; genus Patulibacter; species Patulibacter brassicae. The sequence goes on along the minus strand of NZ_JAXAVX010000005.1, from coordinate 76,225 downwards.
TCGCGACCGACGCGACGGGGACGTGATCGGCCCGTACGACGTCGGGCCGCTGGACCCGTGCACCGAGGCGGGCCGCGACCGGCTCGAGCGTCGCGCGAACACCGCGGCCCGGCTGGCGGGACGGTCCCTGGACGGCTACGACCACGTCCTCTACGTGACCTGGCCGCACCCGGGCTGCGGCACGGTCAACGGCGCGGGCCAGCTGCCGCCGGGCCGGCGCCTCGTGCTCTACGACAACCTGCCCGACGCGCGGCTGCGCCCGCGGACGCTCGCGCACGAGCTCGGCCACAACCTCGGCCTGCGGCACGCGGGGCTCCTGCGCTGCACCGACGGTCCGGGCGGTCCGAAGGCGGCGATCAGCGCGACGTGCGAGGCACCCGACGGCGACCAGGGCGACCGGCTCGAGCTCATGGGCGCGGCGGGCGACGAGCTCGGCCGGCTGCTCTCCGCGCCCCGGCGGGACGCGCTCGGCTGGACCGTCCCCGGTGAGGTGCGAGCGGCGGTGGCGAGCGGCACCTACGAGCTCTGCCCGCTGATGGCCCCCGGCGGCACCCGGGCGCTGACGATCACGCGGCCGGGCGATGCCCGCCGCCTCTGGCTCGAGCTGCGCCGGCCGCACGGGACGTTCGACGACTTCGCGCCCGGGGATCCGGCGATCGACGCCCTGCAGGTGCGGCTGGCGGGTCCCGACGGGCGCAGCCAGCTCGTCGACGCGCGTCCGGAGACGGCGACGTGGGCCGACGCGCCGCTGCCCCCCGGCCGCACGCTGCGCGACCCGGTGACGGGCATCGCGATCACGCTCCAGGCGGTCGATCCCGCCAGCGGTCGCGGCGCGGTCGTGCTCGGGCTGCCCGGCACGCCGGACGTCGGCACGGTGCCGACGAGCTGCGCGGCGCCGCCCGCGCCGCCGGTCTCGCCGCCCGCGGTGGTCGTGCTCGACACGCGCCGCGGGGTCGGCGCGCCACGGCGTGCGCTGCGCGCCCGCCGCACCGTCCGGGTGCGGGTCGGCGGACGGGGCGGCCTGCCCCGGCGGCTCCGGCGCGCCACGGTGGAGCTGTCCGTGCGCCCGCCGGGTCGCTCGGGAGCGGTTCGCGCGTGGAACTGCGCGGCGCGGACCTCGACCGCGCGGCGGATCGCCGTCCGGCGGGGCCGGGCGAGCGTCCGCCGCGTCGCGGTGCGGCTGTCGCGCAGCGGCGTGCTCTGCCTGCGGCCGACGACCCGCCTGCACGTCCGGGCGACCGTCGTGCGCTGACCGCCCGGCGGCGAGGCCGCTCAGCCGGGAACGACGAGGCCGCGGCGGACGGCCAGCAGCCAGGCGGCGACGGTCGCCGCGTCGACGATCTCGCCGTCGTCGATCATCGCGTCCAGCTCGTCGGGCGTCACCGCGCGCGGGACGAGGAGGCCCTCCTCCTCGGCCTCCGGCTGCGGCGGCCCGGGGCGCAGGTCGCGGGCGAGGAACGCCGTGAACCGCTGGTCGGCCATCCCCGGGGCGAAGGCGAGGTCGGCGAGCCGGACGAGCTCGCCCGCGACGAAGCCGGTCTCCTCGAGCAGCTCGTGGCGGGCGACCTCGGCGGGGTCCTCGGTCGTCGAGGACGCGCCGTCGCCCGCGGCGTGCGAGGCGCCCTGCGGCAGCTCCCAGCTCCAGTCGCCGAGCGGGTAGCGGTGCTGGCCGACGAGGTGCACGCGCTCGCCGTCCCACGGCACGACGACCGCCGCCCACGGCTTCATCACCACCGCGTAGATCCCCGGCCGCGGGCCGTCGGGACCCGGGCGCTCGATCGCGTCCTCGCGCAGGACCATCCAGGGGTTGCGGTACGCCTCGCGCGACGAGACGGTGCGGATCCGGGGGCCATCGAAGGAGGCGCTCATCCCGCGGGACGCTACGGCCTCCCGCGCCCGGATCGCGCCCGGCGACGCGCCGGGCCGCTCAGCGGACGGGCGCGGACGGGTCGCCGGAGGCGAGGATGCGGATCGCCAGCAGCGCGGCGTTGCGCGCGTTGTCCAGCCCGACGGCCGCCACCGGCGCGCCCGGCGGCGCCTGCACGGTCCCGAGCACGGCGTCGAGGCCGCCCGACACGGATCCCAGCCCGCTCAGCGGCACGCCGATCACCGGCAGGTCGGTGTGCGCGGCGGCGATGGCCGGGAGCGCCGCGGACAGGGTGCCGCCGGCGATGAGGACCCGCAGCCCGCGCATCCGGGCGTTGCGGCAGTACGCGGCGACGGTCTCGGGCTCCTCGTGCGGGCTGGCCACCCGCAGCTCCCAGGCGACGTGGTGCTCGGTCAGGACGGCGCCGGCCTCCTCGAGCACGAGCAGGTCGGTCGTGCTGCCGGTGAGGATCCCGACGCGGGGCGCCTCGGCCGGCGCCTCGACGGCGGCCTCCAGGAGCTCCGTCTCCGGATCGCTGGTGGTGAGCGGCGGCTCGGACATGGACGAGATCCTCGGCGTCCGGCGCGGACGCCGTCCCAGCCTACGAGACCGCTGCGCGGCGCTCCAGCGCGTCGCGGCCGGGATCAGTCCCGCAGCCGCCGGACGAGCACCCGCAGCTGCTGCGCCATGCGCTCGCGGTACTCGGGGCCGTTCGGCGCGACGCCGAGGAGCCGGCGCACGTCGTCCGGCGCGCTGACGCCCGCGGTGACGACGCCCTGGAGCAGCAGCAGGACGAAGCCGGGATCGAGCTCGGGCGCGAGCTCGCCCTCGTCCTGCCGGCGGCGCAGGTCGTCGAGGTCGTCCGTCGGCTCCGGCGACGCGCCGGCCGGCAGGCCGTCGAGCATCTGGCGGACGAAGAGCCGGACGAGCTCCGGGTCCTCGACGGCCACGTCGAGGTAGTGCAGGACGAGCTCCTCCAGCGGGGCACCCTCGGCGGCGAAGGCCTGCTCGCGTTCCAGCCACCGCTCGACGAGCGCCCGGTAGAGGCCGTCCTTGCCGCCGAAGTGGTACGAGATGAGCTGCTTGTTCACCCCGGCCCGCTCGGCGATCGCGGCCACCCGCGCGCCGGCCAGGCCCTTCTCGGCGAACTCGGCCTTCGCCGCTCGCAGCAGGCGCGATCGCGTCTGCTCGGGATCGCGGCGGGGCTCCTCCCCCGGCGGCGGACGGTGCGGCCCGCGCGGCGGTCCGGGGCTTCCCGGTGCGCTCGATTCATCCATCTGGTTGACAAATTCAACCAGATGGGTGAACATGCCGCCCCGGTCTCGACGGACTCGAACCGCGATCGGCCCCGCACGCGCCCTTGCGCCGAGGCTTGACCTCCAGTGCACTCGAGGCCTCAAGGTCCTGGTCCGTCCCGTCCCGTTCCCGATCCCGGAGCCCGGTCCGTCCCGTCCGGCTCCACCCGCCAGGAGCGCATCGGGGTGGCGAGCGATGAGTCTCGCCGCCCCGAGGCGTCTCTCTCGGTGAGCGCCGCGGCGCCACGTCCCGCGGCCGTCGTCCGCCCCGTCCCGTCCCAAGGAGCACCAGGAGCCATGTCCCCGCCCTCTCTCGCGATCGAGGCATCGGGCCTCGCGAAGGCCTTCGGCGAGCACCGCGCCGTCGACGGCGTCGACCTCGCCGTGCCGCGCGGCATCGTCTACGGCGTGCTCGGCCCGAACGGCGCCGGCAAGTCGACGACGATCAAGATGCTCGCCACGCTGCTGCGCCCGGACGGCGGCGAGGCCCGGGTCCTCGGCCACGACATCGTCCGCGAGGACGACGCCGTCCGCCGCAAGGTGGCGCTGACCGGGCAGCTCGCCTCGGTCGACGAGGAGCTCACCGCGACGGAGAACCTCGTGCTCATCGGGCTGCTGCTCGGGCTCCGCCGCCCCGCGGCGAAGGCCCGCGCGAGCGAGCTGCTCGGGGCGTTCGGCCTCGAGGAGGCCTCCGGGCGACTCGTGAAGCACTTCTCGGGCGGCATGCGCCGGCGGCTCGACATCGCCGCGTCCCTCGTCGTCACCCCGGAGCTCCTGTTCCTCGACGAGCCCACGACCGGCCTGGATCCGCGCTCGCGCGGCCAGGTCTGGGACATCGTGCGGATGCTCGTCGAGGGAGGCACCACGATCCTCCTCTGCACGCAGTACCTCGAGGAGGCCGACCAGCTCGCGTCCGGGATCGCGGTCATCGACCGCGGCCGCGTGATCGCCGAGGGGTCGCCGTCGCAGCTCAAGCGCTCCGTCGGCAGCGGCACGCTGCACGTCCGCCTGCTCGACGCGGCGCGGCGCGACGAGGCGTCCCGGCTGCTCGGCGAGCGCCTCGGCACCGTCCACCTCGAGCCGGACCCGGCGTCGCTGTCGGTGCAGAGCGACGACGCGGACGCCGCCGCAGCGGCCGTCGGCGCGCTCGCCGCCGCGGGGATCGCGATCGGCGACTTCGCGCTCGGGCAGCCGAGCCTCGACGAGGTCTTCATGGCCCTCACCGGCCATCCCGCCGAGGCGGAGGGCGACGGCGCGGCCGAGGTCCCGGTCGCCGCGGGCCGCACGAACGACGATCAGGAGACGACCGCATGAGCACCGCGACGACCCCCACCGAGAACGTCGGCGTCGCCGACGCCGACGCCGTCCGTCGCGCGATCGCCTCGACCCAGCGCCCCGCGCCCCCGGGCCGCCTGCGCACCGCCGCCGCCTTCGGGTGGCGCGGCATGCTGAAGATCAAGCACGTCCCGGAGCAGCTGCTCGACGTCACCGTGACCCCGGTGATGTTCCTGCTGATGTTCACGTACCTCTTCGGCGGGGCGATCTCCGGCTCGACCGGCGAGTACCTCGACTACGTCCTGCCGGGGATGCTCGTCATGTCGGTGCTCTTCACGACCGTCTACTGCGGCGTGTCGCTGAACACCGACGCGACGAAGGGCGTCGTGGACCGCTTCCGCTCGCTGCCGATCTGGCGCTCGGCGCCGCTCGTCGGCGCGCTGCTCGGCGACGTCGTGCGCTACGTCGTCGCGGGGACCGTGCTCGTCGTGCTCGGGTTCATCCTCGGGTTCGACGCCGAGGGCGGCCTGCTCGGCGTCCTGGGGGCGATGGCGATCGTCACGATCTTCGCCTTCGGCCTCTCCTGGGTCTTCATGTGCCTCGGGCTCGTGCTGCGCTCCCCGAACGCGGTGATGAACGTCGGGTTCATGGCGATCTTCCCGCTGACGTTCCTCTCGAACGTCTTCGTCGAGCCCGAGACGCTCCCGGCGGTGCTCGAGTGGTTCGTCGGCGTGAACCCGATCTCGATCCTCGCCGACGCCTCCCGCGGCCTCATGGCCGGCGACGTCGACGGCGCGGACGTCGCGATCTCGCTCGCGGTGACCGCGGGGCTCACCGTCGTCTTCGCGCCCCTGACGACGCGCCTGTACCGCCGCGTCTGACGGGACGATGCTCGCCGCCCCGGGCGAGCAAGCCGGGGGCCGGGTGCCGGGTGCCGGGTGCCCGGACCTCCCGCGACCGGTGCTCGTCCACGGGGCGTGCGGTTCGTCGCCCTCGCGCCCGGCCAACGGCCGAGAACGACGAAACGCATGCGGATCGTGCTCTTCGCACGTCTCGGACCGTCCGCCTCCACGAGATCGACGTGCACAGCCGACCCTGTTCCCTCCGCGGCACCGCGCGGCCGGCGCGCCGCGCGTCGCGAGGACGCGCCAGGACCTCGTCTGGCCACGGCCCCCGAGCCGCGTCGAGCGGCGCTCGGCCGGCCGAGCCGAGCTGCGGTCCTCGCGCCGGTCGGATCAGTCCGGGTAGACCGGGGACCAGCGGGCACGGGCGATCCGGGCCCGCAGGTCCTCGCGGCTGCGCTCGGGCGCCACGCCGTCCTCCACCGCGGCGACCGCGACGCCGAGGGCGACCTCGGCCGCGACGTCGCGCAGCGCGCTGATCGGCGGCAGCAGGGGAGCGTCGGGATCCCGGAGCGCGGGGGAGAGCGCACCGAGCGCCGCCGATCCGGCGCGCAGCATCCGGTCGGTCACGCGCGCGGCCTGGGCCGCCACGACGCCGAGCCCGACGCCGGGGAAGACGTAGACGTTGTTGGACTGCGAGACCGGCACCTCGCCGCCGTGCCGCTGGATCGCGGGGTACGGCGACCCGGTCGCCACGAGGGCGCGGCCGTCCGTCCACCGCTCGAGGTCGGCCGGGTCGGCCTCCGAGCGCGCCGTCGGGTTCGACAGCGGGAAGATGATCGGCCGCTCGCAGTGGCTGGCCATCGCGCGGACGACCTCCTCCGTGAACGCGTCGCGCGCGGTCGAGAGGCCGAGCAGCGCCGTCGGGCGCACCGCCCAGACGACGTCGGCGAGCGTCGCGCCGGCGCTGAGGTCCTCCGACGCGGGCCGCGCGTAGACGCGCTGCTCGGGGCTCAGGTCGCTGCGCTCCTCGGTCAGCAGGCCGTCGACGTCGAGGACCCAGAACCGGCGCCGCGCCTCGTCGGCGCCGAGGCCGTCGTCGACGAGCGCCTGGCGGATCTCGTCCGCGACGCCGATCGCCGCCGAGCCGGCGCCGAGCACGACGATCCGCTGGTCGCGTGGCCGCGACCCCGCGACCCGGATCGCGCCCCGCAACGCGCCGACGGCGACCGCGGCCGTTCCCTGGATGTCGTCGTTGAACGAGCAGATCCGGTCGCGGTAGCGGTCGAGGATCGGCCGCGCGTTGTGGCTGGCGAAGTCCTCCCACTGGATCATCGCCCGCGGCAGCTCCGTCTCGACGGCCTGGACGAACCGCTCGACGAAGTCCTCGTACTCCGGTCCCGCGATCCGCTCGTGGCGCCAGCCGAGGTAGCCGGGATCGGCGAGGCGCTCCTCGTTGTTCGTCCCGACGTCGAGCACGATCGGCAGCGTCCGACCGGGGTCGAGGCCGCCGATCGCGGTGTAGAGCGCGAGCTTGCCGATCGGGATCCCCAGGCCCCCGGAGCCCTGGTCGCCGAGCCCGAGGATCCGCTCGCCGTCGGTCACGACGATGACGTCGACGCTCGGCTGACGGCGGTTGCCGAGGAGCTCCGGGAGTCGGTGACGCTCGGTGTAGGGCAGCGTCAGGCCGCGCGGACGACGGAAGATCCGGTGGAAGCGCTGGCACGCCAGTCCCACCGTCGGCGTGTAGACGATCGGCAGGACCTCCTCGAGGTGGTCGACGAGCAGCCGGTAGTACAGGACGAGGTTCGTGTCCTGGAGCTCCCGCAGGTAGAGGTACTGGTCGATCGGCCGCGGCCGGCGGCGGAAGACCTCGATCGAGCGGGCGACCTGCTCGTCGAGCGACTCGATCGCCGGCGGCAGGAGCCCGTCGAGCCCCAGGACGCGGCGTTGCTCGGCGGTGAACGCCGTGCCCCGGTTGCGCAGCGGGTCGTCGAGGATCTGCGGATAGCGCGCCGGCGACATCGCCCCCAAGCTCTACCGGTCGCGGCGCCGGAGCGGGTGGCGATGCGGTGGCCGACCCCCGCCGCGGGCGCCCCGGAGCGGCTCGATCCCGACGGTCTGGGGGGTCGACGTGGTCGGCGGCGGACCACGCATCCCGGCGCGGCCGTCCCCGGTACCGCGCACCGCCCGGAACGCCGCGCTGCGACGCCCACCGCCGGGGAACACCCGCGGTGGGGTGCGCGGACGGGCCGCGCACCCCACGGCGCTCACCGCGCGGGACGCACCACGACGACCGCCGAGGGCGTCGACCGGATCCGCGCGCCGGAGACCCGCACCCGGACGGTCGGCGAGGACCCGCGGCGCAGGACCCGCCGCATCGACGCGGTCGGTCGCACCCGCAGCGTCGCGGTCCGGCCGGCCCGGACGGTGATCACCCGCGAGAGCAGGGTGCCGCCGCCGCGCGTCACCCGCACGCGCAGGACGCAGGAGGTGGCGCCACGGGCGCAGCTCACCCGGACGGCGAAGCGCCCGGAGCGGTCGACCCGCACGGATCCGGCGCGGATCCGCACCGTGCGCTTCACCGCCGCCGGGGGCGCCAGCGGCCGCGTCGTCGGCGGCACGAGCGGCGCGGGGATCGGCGCCGGCTCCGGAGCGACCACCGGCGGCGGGTCGACGACCGGCGGCTGCGGATCGGCGGCGTAGGCCAGCCGCGGCGCCGTCGTCGGGGCGATGTGGGCCTCCGCGACCCGGTCGAACGCGTACGCGTAGCCCATGAGCTTCGCGTCGTCCCACGCCCGGCCGGCGAGCTGCAGGTTCGTCGGCTCGCCGTCGTCGTTCACCGTCGCCGGGAACGCCACGGACGGCGCGCCGGCGCCGTTGGTCGGCGGGTCGCCGCGACCGAACGCGGCGGCGTTGCCGTCGTTGAGGCTCAACGTGCTCTTCAGCCCGGGAAACGCGACGGCGTCCAGCGCGCCCGGCGACGGGGCGCCGGTGTCCGGGTCGACGGGGCTCGGCGGGTCGTCGAGCCACTGCCCGACGGCGACCTTGGCGTCGGCGCGCCACTGCTTGTAGGCGGTGATCTGCGCCGGGGTCATCGCGCCCGTCCCGGTGTAGCCGTCACGGCGTCGGTACGGCAGCCGCAGCGGCGAGGCGAGGATGTCGCCGGCGTTCTGGAAGGGGAGGTTCGGGTGCTCCTTGATGTACTCGACCCAGCCCTGGTAGGCGCGGTCGCCGGCGACGCTCCCGGGCAGCGACGGGCCGCCGGAGATCCGCACCAGGGTCGCGCCGGCCTCCTCGAAGCGCTGCAGCGCCGCCTTCTGGGCGTCGACGGTGCCGGACGTGCCGAACGGATCGGTGAACGCCGAGTCGTAGTAGCCGATCCGCTTGCCCTGCAGGGCATCGGCCTTCAACGTCGAGCGCCAGGTCTCGGGGCGGTGCGCGTCGGCCTCGGCGGTCCGCTCCGCGTCGCGCGGGTCGGTGCCGGTGGTGACGTCGAGGATGTCCGCCAGGTCGGGCAGCGAGCGGGCGAGCGCTCCGCCGTAGTCCTGCAGCCAGGTCAGGGGCATGAGGCCGGCGAGGCTCTCCATCCCGTCGGTGCCACGCAGCGTGTAGAGGCTGGCGCCGCTGGCGGGGGCGTAGAGCGAGTCGCCGGTCTGGCTGCCGAGCGCGCCGGCGGCCAGCCAGGTCGCGGTCGCGGTCGCCGAGCCGCCGCTGGAGGCCAGCGACGACTTCGACGGCGAGAACGCGTTCCAGACGATGCCGTAGGCCGAGTCGGAGTACTGGCCCGAGAGGGCGTACTCCTCCAGCGACGCCTTGCCGAGGATCACGGCGCCGGCGGCGCGCAGGCGGGCGACCGAGGTCGCGTCCTCCGGCGGGCGGTAGCCCTCGAACACGAGCGAGCCGTTCGTGGTCGGCATGTCCTTCGTGTCGTAGAGGTCCTTGATCGCCAGCGGGATGCCGAGCAGCGGCCCGGTCCTGCCCGCGGCGCGCGCCTCGTCGGCGGCCTTCGCCTGCGCCAGCGCGTCGGAGGCGACCGTCGTGTACGCGTTGAAGCCCCAGGGACCGCGGTCGTAGGCGGCGATCCGGTCGAGGTACGCCCGGGTGATCTGCTGCGAGGTCGTCCGGCCGGCGGCCATGTCGGCCTGCATCTCGCCGATCGACGTGCCGACGACGTCGTAGGTCGAGCCGGTCGTCGTCGGGGTCGCCGGCGGCAGCGCCGGGATCACCGGTGCGGCGACGCCCGCGCAGTCGGTGCCCGGGTCGAACGCGGCGATCGTCGGCAGTGCGTCGAGGTCCCAGTTGGCCAGCGAGCAGAGCTCCGGCTTCGTGAGGTCCGCGAAGGCGGCGGCGGTCGTCGGGATCGCCGCGGCGGTGGCGCGCACCGCGGCGACCTGGGCGCCCGGCGCGGTGTCGCCGGTGCCGCCGGCGCTCTCCGCCAGGCCGACGACGACGAACCGCGCCAGCGACTTCGTCTCGCCGGGGGCCAGCGTCAGCCGGTGCTCGTAGCCGATGAAGTTCGACTCGTGGCCGGTCAGGACGCGGTCCTCGTCGAACGGCTTGTCGCGGAAGTTGCCGGTGCGGGTCATCGCGCCCGTGAACGGCGCGGGCGAGCCGACGACGACCGCCGACGGGCCCCGGGTGCTCGCGCCGCTCGTGCCGAAGCGGGTCAGCGTCCACGCGTCGCCGGGCGTGATGTCGGCGTCGCCGGAGGAGGTGCCGGAGACGATCCCGTTCGTGCTGCCGTTGCTGCTGCCGACGCCGGTCTGCCCACCGAACTGGACGTCGACGGTGACCGGCGCGTCGGTCGTGTTCTTGAAGGTGTCCAGCCAGCGCGCCCAGTTGGCGGTCCGGTTGAACCGGATCTGGCGCGCGATCGCGACCCCGCCCAGCTCGACGCTGTTGCGCGAGCTGAACCGCTCGGGCGGATCGAACGTCAGGCGGAAGCCGCGCACGAGCTCGCCGTTGCGGGCGGCGTCGGTGGAGACCTTCACCCGGATGCCACCGAAGCCGGTCAGGGCGTTGGAGGAGGTGTCGCGGATGCTGCCGGTGTCCACGCGCGGCGCGGCACCGTCCTGGACGCCCCAGGTGACGCCGTTGCCGCTGGGGACGTAGTTGTAGGCGCTGGCCGGGACGGCGAGCGCGCCCGCGGCGATCGCGGTCGTCGCCGTGAGGGCGATCGCGCGCGCGGCGGCGCGTCGTCGCGCCGCCGCCCTCCGACGGCGGGGGTGGGATGACACTGCGTGATCTCCTCGATCGGGTGCGTGAGGCCGGCCGACACCACGCGGGCCGGGGCGCCGCGCACGGGCCGTCGACGGCGCGTGACCGGACGGGAACACGATCGCCCCCGCCGCGGCCGGTCGGCCTGTCCCGCGGGATAGGCCGTGGCGCGCCGACGCTCCGCGACGACGGCGGTCTATGGCGTATCGCCACGGCCCGGACCCAAGATGCCCGCGACGCGCCCGGGGAAGCTCCGGGCCGCGTGGGGCGCTCGGTGGGGGAAGCGGACATGTACGCCCGGCGCGGCCGGGTCGCGCCCGAGCGTCGCGCCAGTGCGGAGCCGAGCGCTACGAGGGTCGGCCGCGCGCGCGAGGTCACCTGGGCGGCGGGCGTCGTCGTCGGCCATCAGCCAGAATCCGCCGCGATGATCCCGCGCTACACCCGTCCCGAGATCGGCGCCGTCTGGACCGACCAGGCCAAGCTCCAGGCGTGGCGCGACGTGGAGGTGGCCGCCGCCGAGGCGCTGACGCCCGACGTCGTCCCGGGGCTCGAGGGCACGGGCGAGGGTGGGGAGGGCGGCGGCCCGTCTCCCGAGGATCTCGACGCGATCCGCGCGGCGACCTTCACCGTCGAGGCCGTCCAGGAGCGGGAGAAGATCACCGATCACGACGTGGCGGCGTTCGTCGACGTCCTCTCGGCGTCGGCCGGCGAGAGCGGCCGCTGGATCCACTACGGCCTCACCTCCTCCGACGTGCTGGACACCGCCCTGGCGCTCCAGCTGCGCAAGGCGGGCGAGATCGTCGTCGCCGGTGCGCAGGAGGTCGCCGAGGCGCTCGCGGCGAAGGCGCGCGAGCACGTCCACACCGTCTGCGTCGGGCGCACCCACGGCATCCACGCCGAGCCGACGACCTTCGGCATCAAGCTCGCCGGCTTCGCGCTCGAGGCCGACCGCAACGCGCAGCGGCTCGCCGAGGCGTTCGACCAGGTCGCCGTCGGCGCGCTGTCCGGCGCGGTGGGCACCTACGCCTCGACCTCGCCGGCGTTCGAGGCGAAGGTCCTGGAGCGGCTCGAGCTGCAGGGCGAGCCGGTCTCCACCCAGGTCATCCCGCGCGACCGCCACGCGCAGCTGCTGCAGGCGATCAGCCTCGCCGGCGCCGGGCTCGAGCGCCTGGCCACCGAGATCCGGCACCTGCAGCGCACCGAGGTCCGCGAGGCCGAGGAGCCGTTCCGCGCGGGCAAGCAGAAGGGCTCCTCCGCGATGCCCCACAAGCGCAACCCGATCACGACGGAGCGGATCACCGGCCTGGCCCGCGTGCTGCGCGGCTACGCACAGGCGGCGGTCGAGAACGTCGCCCTCTGGCACGAGCGCGACATCAGCCACTCCGGCGCCGAGCGCGTGATCCTGCCCGACGCGACGATCGCGCTGGACTACATGCAGTCGCTCGCGGTCCGGGTCGTGTCCGGCCTCGTCGTGCACGAGGACCGGATGCGCGAGAACCTCGAGATCACCTCCGGCGCCCTCTTCAGCCAGCGGCTGCTGCTCGCCCTGGTCAAGACGGGGATGGTGCGCGACGACGCCTACCGGATCGCCCAGGAGCTCGCCCAGCGCGCCTGGGACACCCGCACCCCGCTGCGCCAGCTCGCCGCCGCCGACGAGCGCTGCTCGGCGCTCGACCTCGACGCCGTGTTCGACCTCGGCCACTACACGAAGCACGCCGACGAGCTCGTCGGCCGCCTCGCCGACGCCGGCCTCTGAGCAGCCGGCGAGCCCGATCCGCCCGCTGGCGCGTCGGCGGAGGCCCCGGGGGCCGGGGCTCCGCCGACGCACTGGTCGAGCGGACCTGGCCGGATGGGTCAGCGGCGCAGCGTGCCTCCGGACGCGCGCACGACGGTCGCCGCCCCGGTCGGGCGGGTCACGACGCGCACGACGATCCGGCGCGAGGCGGTGCGGCGCAGCAGGCGCCGGCCGCGCGCGTCGGCGCGGATCGCCCAGGTCCGTGTCCTGCCGCTGGGCACCGTGCGGGTCGTCCGGGACAGCCGCGGGCCGCGCGAGCTGCGCAGCCGCAGCTCGACCGTGACGCGCCCCGCCGGCAGGGCCACGCGCGTGGTGGCGCCGCGGCCGGCGCGCAGGCGGCGCTCGCCGAGCCGGGTGGTGGCGGCGCGCAGGCCGCGGGCCAGGCGGGCGGTCGCCGTGGTGGCCGACGGCGCCGCCGGGGTGCCCGTGCCGCCGCCGTTCGTCCCTCCGGTGCCTCCCCCGCCCGCCCCGCCGCCGGGGCCGGCCGGCGGGTCGGCCGCGTCGCTGCCGCCGGGGATGGGCTCGCTCAGCGGCAGCCGCAGGAGCTTCGCGGCGCTGCCGTCCTGGGCGACGAGCAGGTGGTCGCCGCGCGCGACGGCGACCCGCAGCCGGCCCAGGCCCTGCAGGTGCTGGCCCTGGCCGATCACCGCGCCGGCCCGTACGTCGAAGCGCCGCAGCTGCGCGCCGCGCAGGAAGGGCGCGTAGAGGCTGCCGTCGCGCCCGACTGCGACGTCGCCCGGCGCCCAGGCGCCGTCGTCCGGGGCGTAGGCGAGCGGCGCGATCGTCCCCGCGCGCGTCATCGGCCCGGACACGAGCGGCCAGCCGTAGTTGCCGCCGCGGACGATGAGGTTCAGCTCGTCCCGCCCCTGCTGATCGTTGCCGCCCGGGTACGCGGAGCCGTGCTGCTCGCCGGTCGGGCCGTGCTCGGTCTCCCACAGCCGGCCCGCGGCGTCGAAGGCGATGCCCTGGGGATGGCGGTGCCCGAGCGACCAGACGTACCGGGCGTTGCCGCCCTCCGCCGCGAACGGGTTGTCGGGCGCCGGCGCGAGCTCGGTCTCGCTGCCGGAGGGCGGCGCGAAGCGGAGGATCTTCCCGTTGAGCGACCCGTGGTCCTGCGGACGCGCCGGTTGATGGATGTCGCCGGTCGTGACGTACAGCGCGCCGTCGGGCCCGAAGGCCATCCGGCCGCCGTCGTGGTTGCCGTCGGAGTCGATGCCCCGGAAGACCTGCTGCTCGACGACGAGCCGCGTTCCCTCGTCCCGCAGGCGCCAGATGCCGCTCGTGCCGGTCGCCGGTCCGGTCCCGTCCGGGTCCGCCGCGCGGACCGCGTAGAGGTAGAGCCGGTGGTTCGTCGCGTAGCCGGGATGCAGGACGAGCCCCAGGAGCTTCGTCGCGTCCGGGGCGACCGCGCTGCGCGTCAGGACGCTGCCGGCCTGGAGGCGGTCCTGGGCGTCGAGCACCCGCACGCCCTGGTCGCGCTCGACGACGAGCGTCCGCCCGTCGGGCGTCGGGGCGACCTCCCACGGCGTGCGCAGGCCCTCGGCGACCGTCACCGGGTCGCCGGTCGGCACCGCGGCGGCCGCCGCCGGCAGGAGGAGCGACGCGAGCACGCCGGCGAGCAGGACGGGAGCGCGGGCCATGGACCGCTGTTCCCACGCCGGGCCGGTCCGCAAACCGCGGGGTCGCGCGGACGCGGGACCCCTGGTGCGTCGCGGGAGCCCCGGGGGCCGGGGCTGCGACGACGCACCAGCCGCCGCGCGCCGCCCGCCGGAGGACCTAGCGCGGGTCGATCCGGGATCGGTCGATCTCGATCCCGAGGCGCTCCTCGACCCGCCGGGCCAGGAGCCGGTGGCGGTGCGGGTCGCCGGCGATCACCGGCTCGGTCACGAGCGGGGTGGCGAGCTGCTCGCCGTCGAGGAACTGGTCGAACGAGATGTCGACCTCCTTGCCGTCGGGCAGCCGGTTCCAGGCGTGGCCGTCCGGCGTGCGCTCGCCGTGGCGGTCGAGGACCGTCGCGATGAGGATCTCCCCGCCGTAGACCGCGCGGATGACGAGGGCCGAGACCGCGCACTGGCCGAGCGCCGGGTTCTCCGGCGTCCACCGGTCCGGGTCGTCGCTCGTGTCACGGTCCCACGACGCGCGCAGCGCCTCCTCGAGCGCGTCGAGCGTCGGCTGGTGGGAGGAGCCCTCGGGCTCCGGGGGCGGCGCGTCGCTCATCGGTCGATCGTGGCACGTCCGCGTCGGCCCCCGGTGGGACTCGGCGTCCGCGGGTACCCTGGGGCCGTCATGCGGAGCCCGAGCGCCGGACCACGTCGATGAGCGGCGCGCCCCGGCTGCCGCTGCGCCCGCGGCAGGTCGCCGCGCTCGTGCGCGCGGTGAAGGACGCGCAGGACGCGCCCCCGCGGGCCGGTCGGCTCCCGGCCATCCCGGAGCGGGTGCTCGTGGCGCTCGTGGCCGAGCTGCGGGCCGAGCGCGAGGACGCCGATCCGGCGCGGCCGAAGGACGCGCGCAAGCGGGCGCGCCGGCTCGCCGCCGTCACCGGCCTCGCCGGCCTGCCCGGCCGCGTGTCCGGCGAGGCGCTCGCGGTGATCGAGGAGGCGCGCGCCGCCGTGACGCTCGCCGCCGAGCTCGGCACGCCGCGCACGGACGCCGAGCTCGCCGCCGACCTGCTCGTGGTCTGGGGCCTCGTCGAGGAGCTCGACGAGGCGGAGGCGATCACGGCGGGCACCGGCACGCGGTCGCTGCTGGACCTCGAGGCGAGCCGCGCGGCCGGCGCCGTGACGGACCTCGTGCCCGACGAGTGGACCCCGTGGAGCACCCTGCGCTTCCTCTGGCGGGTGCGGAAGGTCCGCGACCTCGTTCCGGAGTCGCTGCAGCCCGGGGTGCGAGCGATCCCGCTCGTCGGCGCGGTGCCGGCGGCCCTCGGCGCGAGCCGCGAGATGAAGGCGTTCCAGAAGCGGTTCCGCACGCACCTCGCGGCTCGCTGACCTCAGGTCAGCCCGGCGCCGGTGCCGGCGGGGGCACGGTGGGCGATCACCCGGTCGATGAGCCCGTAGGCGCGCGCCTCCTCGGGCGAGAGGAACCGGTCGCGCTCGATGTCGAGGTGGATGCGCTCCTGCTCCTGCCCGGTGTGCACGGCGTAGAGCCGCTCGATCCGCTCGCGCATCCAGAGCATCTCCCGGGCGTGGATCTCGATGTCCGAGCTCTGGCCCTGCAGCCCGCCGTGCGGCTGGTGCACGAGGATCCGGCTGTTCGGCAGCGCGGCGCGCTTGCCGGGCGCGCCTCCGCAGAGCACGATCGAGCCACCGGACATGGCGATCCCGCAGCAGATCGTGGCGACGTCGCAGCGCACGTACTGCATCGCGTCGTAGATCGCGAGGCTCGCGTAGACGTCGCCGCCGGGCGAGTTCACGTAGAGCTGGATGTCCTTGTCGGGCGCGTCGGCCTCGAGGTGCAGGAGCTGCGCGACGACGAGGTTCGCCACGTCGGCGTCGATCTGGCTGCCGAGGAAGACCGCGCGGTCGTTCAGCAGACGGGAGTAGATGTCGAACGAGCGCTCGCCGCGCGAGTGCTGCTCGACGACCATCGGGACGAGGGGCATGGGGCTCCTGGTGGGACGGGTGACCGGGAAAGACGCAACCAAATGGTTGCGCTTCGTGGGTACCTTACACGCAACTCGGCAGTTGCGTGTAAGGTCGTCCTCGACCCGCCGCGACGCCCGGAGGACCACGATGACCCAGCCGCACCACGACCGGCCGACGGCCGAGCCCGACCTCCTCGAGGACGCGGTGCGCCGCGAGCGGCTGCTGCCCGCCGCCCGCGAGGACGCCTGGACGATGCTCGCCACGCCCGAGGGCCTCGAGCGCTGGCTCGCCGAGGACGTCGACGTCGAGCTGCGCCCCGGCGCGCGGGGCCGGATGACCGTCGACGGCCGCGAGCGCGACGTCGAGATCGAGGAGGTCGTGCCCGGCCGGCGCCTCTCCCTGACCTGGAGCGGCGACGGGGAGGAGCCGGCGCTCGTCGAGCTGACCCTCGACGACGCGCCCGGCGGCACGCGGGTCGTGGTCGTCGAGCTGCCGGTCCGCGCGCTCCGCGTCGTCGCGGTCCCCGGGCACGCCCCGGTCTCGCGCCGGCACGGCGGCGGCGCGCCGCAGGCCCGAGCGCTCGCCCGCGCGTGACCCCGCGCGCCGGAACGCCGCCGGTCGCCGCGGACCGCGACGTCGCGGCCGGGGCCGTCTTCGCCGCGCTCGCCGATCCGACCCGCCGGCAGGTCGTGCGCGCCCTCGCCGACCGCCCGACGGTCACGGCGTCGGCGCTCGCGGGCGAGCTGCCGATGAGCCGCCAGGCGGTCGCCAAGCACCTCGCCGTGCTCGCGGACGCCGGGCTCGTGGCGGCGGCGCGAGAGGGGCGGGAGACGCGCTTCCGCCTGACGCCGGAGCCGCTGCACGACGCGGTCCGCTGGATCGCCGGCGCCGGGGCGCGGTGGGACGACCGCCTCGCGCGGCTCGAGCGCGAGCTCGGCGGCTGAGCGGCGTCAGGTCGCGGTCGGGCGCGCCTCGAGCCAGCGCCAGAGCCGCCGCGCGGGCTCGCTGCCGGTGACCGAGGTCGAGGAGCTGCGGCGCCGCACGGCGCGCAGCTCGCGGTGCAGGTCGGCGCCCTCCACCCGTGCCGTCGCCAGGCGGCCGGCCTCCACCTCGCGGCCCACGGCGAGCGGCGAGAGCAGCGCGAACCCGCCGCCGGACGCGACGGACCGCTTCACCGCCTCGAGGCTCATCGCCTCGAGCGCCGGACGCAGCGACACGCCCGCGGCGGCCAGCGCGTGCTCGGCGACGGTCCGCGTGCCCGACTCCGGCTCGCGAGTGAGGTACGCCTCCGAGACGAGGGTGCCGACCGGGACGCTCTCGCGGCGCGCCCACGGATGGTCGGCGGCGACGACGGCCACGAGCTCGTCGCGGCCGACGACGAGCGTCTCCAGGCCCGTCGCCGGCTGGTCGTGCTCGACGAAGCCGAGGTCGACATCGCCGTCGCGGACGGCCTGCAGCACGGCGGGCGAGTTGGAGATCGTCACCGCCGCCCGCACGGGCGGGCCGCCCGAGCGACGGTGCTCGGCCAGCCACTCCGGCACGAGGTACTCGCCGACGGTGTGGCTCGCGGCGATCCGCAGCGTCTCCTGCCGCTCGGTCCGCTCGGCCCGGACGAGGTCGGCGGCGCGGTGCAGGACGTCGAGGGCGCGCTTGGCCTCCGGGTAGAGGAGCGCACCGGCCGGCGTCGGGCGCACGCCGAAGCGGCCGCGCTCCAGCAGCAGCGAGCCGAGCTGCGCCTCGAGCCGCGCGATCCGCTTCGTCACCGCTGACTGGGTGAGGTCGAGCGCCTCCGCGGCCCCGCTCATCGTCCCGGTCTCCACCGCGGCCACGAGCGCCTCGAGGTCGTGCGTCGCCGGGGGTGCGGGTCGCTCGCTCATCCACCGCTGACTATGCCACCTCGGAATGCTCGTGCGGGACGCAGCGCGTCCGCGGCGCCGGACCCGCTAGGCGACGGTCCGCGCGGCGGTGAAGGCGCTCTCGTGCGCGGCGGCCGCCGCGACGAGCGCCTCCAGCAGCGCGTCGCGCGCCGCTCCGGACGCGGCCGCGGGGGTCATCGCGACGATCCGCCGGACGATCCGCTGCTCCAGCGGGCGCACGACGACGTCCGGACGCGGATGGTGCAGCGCCAGCTGCGGGACCGTCGCCACCGCGAGGCCCGACGCCACGAGCCCGAGCGTCGCGCCGTAGTCGTCGGCCACGTACGCGCGGTTGGGGGCGAACCCCTCCTCCTCGCAGGCGGCCTGCACGACGTCGCAGTCCGGGCAGGTGCGCGGCGAGCCGAGGACGAGCGCCTCGCCGGCGAGCGCCGCGATCGGCACCTCCTCGAGCTCCGCCAGCGGATGGTCGGTCGGCAGCGCGAGGAGCATCGGGTCCTCGATCAGCGGCACGGCGCGGAACCCGGGCGGCGGGCCGGCCGCCGCGCCGAGGCTCGTCACCGCGACGTCGACGCGTCCCTGGCGCAGGAGCTCCAGCGCGGGTCCGGGCTCGGCGAGCTCGAACGCCACGCGGACCCGGGGGTAGCGATCGCGGAACCCGCGCAGCGCCGCCGGCACGAACGAGCCGACGGTCGAGGGGAACGCCGAGAGCCGCACGCTGCCGGCGCCGAGCGTCGAGATCGCGCGCATCTCCCGCTCGGCGGCCGCGACGCGGTCGAGGATCTCGTCGGCGTGGTGCAGCAGCGCCTCGCCGGCGGCGGTCAGGCGGGCGCCGCGCGGGGTGCGCTCGACGAGCGCCTGACCGGTCTGCCGCTCGAGCATCGCGAGCTGGCGCGAGACCGCGGGCTGGGTGTAGTCGAGGGCGTCGGCGGCCGCGGAGATCGACCCGCGGCGGGCGACCTCGCGGAGGACCCGCAGGTGCAGGAGCTCCATGGTCCCTCCGACGGTAGCCCGCCCGGGCCGCGAGGACCATGCGGGAGCGGCATGGCGCCCATGCGCGGCGCGGGGGCGCGGCGCGGCGCATGGCCGTCATGCGCAGGTGCGATGGAGAACCGGACGGCGGCCCGCCACCGTCGAGGGCCCGACCGGGCTCGAACCGCCGGCGGCGCGGCGAGCGGCCTGTCCGCGGCCCGCCGGGGCCGGCACCCTCGGGGCACGAGACGAGACGACGAAAGGCCACCCATGGGCGCGACCCTCCTGAACTCCACCCCCGACGATGAGCTGCGCCGCGCGGCGCAGCGCGCCGTGCGCGTCCGGGTGCCGGCGACGTTCGAGGTCCGCCGGGCGACCGCCGCCGACGCCGAGGCGCTCGAGCGGCTCGCCGCGGCCGCGGACGCGGCGGTGCCGACCGGGCCGGTCCTGCTCGCCGAGGCGGCGGGAGCGCCGCTCGCCGCGCTCGCGGTGGAGGACGGCGCGGTCATCGCCGACCCCGCGTGGCCGACCGCCGGGGCGGTCGAGGCGCTGCGACGCGTCGCGCGCGTCGAGGCCGCGACGTGGTGGCGGGTCGCGCTGCGTCGCGGGCGCTGAGGCCCGGCGCGCGTCCGACGGGGCGGACGCGCGCCGCGCCGGGGGTCGGGCGCCGTCGGCGGGTAGCCTGCCCGGCGTGACGCTCGACCGCCTCCCCCTCCTGGCCAGCGGCAAGGTCCGCGACATCTACGAGCTCGGGGACCGCCTGCTGCTCGTGGCCAGCGACCGCGTGTCGACGTACGACGTCGTGCACCCGAACACGATCCCGGGCAAGGGCGCCGTGCTCACCGGCATCTCGGCGTTCTGGTTCGACCGCACGAGCCACGTCATCGCCAACCACGTCGTCTCCTACACCGACGGGATCCCCGAGGAGGCCCGCGGCCGCGGCGTCGTCGTGCGCAAGCTCGAGATGCTGCCGATCGAGGCCGTCGTGCGGGGGCACATCACCGGCTCGGGCTGGCGCGACTACCAGGCGTCCGGCACGGTCTCCGGCATCGAGCTGCCCGCCGGGCTGCAGGAGAGCCAGGAGCTGCCGGTCCCGATCTTCACGCCCTCGACGAAGGCGGAGCTCGGCACGCACGACGAGGCGATCGACTTCGCCCGTGCCGCCGAGCTGCTGGCGCCGGTCGCGCCGGACGGGGACGGGGACGCGCTGGCGACGCGCGTGCGCGAGGCGTCGATCGCGCTCTATCGCCTGGGCCACGAGCACGCCCGCTCGCGCGGGGTGATCCTCGCCGACACGAAGTTCGAGTTCGGGCTCGACCCGGAGACGGGCGAGCTCGTGCTCGGCGACGAGGCGCTGACGCCCGACAGCTCGCGATACTGGCCCGCGGACGGGTTCGAGGTCGGCACGACGCCGCCGAGCTTCGACAAGCAGTACGTCCGCGACTGGGCGACCTCGTCGGGCTGGGACAAGACGCCGCCGGCGCCGGAGATCCCGGCCGAGGTCGTCAAGGGGACGCAGGAGCGCTACGCCGAGGCGTACGAGCGGATCACGGGCGAGCCGCTCTCGGCCTGGCTCGAGCGCACGCGCGCCTGACCCGCGGCGGCCGCGAGCGACGGACGCCGGTGCGCGGCCGGCGCCGCGTCGGGCGCGGGGTCGCTCAGCGCGTCGGGCAGTTCGGCGCGACGCGCCCGTTGCTGCCGGTGTAGACGTACGCGTCGCTGACCCAGCCGCCGTGCTTCAGGCGGTTCCAGATCCGGGTCGGTCCGTACGTGCCCTTGACCTTGCTGCCGCGGGTCTGGCAGACGATGAGGACCTTCGCGCCCGGCTTGAGCTGCCGGTACTGGTGGGCGTTCTGCCGGGGGGTCGCGCGGACGCCGAGCGTCGCGCCGCGGCGGACGGCGACCGTCCCGACGTGCGCGACCTTCGTGGGGTACGTGATCGGCGTCGGGCAGGGGACGAGCTTGCCGCCGATCTCGTCGACGCACCGGGCCGACGCGTCGTCCGGGCCGGTCAGGGCGAGGGCGCCGGCGCCCGCCCCGGCGAGGGCGAACGCGGCGAGGGGCAGGGCGGCCCGGCGACGGAGGGCGGGCGTGATGGGGGACATGGCGATGCGCTCCTTGGGGGGACGGCCGCGGGGGGGGGACGCGGCTCGGGAGCACCGTACGGTCGCCCGGTCGTCGCGGGGCGCCCCTCTCACGGGGGTCTCACCGATCGTGAGAGGGCCGTGAGAGACCGCGTCCGACGGCGGGTGGCGAGCGTCTCGCATGCGCGCCGCGGCCGGCGGATGCCCCGATCGGGGGGTCGCGTCGCGCGCTGGGGGCCGCTCGGACGTCCGCGGGACCGGGTCTGGACCGATGGACGAGGCGATATGAGGACCATCCGTCCTTGACGCTTGCCCCGTCGATTGGGGGATGCTGGGCCATCCCCCGCCGGGCTCTCGCCCGGCGTCCCCGAAGACGAGGAGCCGTCCTCATGCGCAGACGCTCACTGCATCCGACCGACCGCCCGGCGCGGGGCCTCGCCGGGCTCCTGTCGGTCCTCGTGGCGGCGACCCTCGCCGCCGTGACGCTCGCGCCGGCGGCCTCCGCGGCCGCGCCGCAGGACGAGTGGAGCTGTCGTGCCGAGACGCTCGACCTCCGCTTGGTCGGCGCCGGCGTCCTCGATCCGATCGAGGACCTCCTCGCGACGGGCAGCGACGACACGGCCTGCCGCACGAGCACGAACTCGCCGCTCGGGGGCGGGCTGCAGCAGGTGCTGAACGTGCTGCGCCCGCTCGGCATCGACGTCGGGCTGCTCACGACGTCGACGACGACCGACGTCGCGCGCCCCGTGTCGGCGCGCGAGCCGGAGGCCTACGCGCGGGTGGCGGGACTCGACGTCTCCCTCGCGGGCGTGACGTCGCTGGTGAAGGTCGCCGCGGTCGAGTCGCGGGTGCGGGCGCGGTGCGTCGACGGGACGGCGACCGCGACCTCGTCGTTCGACGTCGCGGACGTGACGGTCTTCGGGCAGCGCGTGAACCTCACGGACGAGGTCGTGCAGCTCAGCGGGGCGCTCGGGCCGCTCGGTCCGATCGTGCGCCTCACGCCGGGCGACCTGCGCGAGACCGCGGCGGGCACGCAGCGCACCGGCCTGCGGGTCGAGGTCCTCGAGCTCGGCGTCCGGCTGCTGGACGTCTCCGTCGCGGTCTCGCGCGTCGACGCCGGCGCGGGCGCCTGCGCCACCGCGAGCGCCGCGGCGCCCGAGGTCGAGGGACGCACGATCTCCGCCGAGGTCGCGCCGGCCGAGGGGGCGACCGTGCAGCGCTGCTCGTTCTCCGTCGCCCCGCCCGGCGGCGGCCCCTCCGTCACGGTCGAGGGCGCGTTCGCGGACGGGCGCTGCCGCGCGCAGCTCCCGCGCCAGCAGTTCCCGCCCGGTGACGGCGAGTACCGCGCGACGGTCACCGTCGTCGACAGCACCTCGCGCAGCGCCACGAGCCCCGAGGGGTCGTTCCGGCTCGCGCCGCCGCGCGTCGAGGCACCGACCCTCAACGGCCGCGACGTCGCGAGCGTCGTGGTCCCCGGCGCCGGCGCGACGATCGCGGGCGACGCCTGCACCCTGACGGTCACGCCCGCCGGCGGCGCGCCCGCGAGCGTGCCGGCGACGGTCGAGACGGACGCCGTGTCCGGGACGCAGCGCTGCGTCGCCCGGCTGCCGGAGGCGACGTTCCCGCCCGGCGAGTACGTCGTGGCGGTCAGGGTCACCGACTCGCTCGGCGACGAGGCGTCCGGCTCCGGGCCGGTCGCCATCGGCGGTCCCGAGGTCTCCAACGTCCGCCTCGACGGCCGCACCGCGCGGGCCGACTTCTCGCCGGCCTCGGGCACGACGATCGAGAGCTGCCGCTTCGAGCTGACGCTGCGGCCCGACGGGCCCACGAAGGCGGTGGCCGGGACGGTCGACGTCGACGGCGCCGGCTGCTCCGCGCCGCTGCCGGCCGCGCAGTTCCCGCCCGGGACCTACGACGTCGTGGGGATCGGGGTCGACTCCGACGGCGGCAGCGCCCAGGGTCAGGGCTCCGGCACGATCGCCGGTCCCGCGATCGGGGACGTCGCCCAGGACGGCCGGAGCCTCGTCGTCGGGGACGTCGTGCCGGGCACGGACGCGACGATCGACGCCGCCTCCGGGTGCGCGGTCGCGGTGACCGCCGTCGGTGGCGGACCGGTGCCGCTCGGACCGGTGACCTACGACGCCGCGCAGCGGCGGTGCGTCGGCGAGCTGCCGGCCGACCTCGCCTCGGGCGACTACGACGTGACGACGACCGTCACCGACTCCGACGGAGGCGTCGCGACGAGGACCGAGCGCGTCCACCTCGACGGCGGTCCCGCGATCACGAGCATCGGGGTCGACGGACGGGACGCCTCGGCGACGATCGTCCCGGCCGACGGGCGCACGATCGCCGGCGACGCGTGCACCTTCGCGCTGACGCCGCGCGGCGGCGGGGCGACCACGACGATCGAGGGCACCGTCAGCGGCACGACCTGCTCGGCGACGCTGCCCGAGTCCTCCGTCCCCGACGGCGAGTACGACGTGACGGTCACCGCGACCGACAGCGCGGGCTTCCGGTCGACGGCGAGCAGCACCGCGAAGGTGCCGGGCGGCGTGCCGGTCGACGCGACGGTCGGGCCGCCGACGCTCGTGGACCGCGAGGTGCAGGTGCGGGTCCTGACGCCGGGCGACTCGCCGGTCGAGCGCTGCTCGGTGCAGATCACGCCGAAGGCCGGCGGCGACCCCGTGACGCTGCCGGGCACGTTCGCCGACGGCGTCTGCCGCGCGACCCTGCCCCGCGCCCAGTTCCCGCCCGGCACCTACGACGCCCGCGTGACGCTCGTGCAGGGCAACGGCCGCGAGGTCGTCAGCACGGGGGAGATCGTCCTCGCCGGGCCGACCGTCGGTGAGCCCGTCGTCGTCGGACCGGTCGTCGCGGTCCCGGCCACCCCCGGGTCCGGCGGCGCGGTGACGTCCTGCTCGATCACGGTCACCCCGGCCGGGGGCGGCGCGCCGGTGACGGTCGCCGGGTACTACGACGCGGCGGCGAAGGGCTGCGCGTGGCTGCTGCCGCCGGAGAAGGTCCCGTCCGGGGACTACGACGCGGTCATCACGGTGCGCGACAGCAACGGCGACGAGGCGACGAGGACGAGTCGCATCACCGTCGTCCAGCCCGGGGCCGACCGCCAGGGCACGCCACCCCCGACCACCAGCGGCGAGGTCGCCCAGGACTTCCTCGCCTGCGCCGGCGGGACGTCCGCGCTGATCAACGTCCGCCAGTCCGGGACACGCGCCCGGGTGTCGGGCGTGGCGCTGGAGCGGCTGGCCGGGAAGACCGTGCAGGTCCAGCTCTTCCAGCCGGGCCGCGCGCGACGGACGGTCGCGCGCACGACGGTCGGTCGGGACGGCCAGTTCAGCGCCCTCGCCGCGGCGCCGCGCAACCCGCCGCGCGCGACCCGCTACCGGGTCGTCGTCGACGGCCGGGCCAGCCGGACGCTGCGGCTCGTGCGCCGGACGCTCGTGTCGAAGACGTCGGTCCGCAACGGTCGCGTGACGATCACCGGCCGGATCACGAAGCCGTACCCCCGGGTCGGACTGCAGATCTCGGTCCAGCGGCGCGTGGACTGCAAGCGCTACGACGACGTGGCGACGACCACCGTGCGGCGCAACGGGCGGTACACGTTCTCGTTCACCGGGATCAAGGGGCGCGCGTACCTCTACCGCGTGCGGACGCGGGTGCCGTCGCGCAAGAACGGGCCGTCCCGCTCCCGCTCGTTCTCGCTGCCGCAGATCGTGGTCGTGCGGTGAGGGGCTGATCCGGCGGGCCGGGGCGCCGCGGCGCCCCGGCCCGGCCCGTCGGCGGACCACGTGGTCCGCCGGAGGCTCCGGGGAGACGGGCGCGGGTCCGGCGGGGCGCGTCGGTAGGATCCGGCGTCCGGACCGCGCGATGCTGCCGCTCTCGTCGTGCCGCGTCCGCCCTCCTCGCCCGGCGACCCCAGGACCCTCGCGATGCCCCACGCCCGCATCCTCATCCGGCCGAAGGCCGGGATCCTCGATCCGCAAGGCACGGCCGTCGAGCAGGCGCTGCCGCAGCTCGGGTTCCAGCCGGCGGAGAACGTCCGGATCGGCCGGCTCGTCGAGCTCGACGTCGCCGACGCGGGGGAGCTCGACGCGATCTGCCAGAAGCTCCTGGCGAACCCGCTGATCGAGGACTACGAGATCCAGGTCGACGCGTGATGCTCCGCGTTCTCGCGCCGGGAGGCGCTCGATGAAGGTCGGCGTGGTTCAGTTTCCGGGCACGTGCGACGAGATCGACGCCGTGCTGGCCGCGGAGCGGGCGGTCGGGGTCGGCAACGCCGAGCTCCTCTGGCACCGCGACCGCGACCTCAAGGGCGTCGATGCGGTCGTCGTCCCGGGCGGCTTCTCCTACGGCGACTACCTGCGCGCCGGCTCGATCGCGGCGCTGAGCCCCGCGATGGGCGCCGTGGCCGAGTTCGCCCGCGCCGGTGGGCCGGTGCTCGGCATCTGCAACGGCTTCCAAGTCCTCTGCGAGGCGGGCCTCCTGCCGGGCACGATGCTCATGAACCTCTCGCGGCGCTTCACCTTCCGCGACGTGACGCTGCGCGTCGAGGCGGCCGACACCGCCTGGACCGCGGCCACGAGCGCCGGGCAGGAGCTCGTCATCCCGGCGAAGCACCAGACCGGTCGCTGGTACGCGCCCGACGACCTCCTGGACGAGGTCCGCGGCAACGACCAGGTCGTCTTCACGTACGCCGCCGACGACCGGCCGAACGGCTCGTCGGCGAACGTCGCCGGCGTCTGCAACGCGCAGCGCAACGTCGTCGGCCTCATGCCCCACCCCGAGCACGCGACCGACCCGCTGACCGGCTCGGTCGACGGGCTCCTGCTCTTCCGGTCCCCCGCGGAGGCCGCTCGTGTCTGACGCCCCGCTGCCCACGGCCCGCGAGGTCGCCGCCGACGCGACCCCGGTCGGGACCCCGCCCGGCGTCGAGCAGGCGATCGCGCTGGGCCTCACCGCCGACGAGTACGCGCTCGTCACGGAGAAGCTCGGTCGCGAGCCGGTCCAGGTCGAGCTCGCGATGTTCTCGCTCATGTGGAGCGAGCACTGCTCCTACAAGCACTCCAAGCCGCTGCTGCGCACGCTGCCCACCGAGGGCCCCGCGCTCGTCCTCGGCCCGGGCGAGAACGCCGGCGCGGTCGACGTCGGCGACGGCTGGCTCATCACCTTCAAGGTCGAGTCGCACAACCACCCCTCGGCCGTCGAGCCGTTCCAGGGCGCGGCGACCGGCGTCGGCGGGATCCTGCGGGACATCTTCGCGCTCGGCGCCCGGCCGATCGCGGTGCTCGACGCCCTGCGCTTCGGTGACGTGGACGACGTGGACGAGGACGGCGAGCCGACCGCGGGCGCGATCCGCTCCCGCTTCCTCCTCGACGGCGCCGTCCGCGGCATCGGTCACTACGGCAACTCGATCGGCGTGCCGAACATCGGCGGCGACGTGTACTTCGAGGGTCCGTACGAGACGAACTGCCTCGTGAACGCGATGGCGCTCGGGCTCGTCGAGCGCGAGCGGCTGACGCTCTCGGCCGCCACCGGCGTGGGCAACGTCGTCGTCCTGTTCGGCGCCTCGACCGGTGCCGACGGCATCGGCGGCGCGTCCGTGCTCGCCTCGGCGGAGCTCGTCGGTGGGGACGATGGGGCCGAGTCGATGCGCCCGACGGTGCAGGTCGGCGACCCGTTCGAGGAGTCGAAGCTCGTCGAGTGCTGCCTCGAGCTGCTCGACAAGGGCCTGCTCGTCTCGCTGCAGGACCTCGGCGCCGCCGGCCTGACGTCGTCGGCGTCGGAGATGGCGTCGAAGGGCGAGGTCGGCCTCGACCTCGACGTGTCGCTCGTCCCCCGGCGCCAGGAGGGGCTGGAGCCCTTCGAGGTCATGGTCTCGGAGTCGCAGGAGCGGATGCTCTGCGTCGTGACGCCGGACAAGGTCGACGAGGTCGTCGCGATCACCGACAAGTGGGACGTCCACGGGACGGCGATCGGCGTCGTCACCGACTCGCGGCGCTTCCGCGTGTTCGACGGCGACGAGCTCGTCGGCGACATGCCGGTCCCGGCGCTCGTCGACGACTGCCCGGTCTACGCGATCCATCCCGAGAGGCCCGCCGGCGGTCCCGCGGCGCTCTATCCGGCGCCGCCCGCGAGGCTCGCCCCGGACACGACGCCGCAGGAGACGCTGCTCGCGCTGCTCGCCAGCCCGAACGTCGCGTCCCGCCGGCCGCTGTTCGAGCAGTACGACTGCGTCGTCCAGTCCCGGACGGTGAAGCGCCCGGGTGAGGCCGACGCCGCCGTCCTCATGGTGCCCGGCCCGGCCGGCCCGAACGGCCCGCTGCCGGCCGACCGCCGGCCCGCCCTCGACGCGCCCGTTCCCGGCGTCGGCGTCTCGATCGACGGCTCCGGTCGCCGGGTCGCGGCGGACCCGTACACCGGCACGGCGTGGAACGTCCTGGAGTGCGCCGCGAACCTCGCGTGCGTCGGGGCCGAGCCGCTCGGGCTGACGAACAACCTGAACTTCGGCAACCCGGAGAAGCCGCACATCGCGTGGCAGCTCACCGAGGCCGTCCGCGGGCTCGGCGACGCCTGTCGCGTGACCGGCGCGCCGGTCGTCGGCGGCAACGTCTCGCTCTACAACGAGGGCACGACGGGGCCGATCTACCCGACGCCGGTCGTCGGCATGGTCGGCAAGGTCCCGGACGTCCGCGCGGCCGCGCCGCTGGGGTTCCAGCGCGACGGCGACGCGGTCGCCCTCGTCGGCTGGAACGTCCTGCCGACGCTGGAGGCGTCCGAGCTCGCGAAGCTCCGCGGGCAGGAGCTGCCCGACGGCCTGCCGGAGGTCGACCTCGACCACGCGCAGCGCGTGATCGCCGCCGTGCGCGACGCGGTCCGGGCCGGCGAGCTCTCCTCGGCGCACGACGTCGCCGAGGGCGGGTTCCTCACCGCGATCGCCGAGTGCTGCATCGCCGGCGGCCGCGGCTGGCGCCACGAGGTCGACGCGGAGCACGCCGGCGACGGCCTGAGCGACGCGATCCTCTTCGGCGAGTGGCCGGCGGGCTTCATCGTCTCCGGCTCTCGCGAGGCGCTGGATCGCCTCGGCGAGCAGGTGCCGCTGGACGTCTTCGGCACCGTCGGCGGCGACCGCCTCGAGCTCACGGCGGGCCCGACGACGATCAGCCTCTCGCTCGACGAGCTGCGCGAGGCCCACGGGGCGCTCGCGCGCTTCTTCGCCTGATCGAGACGTAGGGTCTCGTCAGATGGCTGACGAGACCCTGCCTTCGAAGCGGTCGGTCGACGCTGCGGCGGGCGCGTTGGTGGCCGCGCTGCTCACGCCTGATCCGGCTCGGGCGCCGGAGATCGAGTTCGATCGATCCGCCTTCGATGGCTACGCAGATTTCGTGGCCAAGGCGAACGTCGTTCGGCACTGGCGCTCCGCGCATGCGGAGCCACTTCGCCTCGTCGGCGCGAATCTCCGTCACTATGCCGCTCCGATTGCCGGGGCACGCGTGAGCCAGCGCCTGAAGAAGTTCGGAACGATCATCGACAAGCTCGTGCGGTTCGAGGGCATGCGGCTCAGCCGTATGGAGGACATCGGCGGTTGCCGTATCGTCGTCCCGAACGAGGCGGACGCCGTCGCCGTTGCTCGACGTCTCCGCAAGAACTGGACCATCCGGCGGTACCGGGATTACGTCGTGGAGCCCAAGATTGATGGGTACCGCGCACGCCACCTCGTCGTCGTGAAGCGAGAGCGTTTCGTCGAGGTCCAGATCCGCACCGTGCTACAGGATCTCTGGGCCAACACCGTCGAGCGCGATGGCCGACGCATCGGGGTCGGGCTCAAGTTCGGCGAGGGCGACGGGGAGGCGCTCGAGGCGTATCGGTTGATGTCCGAGCTGATGGCGGCCGACGAGCGTGGTGAGATCGCTCGCAACGAGCTCGAGGCGTTTCTCCGCGTCCTGCGTCGTTTCTGAGCCGTTTCTCTCGCGAGCCACGACGGAACCCGTGGTTCAATGAGTGGCGTGGGTGACCCCATCCGCCACTTCCTCATCACGTACGACATCGGTCGCGAGGTCGCGCACGTCGACGAGTACGGCGAGGACTACGACGCCGCGTTGGCGGCCTACGACGAGATCGAGGAGCGCTACCGGCACGACCCGCAGATCGAGGTCGTGCTGCTCGGTGCCGACTCGCTGGAGACGATCCGCAAGACGCACTCCAGCTACTTCATGTCTCCGGAGGACGACCACCCGTTCGTCACCTACCTCCGCGACGTGATCGCCCGGCAGGGCTAGGCGATTCGTCGCCGCTCGCGGGCTGACCGTCCGCGAGCGCTCAACGGCAGGGCGTGGCGGATGCGCCTCGAGGGGTGAGGCGAACCCGCCACGCGGCCGGCCGGCGTCCGGGCTACTCGCCGCGGCCGGAGGGCAGCAGCGCCGCGGCGGCGCCGTCGAGACCGGGGTCGACGGCCTCGCCGGCCAGCGCGCGCTCGCCGCGGGTCTCGCCGAGGACGTGCTCGGCCTTGCCGCGCGCGAAGAGCGAGGCCGCGGCGGCGACGAGGCACGCGACGAGCGCGAAGCTGAACGCCGCCGTCAGGGCGTCGCCGAACGGGCCGGAGATGAGGTGCGGGAAGAACTCGCGGCCGGTCAGCTCGTGCGCCTGGGCGGCGGGCAGCGCGTGCAGCACCTCGGGGCCGAGCAGCGTGCCGACGGGGTTGTAGCCGAGGAAGGACGCGAAGAGGACGACGACCGGCGGCTGGTCGGCGATCCGGGTCGCGTCGGCGTTCGGGACGCCGTGGGCGACGAGGCCGTCGTGCATCGCCGGCCCGAGGCTCGACGCCAGGCCGACGATCATGAGCGAGAAGAACACGCCCATCGACAGGACCATCGCGGAGTTCTGGAACGTCGCCGTCATCCCGGCGCCGGCGCCGCGCTGGTCGACGGGCAGGCTGTTCATGATCGCCATCCGGTTCGGCGACGCGAAGAGCCCCATCGACAGGCCGTTGAGCAGCAGGACGAGCGCGAACCAGGGGTAGGCGAAGTCGACCGGCAGGGCGATGAGCAGCGCGAAGCTCGCGGCGGTGCCGAGCATGCCGACGACCGCGAACGGCCGCGCGCCGTAGCGGTCCGAGAGGATCCCCGAGACCGGTCCGGCCAGGAGGAACCCGGCGATCGTGGGCAGCATGTAGATGCCGGCCCAGAGCGGCGTGTCGTGGAAGTCGTAGCCGTGCTGCGGCAGCCAGATCCCCTGCAGCCAGATGATGAGGACGAACTGCAGGCCGCCGCGACCGATCGACGCGAGGAGGCTCGCGAGGTTGCCGGCCGTGAAGTCGCCGATCCGGAACAGCGAGAGCCGGAACATCGGCTCCTCCGAGCGCAGCTCGATCGTGACGAAGAGCGCGAGCACGAGCAGCCCGCCGCCGACGAGCGCGAGGACCCTCGGGCTCGTCCAGCCCATGTCGTGGTCGCCGTAGGGCTGGATGCCGTAGGTGATCCCGACCATCACCGCGATCAGCCCGATCGCGAACGTCGCGTTGCCCCACCAGTCGATGCGCGCGCGGCGCCGCTGGCCCTGGTCGACGAGCTTGCGATACGCCCACCAGGTGCCGAAGAGCCCGAACGGGACCGAGACGAGGAACACGAGCCGCCACGACACCGGCGCCAGGACGCCGCCGACGATGAGGCCGAGGAACGACCCGGCGATCGCGGCGACGCCGTTGATCCCGAGCGCCATGCCGCGTTGGTGGGCGGGGAAGGCGTCGGTGAGGATCGCCGAGGCGTTCGCCATCAGCAGCGCGCCGCCGACCCCCTGGATCACCCGCATGCCGATGATCCACAGCGCGCCGGCGCTGCCGTCGAGCCAGACGACCGAGCAGAGGATCGACCCGACCGTGAACACGGCGAAGCCGAGGTTGTACATCCGGACCCGCCCGTACATGTCGCCGAGCCGGCCGAGGCTGACGACGAGCACCGCCGTCACGACCATGAAGCCGAGGATCATCCACAGCAGGTAGTTCGTGTTGCCCGGCGCGAGCGGGTCGAGGTCGATCCCCCGGAAGATGTCCGGCAGGGCGATCATGAGGATCGACTGGTTGAGGGTGACGATGAGGATCCCGAGCGTCGTGTTCGACAGCGCGATCCAGCGGTAGCGATCGCCGGGCTCGGCGACGGCGGGCGAGGCGGTGGCGGCGAGGGACATCGCAGAGCAAGGGGGGAGGCCGCGACGAACGGGGCGTCCGCCGCGACGAGGGCGAGGCGCGGTCGACCGCGCACGAGGGCCGACGCCGGTCGAACGTAGCAAGCGAACTTTCTCGAGCGAAGCGATCTGGCGCAGCGCCGGTGGTCGGGCGCGACGGCGTTCGACGAGGCGCCGGCGGGGCGGGCGGGCTGCCGGTGCGGCCGGGGCCGAGAACGACGACGGCCGGCGCCGCCCGCTCGGGGAGGCGCCGGCCGGGAGCCGGGTCCGGGGCCCGCCGCGCGGCGGGACGCCCCGGGAGCGAGCGGCCTAGCGCACGCGCACGCTGCGGCTGGCGGTGGCGGTGCCGCCCGCGCCCTTGGCGGTCACGACGACCCGGAGCGTGCCGCGCGACGTCGACGCCTTGAGGGTCGTGGCGCCGCCCGAGGCGCCGAGCGCCTTGCGGGTCAGCGTCGTGCTGCCGCGGCGCAGCTCGACCGTGACGCCCTTCGCGCCCGTGGCGGCGACGCTCACGCGCAGGCCGGAGCGGCGCAGCGCGGTGCGGCCGACCGCGGAGAGCGGCGCGAGCGAGACGCTCGGGCGGGCCGCCGGGGCGGGCTGGGTGACCGTCGTGGTCGGGCCGGGGACGGTGACCGTCGCGCCCGGGACGGTGACCGTCGCGCCCGGCGTGGTCACCGTGCGGGTCGGCCCCTCGGGGAGGGTGCTGGGGGTCTGGCCGAGCATGATCCGGTAGAGGTCGGTCTGGTCGATGAAGCCGTTGACGTTCGCCGCCTGCGGGCCCTTCGCCGCGACCCGGATCTGCGAGCCGGTGTGGCCTTGCGACGTGCTGCCGTTGATGGGCGGCTCGGCCGTGCTGTAGCCGATGGTCATCGGGTCGCCGTCGACCGTCTTGACCGTGGCCGTCGCCTTGCCGCCCGACGTGCCGCCGACGATCTGCGTCGAGTGCGAGTGATCGCCGGTGACGATGATCAGCGTGTTCGGATCCTCCTGCTGGAACGCGAGTGCGATCTGCGTCGCGCGGTCGAGCTCGGCGAGATCGCCGATCGCGCCGCACGCGTCGGCCGCGTGCTCCTGCTTGTCGACCATCGCCGACTCGACCTGCAGGAAGAAGCCCTTGTCGTTCTCCTGCTTGAGCAGGTCGATGGCCTTCTGGGTCATATCGCCCAGGCGTGGCTGGGTGCCCCGGTCCTCGACCTCGCAGGTCTTCGGTGCCGCGGGGGTACCGTTCCCACCGGCCGCCGCCACCAGCGGCTTGTAGAGGGGCAGCATGTTCTCGCCGGTGGTAGACGCGGGGTTGGTGCTCCCGGCGAAGAGCCCGAGGACGGGACCGTCCTTCAGCGACGTCACGGCGTCGAGGTCGGCCTTTGTGCGCAGCTCACGGTACCCGTGCTCGTCCTTGGCGTCGTCGAGGACCGTGGGGCCATCGTCCGTCGCCTGGAGGAAGCGGTTCAGTCCGCCGCCGAGCAGCACGTCGATCTCGTTGTCGACGAGCTGCTCGGCCACCGAGCCCTTGCCGCCGGCGCTCTTCCTCGCCGTGGCACAGCGGGCCATGTTCTCCGGACCCTGGCACTCGCGCAGGTTGATGTGCGCGCCCGCGGCCGCCGGCGTGGCGTCCGTGAGCGCCGCGGTCGACACGTTGCCGACGCGCTTGCCGTCGGCCTTGAACCGCTCCAGGACGGTCTCGTAGTCCTCGCCCGGCGTCGTGTCGGCCTCGGACGGGCCCTGCGACAGGCGGCTGTCGACGGTCTTCTTGCCGGTCGACCAGCCCGAGGCGGTGGGCGCCGAGTCCGACACGTAGGCGATCGGGTACTGCCCGTTGGCCTTCTTGCCGACCTTCAGGCCGTACGTCGTCATGTCGCCGACGAACGGCAGGCTGTCGAGTCCGTCGAACGCGCCGGCCGCGCCCTTCTCGTAGTTCCGGGCGGCCGTGATGATCGCCTCGTCGGTGCCGTCGCCGATGAGCAGGATGACGTTCTTCGGCTTCTGCGGATCGATCTGGCCGGCGAGCGTGGCCGAGTGATCGCCGTCGCCGGAGGGGACGACCGCGACGGCGGTGGCGGCCGCGCCGAGGGTGACGGCCGCGGCGGCGGCCGCGAGCAGCGCGCGACGGCGCCGCGGGACGTGCGGGGACATGGTGCTCCTTCGGGGGTGGTGGGGTGGGGAGGTGGGGGCGCCGGGCCGGAACGGCGCGACGTGGCCGGGCGACGGGGCGCCGAGCGGGCGGGAGGACGAGCGGTCGTCGACCGCGTGCGGGGGCGTCGCGGACGGCGGGGCGGCCGCCACGGCCGCCGGGGTCGTGCGGCGCCGCGGGCGCCGATCGCGGGCCGGGGAGGGGCGCGCGACCGGTCGCGGCGGACGGACGCGGGGCGCTGGCGGCGCCGCGACGGGCGGCGACCGGGCGCCGGGGCCGTGCGTCGATGGGCGGGCGTCAGCCCGCGCGGAGCGGTGGGGCGCGACCGGGTGGCCGGGCCGACGGCGGGGCGGGGCGGGCGCTCCGGCCCGCGTGGCGCGCCGCGGTGGGTGCCGCGCCCGGGACGATCGGCAGGGCCGGCCCGGCGGCCCCGTCGCCGAGGCGCAGGGCGGCGAGTGCGAGCAGCGCGCCGAGCGCTGCGATCGCGGCGGCGGCCACGGTGGACAGCCCGACGTGCGTCAGCACGCCGGCGCCGTCGTGCTCGTGGTGCGCGCCCAGCGCGTCGAGCGCGACGTCCGCCAGGACGCCCACCACGGCGCTCGCCAGCAGCGTGAGCAGGAGGAGCCGCGCCGTCCGGGCGAGTGCACCTGGGTGGTGGGCGGGGGGCCGCACGATCGGCACCTTCACACCGGGACGGGGTCGTCGGGTGAACGCCGCGCTACCAGCCGGTGAACGACCTGTTGCGGCCCCAGCCGGCGTGGTGCGCGAACGCGAGCGGACCGGCGCGCCTGCGGCCGGCGGGCACGCGCCCTCGAGTCCCAGTGTCGGCGTGCCGGACAGGGTTGACGGGCGGGCGGTCGAGCCGCGAGACTTCCGACCGTGAGTAGCAAATCGTCCCAGGGGCTCCGTGGCGCGTCCGCGACGCCGGGCGGGGCGCGAACCGGAAGGACCGCATGGCCCGCCTGATCCCGAAGAACCCGGCCGAGCTCCTCGGCCGTGCCGACCGCACGATCGCGAACGTCGACGTCGTCCTCGGGCGGGTCGACGGCACGCTCAGCGAGGTCGGTTCGACGCTCTCGGAGGTCTCCGGCACGCTCGGCAACGTCGACGGGACGCTCGGCACCGTCAGCGCGACGCTCTCCACGGTCGAAGGTACGCTCACGACGGTCGAGGGCACGCTGGTCACCGTCTCCGGCGCGCTGACCGAGACGCAAGGCACGCTCGCCGAGGTCCAGGCCCTGCTCGCGGACCTGCGCGACCGCACCGCGCTGCTCGAGCAGCTCCCCGAGGTCGCCGCCCAGGTGGCGGCGCTCCACGAGGCGCTCGTGGTGGGCAGGGCCTGAACCCGTCGTCAGCGGCGCTCGCGCTCGGCGGCCGGGCGGCCGAGCCCCGTCCAGAGCAGCTCCATCGCCGCGTCGACGACCGCGTCGCGCGTCGCCGACGGCTCGCGGCGCCACCACGCGACCGCGCCGGTCAGCGCGCCGATGAGCATCTCGACGATGACGGCCATCTGCGCCGGATCGCGGTCGAGGCCCGCTTCGTGCGCGTCGCGCGCGAGCAGCGCGGCCACGGCCTCGACCTGGCCGGCGCGCAGCGCGCGCCGCGTGTCGGCGACGGCGTCGTCGCCACCCGTCATCGCGCCGAACAGCAGCGCCCACGCCGCTGGGTGGGCCTGGGCGAAGTGGAAGACGGCGTCGATCGTCGCCCGCATCCGCTCGCTCGTGGAGCCCTCGCCGGTGATCCGCGCCCCGACGTGGCCGAGGAAGAGCGCATTCTGCTGCTCGACGAGCGCGACGTAGAGCTCCTGCTTCGAGCGGAAGTGGTCGTAGAGGACCGTCCGCGTCACGCCGGCGGCGGTGCCGAGCTCGGCCATGCTCGCCCCGTCGTAGCCGCGCGCGGCGAAGACCCCGAGCGCGCCCCGGAGGATCGCCCCACGGCGGGCCGCGCCGGAGAGCCGGCGGCGGGGCGTCGCGGCTGGCCTGCGGTCGTCCGGCGCCGCGCGTTTCGACGGTGCCGAGGGAACCGACATGCGCGCAGGCTAGCAGCGCCAGATCGCCGACTCTGCCCTTGGCGCACGAGGGGAACGCGCCGTTTCTCGATCCGTTGACAACCGACAGAGGTGTCGGTTACGGTCGCGACGGCGGCACGGGTGCGCCGTCGGAACGCCCGGTGGGACGGGACGGACGACGGCGATCGTCGGGGGGCGATCGCCGCTCGTCGCGTCCTCCGGGATCGCGGTCGGCAGCACGGAAGGAACGGGTGGAGCGATGGCTGGGCAGACGGATCCGACGGCGACCGCGGGGGAGGGCCTCTCCCGCCGGCGCTTCGTGCAGCAGGGCGCCGTCGGCGCCGCGGCGGCCGGCGCCGCGCTCGCGACGCCCGCCTGGGCCCAGGGCGCCCGCCGTCAGGTCACCCGCGGCCGCAGCGTCGCGGTCTTCGGGGGCGGCATGGCGGGCCTCACCGCCGCCCACGAGCTCGCCGAGCGCGGCTTCCAGGTCACCGTCTACGAGCGCAACGCCCTCGGCGGCAAGGCCCGGAGCATCCCGCTGGCGGGCTCCGGCACCGGCGGGCGCAAGGACCTGCCGGGCGAGCACGGGTTCCGGTTCTTCCCGGGCTTCTACCACCACGTCCCGAACACGATGCGCCGGATCCCGCACCTCCGCGGCAAGACGGTCGGCGACCACCTCGTGGCCGCGAGCGAGGGCCAGTTCCTGCGCGCGGACGGCAAGGCGGACGCCGGCCCGCTCGGGATCGGCCCCGACCCGGTCGGCCTCCTCACCGTCGACGGGCTGCGCAAGACGCTCACCGACATGCTCGGCGGGACCGGCGTCCCGCCGCACGAGCTCGCGTACTTCGTAGAGCGCCTGCTCGTGTTCCTCACGTCGTCCGACGCACGCCGCTTCGGCCAATGGGAGAAGCGCAGCTGGTGGGACTTCGTCGGCGCGGGCAGCCGGTCCAAGGAGTACCAGCGCGTCCTCGCGGCCGGGCTGACGCGCAACCTCGTCGCGGCGAAGGAGACGATCGCCTCCACCCGCACGATCGGGAACATGGGGGAGGCGTTCGTCTTCAACATCATGGGCCTGGGCAACGACGGCGAGCTGGACCGCGTCCTCGACCTGCCGACGAACGAGGCCTGGATCGATCCCTGGGTCCACCACCTCGAGTCGCTCGGCGTGCGGTTCCAGGTCGGCTGGGCGGCCGAGCACGTCGAGATCCGCGACGGCCGCGTGGCGTCGGTGCGGGTGCGCAACGCCCGCAGGCGGCGACGGACGGTGACCGCGGACTGGTACGTCATCGCGGCGCCCGTCGAGCGCACGCGGCCGCTGATGAACGCCGACGTCCTGCGCGCCGACCCGTCGCTGGAGGGCATGAACGCCCTGAAGACCGACTGGATGGTCGGCATCCAGTACTTCCTCACGAAGAGCCCCGGGCTCGTCCGCGGTCACATCTCCTTCCTCGACGCACCGTGGGCGCTCACGGCGCTGACCCAGGCGCAGTTCTGGAAGGAGCGCCGGATGGCGCGCGACTACGGCGACGGTCGCGTCGTCGACGTGCTCTCCGTCGACATCTCCAACTGGGACGCGCCGGGGGTCGTGTTCGGCAAGCCGGCCAAGCAGTGCTCCCCGACCGAGGTCGCCGTCGAGGTCTGGGAGCAGATCCGCCGCCACGAGACGGCCGGGCGGAAGCTCGACCGCGGCGCGATCCACAGCTGGATGCTCGACCCGGGGATCGTCTGGAACGGCCGGACCGGGCAGAATCGCAACGTCACGCCGCTGCTCGTGAACACCGTCGGAACCTGGGAGAAGCGCCCGACGGCCCGCACGCGGATCCCGAACCTGTTCCTCGGCGGCGACCACATCCAGACGAACGTCGACCTCGCGACGATGGAGGGCGCCAACACGTCCGGCCGGGCGGCGGCGATGGCGATCCTCGAGGCGGCCGACTCGCCGAAGGCGCCGCCGCGGTTCTGGTCGCTCTACGAGCTGCCGGCGCTCGAGCCGCTGAAGCAGATCGACGCCGCCCGCTTCAAGGCCGGCCAGCCGAACCTCCTCGACCTCGGATGAGGGGCCCGGCGGACCGCGCGGGCGGTCCCGTCGCGGCGCCCGCGCCGGCGGCCGTGGCGCGCCACGCGGACGCCGCGACGGACGCCGACGTGCTCGTCGTCGGCGGGCGCTGCGCCGGATCGGCGGTCGCGATCGAGCTCGCGCGCGCCGGCCGGCGAGTGGTCGTCCTGGACCGCGCGGCGTTCCCGTCGGACACGCTCTCGACGCACCTCCTGTGGCCCGCCGGCGTGGCGGAGCTGCGGCGGCTCGGGGCGCTTGAGGCCGTGCGCGCGTCGGGCGCCCCGTCGCTGACCCGCGCCCTGGCCGGGGCGGCCGGGATGGAGATCGAGGTCGACCAGCCGGTCGTGGACGGGATCGACCACGGCCTCTGCGTGCGCCGGCCGGCCCTCGACGCCGCGCTCGTCGACGCGGCCCGCCGGGCCGGGGCGGAGGTCCGCGAGCGCAGCACGGTCACCGGGCTCCTGCGCGACGGCGACCGCGTCGCCGGGGTGCGCGTGCGCGATCGCGACGGCCACGAGACGACGCTGCGCGCGCCGCTGGTGATCGGCGCCGACGGCCGTCGCAGCCGCGTCGCGCAGGAGGTCGGAGCGCTGGAGCCCCAGCGGGAGCGCCGCAGCGGCCGGGACTGCTTCTTCGGCTACTGGCGCGACGCGCCCGCCGACCCGGCGTGGCGCTCGATCGCGGCCCAGTGGCGCGCCGACGGCGAGCTCGGCACGGCGTTCCCCTGCGACGGCGGGCTCGTGCTCGTCCTGCTGCAGCCGCCCGTGGCTCGCCGGGACGCCTTCACCGCCGACCGCGAGGGCGCCTACCGCGCGACCATCGCGCGCCTGCCGGCGCTCGAGCGGCGGCTCGTCGGGGCCGAGCTCGTCGGGAAGGTCCGCTCCGCGACGCGGCTGGCGAGCTACTTCCGGCGCAGCGCCGGGCCGGGCTGGGCGCTCGCCGGGGACGCCGGCCACTTCAAGGACCCGGTGACCGCCCAGGGGATCCGCGACGCGCTGCACTACGGGCGGCGGCTGGGCGTGGCGGTCGCGCCCGTGCTCGACGACCCGGTGGCGCTCGACGCGGCGACGGCTCGCTGGGAGCGCGAGCGCGAGCGGGAGTGCCTCGAGGTCTACCAGTGGACGAACGCGCTCGCCCGCGGCACCGCGCTGACGCCGCTGGAGGCCGAGGTCTACCGCGCGGCCGCCGGCGACCCGTCGATCGCCGCGGCGATGCTCGAGGTGTTCGCGCGCCGGCGCCGTCCCTCGCGCGTGCTGCCCCCGCACCGAGCGGCCGGCCTGGCGGCGCGGTCGCTCCTGCGCCGCGGGGACCGGCGGGCCGCGGTGACGTCGCTGGGCCGGGACGTGGCCACGGCGTGCGGCGACGCGCTCGAGCGCGTCGGCGCGCGGCGAGGCTGACGCCGGGCGAGGCGCATGTCGTGGCGTCGGGCGCGCGCGACCGCTGAGGCGCGAGCACGTCGTGGCGTGGGACGGTGCGACCGCCGAGGCGGGAGCACGCCGCCGCGGGGTGGGACGCCCCCGGGATCGGGGTCCCGGTTCAGGGTGCGCCCCGATGGCGGGGTCGGGGGACCGCAGCAGGGTGGTGGCATGTCCATCACCCACCGCCGCCGACGCGCGCGGCTCGTCCTCCTGACCGTGGTCGTCGGCGCCGCGGTGAGCGCACCGGCGGCGGACGCCGCCGACTGGGCCCACCTCGGGCCGTTCCCGTTCGCGGATCCGATCACCGAGGGCCGGTCCCTCGGCATGGACCGCGACGGGCGCCTCACGAGCGCCGAGGTCAGCGTCCTGCAGGTCATGCCGCCGGTGACCCGCGCTCGGCTGCGGGTGCGCGACGACGGCGGCCCATGGCGCGACGAGCTCGTCGTCGACGCCGGCGGCGGGCGACTGCCGCTGCGCGCGGACGTCGACGTCGCGCCGGACGGGTCGGCGACGGCGTGCATCACGACCGTCGAGGGCGCCGATCCCGGCAACGGCCCGCGCGGGCTGCTCGTCACCCGTCGCGCGCCCGGCGCGCGCACGTGGAGCGCCCCGCAGCTGCTGAGCACGACGACCGAGGCCCACCCGGACGTCGCGCGGTGCGTCGCGGCCGCCGCCGACGGTGGTCGCGGGGCGGTCGTCTGGGGCCGGCAGGCCACCACCGTGCCGACCGCGGTGGACCGGCGGCGGATCATCGAGTTCGCCGACCACGGACCGGACGGCGCGTGGTCGGCGATCCACGCGC
Organism: Patulibacter brassicae; assembly: GCF_033949425.1. NCBI lineage: Bacteria > Bacillati > Actinomycetota > Thermoleophilia > Solirubrobacterales > Patulibacteraceae > Patulibacter > Patulibacter brassicae. The sequence continues at coordinate 36,808 of NZ_JAXAVX010000005.1, read as the reverse complement.
TGAGCAACGGCGTCCGCGACGCCGACGAGCCCGCGGTGGCCGTCGACGACCAGGGCGCGACGGTCCTGGCGTGGGCGGAGCGCCACGCGGGCGGGACCACCGTCCCGGAGGCCGACGATCGCTGGTCGATCCGGACCGCGACGCGCCCGGCCGGCGGGGCGATCGGGGCGACGTCGTCGCTCACCGGGCCGGCCGACGCCGGCCGGAGCGGGACGACGCCGAAGATCGCGACCGGCCCCGGCGGACGCGCGATCGTCACGTGGAAGTGGGCCGTCGGCAACGTGCTCCACGCGTGGTCGGCGATGCGCTCCTCGTCCGGGTCCGGGTGGGAGGCGCCGGAGGAGCACGGGCAGGCGGCGAACGACCGCACGCGCGTGCTGGACCCCGTGATCCTCTCGGACGGCTCCGCCGCGCTGCTCTACGAGCGCACGACGAACAACGTCGCGGAGGACGGCGTCGGCCTCGTCCGCCGGCCCGCGGGCGGCGCGTGGACCGCGCTCGCCCCGGTCCCCGGGACGCTGACGGTCCGCGAGGGCGCGCTGCGCGCGACCCCCGACGGCCGGCTCGTGGCGCTGCTCGCGGGGAAGGTCGGCGGCGACGAGGTGCTGCGGGGCCTGACGTGGGGCCCGGGCGCGATGTCGCCGACCGGCCCGGCGAGCGACCTGCTGCCGCCGCGGCCGACGCCGTACGCCGAGGTCGAGGCGGTCGGCGACGGACGCGGCACGCTCGTCGCCGCGGTCACGGGCGACCTCGGGGACGGACCGCGGCACCACCTGCTCGTCCGCGACGAGGGCGCGCCGGTGATCGGCGGCCTCGACGTCCCGGCCCGGGTGCCGGCCGGCCTGCGGCAGGTCCTCCGCGCCGACGCGACCGACCAGTGGTCGGCGTTGCACGGCGACACGCCGGTCTGGGACCTCGGCGACGGGACGCGCCTCATCGGGGCGACGGTCCAGCACGCGTGGACGACGCCCGGCCCGAAGGAGGTGACCGTCCGCGTCCGCGACGCGCAGGGCAACGAGGCGGTCCGGACCGCGACGGTCCAGGTCGACGCGACGACCGTCGTCCATGACCCGCCGCGCGAGCAGCCCCGCGTCGTCCGGCCGAAGGTCGCCCTCACGCAGCCGGCGTGCGGCCGCCGCCTGAGCGCGAAGCGGTGCCGGGCGCTGCGCAAGCGCACGAGCGCCTGGCGGACCCTGCGCGGCACGGCGACGAGCGCCACGCGCGTCGAGGTCGGCGTGGCGCGCACGACGAAGCGCCGCAACCGCGTCGTCCTGCTGCGCGGCAAGCGCTTCCGGAGCGGGACGCTCGCCGCGTCGCGGCGCACCTGGGTCCGCGCGTCCCTGCGCAACGGCCGCTGGACCCTCCGGCTCCCGCGGCTCGCGAAGGGCACCTACCGCGTCCGGGTCCGGGCGATCGGGACCGACGGGAAGGTCGCGTCGAAGCTCCTGAGCCGCACCCTGCGCCTGCGGTGAGGGCGGCGCGGGCCGGCCGGGTGCCCCACCCGGCCGGACCCGGCCGTCCGAGACGGTCTCCGGCGGCGCGCCGAGACGCGCCGCCGGAGCGTCCATCCTCGCGCCCGCCCCGTGCCCCGGGGCTGTCCCGCGGGCCAAGCGTCCGCGCACCGGGCCCGCCCGCGTGGCGCGCGCCGGCGGAGGCCGTCGGACGGGCCGTCCCGTCGGGCGTGACCGGCTTCATCCGAGCGAGGAGGCGGCGTCCGCGGCGTCGGCGGCTCCGCCCGGCTCAGGCGATCGGGCGGGCTGGGCGCGGGAGGCCCAATGCGGCGCGGACGGCCTCGCGCGCGCCGTGCAGGGCGCGGTAGGTCGACGGCGCGTCCCGCCCCAGCACGCGCGCCACGACGCACCCCGGCGCGGGGACCGACGCGGAGCCGAGCACGCCGGGCGCCGCGGTCAGGACGTCGTGCAGCTCGTCCGCCAGCCCGGCGGCCGCGGCGGCGCTCGGACGCGGCAGCACCGCCACGACCGCGACGCAGAGGTCCGCGCCGTCGAACGGCTCGCCGCCTCCGTCGAGCACCGCGCCGTCGGTCACGAGCGGGCCCCCGCCGCGGGTGACGCGCAGCCGGGTGTCGAGGCCGGCCCAGGCGAAGCGCTCGCCGCGGGCGGTCCGCCCGGCCGACAGCGCCTCCCACGCCAGCAGGCCGCCGCCGGGATCGACGTCGATCGCCGTCCGCTGGTGGACGTGCGCGCCGCGGTAGAGGAGCAGGTGGTGCGGGACCCACTCGACGCGGGCGCCGTCGGCGACCGCGAGCGCGGTGCGCAGCTGCGTCGGGCTGCGTCCGTCCGCCGGGCGGTACACCCGCGTCGCCCCCTGGGTCACGAGCGAGACGTCGACGTCCGCGCCGACCCGCACCGCGACCTCCAGCCGGTCGCCGCCGAGGAGGCCGCCGGAGGGCGCCGTCTGCTGGAGCTCGACGACCCCGTCGCCGTCGGGCTCGGTGAGACGCACCGTGCCCGCGGGGAACGCGATCTCCTGCGCCGTCAGCGCGCCCCGCCCGCGGCGACGCTCGATCGTCGCGACGAGCCGCCCGTGGCGGTGGGCCCGCGCGGTCGGCCCGTCCGGGATCGCGCCAGGCGCCGGCGCGGGAGGCGGGACCGCGCGGCGCGCGTGGTCCGCGGCGACCGTGCTCACGCGTGCTGGTGGCCGTGCCGGTGCTCGTGGTCCGGGTCGTGGCGGTGGTGGTGGTCGGGCCGGGCCGTCGACGTCGCCGGGGTCCAGCGGCGCTCGAGCACCGCGGTCGACACCCAGTCGACGACCCCGTCGAACCCGTCGCCGTGCATCACGGACACCGCGAGCGTCGGCGCGCCGGCGCGCAGGGCGTCGGCGTCGCGAACCATCATCGCCACGTCGCTGCCGACGAGCGGAGCGAGGTCGACCTTGTTGATGACGAGCAACTCGGAGCGCGTCATGCCCGGGCCGCCCTTGCGCGGGACGTCGTCGCCGCCCGCCACGTCGATGACGTAGATCGCGCAGTCGACGAGCTCGGGGCTGAAGTTCGCCGCGAGGTTGTCGCCGCCGCTCTCCACGAGCACGAGCCGCAACTCGGGGAAGCGGTCCTCCAGGTCCTCGATCGCCCGGGCGTTCATCGAGATGTCGTCGCGGATCGCGGTGTGCGGGCAGCCGCCGGTCTCCACGCCGACGATCCGCTCGTCGGGCAGGACCCCGGCCCGCAGCAGCGCCTCGGCGTCCTCGCGGGTGTAGATGTCGTTCGTCACGACCGCGATCGGGAAGCGGTCGGCGAGCCGCCGGCAGAGCGCGGCGACGAGCGCCGTCTTGCCGGAGCCGACGGGACCGCCGACGCCGATCCGGATCGTCGTGCCGTTGCGGCGCACCGGATACGGCGGGGCGTAGGTCGCGTTCGGGTCGTGCACGGGTGCTCCTTCGGTCGGCGGGAGGGGTCAGGAGATGAAGAGCCGGACCCGCTGGCGCTCGTGCTGCGCGGAGCGGACGTCGAGCTCGGGGACGAACGAGCAGGGCTCGAGCGGATCGATCGCGGCGGCGCGCTCCAGCGCGGCCGGGATCGCGTCGGCCGCGCGCCCGAGCACCGCCTGCGTGGCGACGCCGCCGAGCGGGATCAGTCGCTGGCCGGCGGCCGCCAGCGCGGCGAGCGACGAGAACGCGAGCGCCTGGCCGGTCGCCTCCGCGTCGGCGCCGATCGCCGCGCCGGCCACGCCCCAGGCGACGGGCAGGGTCCCGGGCAGCGCGCGGCGGGCGACGGCGTCGCGCAGCGCGTGCAGCAGCGGGTCGTCGACGACGACTGTCGCCGCGAGCAGGAACCGCTCGCCGGTGGCGCGGGCGGCCTCGCGCGTCTCGCGCGTCGGGCGGGTGGCGTCGAGCTCGCGATCGAGCGCGGCGAGGTCCGCGATCGCCGCGTCCGCCGCGCGCTCGTCGCCGGCGCGGCGCGCGCGGGCGTGCGCCGCCCGGCAGGTCACCAGGTCGCTCGTGGCCAGCCCGTCGAGCTGGCGGCGCAGCGCGCGGTGCAGGTCCTCCTCGTCGCGCAGCGCGCCGGCGGCGTGCGCGCCCTCGAGGCCGAGCGAGTGCGCGAACGCCCCGGTCGGGAACGCGGTGTCGGCGAGGTGCAGCAGGCGCAGGAGCGTGCTCATGGGCGCGATCCCGGCGGCCGGCGCGGGGCGCGCCGCCGGGGCTCCATCTTCGCCGGGGGCGCGGGGGCGCGGCGCTGTCCAGCGGTCCAATCGCGCCGCGCGGATTCGCGCCCCGACGGTCTCCGGGGCGTCCCGCCCGCCGATAGGTTGCCCCGCGTGGGCTTCGACTGGCTGTTCTCCCCCGTGGAGTGGATCGACGGGCACCTGGAGGAGTGGGCCACCGGAGCCCCGATCTGGGTGGCGCTGCTGCTCGCGGCGCTCCTCGGCCTGCGCCACGCGACCGATCCCGACCACGTGATGGCGATCGTCACGCTCCAGGGCACCGAGGGCTCGCGCGTGCGCGGCGCGGCGCGGCTCGGCGCCTGGTGGGGGGTCGGCCACGCCGCGACGCTCCTCGTCGTCGGGGTCCCGCTGATCGCGCTCGACGACGCCCTGCCCGGACCGGTGCAGGCGTGGTCGGAGCGCCTCGTCGGCGTGCTGATCGTCGCCCTGGCGCTGCGCGCGGCGATCCGCTGGTGGCGCGGTCGGCCGCTGCGGGCCGCGGGCGCCACGGCCCCGGCGCCGCTCGCCGACCGCACCCCCGCGGCGGCCTTCGGCATCGGCGTGCTGCACGGCCTCGCCGGCACCGGTGCGGTCGTCCTGCTCGTGCTGGCGACGCTCCCGTCGACCGCCACGGCGTACCTCGCGCTGGCGGTCTTCGCCCCGATGAGCGTCGTGTCGATGGCCGCCTGCTCCGCGGCCTGGGGCTGGCTCGCCACCCGGATCTCCCGCTCGCGCCTGGTCGGCGACCTCTTCGCCGTCGCGGCGAGCACCTTCGCCCTCCTGTTCGGCGTCTGGTACGTCGCGGCGGTCTGACCCGGTGGGCGACGACGAAGAACGCAGCCGGCTGGGACGCCGGGTCGCGCTCGTCGAGCGCCTCCTCTTCGGGAGGATCGCCTACGTCGCGCTGGCGGTCGTGCTGGTGACCGCCGCGATCGTCGCCCTCGCGGGCGGCGCCTGACCTCACGGGGTCGCGCGGGGCGGCCGAGCCTCGCGCGGCACCGCGGGCGGGCGCCTGCGGTCGCCGTCGGACCAGGGAGCAGCGGCCCCGCTGCGCCTCCGCGCCCAGGCGCGGTCCCGGGCGCATCGCGTCCCGGGACCGGGGCCCGATCCGGCTACTTCACGGCGACGAGGTCGACCTTCCGGAGGTCGGGATCGCCGTCGAGCAGCTCCGGCGTGATCGTGCCGAGGCCCTTGGCGATCTCGCCGTTCAGGTGGGCATCGCGGCCGCTGTCGTCGGCGAAGGTGTCGAAGATGCCGAACGTGAGCTCGTCGACCTGGAAGGCGTACCAGTTCACGGTGCCCTCCTCCTTCACCGCGAGGGCACGACCGGCCTCGAGGAACGACCGCAGCTCCTCGCCCTTTCCGGCCTTGGCGTGCAGCAGCGCGAGGATTCCGACGTTCTGGGACATGAGGTCCTCCTGGGGTTCGAGCGGCCGATGGCCCGGCCGCTCAGGGACCCAAACCTACCCCAGCGCTGGGCGCCGTAGTCCCGGTCGCGACGGGAACCCCGCGATCGCCCTGGATCCGTGTTCACGGATCGGCGGACCTGGAGCCGGCGATGCCGATCCTGAGCGCCGCCGGTCGCGCCGCCGGGCGGCGGTGATACCGAGTTATACTCGCTGGATGAAGACGGCGATCTCCGTCCCCGACCAGACGTTCGCCCGCGTCGACGACGCCGCTGCGCGCCTCGGCGTGTCGCGCAGCGAGTTCTACGCGCGTGCGGCGGAGCGCTGGTTGGCGGAGCTCGAGCGCGCGAGCGTCACCGCGCGAATCGACGCGGTCCTGGCGGACGCGGGCGACGACGGGGCGGACGACGCCTTCGTCGCCGAAGCGGCACGACGGACCGCCGCTCGCAGCTCGTGGTGAACCGGGGCGGGCTCTGGTGGGCTGATCTGGGTGTGCCCAGGGGCTCGGGCCCGGGCCTCCGCCGTCCCGTCCTCGTCGTGAGCTCGGACGACTTCAACGCCTCGCGCCTTGGCACGGTGGTCGTCGCGGTGATCACCTCCAACGTCCGCCTCGCGGCGATGCCGGGCAACGTGCTCCTCCCACCCGAGGCGTCGGGCCTGGACCGCGCATCGGTCGTGAACGTGACCCAACTGATGACGATCGACCGCAGGGAACTCGAGGACCCGATCGGCGATCTCCCGGCCTGGACGTTGGCCCAAGTCGACGCCGGGCTGGCCGGCGTGCTGGGGCTCGCGGTGCGCGGCTGAGGCGCCGCGATCCTGCGGGTCGTTCCGGATCCGGGGCGCGCGGCGCATCGCCAAGACGAGCGACGACGCGGATCTCGTGACGAGCAGGGGAGCAGCCGGCGGAGCGGCCCAGGCGTTCGACGGACTCGTGCAGGCGGTCGAAACGGGCCCGATCGGCCGGCTTCTCGGGCAGCGTGCGGTGCTCGAAGGGACGGACAGGGAGGCCCGCTGAACCAGCGAGCGGCCGGTTCAGAAGAGCGAGTAGCGCTGGGCCATCGGCAGGACGTCGACCGGCTCGGCGTAGGCGCGCTCGCCGTCGACGGTGACGACGTAGGTCTCCGGGTCGACGCGGATGTCGGGCGTCAGGTCGTTGCGGACCATGTCGGTCTTGCCGACGGCGCGGGTGCCGGTCACCGCGACGCAGCGGCGGGTGAGGCCGATCCGCTCGGGCAGGCCGTCGTCGACGGCGGCCTGCGAGACGAACGTCACCGCGGTGTCGGCCAGCGCACCGCCGAGGGCGCCGAACATCGGCCGCAGGAGGACCGGCTCCGGCGTCGGGATCGACGCGTTCGGGTCGCCCATCTGGGCGAACGAGATCATGCCGGCCTTCAGGACGAGCTCGGGCACGACGCCGAAGAACGCCGGCTCCCAGAGGACGAGGTCGGCGAGCTTGCCGACCTGCACCGATCCGACCTCGTGCGCGATCCCGTGGGTGATCGCGGGGTTCACCGTGACCTTCGCGACGTAGCGCTTCACGCGCTCGTTGTCGCCGCGCTCCCGTCCCGCGTCGTCGGGGCCGTCGCCGTCGAGCGGGCCGCGCTGGACCCGCATCTTGTGCGCCGTCTGCCAGGTCCGGGTCCAGACCTCGCCGACGCGGCCCATCGCCTGCGAGTCCGACGACATCATCGACAGCACCCCGAGGTCGTGCAGCACGTCCTCGGCCCCGATCGTCTCGCCCCGGATCCGCGACTCGGCGAACGCGACGTCCTCGGCGATCTCGCGGCTCAGGTGGTGGCAGACCATGAGCATGTCGAGGTGCTCCTCGAGCGTGTTGCGCGTGTACGGCCGCGTCGGGTTCGTCGAGGACGGCAGGACGTTCGAGTGGCCCGCGATCGCGACGATGTCCGGTGCGTGGCCGCCGCCGGCGCCCTCGGTGTGGAACGTGTGGATCGCGCGCCCGGCGATCGCCGCGACGGTGTCCTCCAGGAACCCCGCCTCGTTCAGGGTGTCGGTGTGGATCGCGACCTGGACGTCGAGCTCGTCGGCGACGTCGAGGCAGGTCGAGATCGCCGCCGGCGTCGAGCCCCAGTCCTCGTGGAGCTTCAGGCCGCAAGCGCCGGCGCGGACCTGCTCGCGCAGCGGCTCGTGCGCGGCGCTGTTGCCCTTGCCGAGCAGGCCGACGTTCACCGGCAGGCCCTCGACCGCGCGCAGCATCCGCGCGAGGTGCCACGGGCCGGGGGTGCAGGTCGTGGCCTTCGTGCCCGACGCCGGGCCGGTGCCGCCGCCGAGCATCGTCGTGATCCCCGAGGCGATCGCGTCGGTCGCCTGCTGGGGGCAGATCCAGTGCACGTGGCTGTCGATCCCGCCGGCGGTGAGGATCCGGCCCTCGCCGGCGATCACCTCGGTGCCCGGGCCGACGACGATCGTGACGCCGTCCATCGTGTCCGGGTTGCCGGCCTTGCCGATCCCGGCGATCCGCCCGCCGACGATCCCGACGTCCGCCTTGACGATCCCCCAGTGGTCGACGATCAGCGCGTTCGTGATCACCGTGTCGACGGCGCCCTGCGCGTTCGTCGCCGTGCCCTGGCCCATGCCCTCGCGCAGCGTCTTGCCGCCGCCGAAGACGGCCTCCTCCCCGGGGACGGTGAGATCGCGCTCGACCCGCACGGTCAGCGCGGTGTCGGCCAGGCGCAGGCGGTCGCCGGTCGTCGGGCCGTACATCCGCCCGTAGCGGTGGCGGGAGAGCTCGGACATCGCGCTCAGGCCTCGAGGAAGCCGCGGTCGGCGGCGGCGGCGAGGGCGCGCTCGCGCACCGCCGGATCGTCGAGCGCGCCGTCGACGAGCCCCTGGAATCCCCGGACGATCCGCGCCCCGCCGAGCGGGATCGCGGTCACCTCGCGGATCTCGCCGGGCTCGAAGCGCACCGCCGTCCCGGCGGGGATCGCGAGCCGCAGCCCGTAGGCGGCGGCGCGGTCGAACCGCAGCGCCCGGTTGACCTCGAAGAGGTGGAAGTGGCTGCCGACCTGGATCGGGCGGTCGGCGACGCTCGTGATCCGCAGCGTCGTCCGCGGCGCGTCGGGCCGCAGCGCGATCTCCCCCTCTGCGGGCAGCAGCTCACCGGGGATCATCGCGGCCTGGTCGCTCACGGCGCCGACGCTATCCCGCGCGCGGGGGCCCCGAGGGCTCCCGGGATCCAAGCTCGGTCCCCCCGCATGCGCCCGGAGGGCGAGCGACGTCCCCTCGCCCGACCGCAGGCTCCGGCGGCGTCGAGCAACCGCAGGAGCGCGCGGTGCTGCGCACGCAGATGGGGCGGCCGCGCGCCGCTCGCGGTCGCCCCGGCCTGCGGCGGCTGCGGATCAGCGCGAGCGCACCGTGCGGAACGTCGCCGAGACGCCCGCGCCGGACCCGCCGACGTTCGTCGCGCGCACGACGCAGCCGACCTTCCAGCCGCGGTCGCGCGACTTCAGGCGGTACGTCTTCTTCCGCGACAGCGACGTCGCCCGCGTCGAGCGGCCCGACTTCGTGAACTGGAACTGGAAGCGGTAGCTCAGCGAGCCGCTGCCCGACCAGCTGCCGCGCATGCAGGTGACGGTCCGCCCGACGCGGGGCCGGGTCGTGTTGATCCGGACCCGCGTGCCGCCGCGCGGCGAGACCGGCAGCTGGTCGGCGGAGACGTTCTGCTCCTGGACCGCGGCGTCGATGAAGCCGCGGATCTCGGGAGCGGCGACGTTCGCGTAGAGGTTCAGGCCGGCCGAGCACTCCGACGCGGCGATGTCGGTGACGCCGATGAGGACGCGCTGGCCCTTCACCACGGCGGTGGCGGTGCCGCCGCTGTCGCCGGAGCACGCGGCGCGTCCGCGGCGGAAGGTGCAGAGCAGGGCGCCGGGCGCGTCCGTGCCGCAGAGCGACGCGGGGACGGTCTCGGTGCTCAGGCGGCGGAGGATCCCGAAGTCGTCGCGGTTCGTCGCCGTGATGCCGAAGCCGAACACGCGCGTGGTCGTCCCGGAGAAGACGTACGTCCCGGTCGGGACCATCGGCAGCGGCTGGATCGTGGGGCCGGAGAAGTCCAGCGGGGCCTCGAGCGTCAGCACGGCGACGTCGTCGGGGATCTCGCTCGAGCGGTAGCCCGGGTGCACGCGAACGGTCTTCACGCCGACGACCCGGCCCTGCGCCTGCGCCGCCTTCGTCGTGATGTCCGGGGTGCCGGCCGCCAGGAGGATGCCGCTGGCCGGGGCGACGGAGGAGCCGTCGACGACGCAGTGCGCGGCGGTCAGGACGTGGGTCGCGTCGAGGATCGTGCCGCTGCAGCTGCCCACGCCGGAGCCCTGCTCGATCTGGATCGCCACCGTCCACGGCGCCTCGGTCGAGGCGATCGTCGTGCCGTTGACGATCCGCGGCGTCGCGCGGTTCTCCGCGGCGGCCGCCGGGCCCGCGGCGACGGCGCACGCGAGCAGGGCGAGGGGCAGGGCGACCAGGCGGCGCATGTGGGCCCAGCCTACGGCCTGCACGGGGTCCGAGGTCGCAGTGGAACCCGTTCCCAGGAAGGTCCCAGCGGCGCTCGGCCCGAGCGGCCGCGGCCTCGGGCACGGCGGGACCGACGATCCACGTGCGCGCGTGGCTGCGAGCGCGATCTGGTGCCGTGGCACCGGCCCGCCCGCGGCGCTCACGTCACGGGGTCGTGGACGGTCACGAGCTTCGTGCCGTCCGGGAAGGTCGCCTCGACCTGGACCTCGCGGATCATCTCGGGCACGCCGTCCATGACGTCCTCGGCGCGCAGCACCTGCTTGCCCGCGGTCATGAGCTCGCTGACGGTCCGCCCGTCGCGCGCGCCCTCCAGCAGCTCGGCGGTGATGAGGGCGACGGCCTCGGGATGGTTCAGCCGCAGGCCGCGGTCGCGGCGTCGCCGGGCGACGTCCGCGGCGACGTGGATCAGCAGCTTCTCCTGCTCGCGGGGGCTCAGGCGCATGGGCGGGACCGAGCCTAGTCGCCCCCCGGGGCCGCCGACCCGCCACCGCGTACAGCCGACGCGCGCGCGGCTTGGCCCGCCGGGGTCTCCGCGGGAGGGCGCGGTGCGGTGGGATTGCGGCGATGCAGGCCGCCGTCCCCGACCGCCCGGCCGACGCCGCCGCGTCCGGCCGCGCGCGATCGGCGACCGGCGGCGCGTTCCCGCGGACGAAGTTCCACCGACCACCCGCGCGCGCGGAGCACGTCGAGCGCGACGCCCTCCTGCGCTCGATCGCCGGCGCGGGCGGGACGCCGCTCGGGTCCGGCGCGGTCCGGGTCCTCCACGTGAGCGCGCCGCCCGGGTACGGCAAGAGCACGCTGCTGGCCCAGTGGGCGGCGCCGCTGGACCGCGCGGTGTGGGTCTCGCTCGACGCCGACGACCGCGGTCCGCGGCTCTGGGCCGCGGTCCTCACCGCGCTGCAGCCCCTGCTCGGCCCGGCGTCCGACGCGGCGCTGGCGGCGGCGATCGCTCCGGACGCGCACCTGCGGGACGACGTCCTCGTGGCGCTCGTCGACCTGCTGGCCGGCACGGCGGAGCCGATCGCGCTCGTGCTCGACGACGTCCACCTCGTCGCCGACGACCCGGCGACCCGGGCGGAGCTCGACTGGCTGCTGGCCCGCCTGCCCGCGCCGCACGTCGTCGCGCTCGGCGCCCGGCGGCCCCCCGCGCTGCCCGCGCTCGACCGGCTGCGGATCCACGGCGAGCTCCTCGACGTCGGCACCGACCACCTGCGCTTCGCCGCCGACGAGGCGGAGGGGTTCCTCAACGGGCGTCTCGGCCTCGGCCTCGACGCCGGCGCGGTGGCCCGGCTGCAGGAGCGCGTGGAGGGCTGGCCGGCGGCGATCTACCTCGCCGCCCTGCGCCTGCGCCGCGGCGAGCCGATCGACGACGTCCTCGACGGCCTCGGCGCCGCCGACGCGCCGCTGTTCGGCGCGCTCACCGACGAGGTCCTGCGCTCGTGGCCGGCCGAGCACCGGCGCTTCGTGCGCGAGACGGCGATCCTCGACCGGTTCACGGCCGACCTCTGCGTCCGCACGCTCGCCGGCGACGACCCGGGCGACGGGGACGCCGAGGCGGTGCTCGCCGCGTTCCGCGAGCTCACGCGGACCTCGCTCCTGCTCATCCCGCTGGACCGCACCCGGACCTGGTTCCGCTGCCACCACCTGCTGCGGGACGTCCTGCGCCGTCGCCTCGAGGAGGAGCAGCCCGACCGGGCCCGGACGCTGCACGTCCGGGCCGGCGCCTGGCTGGAGAGCGAGGGCGACGAGAGCGAGCTCCACGAGGCCGTCGAGCACTACCTCGCCGCGCGCGCCTGGGAACGGGCCGCCGAGCTCCTCGCGCGCCAGGGGCTGCGGCTCGTCGGCTTCGGCGTGCTCGGCGAGCGGGCGCGGCGGTGGCTCGCGCGCTTCCCGCCCGAGGTCGTGGCCGGCGACGCGCGACTCGCGTACGCCAGCGCGCTCGTGGCGGCGGTGGAGGGCGATCGCGCGGCGTGCGACGCCTGGCTCGGGACGGGCGCCGAGCAGGACTGGGACGGGCCGATGCCGGACGGGACGAAGTCCTACGACGTCGCCGCCGACGCCCTGCGCGCGATGGTCTGCTTCGACGACGTCGGCGCGGCGCTGCGCGCGGCCGACCGGGTGCTCGAGGAGCTGCCGCGCGCCGCGCCCGGACGGGCCGCCGTCGCGGCGATGAGCGGCTGGCACGCGCTGCTGGCGGGCGACCGGGCGCTCGCCGGCGACCGCGCCGCGACCGCGCTCGCCGGCCAGGAGCTCGTCCCCGGCGCCGGCCTGCCCCTCGTCGGCTCGCTGGCCCGGGCGGTGCTCGCGCTCGTGGCGCTCGACCGGGGCGCGATCGACGAGGCGCGGACGCTCGTGGAGGAAGCGGAGGAGGCCGCCGCGCACGGCGCGCTGCGCCGCGCGCCGCACGCCCTGCCGCTCGTCTGCGCGCGGGCCCGGCTCGACGTCGTCGCCGGGCGACCCGGGCGGGCGGTGGACGGCTGCCGCGCCGCGCTCGAGCGCGCGGAGGGCTGGCGCGACTCGTCGCTCATGGTGCCGGCGGCGCTGCTGGAGCTCGCCCGCGCCGCCCGCGCGGCGGGCGACGATCCCGCCGCCCTCGACGCGCTGGCCGCGGTCCACGGGCGCCTGGCGGGTGCGGCCGACGCCGGCCGCCTGCCCGAGGCCGCCGAGCGCCTGGCCGGGCCCGGGCGACGGCGCTCCCCGCACGAGGCCCCCGACGCGCTGAGCGGGCGGGAGGCGGAGGTGCTCCGGGCGCTCGCCGGCACCGGGAGCATGCGCGAGATCGCCGACGGGCTCTTCCTGTCCCACAACACGGTGAAGACCCACGCGCGCGTCCTCTACGGGAAGCTCGGCGTGGCGTCCCGGCAGGAGGCCGTGCGCCGGGGCCGCGAGCTCGGGTTGCTCGGGGGGACGAGACCGAGGGAGGAGCAGCCGTGAGCCTGCGCGACCGGACCGTGCTCGTGGTCGAGGACCACGACTTCCAGCGGCAGACGATGCTGCAGATCCTCGCGAACCTCGGCGCCGACCGGCTGCTGGAGGCCGCCGACGGGGCGGGCGCCCTCGCGCGCCTGGACGACGGCTCCGGCGAGGCGCCGGACGTCGTGCTCTGCGACCTCGACATGCCCGGGATCGACGGCGTCGCGTTCCTGCGCGAGCTCGCGGGCCGGGGCATCGACGCCGAGGTCGTGATCGTCTCCGGCCTCGACGGGGCGCGCCTGGCCGCGGCCGAGGAGCAGGCCCGCGCCGCCGGGGTCCGCCTGCGGGGCACGATCTCGAAGCCCCTGACCGCGCGACGGCTGCTCTCGGTGCTCGAGTGAGCGGCGCGGATCGCGCTCCGAGGGGCCGCGGGCGCGCCCCGTCGATCCGGCAGAGCCTCGGCCTCCTGCTCGTCGCCGTCGTCGTCCTGGCCGCGGTCCTCGCAGTCGTCACCGTGCTGCAGCAGCGCACGGCCAACGAGCGCACCGCGGCGGAGCAGCAGCGGATGACGTCGTTCCAGCTCGCCGACCAGATGCGGCAGACCTCGAACGACCTCACGCGGATGGTGCGGCTCTACGTCGCCACCGGCGAGGAGCGCTACCGCCGCTACTACAACGACATCCTCGAGATCCGCGCCGGACGCGCGCCCCGACCGCGGCGCTACGACAGCTCCTTCTGGGACCGCGTGCTCGCCCACGGCCTCACCGGCGTGCGCTTCGGGCCGCCCGCGTCGCTCACGGCGCTCATGGCCCGCGCGCACTTCGCGCGGGCGGAGTTCGACGCGCTGAACCGGTCGCTCGGCTTCTCCAACGCGCTGGCGCGGACCGAGCTCGACGTCATGCGCCGGGTCGCCCCGCGGATCGCTCGGGGGGTCGACGCCGCCTACCGGCAGGACACGGCGACGCAGTACGAGCGGCTCCTCGACGACGCCTACCACCGCCAGAAGGCGTCGATCATGGGGGCGATCGAGCGCTTCATCGGCCTCGTCGACCAGCGCACCGCGACGCGTGCCGACGCGCTGCAGGCCCGCACCGACCGGCTGCTGCTCGCCCAGTCCACGGTGCTCGCGCTCTTCGTGCTCCTCGTCGGCGTCGCCCTGGCGGTGTCCGCCCGCACGATCGTCCGGCCGCTCCAGCGCCTGACGGCCGCCACGCGGGCGATCACGCGGGGCGAGTGGTCGCAGCGGGCGTCGCCCGACGGGGTGCGCGAGCTGCGCCAGCTCGCCGGGGACTTCAACGAGATGGCCGACGCGGTGCAGCGGGACCTCGCGCGCCGCATCGCCGCCGAGCGCGACGCGACCGACGCGCAGCGGCGGCTGCGCACCATCGCCGACCGGGTCCCGGGGTCGGTCTTCCAGTTCCACGTCGACGAGCACGGGGCGCTGTCGGTCCGGTTCGCCAGTCGCGACGCGTCGATCCACGGCGCCGGCGCCGAGGAGAGCGCGGAGTTCGTCGCCGTCTCGCAGGCCGTGCTGCCGGCCGACCGCGGCGCGTGGCTGGACTCGATGGTCGCGGCCGTCCGCCGCGGGGGCGCCTGGCAGCACGAGTACCGGATCCGCCGCTCCGACGGGACGGTGGCGTGGATGCGCGCCCAGGCCGTCGCGCGACCGCACGCCGACGGCTCGGGCGACCTCTACGGCTACGTCGGCGACGTCACCGACCAGAAGGCGCTGCAGGCCGACCTCCTGCGGGCCCGCGAGGCCGCCGAGTCCGCCGACCGGGCGAAATCGGCGTTCCTCGCCATGGTCAGTCACGAGCTGCGCACGCCGCTCGTCGCGGTGACCGGGACCCTCGAGGTCCTCGGGCTGGACGACCTCGAGCCGCGGCAGCGCGAGCTCGTCGACGTCGCGCTGCGCTCGGCCTCGACGCTCCTGGCGGTGATCGGCGACGTGCTGGACTTCTCGAAGATCGAGTCCGGCCACCTCGACCTCGCGGCGCGCCCGGTCGCGGTCGGGCGGCTCGTGGCCGAGCTCGCCGAGCAGTACCGGCACGCGGCCGCCGCCAAGGGCGTGACGCTCCGCGCGGTCGGCGTCGACGAGCCGCGGCTCGCGCCCGCGCACCTCGTCGACCCGGACCGCCTGCGCCAGGTCCTCGGGAACCTCGTCAGCAACGCGATCAAGTACACGCCCGGCGGCGAGGTCGACCTCTCGATCGCCCTCGTCGCCGCAGGACCGTCGGCCGCCGGCGACGCGCGGCGCCAGGCGCTGCGCTTCACCGTCCGCGACACGGGCGTCGGGGTCGCGCCCGAGGACCAGGAGCGCCTCTTCGCGCCGTTCGCGCAGGCGCGGGCCCGCACGGACGGCACCGGGCTCGGGCTCGTGATCGCGCGGCAGCTGACCGAGGCGATGGGCGGGACGCTGACGATGGAGAGCGCCGTCGGCGTGGGGACGACGATGCGCGTCGCGCTGGCGCTGCCGGTCTCCGACGAGCCCGAGCGACGGCAGCTGACCGCCGTCGGCCCCGGGCGTCCCGCCGGGCTGACGGCCCGGCGCCGGCGGCCCGACCGGGAGCGGGCGCGCGACGACCGCAGCCTCGTGCTGCTCGTGGAGGACCATCCGGTGAACCGCGAGGTCCTGCGCCGCCAGCTCGAGACGATCGGCTTCGTCACGGACGTCGCGGGCGACGGCGCCGAGGCGCTCGAGCGCCTGCGCGGCGAGCGCTACGCCCTCGTCTTCAGCGACGTGCAGCTGCCCGACATCGACGGCTACGAGCTCGTCCGCCGGTGGCGGGCCGAGGAGCGCGCGATCCCCGGCCGCCAGCGCGTCCCGGTCGTGGCGCTGACCGCCAGCGCCGTCCTCGGGGAGGAGGACCGGTGTCGCGCCGCGGGGATGGACGACCTCGTCACGAAGCCCGCGCCGATGGCGGTGCTCGCCGGCACGCTGCGCCGCTGGCTGCCCCACCTCGCGTGGGAGGAGCCGGCGCCGGCGCCCCCGGGCGGCGGGGCGCCGGTCGGTCCCGAGCCGCCGCAGCTGGACCGCGAGATCCTCGACGAGGTCACCGGCGGGGACCCGGTGCTCGCCCGGCGGCTGCTGGAGACGTACTGCGCGTCGCTGGACGAGGACCTCGCGCGGGCCGAGGCCGCCTACGCGGAGGGGCAGCGCGAGCAGCTGCGCCGCGTCGCGCACCAGGTGGTCGGCGCGAGCCGGACGGTCGGCGCCAGCTCGGTGGCCGAGGCGGCCGGGGCGCTCCAGCGCGTCGTCGCGGGCGGCGACGAGGACCCGGGACCGGCGCTGGCGGCGCTGCGCGCGGCGACCGACGCGGTCCGCGGGGCGACGGTCGCCTGACCGGCCCGGAGCCGGGATCAGGACCCGTCGAGCCACGTCGTCTCCATCCGCGCCGCGGCGTGGATGCAGACCATCTGCAGCGCCGCGGCGCCGAGCGCCGTGAAGCGGTGCGGCGTCTCCGGCGCGACGACCACGACGTCGCCCGGCAGGCCGTCGATCCGCAGGCCGTCGACCTCGAACCGCGCGCGCCCGGCCTGCACGACGAACGTCTCGGAGTACGGGTGCTCGTGCAGCCCGGGCCCCGTGCCCGGGAGGGCGTCGACGACGAAGCACGAGACGGCGGAGCCGTAGGACGCGCCCTCGAACCGGCCCGTGCGGGTCCCCGGCTCCGGCAGCCAGGAGCCGAGCGCGCCGGCGGGGCGCTCCTCGTCGGCGGTTGGTGCGGAGGAGCCGGGAGCGGTCGGGTCGGCGGTGGCGGTGATGAGCACGAGGGTCTCCATCGGGCGGGGTCGGTGGTGGAGACGCCGACCGCAGCCGGAACTCATCGGTCGACGCACGACGCCCGAGCGGACGGACGCCCTGACCCGTCCGGGCGTGGCGTGCTGCGCGCCCCGGCGCCCGACGCCCTAACCTGCCGCCGGTGCGTCGTCCCGCCGCCCTCGCCCGCCGATCGACGCGCGTCCTGCTGGTGCTGGCGGCGCTCGTCGCGGCCGCGCTGACGACCGTCGCGCTGCGCTCGGGCGACGCTCGCTCACAGGCCCCCACGCCGGCGCCGCTGCGGTCCGGGGTCGCGAACCCGTGCCTGGGGGAGGGCGCGGCGCAGCTGCGCTGCCCCGACCTCGTCATGACGCGGCCGTTCGGCCTGCGGCGCGAGCGCAGTCCCCGGGGCCGCGTCTGGCTGCGGGCCGGCAACTCGATCGACAGCGTCGGCGCGGCGGCCGCGGAGCTCCGCGGCCGCCACCGCCGCGGCATCTGGATGGACGCGGTCCAGCGGATCCCGCGCCGGGGCGGCGGGCACGTGACGGTGCGCAGCGGCGCCCGGCTGCGCTTCGCCTACGGCCACCTGCAGCGCCGGTGGTGGAAGTTCCACGACGCGGCGCGGTTCGAGCTCTGGCGGCTCGACGCGGCCGGCCAGCCCGTGAAGCTCGAGCGGGTCGGGCCGAAGGTCGACTACTGCCTGCGGGACCTCCGCCGCACGCGCCCGAGCCTCGCGCGGTCCCCGCGGCGCGAGGTCTACCCCGCGTGCAGCACGAGTCGCCGGCGCACGCGCGTGCGGCTCGGCACCTCGCCCGGGTGGTCGGACATCTACCCGCCGACGTACCTCACCCAGTGGATCGACGTCACCGGCCTGCGCGGCTGCTTCGCCTACCGGCACATCGCCGACCCGGGCAACGCGATCGCGGAGTCCAACGAGGACAACAACGCCGCGCAGGTGATCGTGCGCCTGCCGTTCTCGCCGGCCGCGCGCCGACGCGGCTGCCCCGGCGAGGACCTCGGCGCGCGCTCCCCGCGCCTGCGCTCGCGGTCCTACGCGCCCGACGACCCGCTGACGCGGCCCGGCGACGCGGCCACGCCGGCGGCCGGCGGCGACGCCGGGGACCTCGCGGCGGCGCCGGACGCCACGACGCGCTGATCGCGGCCGGAGCCGCGCGCGACCGCGCCGTGCGGCGGCGCCACCCGGTCCGCCCCGCGGCCGGTCCGGCGGTCGATGCGGCCGCCGGCGGGCGGCGCGGCCGGCCGACGAGCGCCGGGTCAGACGGCGCGGTGCCGGAGGGGCACGCGCAGCGCGAACCGCGAGCCGGCCCCGCGCGTCGAGGCGACCTCGAGCAGGCCCTCGTGGGCCTCGGCGACCGCCTGGACCGTCGCGAGGCCGAGGCCCGTGCCGCCGATCCCCGCCTCGTGTGCCGAGCTCGCCCGGAAGAACCGCTCCCCGAGGCGGGCGACCTCCTCGGGGTCGATGCCGATGCCCTCGTCGGCGACGACCACGAGCGCCGTCGAGGCGTCCCGGTCGACGCGCACCCGCGTCGTGCCGCCGTCGGGCGAGTACTTCACGGCGTTGTCGACGAGGTTCTGGAGGGCCCGGCGCAGCCGCGTCGCGTCGACCTCCGCCACGAGCGGCGCGGGCGCCTCGAGCCGCAGCGCCACGCCGGCGCCCTGCGCGGCCCAGCTCGCCGTCTCGACGACCTCGGCGGCCAGCGCCCGCAGGTCGGTCGGGGCGATCCGCAGCCGCAGCGCCCCGGCGCGCTGGGTCGTCACGAGCAGGACGTCGTCGACCTGGGCGAGCACCCGGCGGGCCTCCTCGCGGATCATCCGCCCGGCCTCGGCGGGATCGACGTCGGGGACGCGGTCGCGCAGCTCGTCGGCGAGCAGGCCGATCGCGTTCAGCGGGCTGCGCAGGTCGTGGCTGACCGACGCGAGGAACTCCTGCTGGGCGCGCAGGGCCGCGGCCTGCTGCTCGTGCTCGTCGAGCTGGTGGGCCACGAGCTGGGCGAGGATCCGGACGAGCTCGAGCTCGCGCTCCGACAGCGGGTCGATCGCCTTCGACGACGCGCAGCAGAGCGTGCCGTAGAGCCGTCCGTCGTGCAGGCGGATCGGCACGCTGAGGTACGAGCCGATGTTCGCGCCTGCGGTCGCGTCGAGCTCGGCGGTCACGGGGTTCGCGGCGGTGTCGAGGATCACCGACGGCATCCGGCCGTCGACGATCCGCTGGCAGTACGTGTCCTCCAGCGGCACGACCATGCCCTCGGTGATGCCGACCGCGGTCGGCGCCGTCGTCGTGCGCTCGATCTCCTGCACCCCGTCGTGGAACCGCGAGACGTAGGCGATCTCGAGCCCGGTGAGGTCCCGGGCGGCCTCCATCGCGCGCGCGATGACGTCGTTGCGCTCCTGCTCCGGCTGCATCCGCGCCGTGCACGATACGGGGCGCGAAGGAGCGGACGGCGCGCCGCGATCCGTCGCGCCGCGCCGGATCAGGGGCCCTGCAGCTCGTCCCACGCGGCCGAGAGCCGCGCGACGCCCTCGGCCAGGCGATCCGGCGGCCGCACCGGCATGAGCCGCAGGCGGTGGCGGTGCCGGCCGTCGGCGGCGAACGTCGGGCCCGCGATCACGGAGACCCCGTGGCGCACCGCCGCCTGGGCGACGGCCGGGCCGTCCGGTCCGTCCTCGGGCAGGCGGACCCACAGCGACCGACCGCCCTCCGGAGGCGTCCAGCGCCACGCCGGCAGGTGCCGCTCCAGCAGCGTCGCCGCGTGCGCGAACGCCGCGGCGTTCTCCTCGCGCCGGCGACGGGCGAGGTCGTCGGCGTGGACGAGCAGCTGCCCGGCCACGAGCTGCGCCACCAGCGAGGTCCCGAGGTCGGCGGTGCCCTTGAGCCGCGCCAGGCGCACGAGCAGGGCCTCCGGGGCGCGGAGCCACCCGACGCGCAGCCCGTTCCAGACGAGCTTGCTCGTCGAGCCGATCGTGAAGATCGGCGCGTCCTCGGCGTAGGCGGCGACCGGCGGCGGCTCGGCGGTCGCCGGGCCCTCGGCGAACGTCAGCCCGGCGAGGATGTCGTCCTCGATCAGCGGCAGCTGGCGCTCGAGCGACAGCTCGGCGAGCGCCCGGCGCTGGGCGGCGCCGACGACGCGGCCGGTGACCGCGTGGCACGTCGTCATGAGGTACGCCGCGCGGAGGGGGACGTGCTCGGCGACCGCCGCCAGCTGGTCGGCGACCGTCGCCGGGTCGGCGTCGATGGCGACCGGCCGGGCCTGGCGCACCCGCAGCGCGTCGAGCGCGCCGTGGTACGTCGGGCTCTCGACGGCGACCGGGTCGTCGGGACGGACGTAGAGCTGCAGCACGAGCCCGAGCGCCTGCTGGGCGCCGCTCGTGATGAGCACCTGCTCGGCGGTCGTCGGCAGGCCGCGCGCGGTGTACGCGGCGGCGACCGTCTCGCGCAGCTCCGGCAGGCCCTGCGTGGCGTACTGCAGCTGCTCGGCGACCGCCTCCACGGCCTCCGCGCTGCGTCCGAGCGCGTCGCGCAGGCCGGCGCCGAGGACGAACGGCCGCGACGACGTGAGGTTGATCATCCCCGTGCGGCGCGCGCCGCGGCGCCGCGGCGCGCCG
Source organism: Patulibacter brassicae (assembly GCF_033949425.1). Classification (NCBI taxonomy): domain Bacteria; kingdom Bacillati; phylum Actinomycetota; class Thermoleophilia; order Solirubrobacterales; family Patulibacteraceae; genus Patulibacter; species Patulibacter brassicae. The sequence continues at coordinate 16,415 of NZ_JAXAVX010000005.1, read as the reverse complement.
TCGATGACGTCGCGCAGCCACACGCGTCCCGCCTGCGGGTCCGGCCGGCGCGCGAAGGTCCCGCTGCCGACCCGCCGCTCGAGCCAGCCGCCCTGCTCGAGCCGCGCGTACGCCCGGCTGACGGTCGTCCGGCTCAGGCGCAGCGCGGCGACGAGGTCGCGCTCGGCCGGCAGCTTCGCCCCGTCGGCGAGCACGCCCGACGAGATCGCGTCCTCGAGGGCGGCGGCCAGCGACGCGTAGCGCGGCTCGTCCGGGTGGGCCGCGCGGCGCCGCGCGACGCCGTCGCGCACGGCATCGGTCGCCGCCTGCGGGCCAATTGGACCGCTTTCGGACGCTGCCACCGGGCCACCGTAGGACATCCGATCTCCTCGTGCGGCACCGGGTCGCACCCGCGACCCGCCCCCGGCGCCCGCGTTCTCGGTGCCGGCTCGGCGAGGTCGCCGGCTCCCTGCGCGGGTGAGTCGGGCCGCGTCGGTCCCCTCACCCCGGGTGAGCGGCGCCGGCCCGGTCGCCGACGCTCACCCCTAGCAGCCGGGAGGGTGAGGCCACCCGCGCCCCACCCGCCACCGCGGCGCGCCAGCGTGCTCCAACGGGCCACCGACGGCGGGCCGGTCGACGAGCAGGCTGCAGGACGGGTTCGTGACTCCTCCTCACCCGGTGCACGGCCGGCCCGACGTCGCTCGCGGCGCCGGGCCGGCTGCCGCCCCGGCGAGCGGATCGCGGCCCCGGCTGCGGTCGCCCCTCGCGAGCGGAGCGGCCGATCCACGCAACGGCGGGCGCCGCCGGCGCCCCGGCAGACAGGAGACCGTCGTGCACGCACGACTTCGACAGCGGTACCGGACGTGGCTCACCGTCGGCGCGGTGGCCGTGGCCGCCCTCGGCGTGACCGCGTGCGGCAGCGACGACGACAGCTCGACGACGGCGTCGAGCGGCTCGGGCGGGGGGACGATCAAGGTCGGCGTCCTGCACTCGCTGTCGGGCACGATGGCGATCTCCGAGGTCTCGGTGCGCGACGCCGAGCTGCTCGCCATCGAGGAGATCAACGCGGCCGGCGGCGTCCTGGGCAAGAAGCTCGAGCCGGTCGTCGAGGACGGCGCGTCCGACTGGCCGACCTTCGCCGAGAAGGCGCAGAAGCTCATCAGCCAGGACAAGGTCGCCGCGACCTTCGGCGGCTGGACCTCGGCGTCGCGCAAGGCGATGCTGCCGGTCTTCGAGCGCAACAAGGCGCTCCTGTACTACCCCGTCCAGTACGAGGGCCTCGAGGCGTCGCCGTACATCTTCTACACCGGCGCCACCACGAACCAGCAGATCATCCCGGGCCTCGAGTACCTGAAGTCCGAGAAGCAGGCGAAGAGCCTCTACCTCGTGGGGTCGGACTACGTCTTCCCGCGCACCGCGAACAAGGAGATCAAGGCCTGGGCGGCGGCCAACGGCGTGAAGATCCTCGGCGAGGAGTACGCGCCGCTGGGCTCGACCGAGTTCTCGACGATCGTCAACAAGGTCAAGGCCGCGAAGCCGGACGCCGTCTTCAACACGCTCAACGGCGACTCGAACGTCGCGTTCTTCAAGCAGCTCGAGGGTGCCGGGCTGCCGTCGAGCAAGCTCCCCGTCGTGTCCGTCTCGATCGCCGAGGACGAGGTCCGCGGCATCGGCGCCGACAAGGTGAAGGGCCAGATCGTGGCGTGGAACTACTACCAGACGACCCCCGGCAAGGTGAACGAGGAGTTCGTCAAGGCGTACAAGGCGAAGTACGGCCAGAAGCGCGTCACCGACGACCCGATCGAGGCCGGCTACATCGCCGTGAAGCTCTGGGCCGCAGCGGCGGAGAAGGCCGGATCGACCGACGTCGAGAAGGTGAAGGCCGCGTCGAAGGGCCTGACCCTCGAGGCCCCTGAGGGCAAGGTCACGATCGACGGCGAGAACCAGCACATCTACAAGACCGCCCGGATCGGCGTCATCCAGCCCAACGGCCTGATCGACACCGTCTGGGAGTCGAAGGGCCCGATCAAGCCGGACCCGTTCCTGAAGACCTACCCCTGGGCCAAGGGGCTGTAGGACCGCGACCGCGCGACGCCGGCGGGAGCGCCCTGCAGGGCGCTCCCGCCGCGGCGTCCGCTCCCGCGCTCCGGAGTCACGACCGTGGAACAGCTCCTCTCCCAAGTCTTCGTCGGGCTGAGCATCGGCTCGATCCTCCTGCTCGTCGCGCTCGGCCTGACGTTCACGTTCGGCCAGATGGGGGTCATCAACATGGCCCACGGCGAGTTCATCATGGCCGGCGCCTACACGACCTACGTCGTCCAGCAGGCGCTCGGCGACGGCGCCGTCTCGACCGCCTTCCTGCTGTCCCTCCCCGTCGCGCTCGTCGTCGCCGGCACGATGGGGCTGGCCCTCGAGGTGCTGCTGATCCGGCGCCTCTACGACCGCCCGCTCGACACGCTGCTCGTGACCTGGGGCGTGGCGCTCGTCCTCCAGCAGGCCGCGCGCGACATCTTCGGCGCGCAGAACGTCGAGGTGAAGAGCCCGTCCTGGCTCAACGGCGGGACCGAGCTGCTCGGCGTCGGCGTCGCCTACAACCGGCTCTTCATCATGGGGCTCGCGGTGGTGACCACCGCCGGCGCCTGGTACGTCGTCTCGCGGATGAAGCAGGGCCGCCGGATGCGCGCGGTCATGCAGAACCGGCAGCTCGCGGCGGCGTCCGGGATCGGCACCACGTCGGTCGACCGGCGCACGTTCTTCCTCGGCTCCGGCCTCGCCGGCGTCGCCGGCGTCGCGATCACGCAGCTCGGCTCGGTCGGCCCGACGCTCGGGCAGAGCTACATCGTCGACGCGTTCCTCGTCGTGATCGCGGGCGGCCTGGGCAAGCTCCGCGGCGCGGTGATCGCCGCGGTCGTGCTCGGGCTCTGCAACTCGCTGATCGAGTACTGGACCGAGGCCAGCCTGGCCAAGGTCATCGTCTTCGTCCTGATCGTGGCGTTCCTCCAGGTCCGCCCGCAGGGGATCGTCGCCCAGCAGACCCGGGGGCTCGCATGACCACCGACCCGACCACCGCGGCCGGGGCGTCGGAGGGCGCCCCGGCCCCGACGCCCGCGGAGCGGCTGCGGCGGCCGCTCGTCGGCGAGCGGTCCGACGCCGCCGCGCGCGTGTCGTTCGTGCTCGTGGCGTTCCTGCTCATCGTCGTCGCGCCGGCCTCGCTCTCGGCGTTCCGGCTCGACCTGCTGGCGAAGTACCTCGTGTTCGCGATCGTCGCGGTCGGGATCGCGCTGGCCTGGGGGCGCGGCGGGATGCTCGTCCTCGGCCAGGGGCTGTTCTTCGGCCTCGGCGGCTACGCGATGGCGATGCACCTGCAGCTCGCCGACACGCCCGACGGGCAGCAGCCGATGTTCATGTCGCTGACCGGCGCGACCGACCTGCCCGGCCTCTGGGAGCCGTTCCGCTCGCCGGTGTTCGCGCTCGGGATGGTCGTCCTGCTGCCGATGGCGGTCGCGGCGCTGCTCGGCCTGCTGATCTTCCGCAGTCGCGTCCGCGGGCCGTACTTCGCGATCCTCACGCAGGCCCTCGCGGCGGCGTTCGTGATCCTGCTCGTGGGCCAGCAGAACTACACGGGCGGCACGAACGGCCTCACCGTGATGACGTTCTTCGGCCTCGACCTCGCCGACGAGGGCGACAAGCGCACCCTGTACTTCGTCATCGTCGGGATCCTCGCGGCGGTCTTCCTGCTCGCCCGCCAGCTCGTGCGCAGCCGCTACGGCCGGCTGCTCGTCGCGGTGCGCGACGGCGAGGACCGCGTGCGGTTCCTCGGCTACAGCCCGACGACGGTGAAGGTCGTCGCGTTCTCCGTCGCCGCCGGGTTCGCGGGGATCGCCGGGGCGCTCTTCGTGCCCGTGGTCGGGATCATCTCGCCGACCTCGCTCGGGGTCGTGCCGTCGATCGAGATGCTCATCTGGGTCGCCGTCGGGGGCCGGCTCTCGCTCGTGGGCGCGATCGCCGGCGCGGTGCTCGTGAACTGGGCGAAGACCGAGTTCTCCGAGGCCGTGCCTACGGGCTGGCTCTACCTCCAGGGCGCGCTCTTCATCCTCGTCGTCGCGTTCGCCCCGCGCGGGCTGGCCGGGGCCTTTGACTGGCTGCGCGAGCAGCGCGAGCGCCTGCGGGAGCGTCGACCGTCCGCGAAGCGGACGACGGCGGAGGAGGGCGCGTGATGGCCACGACGACCGCGGGAGGACCGCGATGAGCAGCGACACGATCGCGCCGGAGGTCGGCGACGAGCGCCGGGATCCGACGGCGCCCTGGCCGATCCTCCGGATCCGCGGCCTGGGCGTGAGCTTCGGCGGCTTCCAGGCGCTGACCGACGTCGACTTCGACGCGCGAAAGGGGGAGGTGCACTTCCTCATCGGCCCCAACGGCGCCGGCAAGACGACCCTCGTGGACATCATCACCGGCCTCACGCGGCCGACCACCGGCAGCGTCCTCTTCGACGACGTCGAGCTCGTCGGGCACAAGGAGCACCGGATCGTCCACCTCGGGGTCGGCCGCTCGTTCCAGGCCGCGACGGTGTTCGAGGCGCTGAGCGTCGAGGAGAACCTCGACATCGCCGCGAGCTTCCGGCTGCCGCTGCGCCGCCTGCTGCGGCAGCGGCGCGGCACCCGGCCCGAGGTCGCGGAGGCGCTCGAGGTCACCGGGCTGGCGCCGTACGCCGACCGGCCGGCCGGCGCCCTCGCGCACGGGCAGAAGCAGTGGCTGGAGATCGGGATGCTGCTGACGCAGAAGCCGCGGCTGCTGCTGCTCGACGAGCCGGTCGCCGGCATGAGCCCGGACGAGCGCACGAGGACCGGCGAGCTCGTCCGCTACGTCGCGCGGGACTGCACGGTGCTCGTCGTCGAGCACGACATGGACTTCATGCGGCGCTTCGCGGACCGCGTGACGGTCCTGCACGAGGGGAAGGTCCTGAAGGCGGACGCCACGGTCGCCGAGGTCCAGGCCGACCCGGTGGTCCAGGAGGTCTACATCGGCCGCGCGAAGGACGATCGCAACTCGGTCTCCCGGGGCGCGGCGGGCGACGAGGAGGAGCAGGCATGAAGCTCGAGGCCACGGGCCTGGACGTCGCCCACGGGCGCACCCAGGTGCTGTTCGACGTGTCCCTGACGTTCGAGGAGGGCGCCAGCACCTGCGTGCTCGGCCGCAACGGCGCGGGCAAGACCTCGCTCATGAACGCCGTGATGGGGATCCTGCCCGTGCGGTCGGGATCGGTGACCCTCGACGGCCGCGAGCTCGCCGGGACGCCCCCGTGGGAGCGGGTCCGGGCGGGCCTCGGCTACGCCCCGCAGGAGCGGACGGGCTTCGGCGGGATGTCGGTGCTCGAGAACCTCCGCGTGGTGCTCGAGGCCCGGCCCGGGGCGAAGCGCTCCGACGTCGACGAGGTGCTCGACCTCTTCCCGCGGCTCAAGCCGTTCCTCAAGCGGCCCGTCGCGTTCCTCTCGGGCGGGCAGCGCCAGCAGCTCGCGATCGCCCGCGCCCTGCTCACGAAGCCGCGGCTGCTCCTGCTCGACGAGCCGACGGAGGGGATCCAGCCGTCGATCGTCGCGGAGATCGAGGAGGCGATCCTCGCCCTGCGCGACCGCGACGGCATCGGGCTGCTCATCGCCGAGCAGTACGTCGAGATGGCGCTGCGGATGAGCGATCGCTACGTCGTCCTGGAGGCCGGGCACGTCGTGGCCGCCGGCGCGACCGCCGACATGGACCACGAGGCGGCGGGACGGCTGCTCGCCATCTGACGCGCCCGCTCGGGCGACGGGCGGGAGGCCGGCCCGGGAGGCGACGCGGGCCGGGGCGCCCGGCCGTCGGGGGCGGCGTCCGCTGCCGGGGCGCGCTCTCGCGAGAGCACGCCCCGGCGCGGGGTCCGTCGGTGGCACGACTGGTCGTCGTCGATGGCCGGTCCGTGCGCTCGACGGTACGCGGCCGGGCGGACGGCGCGGGACGTGTCGCGCCCCGGCGCCGCCGCGATCCGCCGTCAGCGGCCGCTCAGCGAGCCGCTGCGGCTCGCCCGAGCCCCGGACCCGGCGACGACCCGCGCGCGGGCGCCGCGGGCGAGCCGCCCGCGGACGACGAACCGTCCGCCCTCCGTCGTGCGGGCGCGCCCGATGGTCCGCCAGCCGCAGGTCGTCGCGCGCTGGAGCCGCACGCGCGTCCCGGTCCGCCGGCCGACCCGACCGCGGACCACGACGCGCCCGCCGTCGCGGCGGACGGACGCGAGGCGCACGCCACGGCGCGGCGCGCGTTCCGCCGGACACGTGGCCGCGGCGAGCACGTCGGGCTCGAGCGGCCCGACAGCGGGCGGCGGCGCGGCGGGTCGCCGCCCGTCGCCGATCCGCCAGAGGCCGCTGATCGAGCCCTGCCACCAGACCCCACCGGTCGGCGCGGCGTTGCCGGCGAGCTGCAGCGCGTCGGAGAGCAGCGTCTGGCCGAGGTACGAGCCCGCGCCGCGCTGTCGTCCCGACCCGGCGTCGAGCGCGACGAACGCGTAGCCGTCCAGCGGGCTCGTGGCGGCGCCGGCGAGCGGGGTCGCGCCGGTCCGCACGACGGTGTAGAGCAGGTCGTCCGGCAGCGAGAGCTTCGGCACCGCGGCCGAGCGGACCTGGCTCGTCCACGCCTCGTGGCAGCCGGAGCCGTCGGCGTCGAGGTCCACGCGGGTCATCCCGCCGGGGAAGACGTCCTCGCGGGCGCCGGGCGCGAGCGGGCCGGCGTCGTCGGGGTACGCCGGGTACGGGTAGCCGTACGTGCTGGCCACGACGACGCTGCGCCCGCTGCCGATCGGGGAGTTCTCGCTGCCGCTGCCGCTCGCCGGCAGCACCGGGATCTCGCAGACGGGGCGCGGGGCCCGGGCGCGGCGCGAGGCGAGCGCGTCGAAGACGAGCAGCCGCGAGCGGGGCTGCGCGTTGTCGACGATCGCGAGGTACTCCGTCCCGTACCGAGGGCCGAAGTACGTCGGCGTCGAGCCGGTGCCCCACGAGAGCTGGCCCGGCTTGCGGCCCGGCCCGCGCGCGTAGGGCGCGCGCCAGAGGATCCGCGGGGCGCCCGCGGCGTCGACGTCGAGCTCGTAGAGCGCGTGGGTCGTGGCGACCGCGGTCCCGTGCGGGCTGCTGGCGATGCTGTTGGCGACCGACTCGCCGCTGCCCAGGCGCACCGTCCGCAGGGCGCCGCTCGCCGGGTCCGCGACGCCGGCGGTGCCGTTCGCGGTGGCGATCCAGACCCGTCCGGCCCAGTCCGGGGTGATGCCGACGACGCCGCCGCACAGGCCGCCGTCGCAGGCGCCGCGCAGCCCCGGGCCGAGGTCGACGTCGGCGGCGATCCGCAGGGTCGAGCCGCCGGTCGGCGTCCGGGCCGGGGCGATCCGCAGCAGGCGCCCGGTCCCGGTCACGAGGACCATCCGGTCCTGCTCGTCGAGGTACGTGTAGACGCCGCCGAAGAGGTTGCCCGTCGGCAGCGCGAGCTCGGCCAGCGAGCCGCGCCCGTCGGCGTCGAGCAGGTGGACGACGGGCGCGCGGTCGCGCTGGCGCGTGCAGAGGGCGAGGGGCTGGGGGGCGCGCCCGAGGAGCACCGCGGGGCAGGCGGACGCCAGGCCGATCGTGCGGACGGGCAACCCGCCCTCGGGCGCCGGGTCCGGACCGCGGAACGGCGTGGTGTCCGATGCGGTGCTGTCGCCGTGCATCGTCGCGGCGCCGGTCGGCGCGGTGTGCGGGTTGGGTGGCTGCAGCGGCCCGAGCGTCGCCGGCGCGGAGGCGGGGGCGAGCGCGAGGACGAGCGCGGCGAGGAGGAGCGCGCATCGGGCCGGAGCTCGTCGGAGGAGACGGAGAGCGAATCCCATGATCGCCGATAAGGATAAGGACATATGCCGGGAGGGCGGACCGCGTGGCCTCCGGTGGGGGCCCGCAGGGGCGACCGGCCGGTGGCCGCCGGGCCCCCTGCCCGCGTACGGCGCTGGCCCATCCTCCCGTCCGCCCTCGAGGCGTTGCGATGGCCGGCGGCCAGCGGGTTTCCTGCGGAGGCGTAGTCTGCGCTACGCTACGGATGCGTAGCCAGGGTGCGCGAGCTCGCGCCCCGGCCTTCACCGTCGTTCCGACAAGGAGCTGGAGATGAGCACGACCACCGCCCCGCCCGCCGGCGAGATCGCGTCCCCGCAGCGGCTGGACCCCGAGTACGAGGCGATGCTGCAGACCCTCTCCGAGGGCTCGGTCCACGTCCACTTCGATCCCTACGACGACATCGACTGGGACGCGCCGGAGATGCAGCTGGACCCGGCCGACCCGCGCTGGATCCTCTCCCCGACGCTCGACCCGCTCGGGGCCACCGCCTGGTACCGGGCCCAGCCGCGCGAGCGGCAGATCGAGATCGGCCGCTGGCGCGTGCTGAACGCCGTGAAGGTCGGCGGCGCGTTCGAGAGCCTCCTCATCCGCGGGCTCATGCACTACGCGATGAGCCTGCCCAACGGCTCGCCCGAGTTCCGCTACTGCCTCCACGAGATGACGGAGGAGTGCAACCACATCCAGATGTTCCAGGAGCTCGTCAACCGCTCCGGGACCGACGTGCCGGGGATGCGGCCCGCGTTCCGCCTCGCGTCGCCGGCGATCGGCTTCGCCGGCGGCTACCTGCCGGTGATCCTCATGATCGGGATCCTCGCGGGCGAGGAGCCGATCGACCACTACCAGAAGTCGATCCTCCGGGAGGGCGTCGAGCTGCCGCCCGCCGTCCTGCGGACGATGGAGATCCACATCGCCGAGGAGGCGCGCCACATCTCCTTCGCCGACGCGTTCCTCCGGCTGCGCGTCCCGCGCCTGAAGCGCCGTCAGCAGGCGATCCTCTCGGTCGTCTTCCCGATCACGATGCGTTGGCTCGCGGGCGAGATCATGACGTCGCCGAAGTCGATCCAGCGGCGCTTCCAGATCCCGGACGACGTGTACCGCGAGGCGTTCTGGCGCAGCCCGACGTCGAAGGCGATCATGGCCTCGTACTTCAACGACATGCGGCGCCTGGCCGACGAGATCGGGCTGATGAACCGCGTGAGCCGCCGCGTCTGGAAGTGGATGGGGATCGACGGCGAGCCGTCCCGCTACCGCGGCGAGCCGGACCGCCGGGCGACCGTCGTCCGCTGAGGGCCGATCCGGCGAGCGACCGAGCCGAGCGAGGAGCCTCCGATGCCGCACGTCGTCACGCAGTCCTGCGTGGGGGACGGGTCCTGCGTCTACGCCTGTCCCGTGAACTGCATCCAGCCGACGCCGGACGACCCGGCGTTCGAGCTCGCCGAGATGCTGCACGTGGACCCCGCGACCTGCGTGGACTGCGGGGCCTGCGTCACGGCCTGCCCGGTCGACGCGATCAAGCCGCACACGCGGCTGACCGCCGAGGAGACGGAGTTCGCGCTCATCAACGCCGCCTACCACGAGGTCCCGCGCGCCCGGCCGAGGATGGCGCCGGTCCCCGCGCGGCTCGTCGTGCGCGACCGCGGCGAGCCGCTGCGCGTGGCGATCGTCGGCTCGGGCCCGGCCGCGATGTACGCGGCGGAGGAGCTGCTGACGATCCCCGACGCGCGGGTCGACGTCTACGAGCGCCTGCCGCGCCCCGACGGCCTCGTGCGCAGCGGCGTGGCGCCGGACCACCGCCGCACCCGCCGCGTCAGCCGGCAGCTCGAGCGGATCCGCGAGCATCCCGGCCTGCGCCTGCACCTCGGCGTGGAGGTCGGCCGCGACGTGACCCACGAGGAGCTGCTCGCGGGGCACCACGCGGTGATCTACGGCGTCGGCGCGGCGGCGGACCGCCGGCTCGAGGTCCCCGGCGCGGAGCTGCCGGGCGTGCTCTCGGCCACCGAGCTCGTCGGCTGGTACAACGGCCATCCCGATCACGCCGACCGCACGGTCGACCTGTCGGCGCGCCGCGCGGTGATCGTCGGCAACGGCAACGTCGCGCTCGACGTCGCCCGGATCCTCGCCCAGGACCCGGACGCGCTCTCCGACAGCGAGATCGACCCGGCGGCGCTGCGCGTCCTGCGCGACAGCCGGATCGAGGAGGTCGTCGTCGTCGCCCGGCGCGGCGCGGAGCACGCGGCGTTCACGCTGCCCGAGCTCGTCGGCCTGCGCGCCACCCCGGGCGTCGCGCTCGACGTCCCGGCCTCCGAGCTGCCCGCACCCGGCGCGGCGGCGGACCCCGCCCGGACGAAGCTCGATCTGCTCCGCGCGCTGCCGCCGGTCGCCGCCGAGGACGAGCGGCGGCGGATCGCCCTGCGCTTCCTCCGCGCGCCCGTGCGGGTGCTCGCGGGCCCGGACGGGCGCGTCGCCGGGATCGAGCTCCAGCGCACGGCCGTCGGGCCGGACGGGGCGCTCGCGGCGACGGGGGAGACCGAGGTCCTCGACGCCGGCCTCGTCGTGACGTCGATCGGCTACCGCGGGCTCCCCGTCGGCGACCTGCCCTACGAGCCCGCTCGCGGCGTCGTGCCGAACGAGGCCGGGCGCGTCGTGGGCCCGGAGGACGGCGCGACGCGTCCCGGGACGTACGTCGTCGGCTGGATCAAGCGTGGCCCGAGCGGCTTCATCGGCACGAACAAGGCCTGCGCGCAGGAGACCGTCGCGACCCTCGTCGAGGACCTGAACGCCGGCCGGCTCCCGTCGCCGGCCCGTCCGCCGGCCGACGCCGCCGTCGCGGCGCCGCGTCGACGCGAGCGACTGCGCGCGCTCGTCGGACGCCGCTGAGGCACCGCGGCAGGGCCGGCAGCGCGCCGGCGCTACGGTGGCCGCTTGCGCTCCTCGGGCACAGGCGGCCGGTCGCCGGCCACGACGGTCGCCGTGGTCGTGGCGATCGTGGCGATCGCGCTCGTGGCCCTGAACCTCCGCCCGGCGGTCGTGGCCGTCGGGCCGGTCGCCGACGAGCTGCGCGACGGCACCGGCCTCAGCTCGTCGGCCGTGGGCCTGCTCACGACGCTGCCGCTGATCTGCTTCGGGCTCTTCTCGATCGGCGCGCCACGGCTCGGCCGGCGCATCGGCCTCGAGCCCGCGCTGCTGCTCGCGGTCGGGCTGATCGTCGCCGGCGTCCTCGCGCGCCTCGTCCCCGCCACCGCCGCCCTCTTCGTCGGATCGGCGATCGCGGGGGCGGGGATCGCGATCGGCAACGTCCTGCTGCCGGCCGTGATCAAGCGCGACTTCGCCGATCGGACCGGCCTGCTCATGGCGGTCTACGGGGTGGCGCTGAACGCCGGGGCGGCGCTCGCCGCCGGGCTGACGGTCCCGGTCCAGCACGCGCTCGACCTGTCGTGGCGCGGGGCGCTGGCGATCTGGCTCGTGCCGGCGATCGTCGCGGCCGTCGCGTGGCTGCCGCTCCTGCGCGCCGGGCGCGGCCGCCCTCCGGCGGGCGGGGGCGTCATGGGCGTGCGCGTGTGGCGCTCGTCGCTGGCCTGGGCCGTGGCGACGTTCATGGGCCTGCAGTCGCTGGCGTTCTACGCGATGGCGGCGTGGCTGCCGACGATCCTCCAGGACGACGGCGTCTCCGCGGCGACGTCGGGCCTGCTGCTCTCGCTCCTGAGCCTCGCGGCGACCGTCGCCGCGGTGGTGGTGCCGCTCGTGGCCACGCGCGGCCGGGACCAGCGACCGATCGTCGCGGTCCTCGTCGTGCTGCTCGCGCTCGGGACCGGCGGGCTCGTCGTCGCGCCGGGCGCGGGGGCGGTCGCCTGGGTGCTGCTGCTCGGCGGCGGCATGGGCGCGGCGCTGACCCTCGCGATCACGTTCTTCGCGCTGCGCACCCGCTCCGCGCACGCGGCCGGCGAGCTGTCGGGCATGGCGCAGGCCGTCGGCTACCTCGTCGCGGCGACCGGGCCGACCGGGCTGGGGGCGGTGCACGACGCCTCGGGTGGCTGGACGGTCCCGCTCGTCCTGCTGCTCGTGCTGCTCGTGCCGCTGGCCGTCGCGGGCTGGATCGCGGCGGGGGACCGGTCGGTGGAGCGCCCGGCCTGAGCACCGCTGCGCGTCGGGTCCGGAGGACCGCGACGACGGAGCGTCCGGCGGACCGGCGGCGCGCCGGTCCCGCGGCGGGCCGCGCCGACGATCGGGCTCCGGGGTCAGTCGTCGACGTGGCGGGTGAGGACCTCGGTCCCCGTCTCGGTGACGAGGATCGTGTGCTCCTCCTGGGCGGAGCGCTGGCCGTCGACGGTTACCGCCGTCCAGCCGTCCTCCTCCCAGATCCGCGCCTCGGGCGAGCCGAGGTTCAGCATCGGCTCGATCGTGAAGGTCATGCCGGGGAAGAACCGGTCGGTCGCGCGGCGGTCGTACTGGTGCGGGACGTGGAGGCCGTCGTGGAACGCCGTCCCGATCCCGTGGCCGCCGAACTGCGTGACGATCCCGTAGCGGTTGCGCACGACCTTCTCGATCGCCCGGCCGATGTCGCGGACCTGGCCGCCGGGCTTCACGGCCGCGATGCCGGCGGCGAGCGCGCGGCGGGTCGTCTCCATCAGGTCGCGCGAGCGCTGGTCGATCTCGCCGACGGCGAAGGTCTGGTTCAGGTCGCCGTGGACCCCGTCGATGTAGGCGGTCACGTCGACGGTGACGATGTCGCCCTCGAAGAGCTCGGTGTCCAGGGCGGGGATCCCGTGGCAGATCACCTCGTTGATCGAGATGCAGCTCGACTTCGGGTAGTGGCTGTAGTTCAGCGTCGAGGGGTAGGCGCCGCGCTCGATCATCGCCTCGTGGGCGATCGCGTCGAGCTCGTCGGTCGTGACGCCCGGCCGGATCGCGGCGGCGACGGCGGCGAGCGCGTCGCTGGCGATGTCGCTCGCCCGCCGCATGCCCTCGAGCTCCTGCGGGGTGCGGGCGCGCGGCGCCTCCGGGGCGGGCGGCTCGCCGAGCAGCGCGTAGGGCGGTCGCGCGATCTCCTTCGGCACCTTGCGGCGGGGCGAGAGGCGGCCGGGGACGATCGGCGGGCGGGTCGAGGACGGCGCGGACACGGTCGATCCAGCGTAGCGCCGCGCGCGTCGTCCGCCCCGCCTCCGCGGCAGGACCGTTCCTTGATCCGCTTGGGCCAGGCGCGCGCGTGGCACCTATCGACGGAGCGTCACCGCCGTCGCCGGGGCCCAGGACCGGTCGGGGGCGACCGGGGCGCTCTGAGGCGCGCCGTTCTCCGTCCAGCGCAGGGCATCGTCGAGCGTCAGGTGCGCGTCGGTCGCGCGTCCGACCGGGCGCGTCCCGGCAGCGTCGGAGAGGTGGATCATGTACCCGCCACCGGTGAGGGCGGCGGCCCACGCGACCGCCCCGTCGCGGACGACCGCCGCCGGCCACTGCCCGGCGTGGGCGGCGATCTCGGGGGGTGGCAGCGGCAGGGTGCCCGGGAACGGACGGGCCGGTGCGCCCGGTCCCACGAGACCGCCGGAGGCCCCGAACCGCGTGCCGCTCGTCGTGTCGACGAGCGTGGTCGAGAAGCGGCTGAACGCGGGCTCGCAGAGGCCGCCGCCGCCCTCGCTGACCTCGCGCTCGAGCAGCAGCCAGGGGCCGACGGAGGCGAGCCGCGGCGTCGTCCGGCGGATCGAGCAGTAGTGGGTGTACTCGTAGGCCTCCGGCTCGACGTGCATCAGCCGTCCGGACGGCCGGTCGCAGACGACGGTCCACGAGGTCCCCTCGGCGCTGTCGTCGCCGACGACGAAGCCCCCGACGAAGGTGACCTGCCGCTCGCCGAGGGTCGACCATCGGCCGACCGTCAGGCGCGGGCAGCGGCCGGGGACCGGCGGCGCGAACCGTCGCGCGACCGTGCGGACCGCGCCGTCGACGAGCACGTGCTGGTCGTCGGCCAGCAGGAGGCTCTCCACGAAGAGCGGCTCGTCGCCGTGGAGCGCCACCCGCTGGACCGACCCCCCGCGCGGCCAGGCCCACAGCCTGGCGGGCAGCCGTCGTCCGGACCGGGTGACGAGCGCCCACGCGACGTCGCCGTTCGGCGCCGCCGTCAGGCGTCCGTCCCGGGACCGCAGGAGGTCGCCGTGGACGCGAACCGACCGCACCGCGCGTACTCGCCGCCCGACGATCCGCCCGACGTGCAACCGCCGTGGGTGTTCGTGGTGGCGGTGCGCCAGGCGAGGATCGTGCCGTTCGCGGTCGCCTCGACGACCCGCTCGTGGGCCCGCAGCACGGGGAGGCGGGCGACCCGCTCGTCCCCGACGCAGAGATACGGCACGCGACGCCGGCCCGCCGGGACCGTGCGCACGCCCGCCGTGCCGTCGGACGACGCGAGGGCGCGTCCGACCCGGCCCTGGGGTAGGTGCCGCGGGTTCTCGACCGTCCGGTCCTCGTCCAGCACGCCGTAGGAGAGCGGGACGGTCGCGCGGACTCCGGCGCAGGGCGCGGCCGGGGCCACCGCGGCGATCGACGTCGGCGCCCCGAGGGCGACGGCGGAGGTCGTCGCAACGAGCAGCAGCGCCGTGCGGGTCCCGGTCGCCCGCGGTGGGCGGGGCAGCGGGGGCACGAACGAACGCCTCGGCATGCTGGCCGGAACACCGGCGCCGACCGTTCGGAGCGGTCCGACAGGATCCAAGCCGCCCGTCGGGCACCACGTCCCGACGGAGGCGGGGGCGCCTGCCGACCGCCGGTCCTCGCGACGTGGACCCGTCGCGTCCGGCTGCTGCCGACGGGTCGACGGGCGGACTGATGAAAGTGGATCTGGGTTGTGGTATTTTCCGACGCGGTCAAGAGCGCCAGCGTCAAGCCCCGGCTCGCTGGCCGGCAACCCTCCGACCGCGGCGGGGTGCCCCGGGTGAACGGTCCTCCGGGCCGGTGACCAGGCGCGCGGGCGATCCCGCGCAGCAAGCGCGGACCCGTCTCCTCGGCGGGGTGGGTCCCGGAAGCACGACAAGGACCCGCATCGTGAGCACCGCCAGCACCCTCGACCGTCCGGCCACCACGCCCGCGACGCCGCCCGCGCGCCACGCGACTCCCTCGCGGCCGACGACCACCGACGCGGACGGCGGCGCGCCGACGCTCGTCGGCGGCCCGCTCGCGCCGGTCGTCGGCGCCGACGTCGAGGTGCCGCTCCTCGGCGGGCGCTGCGTGCGCTACGCGAACCTCGACTACGCCGCGACCGCGCCCGCCCTGCGCGCCGTCGCCGAGCGCGTCGAGCGCCTGCTGCCGCTCACCGGCAGCGTCCACCGCGGGGCGGGGATCCCGTCGCGCGCGGCGAGCACCGCGTACGAGGCCGCGCGCGACGCGGTCCACCGGTCGATCGGCGGCCGGCCCGACGAGGACGTCGTCGTCCTCGTCCGCAACACGACCGACGCGACGAACCTCCTCGCGCGCAGCGTGCCCGCCGGCGCGGGCGACGTCGTGACGCTCGACGTCGAGCACCACGCGACGCTCCTCGCCTGGCGCGGCCCGGCCGGCCACCGCGTCGTGCCGCACGCCCCGACCCTCGCGGGCACGATCGAGCGGCTGGAGCAGGCGCTACGGGCGCGGCGCACGGCGCTCGTGGCGATCACCGGCGCGTCGAACGTCACGGGCGAGGTCCTGCCGATCGCCCGGATCGCCGCGCTCGCCCACGCCCACGGCGCGCGGGTCCTCGTCGACGCCGCGCAGCTCCTGCCGCACCGGTCGATCGACCTCGCCGCCACCGGGGTCGACTACGTCGCCTTCTCGGGGCACAAGCTCTACGCGCCCTACGGGGCCGGCGTCCTGGCGGGCCGCCGCGACTGGCTGGAGGCCGCCGCGCCGTACCTCGCCGGCGGCGGCGCGGTCCGCGACGTGACCCTCGACGGCACGCTCTGGGCGTCCGGGCCGGCGCGCCACGAGGCCGGCACGCCGAACCTCCTCGGCGCCGTCGCGATCGCCGAGGCGCTGCACGAGCTCGAGGACCTCGACGCGCCCGACGGCGGGGCCGCCACGCGCGACGCGCACGAGCGCGCGCTGCGCCGCCGCCTGCTCGACGGCCTGGCCGGCGTTCCCGGCGTCGACCCGCTGGCGATCTGGCCCGACGCGCCCGACGCGATCGGGGTCGTCGCCTTCACCGTCGAGGGCCACGAGCCGGGCCTCGTCGGCGCGTACCTCTCCGCCGAGCACGGGATCGGGGTGCGCGACGGGCGCTTCTGCGCCCACCCGCTGCTCCGGCGCCTCGGCACGCCGAGCGGCGCGCTGCGGGCGAGCCTCGGCCTCGGCAGCCGCGCCGAGGACGCCGACCGGCTCGTCGCGGCGCTCCGGCAGCTCGTCACGGAGGGCTCGCGCCACGTCTACGCGCGGACGGCCTCCGGCTGGGCGCCGGCGGACGACGACCGCGACGAGGCGGCCTGGCTCGCCCGCGCGGGGCTGACCATCGGGGCGGCCGGCGGCGCGGCCGCGCCCTGCGGCGACTGATCGCGCGACGCACCGCGCGCCCGGCACGGCCCGCCGCGTTCGTCGCGTGCCCGGTACGCGCCG
>NZ_JAXAVX010000004.1:0-358990 GCF_033949425.1 Patulibacter brassicae | reverse complement strand
GGACGGCGCGGCGGCTCCGCGGATCGCGGCGCCGCGCCCGCCCGCGGGAGCACGTCGGGCCACGGCTCCGCGTCGCGCGGCGCGGGTCGCGCCGGATCCTCGAGCCGCCACGACCGGGACGCGGGCCGGCGCTCCTCGGGCACGACGGGCACGTCGACCGGGCGCGGCGCCTCGCAGGGCGGCCGCGCCTCGCGCGGCAGCGCGAGCGCGTCGGCCGGCGGTCGCGGGGCGCGCAAGAGCGGCTCCGCGTCCCGCGCGGGTCGGGCGACGTCCTCCGCACGGCCCGGTTCGGGCGGCGGCGCGTCGGCCTCGCGCGGCTCGACCGGCCGCGGCTCGACGAGCTCCCGGGGTTCCGGCCGGGGCGGCTCCTCCGCCGGCGGCGGGCGCACGACCGGATCGAGCACCGCGGGCGGGACGGGGCGCGCCAGCACCGCGACGGGCGCGTCCGGCGCGCAGGGGTCGGGCCCGTCCGGCCACGGCTCCGCGGCGGTCCGCGGCGCCGGCACGGGCTCCGCCGCCGACTGATCCGCGCCCGCCCGCGTCGTCGCCGACCGCCGCCCCGAGCGCCCCGCCTCCCGCGCGACGAGCCGCCGCGCGCTCCCGGTCGTCCCGTCCGGCCGGGGCGGCGAACCGGCGCGGCGTCCCTCGCGAAGTTGGCGCGTCAACGCTCCATCTTGCTCCTGACCCCCGGCGCCCCGGCGCGTTGTACCCCTCGACCGCCGCGCCGCAGCGCGCATCGCGGTCGTCAGGCACCGGTGCTCCCGACCCCGCCGCCCGGGCGTTCCCCGGGCGGCGCGTCGCACGCCGGCTCCCCGATCCCCGACACGGAAGGACCCCATGACGTCCACCCGCACGATCACCGCCATCTCCGCGGCAGCGCTCCTCGCCCTGCCGAGCGCCGCCCTCGCCCACGGCAAGGGCAAGGACGACCGCCCGACCACGCGCCCCGTCGCGGTCAGCGGCGCCGTGACCGCCGTCGACGCCCAGGCGAAGACCGTCCAGATCGCGGTCCACGGGCGCGACCGCGGCGCTCGCAGCGCGCCGCGCACGATCACGGTGTCGCTCGGGGACGCGAAGCTCACCGTCCCGGACACGGACGGCGACGGCACGCCGAACGAGATCGAGGACCTCCGCACCGGCGACCGCGTCGTCGCCTTCGGCACGCTCGCCCGCACCGGCGACGCCACGACGCTGACGGCCGCCGCGCTGCGCTCGGTGACGCCGAAGCGCGCGACCCGCACGCTCACCTTCCAGGGCAGCGTCAGCGCCGTCGACGCGTCCGCCAAGACGCTGACGCTCACGGTCGCGCGCGGCAACCGCGCCGCCAAGCCGTTCGTCCGGCAGTCCGTGGCGTTCACGCTCGCCGACGCGAAGGTCAAGGTGGCCGATCGCGACGGCGACGGCAAGCGCAACGAGCTCGACGACCTGCGCGCCGGCGACCGCGCGCTCGTGAGCGTCCGCGTCGCCCGCGACGCGGCGGCGACGCAGCCGTTCGCGGCGCGCAAGGTCGTCGTCCTCGGTGCCCGGAAGGCCCCCCAGCCCAAGCGCAAGGGCGACGACCGCGGCAAGCGGCACGCCAAGGGCCACCGCTAGTCCCCAGCGCGCCTCGCTCCCCACGGCCCGCGTCGCTCCCCCGGCGACGCGGTCCGGGAGCCTCCCCCGGCTCCCGCGCGGCCCCCTCCGCGCACCCCCGGACGAGCCCGGCCCCCCACGGGCCTCGTCCCCCAGCGCGCCCCGTCCCTGGCGCGCCGCCCGTACCGCGGCGGCGCGCCAGGAGCGCGCCGGTCTGCCACGATCCGGCGCCCGATGGTCACCCGCTGCCGCCGCCTGATCGCCTCGCCGCGCTTCGACGCGGCGATCCTCCTCGTCATCGTCGCCAACGCGCTCGTGCTGGGCGCCGAGACCTATCCCGCGGCGGTCGACGCCATCGGCGACGAGCTCCGCCTCGTCAACGACGTCTTCCTCGGCGTCTTCGTCGTCGAGCTCCTCCTCCGGATCGTCGCCGCCGTCGACCCCGCGGGCGTGCGCGCGACGGCGCGGGGCTTCGCGCGCAACCCGTGGAACGTCTTCGACGCGCTCGTCGTCGTCGCGAGCTTCCTGCCGGGGCTGCGCGAGAACGCCACCCTGCTGCGCCTCCTGCGGCTCGCGCGGATCGTGCGCGTCGTCCGCTTCCTCCCGGACCTCCAGGTGATCTTCGGCGCCGTCCTGCGGTCGCTGCCCGGCGTCGCGAGCCTCGCGGTGATGACCGCGCTGCTCATCTACGTCTACGGGATGGTCGGCTGGGTGATCTTCCACGACCACGACCCGGAGCAGTTCGGGACGGTCGGCAGCTCGATGATCACGATGTTCGTGCTGCTCACGCTGGAGAACCTGCCGGACTACATCGCCGGCGGGCGCGAGGTCTCCGACTGGACGCTGCTCTTCTACCTCTCGTACGTCCTCGTCGCGTCGTTCCTCGTCTTCAACCTCTTCATCGGGATCGTCATCTCGTCGATGGAGGAGGCCCGCGAGCGCGACCACGAGCAGCGGCGCCGGGCGCAGCGGCTCGCCGCGGCGGCGACGGAGAACCTCGAGGACGACCTCATCGTCGCGGTCGAGGACCGGATCGAGGAGCTCACGGAGGCGCTCGCGGAGCTGCGGGGCGAGCTGCGCCACCGCCTGGCGACCGACCTCGCCGCGGCCGACGAGCCCGCACGCCGACGCACGCGAGATCCCGACAGCGGGTAGCCGGGCCGGCATGGGTCGCACCGCCGCCATCCTCGACGTCGACGGGACCCTCGTCGACACGAACTACCAGCACGCGCTCTGCTGGTTCGAGGCCCTGCGCCAGCACGGCGCGACGCTGCCCGTCTGGCGGATCCACCGCCACATCGGGATGGGGGGCGACCAGCTCGTCGCGGCGCTCACCGACGACGCCTTCGAGGCCGAGCACGGCGACGACGTGCGCGCGGCCGAGGCGGCGCTCTACGGCGACGCGATCCGCTCCGTCGCGGTGCTCGACGGCGCCGTGGTGCTGCTCGACGCGCTGCGCGAGGAGGGCCGCGAGATCGTCCTGGCGTCCTCGGCGAAGGCCGGCGAGGTCGACCACTACCTCGACCTGCTGGACGCGCGCGAGCGCGTGACCGGGTGGACGACCTCCGCCGACGTCGAGCGCACGAAGCCCCATCCCGACCTCGTCGCCGCGGCGCTCGAGCGGCTCGACGCCGACGAGGCGGTGCTCGTCGGCGACACGCCCTGGGACGTCGAGGCCGCCGAGCGGGCCGGGGTCCCGACGATCGCGGTCCTCACCGGCGGGTTCTCGGAGGCGGAGCTCCGGGACGCCGGAGCGGTCGCCGTGTTCGAGGACGTGCCCCAGCTGCTCGCCCGGCGCGGCGAGACGCCGCTGGGCTGAGCGCCCGGCCGCCGACCCTGCCGGATGCGTGGCGGCGCGGTGGCCGATCGAGGATCATGCGCGCCATGAGCACCGACCTCGCCCCGCCCGCCGGCCCGCTCGTGGCCGTCGTCACCGGCGCCTCGAGCGGCTTCGGCCTCGCGATCGCCCGCCGCCTGCTGCAGGAGCCGGGCGCGCGGGTCGTGCTCGTCGCCCGCCGCGAGGAGCTCCTGGCCCGGCACGCCGACGAGCTCGGCGCCGGCCGTCCGGAGGGCTCGGTGACCTACGTCGCCGTCGACCTCACCGACGACGACGCGCCCGCGACCGTCCGCGACCACGTGCGGGAGCACCACGGGGCGCCGACGCTGCTGGTGAACAACGCCGGCGCGGGCTACCGCGCCCGCTTCGGCGAGGAGCGCGGCGGCTGGGAGAACGTCCGCAAGACGATGGCGATCAACTTCGACGCCGTCGTGCGGCTCACGGAGGCGCTGCTGCCGGACCTGCGCCGCGCCGCGCCGAGCTCGATCGTGAACATCAGCTCGACCGCCGCCCGCGTGGGGCGCGCCGGTGCGGCCGCGTACTCGGCGTCGAAGGCCGCCCTGGCGCTCTGGACCGACGGGCTGCGCGCCGAGGAGGCGCCCTACGGCGTCCACGTCGGCAACGTCCTGCCGGGCTTCATCCCGACGGAGGGCTTCCCGCAGACCGAGCTGGTGAACCATCGCTTCGGCCACCTCATCCTCGGCACGCCCGAGCAGGTCGGCGAGGCCGTGATCGAGACCGGCCTCCGCGGCAAGGCGGAGCGCTACGTCCCGCGCAAGTACGAGATCGCCGCCGCCCTGCGCGGCGCGCTGCCGGGGGTCGTGCTGAAGGTCATGGGCTCCGACAAGGCCCGGACGCTCACCCCGAAGAGCGGCTCCGACGACCCGGCCGCCGCCCCGAAGACGTCGACCTCCGCCTGAGGACGCGCGTGCCGGGAGCGGAGCAGGAGCCCGAGGCCTGGCGGGCGCCGATGCGCTCGCGGGTCCTCGACCTGCCGCCCGGCACCGAGGCCGCCGACGCCGTCGCGCGGGGCCGCTGCGCGATCGGCGGCGTCGTGGCGCCGGCGCCCGAGTCGCTCGACGAGGCGCTGGCCGCGGTGGCCGACCGCCACGGCGAGCGCTTCGCCGCCCGGCTGCGCCGCTTCGCCGCGCTCCCGGAGGGGACCTTCGTCTGGACGCGCGAGGCGGACGGGTGCTACCGCCTCGGGCGCCTCGCGGGCCCCTGGCGCTACGAGGCGGACCACGAGGAGCTCGACCTGCCGCACGCCCGGCCGGCCCGCTGGCTCGACGACCGTCTCGCCGAGGAGGACGTCCCGCCGTCGGTCGCGGAGACGTTCGGCCGCGGCGGACGCAACCTCCAGCGGATCCACGATCCCGACGCCGGCCCGGCGTCGGCCGCGCTCTGGCGGGCGGCCACGGGCGCCTGAGCACCGCCGGGACGCGACCGCGCCGTCCCGCCGCCGGGGCGGGACCGCGGACCGCCGCCCGCGGACCACGTTCGCGCCTCGCACCCGTCTCCGCGGGCCCGGCCGGCGCCCGGTCGAGCGACACCGGGACCGCGGCGGTCGTCGCGTAGCGTTCCGGCCATCAGCGCCCCGGCCGACTTCCCGATCGCGATCGAGCAGCGCGGCGCCCACGCGCCGCCCGAGCTCGTGCTCGACGTCCCGCGCCGGATGAACGACGCCGTCCGGCGGATCCCCGGGCGCTACTTCGACTGGGGGGCGAAGCGCTGGCGCGCCCCGCTCTCGCCGCGGGCCGCGGGGATCGTCAAGCGGCTGCTCGAGGACCGCGAGGCCGGCCTGCGCCCCGACGCGCGAGCCGCCGAGTGGCTCGCGGGGCTCGCCGGGTGGCAGGGCGAGGTCCGCGTGCTGGAGACCGACGACGGTCCGCGCCTCGCGGTCGCCAGCGTCTACGGCCGCCCGCCCGCCGGTCTCGTGGCGGCCGCGCTCGCGGAGCTGCCCGCCGCCGACGGCGACGCACCGCCGTCCGTCGCCGGGGACGACGAGGAGCCGCCGCCGGGCGGGCCGGTCCACCTGCTGCCGTTCGACGCCGCGGGCGTCGCGATCCTCGACCGGCTCCCGGAGCTCGCGGTCGACCCCACCGCGATGCTCGCCGCGGCCGAGCTGCGGATCGGGCGCCGGCCGGCCGCGGCGACCCTGCGCGCCGGCCGCGACGAGCACGAGCAGCCGACGATCGAGCTGCTGCCCGGCTGGAGCCGGCGCGCCCAGCTCGCGTTCGCGGCGCTGCCCGACGCCCAGGCCCGCGAGACGACGAGCAGCGCCTTCCACGGCCCGCGTCGCCAGTCGCACCGCCGCGGGGACGCGGAGATCGGGCTCGACACGGTCGTCGTCGTGCCGTCCGATGCGGCGCTCGTGGCCCAGCTCGACGCGCTGCTCGCCGAGCACCCGGCGATCCACGTCACGCCCGCGGCCTCCGACCGCCTCGCCGCGCTGCGCGCGGAGCAGGAGCAGCGGGCCGAGACGATCGCGCTCTCCTCCGCCGAGCGCGCGAACGCGGTCCGGCGGACGGTCGGCGGCGAGCCGCTGCGACTCGGCGGCGAGCTGCAGCCGTTCCAGCACGCGGGGGTCCGGTACGCCCTGCGCCAGCGGCGGACCTTCCTCGCCGACGAGCAGGGACTGGGCAAGACCGTCCAGGCGCTCGCCGCGCTCGAGGCCGACGGGGCGCTGCCGGCCGTCGTCGTCTGCCCGGCCGGGATGAAGCTCACCTGGGCGCGCGAGGCCGGCCGCTGGCTGCCCCACCGCCGCGTCGCCGTGCTGCACGGGCGCGCCGGGCATCAGTGGGCGCCGGGGGCCGACGCCCCGGACGCCGACCTCGTCGTCCTGAACTACGAGCTGCTCGAGGCCCACCACGACGCGCTCGTCGCGCGCGGTCCCCGCGCCGTCGTCTTCGACGAGTCCCACTACTGCAAGAGCCCGTCGGCGAAGCGGACGAAGGCCGCCCTGCGGCTGGCCGGCGCGATCCCGCCGGACGGCCTGAAGCTCGCCCTCACCGGGACCCCGATCCTCAACCAGCCGCGCGAGCTGACGAGCCAGCTGCGGCTCATCGATCGGCTGCGCGACTTCGGCTCGGGCGCCGAGCTCGCCCGGCGGTTCCGCGGCGAGAACGGCGACTGGTCCCATCAGCGCCTGCACTGGCACCTGCGCGCCCACGGCTACGTCCGCCGGCTGAAGGCCGACGTCCTGCCGCAGCTGCCGGCCAAGCGCCACGTCGACGTGCCGCTGCCGCTGGCCAACGCCGAGGAGTACCGCCTGGCCGAGCACGACGTCATCGCGTGGCTGCGCAGCCAGCCGCTGGACCTCGACGAGCTCGACGCGAAGGTCGCCGCCGCCCTGCGCGCCGAGCAGCTCGTGCGCCTGAACCAGCTGCGCCGGCTCTCCGCCCTCGGCAAGCTGCCGGCGGCGATGACCTGGGTCGCCGACTTCCTCGCCCACGGCGAGCCGCTCGTGCTCTTCGCGCAGCACCGCGAGGTCCAGGTCGCGCTGCTGCGGCGCTTCCCCGCCGCGCTCCACGTCCTGGGCGACGACGACGCGCGCGCCCGTGACGAGGCGGTGCGGCGGTTCCAGTCCGGCGAGCCGGCCGACCCGCCGGCGAGCCCGCCGGTCGTCGACCTCGATCTCGCGCGGCGGGTGCCGAAGGGCCGCCCCGGCGACGGCGACGGCCTCATCGTCTGCTCGCTCCGCGCCGCGGGCCAGGGGATCACGCTGACCCGGGCGTCGAACGTCGCGTTCCTCGAGCTCGACTGGACGCCGGCGCTCCACGACCAAGCCGAGGACCGCTGTCACCGGATCGGCCAGCACGACGCCGTGACCGCCTGGTACCTCCTCGCCGACGAGGGCGTCGACGGCGAGATGCAGGAGGTGATCGCCCGCAAGCGCGAGCTCATCGACGCGGTGGTCGACGGTCGCGCGCGCGAGGTCGAGCCGGTGAGCCTCGCCGTGGTGCGCGCGCTGCGCGGGCGCGCGAGCTCCTAGCGGCCGCCGCGCCGCCGGCCCACGAGCCGCGGCGTCGCGACCGCTCCGACGCCCGGCGGCGCCCGCGAGGGTCGCGGGCGGCGCGCGGAACCGGCCTACAGCAGCGGCCCGAAGGCCGTGCGGTCCGCCGCGGGGTCGCCGGCCGAGAGCAACCGGGCGACCCAGTCGACCCCGGTCCGGTCGAGCACCGGCGCCGCGACGGTCACGCGCGTGCCGGGGCGGGCGCGTCGCGGCACCGCCCGGACCTCGCCGCGCACCGGCACGGCGTCGAGCCCCGCGGCGTCCAGCCGCGCCCGGACCTCGGCGACCTGCGCCATCAGCCCGCCCACGAGCCGGTGCCGCTCGTCGTCGGCGAGCCACGGCCAGCGACGTGAGCGCAGGGCGGCGACGAACCGCCGTCCCACGACGATCGTCACGCCGTCGCAGCGCACGACGATGCGGTCGACGGGCGGCAGGTCGGCCCGAAGCCGGCACGTCCCGAGGACGCGCGGCGGGACGTCACGACCGGTCGCCGACGGGTCGGAGCTCGAGCCGGCGGAGGGCACCACGCGAAGCATGGCTCATGGTCGTCGCTGCGGGCGTTCGGCGGGGGCGCGATGGACGGATCGCCGAGCGGGTTTTCCCGCCCGTTGCAGCGCGTTCGGGAACCCTTCTGCGGGCGCCCGAACGAATCCCCCTCTCGAGGGTTGGAGTTCGGGTGCCCTTTCGCTATCGTCCGAGAGGTGCAGGACCACCAGCACCGACTGGACCCCGCGCCGGTGACCTTCCCGACGGCGGGCTTCCGCGCGCGCCGCTGGCAGCGCTTCGAGCGCGACCTCGCGCTGTGGCTCGCCACGCCCGACGGGCAGTTCGCGCGCTGGCGCGCCGAGCAGGCCGTCGCCGAGCGCTAGGAGCGCCGAGCGCCTCCCCCGGTCCCGCCCCGGCGTCGCCGGGCCGGGACCCGACGGCCGGGCCGATCGGCCCCCGCCGTCCCAACGCGACCGCCCCGCCACGGCCCCCCGGGGCGCGCACGCTTGGGCCGGCCCGCCCGGCGAGCCCCGCCCGCGAGCCCGGACGAGCGCGCTGGAGCCGCGCGGCAGCCCGGCGGGACCACGGGCCGCACCCCGGCGCCCCCGGACCTCGGCCGTCCCACGCGGTAGCCGCGGCCGACCGACGGGTACGAGGAGGACGTCCCCTGCTCCCCTCGCCACCCGGGCCGCGCAGCACGGGCACCCGGGTTCGGCGACCCGACCGAAGACCGACCGTCGCGGTACGGATTTTGAGTCGCTGGTTATTTGAAGGAACTTGTTACAATGAGCGGCACCGCACCCTCCCCGACGAAGGAGCACACGATGACCACCACCCATCACGCGAAGGTCGGGATCCTCTCCGACGCCAACGCCGAGAAGCGCGAGGAGATCCTCGAGCTCCTCACGACGGCCTACTGGATGGAGATGGAGACGGTCGTCAACTACCTCGCCAACGCGGCGAACCTCGACGGCATCCGCGCGAAGGAGATCGCCGCCGACCTCGGGGGCGACGTCCAGGAGGAGCTCGGGCACGCGAAGCTCTTCGCCGACCGCATCAAGGCGCTCTACGGCACGCCCCCCGGCTCGGCCGACTTCCCGAGCGATCAGCCGTACCTGCAGCCGCAGGAGGACGGCACCGACGTCGTCTCGGTGATCAAGGGCGTGATCGAGGCCGAGGCCGGCGCGATCGAGCATTACAACCGCATCATCGAGGTCACCGACGGCGTCGACTGGGCGACCCAGGACATGGTCATCGCCATCCTCCAGGACGAGGAGGGCCACATGCGGACCTACGAGCGGTACCTCGCCGAGTACCAGTGAGCCGCTGAGCCCGCCGCTCCGGCGGCGCTCCCACGACCCGGGCGGCGCGCAGGCCGCCCTCCCTCATCCGACGCCGGCCTCGCGCCGGCGTCGGCGCGTTCGGGCCCGGTCGGCGGCCGTGGCCGCCGACCGCCCCGGCCCCGTCGCGGGGCCGCTCCGGGCGCGTCAGGACGCTAGGCGGCGTACCCGGATCTCGGGCTCGGCCGGCTCCTTGGCCAGCGGCGCGGCGAAGAGCGCCGACAGCAGCGCCCCGGGCACCGGCCCGCTCAGCGCGTCGTCGAGGTCGACGGCGGCCGCGTGCTGGTCGCGGTCGTGGTCCCGGTGGGTGGGGGACGCGGGGACAGGGCGCACGGAGGACCTCGGGGCTCGCTCGGGGGACGACACACGGGCTGCATCGGATGGGCGCCGGCGCGACTTGAGCCCGGACCCGGATGAACCAACGGGACGTCGCCCGGATGGCCAGGGCCGTGGACGAACGACGGACCGCTGGTCGGCGGACGATCGTTCGGGCTACAGTGCGCCGCCGTCTCGCAAGGTCCGCTGACGCCACTCGAGCACGCGTCGCCGCTTCTGCCGCTGCGCCTCGTCGTCGGCCGGCACGAGGCCGACGGCGATGTCGACGTAGGCGGGGCCGACCGCCGCGAGCAGCGCGTCGTCGAGCGCGCGCACCTGGTTGCGCTCCCAGGTCACGCCCTCGCGGAACACGCGCTCGATCGCGTCGAGGTCGACCCCGCGCACGGCGGCGCGCAGGGCCTCGACGGTCTCGATCCCCGCGGCGAGGGCGTGTCGCCGGATCCACTCCTCGCTGCCGGCCCCGCGACTGGGCGGTGCGTCGGGGAAGAGCTCCGCCAGCAGCGAGCGCAGCGCCCGGGCGGTCAGCCGGCTGCCGGCCGGCTGCGGCGGCTGCTCCCCCGCGTCGCCCGTGGTCCGCGCCGCGGGACCCGCGGGGCCGCCGGGCACGTTCGACGCCGCGGCGGCGTCGTCGATCTCCTGCAGCAGCTCGTCGACCATCTCGATCAGCGCCGCGGCGCGGTCGAACTTCCGCGACACGCGGGAGCCGGCGGCGCCCTTGTAGCGCGACGCGTGCTCGAGCTCGGCCCAGACGTGCTGCAGCTGCGTCCGCAGCTGGACCTCGACGGTCGGCACGCCGTAGCCCTTCGGCGGCGTCGGAACCTGCAGCGGTCGGCCCGGGTCGACGAGGACGTGCAGGCTCTGGTACCCGAACTGGCGCTCCGCGGCCGCCTCGGAGCCCTTGTGGCGAACCTCGCGGACGGTCAGCCCGTCGTCCTCGCCGATGGCCTGGGCCACGGCCTCGACCTGCGCGGGGAGGAACGTCACGACCCTGAGGGCGAGCTGGTCGGTCACCTCGTCGACCGGCTCGCGGTACCGCGGCCGGGCGCCGTCCTCGGGGTGCGGGAGCGCGGCCTTCTGGGCGAAGGACGCCGGGGTCTTGATCCGCCAGTGGACCTCGGACTGGCCCGGCGGGATCCCGGCGCCCGCGATCAGCTCGCGCACGTGGTGCTCCAGCAGCTCGCCGAGCCGGCGCAGGAACGCCTGGTAGGAGGGCAGCTCGTAGTGGGTCCGGGCGTGGACGGCGTGATCGCGCAACGAGGCGGGCATCGTCGAGGGCCAAGCCTTCCAGAGCGACCGGACTCCGGCCGGGTCGCCGGCCTCAGCGGCGTCGCATCGCCCGCCACTCGTCGAGCACGACCCGCTCCCGCACGCCGGCGGCGCCGGTCGTGTCGAGCGTCAGGTCGTGGGCGGCATCGTCGCACCAGACGCCGGGGTGGCGGTCCAGCCAGCGCTGCGCGTCCGCGGCGCCCTCCGCGATCAGGCGCTCGACGAACACCTCGTCGAAGAGCAGGAAGCTCAGGAGCTCCCCCCGCGCGCCCGTCCGGGCGCCGCCGAGCAGGCGGGAGGCCACCGCCAGGTCGGGATGGCGCCAGCCCCGCACGCCCGCGTAGCGCTCCTGGAACACCTCGTCGGCGATCCGGCCGATCCGCCCCCGCTCCGCGGGTGCGACGAGGGCGTAGGAGATGCGCCGGAACGCCGGCTTGCCCCGCGCGGCCCGCTCGGCGCGCGACCCGGCGTGCACGGGCCCGATGCCGCCGTCCTGCGCGAGGAACGAGTTGATCGACGCCATCCGGTGCACGTCGTCGGCGACCTGATCGACGAGGAGGCCGTCGAGGACGTTCGCCGCGACGTCGGCGAGCCGCGCGCCGCCCGTCATCGTGCGCGGCGCCGCGGTGCGGGCCGCGAACGGCTCGAGGCCGATGACGATGACGCGGTCGGCCCCCAGCGCGAGGGCCGGGGCCAGCGGCGCGTTGAGCCGCACGCCGCCGTCGATGTACTGGTCGGCCGCCTCGGGCGGCGTGGTCACCTCGACGGGCGGGAAGAGCAGCGGGATGGCCGCGCTCGCGCGGACGTGATCGGGCCGGACCCCGTCGACGGGCACCCAGCGCAGCCCGTCGGTGGGACCGGCCGCCGGCGCCCGGCCGTCGGTCGCGTGGAGGAAGCCCACCGGTCCGCCGCCGCGCAACGCGGTCGCGATGACGCACAGCGCCTCGAGCCGCCCCGCCGCGACGTTCTCGCGCGCATCGCGCCAGTCCACCCACCGCTCGAGCGACGCGGCGAGCGGCCGCGCGTCGAGCAGGCCCGAGAGCCGCACGCCCGGGACCTGCAGGACCTCGCCGACGGCCCGCAGCCCGCTGGTCAGGAGCGACGGCCCGAGCACCGGGCGGATCACGTCGTCCTTGCGCATCGAGCGCCACGTCTCCTGGGCGAGCGCCGCCTGGTCCGCCAGCGGCAGGTGCGCGACCGACGCGAGGAACGCGGCGTTGATCGCGCCGACGGAGGTGCCGCACGCGATCGCCGGCCGCTCGCCCCGCGCTGCGAGCGCCGGCGCCAGCACGGAGAGCGCGCCGACCTCGTACGCCCCGCGCGCCCCGCCCCCGGGGAGGACGACCGCGATCCGACGGCGGCCACCGTCCCGGTCCCCGGGCCCGGCGGCCGGCGACGCGCCGGCGACGACGGGACGGCCGGCGACGCGGTCGGCGAGACGTGCGGTGCTGGGTGCGCCCATCCCGATCCAGGGTCGCGCGTGCCGCGGGCCGGCCGGTTGGCCCGCTGGAGCGGAACGGCGACCCCCGTCCCGCCCCGGCGGCGCCGTCGTCGCGCATCCGCATGGGTCGCGGCCGAACGGGTACGCACGATCGACCCCGACCCCCATCGAAGGAGGACCCGTGTTCTCGCACCACGAGGAGCTGGCCTACACGGTCCGCGTCGACAAGCCCAACCCCGTCTTCGCCCGCCTGCTGCAGCAGGCCATCGGCGGCCCCGAGGGCGAGATGCGGGTGATGAACCAGTACCTCTTCCAGGCGTGGGGCACCCGCGGTCCGAAGCGCTACCGCGACATGCTCCTGCACACCGGCACGGAGGAGATCGGCCACATCGAGCTGCTCGCCACCGCCGTGGCGATGAACCTCGAGGGCGCCCCGTCGGAGGTCGTCGACGACGTCGTCACGAACCCGCTCGTCGCCGCGCGGATGGGGGGCATGGAGCCGCGGCACCTGCTGTCGGGCGGGCTGGCGGCGATGCCCTCCGACAGCAACGGCGTGCCGTTCAACGCCGCCTGCATCGACGTCGGCGGCAACCTCGTGGCGAACATGCACGCGAACGTCGCCGCCGAGGCGATCGGCCGGACGCTCGCCGCCCGGCTGCGCGAGGCGACCGACGACCCGGGCATGAAGGACATGCTCAGCTTCCTCATCGCGCGCGACACGATGCACCAGCAGCAGTGG
Organism: Patulibacter brassicae; assembly: GCF_033949425.1. Classification (NCBI taxonomy): domain Bacteria; kingdom Bacillati; phylum Actinomycetota; class Thermoleophilia; order Solirubrobacterales; family Patulibacteraceae; genus Patulibacter; species Patulibacter brassicae. Next base: position 345,961 of record NZ_JAXAVX010000004.1, on the reverse strand, counting down.
CTCGCCGCCGCCGAGGAGCTGAACCCCGAGCACCGCGCCGCGCCGACGGACGTCTCCGACGGGGATCCGCACGAGCAGTACGCGCACGCGTTCTTCGCCCACGCCGACGCCCCGGTGCCCGAGGACGCCGCATGGGCGAGCGGCGAGGCGCCCGACGGCGGGCGCTTCAGCGTCGTCAACGCGCCCCGCCTCGGGCAGGAGCCGGAGCTCGCGAAGGCCCCGTTGGCCATCCACGCCGGGCCCGAGGCCACGCGGCCCGACGACGACGGCAGCGACCCCGGCCTGCTCGGCAAGGCGAAGCAGGCGGTCGACCAGATCGCGGGCGGCTGAGCGCGATGGCGACCTCCTACGGGGACACGGCCCGCGCGCGGCCGCACCGGCCGATCCCGGTGGCGGTCCACGCCCTCATGGAGCTGCCGCTCGCGGCGCTCGCGATCGCCGGGCCGTGGCTCTTCGGGTTCTCCGACGACGACACGGCGCGGGTCGCGAGCATCGTGGCCGGCGCGCTCATCGCGCTCGTCGCGATGACGACGCGCTGGCGCCTCTCGCTCGTGAAGCTCGTGCCGCTGCGCGGCCACGCGTACCTCGACATCGGGCTCGGGCTCGCCCTCGTGCTGGCGCCGTTCGTGCTCGGCTACGCGGACGAGACCGGGGCGCTGATCCTCCACCTCGTCCTCGGCCTCGGCCTGCTCACGAGCGCCCCGATGACGAACTGGCGCACCGAGGACCAGGTCGAGCCGGGCTGAGGCCCGCGGCGGCGCGTCGGCCCCCGGACGCGACGGTCCCCGAGACGACGACGGCCCGCCGGTCGCGAGGACGGGCGGGCCGTTGCGCGTCCGGCGGCGGGGCCGCCGGACCGGTCGGACGTCGGGCTACTTCAGGGCCTTGAACGTGTTCCAGACCGGGTACGGCGTGCCGTTCGAGCTCTGGAGGCCCGAGCGGAAGTTGTCGGCCGGGTTGGCCGGGTTGCGCAGGATGTACCAGGTGAACGACTTGATCCCGGCCTTCTTCGCCGAGTTCCAGGCGCTCTTCGTGTACTTCGCGACCGTCGACTGGCTGAACTTGTTGTTCGGCGCCTCGGTCCGGTAGGCGAACTCGGAGATGTGGATGTTGCGCGCGGCCGTCGAGCTCAGGCGCTTGGCCTTCACGAGCTTCTTCAGCTGGCTCTTGATCTCGGTGAGGTTGCCGTGGACCCACCAGTCCTTGCGCGACTTCGACGGCTTCTTCGTCGGCGAGTAGTCGAAGTCGTAGGTGTGGAGGGTGAACCCGTCGCCGAGGAGCTTCGTGCGGCACGCCTTCGAGTTCGAGGACGGCTTGTAGTTGCTCTTCAGGCACAGGGCGGTGCGGAAGAACGCGCCCGGGTTCGACGACTTGCCCGTCGCGTTGCGGACGTTCGGCGCCGTCTCGCCGACGAAGACCTTCGCGCCCTTGTCGGACTTCTTCAGCGCCTTGTAGACCCGGTTGGAGAACGCCGGCCACTGCTTGGCGCGCTTCTGCGGCCAGGTCGTGCCGTAGTTCGGCTCGTTCCAGGTCAGGTAGCCGTAGACCGGCTTGTCCTTGATCGCGGTGGCGAGCGACTGGAAGTACCAGATGTAGTTCTTCTGGAAGGTCGAGGAGACCTTCGAGCTCGAGCTCTTGCCGCGGAAGTTGCCCTGGTAGAGGCCGATGAGGAGCTTCGCGCCCGCGGCGCGGCCCTCGTCGATCGCGCGGGTCACGCGGGTGACGGTCGCCGGATCGACCTGGCTGGCGCCGGGATCCCAGCGCGGGACCACGCGGACGACCTTGACCCGGGCCTCCTTGGCGGCGGACCAGAAGGCCGCGCGGGTGGCGGCGTTGTCGGACAGGACCATCGAGTCGTCCTCGAGGCCCTTCTGCATCGCGTTGGCCGGCGCGGCCACGCCGCCGGCGATCGCGCCCGCCGTCAGCAGCGGCACGACGGTGCGCCGCATCATCGTCGTCTTCAGCATCGGTTCTCCGTGGTGTTCCTGGGGGATGGCTCGTGAGCCGCCTCGCGGCGACCGCAGGGCGTGGTGCCGCGGATCGCGGGGCCCTGGTCGTACCGTCGGCGCAGTCTAGAGGCGTCCGGCGCGGGATCGAGCCGGTTCTCACGAAACCCTGGACGGGCGATCGAGTCGCGGTCCGCGGCGCCCTCGCGGCCGATCGACGGCGTCCACCCGCGTCCCGGGCGGCGAGCGCGCCTAGAGTTCCCGGCGATGGCGGGCACGGACACCCCGGCGACCCGGGCCGCCCGCGCCGCGGGCATCGCGTTCCGTCTCCTGGAGTACGAGCACGACCCGCGGGCCGCCTCCTACGGCGAGGAGGCCGCCTCCGCGCTGGGGATCGACCCCGCCCGCGTGCTGAAGACCCTGCTCGTCGACCGCGACGGGCGACCCGCGGTCTGCGTCGTCCCGGTGGCCACGTCGCTGGACCTCCGCGCGCTCGGCAAGCGCACGTCGCTGCTCGACCCCGCCGCCGCCGAGCGGCTCACGGGCTACGTCACCGGCGGCATCAGCCCGCTCGGGCAGCGGCGGCGACTGCCGACGATCGTCGACGCCTCCGCCACGGCGCACGAGGAGGTCTGCGTCAGCGCCGGCCGCCGGGGGCTCGAGATCGCCCTCGCGCCCGCGGACCTCGTCGCGCTCACCGACGCCACCGTCGCGTCGATCGCGCGCGGCTGACGGAGCTCGCCGTCGGCTCGTGGCCGGGCGGTCGATCGCGGTTCTGGCTACGGTGTCGCCGTGGCCTCGACCGTCTTCCGCCTCGTCTGCGTGCCGGGCGCGCTGAACAGCGCCCCGGCCGGCTGGGCGCGCGACCTGCTCACCGCCGGGGGCGAGGTCGCCGTGCTCGTCGACGACGACGGCCTGCCCGCGATCAACGCGGTCGCCCGCGCGCTCGACGCGACGTCGATCTCGGTCGTGCGCAACGAGCCGTCCCGCGAGCTCCAGGAGCAGACGGTGATCGCGCACGCCGGCGACCTCGCGCTCGTGTGGGTCGCCCCGTCCTTCTCGGCCGGGGCGGAGGCGTGGGCCACCGCCCGCCCGCCGATGACGCTGCTCGTCGCCGCCGACGGTCCGCTGAGCGACGAGGAGCGCGCTCGCATCGAGCGGTTCGTGCGCATCCTCGGCGGTCAGGCCGCCTGACCGGCCGGCGCCGCGCCCGCCGGGTCGGGGGACGGCCGAAACGGCACCCTCGACCGTGCCGGCCGCGGCGCTCTAGGCTGGCGCCGATGCCGTTCGCCCCCGTCCGCCGAGCGATCGCCGGCGCCCTCGTCACCACCGGCACCGTCGCGCTGCTCGCCGCCGCACCCGCGCCGGCGGCCACGCGCTGGGCGCCGATCGACCAGGCGGGCCCGAAGCTCCGGGCGAAGGCCGCCCTGACCTGTGGTCCCGGCGTCGCCCGGGCCACCCGGACGCCGGTGCTGCTCGTCCCGGGCACCGGCGTCACCGCGGCGCAGAGCTACTCGTGGAACTGGCAGCGGTCGCTGACCGCGGCGGGGATCCCGTGGTGCTCGGTGACCCCGCCGACGGCGACGCTCGCGGACATCCAGCGGACCGGGGAGCTCGTCGCCGACGCGATCCGCCGGGTGCAGCGGACGGCCAAGCGCCGGATCGCGATCCTCGGCCACTCGCAGGGCGGGCTGTCGCCCCGCTGGGCGCTGCGGTTCTTCCCGGACACGCGGGCGAAGGTCAGCGACGTCATCGCGATCGGGGCCCCGCAGCACGGCACGACGCTCGTGCCGACGGCCGAGTGCCGGGCGAAGGGCTGCGCCGCCGCGATCTGGCAGCAGGCGCGCGGGTCCCGGTTCCTCGACGCGGTGAACTCGCGCGCGGAGACCTTCCGGGGCATCAGCTACACGAACGTCTGGAGCACGAGCGACGCCGTCGTGATGCCGGCCGGCGGCAGCCGACCGACGAGCGCGCTGCGCACCGGTCGCGGACGGATCACGAACGTCGCCGTCCAGGAGGTGTGCCCTGCCGAGAAGGCCGACCACCTGTCCGTCGGCCTCGTGAGCGCGACGACCTACGCCCTGGCGATCGACGCGCTGGACCGGGATGGGCCGGCGAACCCCGGCGCCGTCGCGCGGACGGTCTGCTCGCAGCCCTACCAGCCCGGCGTCGACCTGCGCAATCCCGACACGTACCGCCAGCTCCTCAGCGCCACCGACGCGGCGGACACCGCCACGACGCCCGGCGTGAACAAGGTCTCCGGGCTCTCGCTCGTCAAGCGCGAGCCTGCGCTGCGCTCGTACGTGAAGGCGAAGCGCAAGCGGCGCTGAGGCGCCCGGCCCCGTCCCTCGGGGCGGTCGCGCGCACGAACCGAGGCCCGAGCCCGCCCCTCGGGGCGGCCGCGCGCACGAACCGGCGCCGGGCGCGGCGCTCGCGCCCTCAGTCGTCCGGCGGTGCGACCGGGGCGGTGCCTGCGGAGGCGATCGCGCGCGTTGCTGCCTGCGACGCGCCACCGTCGCCGCGCTCCAGCCCGAGGCGGCGCACGAGCGGCGGCAGCACCTCGGCCAGCGGCGCGTCGATCCGCAGCGTCGCCTCGCCGTCGCCGCGGGTCGGCCCGCGCGTGACGATCCCGACGGGGATCCCCCGGGCGTCGGCCCGCCGGACGAAGCGGTAGCCCGAGAACACCTGCAGCGACGAGCCGAGCACGAGCAGCGAGCGCGCCGCGTCGGTCAGCGCGAAGCACCGCTGGACCCGCTCGCGCGGGACGTTGTCGCCGAAGAAGACGACGTCGGGCTTCAGCGTGTCCGCGCCGCAGACGAGGCACCGCGGCGTGCGGAAGCCGGCGATCTCGACGTCGTCGAGCCGGACGTCGCCGTCGGGGCGGATCGCGTCCGCGTCGGGGTGGAAGTCCGGGTTCTCCGCCGCGATCCGGGCGTCGAGCGCGCGCCGGTCGCTGCGGTCCCGGCAGGTCAGGCAGACGACGTCGGCCAGCGCGCCGTGGAGCTCGATCACGTCCGTGGCTCCCGCGGCCTGGTGCAGCCCGTCGACGTTCTGCGTGATGACCGCGCGCAGCAGCCCGCCCCGCTGGAGCGCGGCGACCGCGTGGTGACCGGCGTTGGGCCCGACCGCCGAGAGCCGGCGCCAGCCGACGAAGGCCCGCGCCCAGTAGCGCCGGCGCGCGTCGGAGGACATCACGAACTCGCGGTGCTGCATCGGCGCCACGCGGCGCGTCCCGTCCGGTCCGCGGTAGTCGGGGATCCCCGAGTCGGTCGAGATCCCCGCGCCCGTCAGGACGAGCACGTCGCCCGCCGCGACGAGGGCGGCGAGCCGGTCGAGGTCCGCCGGGGAGGGCACCCGTAGGAGTATCGCGCTCCGCCGTCCGATGTCCGCCCGGCCGGCGCCCGAAGGCACGGGGACGCAGGCGCGAACGCCGGTCCGAGGCACCGACGTGGTACGCCGCCCGACCGATCGGCGGTGCCGCGCCCTCGACCGAACGCCGAGGCGGGCGGCTGGACGTTCGTTGGCCGGCGCGCGGACTCGTCATCGCCCACGGCGGCCCGGGCGATCGATCGGCCATGCACGGCTCGGGGGCGGCAGCGCGATCAGCGACAGGGCGGGACCCGGCGGCGGCACGGCCACGGCCGGCCCACCGCCGCTCGCTCGCCGGCGAGCGGCGGACGCCGCCGCCCGGCCGGCGCCGTCGGCCCGCACCGGGCCGGCTGCTGCTGCTCGCCCTGGCGGCGCTGCCGCTGGCCGCGCCGTCCGTCGCCGGCGCGGACGGCGCCCCGCTGGACCGTCCGGGCCCCGCGATCTCCGCCACCGCGCTGCTGCACTGCTCGCCCGGCATCGAGGACGCGCGCCGGTCGCCCGTCCTGCTCGTCCCGGGCACCGGCGCCACGCCGGCGCTGAACTACTCCTGGAGCTGGGAGCCGCTGCTGACGCAGCGGGGCGTCCCGTGGTGCGACCTCACGGCGCCGCGCAACGGCGAGGACGACGTCCAGACGACGGGCGAGCTGCTCGTCGACGCCATCCGGCGCGTGCACGAGAAGAGCGGGCGCCGGGTCTCGATCCTCGGGCACTCGCAGGGCGGGATGGTGGCCCGCTGGGCCCTGCGGTTCTTCCCCGACACGCGCGCGAAGGTCGACGACGTGATCGCGCTCGCTCCGCCGAACCACGGATCGACGCGGCTGAGCACCGCGCTGTGCGCGAAGCAGGGCTGCTCGCCGGCGATGTTCCAGCAGACGAGCGACTCCCAGTTCATCGCCGCGCTGAACGCCGGGGCGGAGACGTTCGCCGGCGTCTCCTACACGAACGTCTACAGCGCGCACGACGACGTCGTGACGCCCGACGACGGCCCGGCGCCGTCCAGCGCGCTGCGGACCGGCGCGGGGATGGTGACGAACCTGCCGACCCAGCTCCTCTGCCCGAAGGACGAGAGCGACCACCTCGAGCTCGGCGTCACGAGCCCGGTCTCCTACGCCGCGGCCTACGACGCGCTCGACCACCCCGGCCCGGCCGATCCGGCGCGGATCGACCGCGCCGTCTGCGACCTCACCTCCCAGCCCGGGATCGACATCGCGAAGCTCCAGACGATGATCGACCCGCTGCTCGACGCGCTCGGCATGTCCCGGGCGACCGTCGCCGCCGCGAACGGCGCGGTTGCCGCCGGCTCGGCGGAGATGCGCGTCCGCCAGGAGCCGCCGATCCGCTGCTACGCCACCGCGGCCGGGTGCCCGGGTCAGGCGATGACCCGCGGCGACCGCGAGGACGACGGGATGGTCGCCGCGGGCCGCGCGTGCCGCTCCACGCGGCGCGCCTCCGTGCCGCTGCCGCGGACGTGGCGGCGCGCGACCGTGCGCGTGACGCGCGGCGCGGCGACGGTCCGACGGCGGCGCGGGCGCCTGCACGCCGAGCTGACGCTCGGCGGGAGTCGCGCCGTCGTCCGGGTCGTCGCCCGCGGCACGACGGCCGGCGGCGACGTGCGGCGGTGGAGCACGCGCCTGCGGATCTGCGCCTCGCGCTGAGGCTGCGACGGCCGGGCCGCGTTCGCCCTCCGGGGGACGCGGCCCGGAGTAGGCTGCGCGGCATGTGGAGGACCCGCCGTCGCGCGAGCACGATCATCGCGGTGCTCGCGACGCTGGGCCTCGCGCTGACGACCGGCACCGGGCTCGCCGGGGCGGCCGCGCCGATCCCGCCACCGGATCGTCCGGGGCCGCCGCTCACGGCGAGGGCCGAGCTGCGCTGCAGCGGGTCGCTCGCGGGGGCGTCGCGGGCGCCGGTGCTGCTGAACCCGGCGACCGGGGTGACGCCGGAGCAGAACTACTCGTGGAACTGGGAGCGCTCCCTGAGCGCCGCCGGGATCCCCTGGTGCGCGTACACCGCGCCCCGCAGCACGCTCGGCGACGTCCAGGTCTCGGGCGAGCTGCTCGTCGACGCGATCCGCCGGATGCACGCCGAGAGCGGGCGGCGGATCGCGATCCTCGGGCATTCCCAGGGCGGCATGTCGATGCGCTGGGCGCTGCGCTTCTTCCCGGACACGCGCGCGATGGTCGACGACGTGATCGGGTTCGCGCCGTCGAACCACGGGACGACCCTCGTGAGCGTCGCCGGGTGCCGGCAGGCCGGGTGCACGCCCGCGTCGATCCAGCAGGCGAGCGACTCGCGGTTCATCGCGGTCCTGAACTCGGGCGCCGAGACCTTCCACGGGATCTCCTACACGAGCATCTACTCCGCGACCGACGAGGTCGTGCTGCCGCCGCCGAGCGCCGCGCTGCGCACCGGTGACGGGCGGATCGCCAACATCGCCACCCAGGACGTCTGCCCGACGGACCTCTTCGAGCACCTCACCGTCGGCACGGTCAGCGGCACGGCCTACGCCCTGGCGATGGACGCCTTGGACCACGACGGTCCGGCCGACCCGCAGCGGATCCCGCCGACGACCTGCGTCCTCGCCCCCCTGCACCCGGGGGTCGACGTCACGAACCTCCAGACGCTGCTGCAGCCGCTCAGCGCCCTGCCCGGCCTGCTCTCCGTCCCCGTCCCGGGGATCAGCCTCGTGCCGGGCGTCCCGCTCGTGAAGACCGAGCCCGCGCTGCGCTGCTACGCCACCGTCGCCGGTTGCGCCGGCCAGCACCGCCCCGGCGGCGAGACGCCGACGGACGACGGTGGCGGCACCGACGCCGGCGGCGGACCCGGGACGGACGGCGGCGCAGGGCCGCGCTGCGTGGCGGCGAGGCGCACGACGGTGCGCCTGCCCCGCTCGTGGCGCCGCGCCACCGCGACCGTCGCCGGCCGGCGCGCCGCCGTGCGTCGGCGCGGCGGCCGGCTGACCGTCACGGTCGACCTGCGCCCCCGTCCGGGCCGGTCCGTCCGGCTCGTCGCCCGCGGCACCACGCGCGCCGGCAAGGCCGTCCGCCACACGCGGACCTTCCGCGTCTGCGCAAGGACCTGACCGGCGCCTACCCGAGCAGTCGGCGCACGACGGGGAGGTAGCCGTCGCGGTGCCCGGCGGCGTTCGGGTGGAAGCTCTCGCTCAGCGGGGTCGACGCGCCGTTGAGCCACTCGACCCGGTCGCAGACCGCATGGCCGACGAAGCCCGGGAGGACGTCGCCGAACGCGAACCCGTGGGCCTGTGCGCGCGTCCGCAGCACGTCGCGCAGCAGGTCGGCGGTGGCGTTCAGCCGCCGCTCGTCGTCGGGCGAGAAGAACGTGACGGCGTTGCAGTCCTCGCCGTTGAAGACGCGGGGATAGCCGAGCACCGCCACCCGCGCGGCGGGCGCCCGCGCGGCGATCTCGCCGTACACCCGGTCCAGGCGCCCCGGCAGCGTCCCGCGGATGTACCGCTGGGCGCCCGCGACGGCGCCGGCGCAGTCCGACGCCCACGCGGGCTTCGCGCACTCCTTCAGCACCGCCGCGAATCCGGCGTCGTTGCCGCCCACGGTGATCGACACGAGCCGCGTGCCGCGCGTCAGCGACGAGACCTGGTCGCGCAGCACGTCGCTCGTCGTCGCGCCGGCACAGGCGCGGTGCACGAGCGACGTGCCGGATCGGGCGGCGGCGAGCAGCGCCGGGTAGGCGCGGGTCGAGCGCTGGCAGGACGCCTCGACGTAGCTCCGCGTCCCGGTGCCGGAGCTGTACGAGTCGCCGAGCGCGACGTAGCGGTCGGCGCCGCTCGCGGCGGCGGACGGGACGAGGGCGCCGGCGAGCGCGAGCGCGCCGGCCGCCGCGCGAGCCGCGCGGCGCAGGGAACGGGACATGGAGCTCCTCCTGGAGCGGTGGTCGGGGACGACAGGACCGTCGTGGCCTGCCGTGGGGACGGGCTGAAGGGGCCGGGACGCTCGCGCCGCCGGGGTCGGGCGGTGGCCGGCGCGGACTACGCTGCGTCCGGATGGGGCGGCTGATCGTCGACGGGTCGAACGTCCTGGGCGCGCGCCCGGACGGCTGGTGGCGCGACCGTGCCGGGGCACGCGTGCGCCTGACGGTCGCGATCGACGCGGCGGCGCCGGCGCTGGCGCAGGCGCTGCTCGGCGATCCGGACGCGCCGGTGCTCGTCGTGCACGACGGACCGGCGCTCGCGATGCAGGTCCTGCGGGTCGACGTCCGGTTCGCTCCGGTCGCCGACGACCTGATCGCCGCCCTGGCGACCGCGCACGACCTCGTCGTGACGTCGGATCGCGAGCTCGCTGAGCGCGCGACCGCGCGCGGCGCCGGGACGCTCGGCGCCGGGCGGTTCCGGTGCCTGCTGGACGAGGCGGAGGCGTGAGGTCGACGGCATGGCCGGATGCTCGCCCGGGCGGGCGTGGCGACTCCAGTCCGGGAGCGCACCGGCGGCGCGCCGGTTCGGTGTCGCACCCGTGTCGTCGGGCCGACGGCGACGGGCCGCGCGCTACCGTCGCCCGGTGCCTCGTTCCGGTCCCGTGGGCGTTCGGCTCTTCGTCGCGCTCGAGCTGCCCGCGGCCGTGCGACGCGGTCTCGGCGGATGGGTGCGCGGTCAGCGCGCGCTGCGCACGACGGTGCGGCCGGTGCCCGAGGAGCAGCTGCACCTGACGCTCGCGTTCCTCGGCGAGCGCCCCGCGGCGGAGATCGAGCCGCTCGCCGGGGCGGTCGCCCTCGCGGGCACGGATCGCTCCTGCCTCGACCTGGAGACCGGTGCGCCGATCTGGCTGCCGCCGCGTCGGCCGCGCGCGCTCGCGATCGAGGTCCACGACCTGCGCGGCGACCTCGCCGAGCTGCACCGGTCCCTGACGGACGCGCTCGCCGACGCCGTCGGCTGGCGTCCGGACCGTCGCCTGCGCCCGCACGTCACCGTCGGCCGGCGGCGGCCGGAGGCCGGCCCCGATCCGGGCGCGGCGCCGGACCCCACGCCGGACCTCCGGTTCGACGCCCCGGCCCTCGCCCTCGTGCGCTCGACGCTGCGCCCGAGCGGCGCCGAGCACCAGGTGCTCGAGCGCGTCCCGCTCGCGTGACGGCGGCTCGCCCGAGAGATCGCGAGCCCGCCCCCGGGTACCGCGCGGCCCGCGGTCGCGGCGCGTCGGCGACGGTCGACCGGGCGGGCCGTCCCCGACACGCCCGCCGCGAACGCCGGCGGGCCCCGCCCCACCCGGGCGTCCGCTCGCGGCCGACGCCCTAGGCGATCGAGGGCGCGCCCTGCGGCAGCTCGGCGAGCGCCCGGTCGCGCTCCTGCGCGGAGAACTCCGGATCCTCGAGGTCGCCCGCGAGGTACGCGTCGTAGGCGGCCAGGTCGAAGTGGCCGTGGCCGGAGAGGAGGAAGAGGATCACGCGCTCCTCCCCCGCCTCGTCGGCCTGCTGGGCCTCGATGAGCGCCGAGCGGACCGCGTGCGCCGACTCCGGCGCGGGGATGATGCCCTCGGTCCGGGCGAAGGTCAGCGCGGCCTCGAACGTCTCGTTCTGGCGGACGGCGCGGGCCTCGACCTCGCCGGCCTTCACCATCGCCGAGAGCAGCGGCGCCATGCCGTGGTAGCGCAGACCGCCGGCGTGGACGGGCGGTGGCACGAAGCCGTGGCCGAGCGTGTGCATCGGCAGCAGCGGCGTGAGGCCGGACGCGTCGCCGAAGTCGTAGCCGTAGACGCCCTGGGTGAGCGTCGGGCAGGCGGCCGGCTCGGTCGCCACGAACCGCGTCGACAGGCCGCGGCGCTGCTTCTCGCGCCACCACGGGAACGCGATGCCGGCGAAGTTCGAGCCGCCGCCGGCGGACGCGAGGACGACGTCGGGGGTCTCGCCGGCGATCGCGAGCTGGGCGATCGTCTCCTGCCCGATCACCGTCTGGTGCAGCAGCACGTGGTTGAGCACCGAGCCCAGCGAGTAGTTCGTGTCGGGGCGCTGCGCGGCGAGCTCGACGGCCTCGGAGATGGCGATGCCGAGCGAGCCGGTCTCGAACGCGGCGTTCGCCTTCCCGGCCTCCGTCCGGTCGCTCGGCGAGCGGTGGACCTCGGCGCCCCAGGTGCGCATCATCGAGCGGCGGTAGGGCTTCTGGTCGAAGCTCGACCCGACCATGTAGACCTCGACCTCGAGGCCGAACATCGAGCCGGCGAACGCCAGCGAGCTGCCCCACTGCCCGGCGCCGGTCTCGGTCGTGAGCTTCGTGATCCCGGCCTGCTGGTTGTAGTACGCCTGCGGGACCGCGCTGTTGGGCTTGTGCGAGCCGGCCGGCGAGACGCCCTCGTACTTGTAGTAGATGCGGGAGCGCGTGCCGACGGCCTCCTCGAGCCGCCGCGCGCGGTACATCGGCGTCGGGCGCCAGAGGCCGAGGGCCTCGCGGACCGGCTCCGGGATCCGGATCTCGTGCTCGGCGGAGACCTCCTGCTCGATCACCGCGGGCGGGAAGATCGCCGACAGGTCGTCCGGGCCGGCGGGCTCCATGGTCGCCGGGCTCAACGGCGGCAGCGCGCCGCCGGGCAGCTCGGGCAGGACGTTCACCCAGGACGTCGGGATCTGGTCCTCGGCGAGCAGGATCTTCGTCGGGTCGGCCATGCGGGTGCGGTCCTCGAGGTCGGAGTCGTTCGCGCGCCGGTCCGTCGCGGACAGCGGTCCGTGGCGACGCGCGGGACGATCCTACGGCGCCGCCGCGGTGCGCCGGGACCGTACGCCGCACGCGGACGGACGCCGGGAGCCGCGCCGATCTGCACGGGACGACGCGCGGCCGCGCCGACGTCGCCGAGGACCCGGGGACGGCGTGCGCGGGGCGCGGCCCCTCCAGGGAAAGCACCGCGGGCGGCCGCTCCAGGGGGAGCGGCGGTGGGCGGGAACGCGCCACGAGTCCCGGCCCGCGCCGTTCGCCGATGACTCCGGGCGTCGAACGCGGTCTCGGACGGTGACCGGCACCGCCCATCCCCGAGGACCCTCCATGACCCGCATCCGCGTCGATCACGCCATCTCCGTCGACGGCTTCACCGCCGGCCCCGACCAGAGCCTCGAGGCGCCGCTGGGCATCGGCGGCGAGCGGCTCCACGCCTGGCAGTTCGCCGTGCGGGAGTCGGGCGCCGTCGAAGCCGACGTCCAGGTCTTCGACGAGCACTTCGCCGGCGTCGGCGCCTACGTCATGGGGCGCAACATGTTCGGTGGCGGCCCGGGCCCGTGGGCGACCGACGAGCCGTGGGAGGGCTGGTGGGGCCCCGAGCCCCCCTACCACCGCCCGGTCTTCGTCCTGACCCACCACCCGCGCGAGCCGCTGGTCCTCGGCGACACGACCTTCACGTTCGTCACCGAGGGCCCCGAGCGCGCGCTCGAGCTCGCTCGCGCGGCCGTCGGGGAGCAGGACATCCGGATCGCCGGCGGAGCCTCGACCGTCGCGCAGTACCTGCGCATGGGCGTCGTCGACGAGCTCCACCTGCACGTCTCGCCGGTGCTGCTCGGTGCCGGCGAGCGCCCGTTCGACGGGGTCGGCCCCGAGGACGTCGGACTCGAGATCGACCGCGTGATCGCCTCGCCGCAGGTGACGCACATCCGCTACCGGGTGCAGCCGGCGCGCTGATGCGGCGGCGCGAGGGTCGATCGCCGTCGGCCGGTCGGCCGCCGCGGGTCGGTCGTGGCGACGGCGATCGGCGCGGCTGCGGCGCCGGCCAGGAGGTCGCCGTGGCCGGGCGGGCCGGACCGGACGCGCGTCGCGGCCTCAGCGCTGCCGGTCGACGAACTCGCGCAACGGGCCCGTGGGCAGCGAGCCGCCGGGCTTCAGGCGCGCGGCGAGCTCGCGGTGCAGCTCCGCGACGTCGAGGTTCGATGCGTCGATCCGGACCTCGGCCCCGTCCCGGTCGACGAGGTGGATGTAGCGCCCGGGCCGGCCCACCGGCGGGTCGCCCGCGGCCTGCAGGCGCCGGAGGTCGACCGGTCCCTGCCACGCGGTGAGGCTGCGCGACCAGAGGCGGTCGCCGTCGAGCACGACCGAGAGCTGCCGCACGTAGAAGCAGAGCGCCGCGAAGCCGGCGAACGGCACGAGGACGATCGCGCCCGTCCCGTACTGGCCCGATGCGATCAGGCCGAGCGCGCCGGCGAGGGCGACGATCGCCGGCACGCCCCAGCCGACGATCGCCCACCTCCGCGGGTGCCCGAGGACGCGGGCGTCCGCGGGCGGGGCGGCGGTCGTGGGATCGGCGGTGCTGGAGCGCGTCATCGGGTCCGTCCGGTCGGGAGGTCGCCTCACGATACGAGCGGGCGGGTCTCGGCACCTCGCCCCCCGGTCCGGCCTCGAGCGGCTCCGACGCGCCGCCCGGTGGCAGCGGCCGGTCGCGACCCGCCCCGGCCGCGTACCTCATTCGGCGACGAACCCGAACGGGCGAGCCCGGGGTGGGGCCTCTCCCGCGAGCACGCCGTGGAGCTCCGCGAGCGTCGCCGGACCCGCGACGCGGGCATCGCTGCCCTGCGCCGCGAGCCAGGCGCCGGCCTCCTGGGAGCTCAGCGGCTCGAAGGCGACCGTCGCCCAGCAACGGCCCGGACGGCGGATCGCCGGGTGCAGCGCCCCGACCGACTCGTTCGTCGTGATGAGCACGAGCGTCCGCAGACCCTGTCCGAGCAGACCGTCCGAGAGGTTCAGCAGCCGCGACACCGCCTGGCCGGTGCGGTCCGGCGCGTCCTGCCCGATGAGCTCGCCGGCGTCCTCCAGGACGAGCAGGCGCCACCGCACGTCGTGGTCCCCGCGGTCGCGGTCTTCGGGCTCGCCGTCATCGATGTCGTCCTCCCCCATCGCGACGTCGGTGAGGTACGCCGCTCGACCACCGGCCAGCAGGACGTCGGGATCGGTCACGACGTGGATCCGGCACCACGAGCGCCACGCGTCGGCGAGCGCGCGCAGCGCGGTCGTCTTGCCGGTCCCGGGTGCGCCGTGCCAGAGGAGCAGCCGCCCGGCGCCGGGAGCGCGAGCCGCCACGAGCTCCCCGAGCGCGCGCCGCGTCGACGCGGCGTACCCGTGTTCGACGGCGGCCCACGAGAGCCCGTCGACGTCGCGCCGCGTGCAGCGCCCTCCACGCTCGCCCGAGGACCAGAACGCGACCGGCACCGTCGCCCGTTCGGGCGCGGGGTCCGGCGCCAGCTCGCCGAGCAGCGTCGTCACGGCCGCGGCGGCGGACGGGCGCGTCGCGGCGGCCGTGGTGACCAGCACGGAGCGGCCACGGCACTCCACCCGGGCCAGGACGTCGCCGAGATCCGCGACGCAGGTCCAGCCCGCGTCGTCCTCGAACGACGCCAGCAGCTGCGCGTCGACGAACGGCATCCCGGGCCGGGTCCTCGCCTCGCGCCGCCCGGCCCGCAGGTGGCGCAGCGCGCGGTCCGCGGCGAGCTCCATCAGCAGCTGGTCGACCCAGCCGGACTCGCCGTACAGGTCGTTCGTCGCCAGCGGCGCGCGCATGCGGACGTCGTCCCGGCGGGGCGCGGCGGTGTCCGTGGCGAGTGGGGCGGTCATGGCGTGGGCGACGGCGGGCCGCGGCGGGCCGAGCGGGCCGGTCATCGGACCAGATCGCGAGCGCCTCGACGAGCGGGCACGCCGTCCCACCACGGGTTCGATTCCGCGGCGCCGGACCCACGGGGCGGCGGGTCGAACCCGAGGCCCGCGACGATCGCCGCCACGAGCCGCTCCGCCGCCACCTCGCGAGCGATCGACGGACGCCCGCGGAGGCCGCGCGCGACGATCTCGCGGATCCGCTCGTTCACGTACGGGGATGCGACCGCTCCGCGACCGCGTGCGGCGTTGCAGTCGCGGTGGGCGAGGCGGAGGTTGCCGGCGCCGTCGGCGCCGCCCTCGGCGCGGGGCTGGACGTGGTCGCGGGTCGGGGCAGCGTCGTCGAGCGGGTCGACGTCGCCGGGTACCGCGACCGGCCCTCCGCAGAGCCAGCAGGTGCCCTGGTCCCGGTGCCACAGGCCGTGGAGGGTCATGACCGGACCCACCGCTCAGTCCCCCAGCCGCCAGGTGTAGGAGTGCTCCTCGTAGTCGACGCGCGCGCTGAAGCGATAGCCGCGGCTGCGACCGCCCGAGAGCTTCTCGGTCACGGCCATGCAGTCATAGGTCCCGGCGTCCTCGTCGAGGGCCGTCTCGTTCCCGTCGAGGTTCTCGCACGACGTCGAGAGGATCGGTCCGTCCAGCACGCCCTCGCTCACGCGCTCGCGCGCGTCCTTCGTGATCGACCGGCGCAGGTCGCGGACCGTCGAGCGACGGAGGCTCCGCTCGAACCGGTCGCTCGCCTCCTGGGCGTCGGCCTCCTCCCGGGCCGCCCTCGCGCGGGCCGCGGCCTCGGCGGCCTCGCGGTCGCGTCGCTGCTGCGCCGCGCGCTCCCGATCCTCGGCACGCTGGTCCGCCGCGAGCTTCAGCGCGACGCCGCCGCCCGCGCCGCCGAGCAGCAGCACGACGCCGAGCACCGCGACGACCCGACGGGTGCGCCTCGTCCAGGATCGTGGCCCGCGGCGGCGGCGCTCGTAGGCGGCGCCGCAATGCGGGCAGAACGCGCCGCTCGTCGTCGCCTGCGTCGAGCACCGGCGGCAGACCCGGGTGACCGGCGCATCGGTCGGTGCGTCCTGCGCGCCGGCGCTCGTCGGCGGCAGCGCGTCGTCCCCGGCGCCGTCTCCGGACGCTGAAGGCACGCGATCGGCCCCCTCGTGCGGGTCGTCGTCGGGGTGGTCGGGGCGGGGCGACTCGTCGGTCATGGAGCCGGAGTCGACGTCCGCGCACCGCTCCTGACAGCGGGCCGCTCGCCCTCGGGGCGGGGCCGCGCGTCGGGCACCGCTGTCAGGATCGCTCCGGCCCCGCCGACCTCGCCAGTCCATGCCCGACGCCGCCCCGCTCAGCCTCCTCGACCGCGCCCGCGGGGCGCTCCTGGGCCTCGCCGTCGGCGACGCGCTCGGGACGACGGTCGAGTTCCGACCGCGCGGGACGTTCGCGCCGCTGACGGAGATCGTCGGCGGCGGGCCGTTCGGGCTCCCCGCCGGAGCGTGGACCGACGACACGTCGATGGCGCTCTGCCTCGCCGACAGCCTGCTCGCGCAGCGTCGCCACGACCCCGCCGACGCGCTGCGCCGCTACGTCGCCTGGTACCGCCACGGCGAGCGCTCGAGCACCGGCCGGTGCTTCGACATCGGCAACGCCACCCGGCAGGCGCTGGAGCGGTTCGAGCAGACCGCCGAGGACGCGCCGGGCGTCGCGTTCCCCGACGCCGGCGGCAACGGCGTGCTCATGCGCCTGGCGCCGCTCGTCGTCGCGTACCGCTTCTCGCGCGGGGCCGCGATCGTCGCCGCCACCGCCGAGTCGAACACCACCCACGGCCACCCGGCCGCCCGTGACGCGGCGAAGCTGCAGGCCGGGTTGCTCGTCGACCTGCTGGCGGGCGGCACCCGCGAGTCCGTGCTCGGTCCCGATGGCCGGTTCCTCGCTCCGGGGCTCCTGCACGACGACGTCCGCGCGCTGCTCGACGGCGCCTTCCGCCACCCCGGGGCGGATCCGCCCGCCGGCGTGGTGGGCAGCGGCTACGCGCCGAAGGCCCTCGAGGCGGCGCTGTGGGCGGTGTGGAGCACGGACGACTTCGCCGGCGCGGTCCGCGCCGCGGCGAATCTCGGCGACGACGCCGACACCACCGCGGCGATCGCCGGACAGCTCGCGGGTGCGCTCCACGGTGCGTCCGGGATCCCGGAGCGGTGGCGCTCGATCGTGCATCTCGGCCCCGAGATCGTCGCCCTCGCGGACGGCCTGCTCGCACTCTCCGACGACCTCGCGGTCGAGCACCGCCGGCGTCCGTCGTGGCCCGGCGCCCCCGACGTCGACCCCGGCCTGCCGAACGACGCGTTCTGGTTCCGCGACCACGAGCTGCTCGCCGGGCCGTACCCCGGGGCGCCGGCGATGTCGGAGGCCGCGGCGAAGCTCGACGCGCTGCTGGACCTCGGCGTCCGATGGTTCGTGGACCTGACCGAGGAGGGCGAGGGCCCCGGACCCGTCGGCCTGCACCCGTACGAACGGCTCCTGCGGCAGCGAGCGGCCGCACGCGGGATCGAGGACGTCTGGCACGTCCGGTTCCCGATCCGCGACGTCGACGTGCCTCGTCCCGCCCGGATGCGGGCGATCCTCGACGTCCTGGAGCGAGCGCGCGCGACGGGCACGATCGCCTACGTCCACTGCTGGGCCGGCGTCGGCCGGACCGGCACGGTGCTCGGCTGCCTCGCGGTCGAGGACGGGAGCGGCGGGCAGGAGGCGCTGGACCGGCTCGCGCATGCGCGACGCCACACCGCGCGGGCGCGGGCCGGTCGGGTCGCGCCCGAGACCGCGGCGCAGCGCGCGTTCGTGACGAGCTGGCGGGCGCCGCACGTCCCCCGGGTCGACGAGGACGGAGCCGTGCCGCTGATCGCCGGCGCCGAGCTGCGCGCGCCGGACGTCCCCGCGCCGTGGGACGACTACGACGCGGTGCGGCGCTTCGCCCACACCTTCGACGGCTACGCCGCGTACGCGGGCCGCGCGGAGCCGGACGCGAACGGCGAGCCGGACGTCGTCGGGGCGCTCGCGGCCGTCGCGAAGCCCGTCGAGGAGCGCTGGCACGCGACCGGCGAGCTGCCCGACGACCTCGACGTCCTGCGCGGCACGCTGTTCTTCGGCTTCCGCGCGGACCGCTTCACCTGGGGCGACGACGTCGAGATGAGCGCCCCGGACGACGACGGCGTCACCCACGTCGTCAACGCCCGCCGCCCGGAGGACGGCCCGACGCCGCGGTTCCGGCGCGCGCTGGTGGCGCGGATCGCCGAGCTCGTGCAGGCGCGCGCCTGACCGTCGGCCGCGGGTGGGCCCACACGCCGGTCGGCGGTCGCGAACGCCGGGACGCGCACCCGGGCAGCGCTGAGGCCGACGGACCGGCGGGCCGGGGCGGGCCGGCGGACCACGGTCGGCAGTCGGCAGTCGGCAGTCGGCAGTCGACGGTCGGCGGTCGGCGGTCGACAGTTGGCAGTCGACGGTCAGCAGTTGGCAGTTGGCAGTCGACGGTCGGCGGTCGGCGTCGGCGGTCGGCGGTCGGCGGTCGGCGGTCGCACGAGAGGATGGGTCGGGTGGACGTCGTCGCGATCGACTGGTCGGGCCGGGCGACCGGCGCCGAGCGGTTCCTCTGGACCGCGCACGTGCGGGACGGCCGGTTGCTCGCGCTCGAGGACGGGCGCGACCGCACCGCGGCGATCGACGCCGTCATCACGCTCGGCGGCCGGTGCGACGCGCTGCTCGTCGGGCTCGACTTCTCCTTCTCGTTCCCGGCCTGGTGGTGCGCGGCCCGGGGCTGGCGCACGGCGCCGGAGGTCTGGGCGGCGATGCACGACGAGGGCGAGGGGCTGCTCGCCGCGTGCGCCCCACCGCTCTGGGGCCGCCCGGGCACGCGGGCGCAGACGCTCGGTCCGCCGCTGCGACGGACCGAGGCGCGGCATCCCGGCGCGAAGAGCACCTTCCAGATCGGCGGCGCCGGGGCGGTGGGAACCGGAGCCGTCCGGGGCATGCCGAACCTGCTCCGCCTGCGGGACGCCGGGTTCGCCGTCTGGCCGTTCGACCCGGCCGGGCCGCGCACGGTGGTCGAGGTCTACCCGCGGACCGCCGCCGCGGTGCTGGCGCGCGCCGGCGCGTCGGCCGTCGCGTGTCGGGCGGCGTCCCGGGCGCGGACCCCGGCCGACACTCGCGGCCCGGACCCGCCGATGGTCGCCCGAGCGGATCGCGACGCGTCCGGAGCGCGGACCCCGGCCGACACGCCCGAGCCGGACGCCCCGACGACCGCGCGAGCCGGTCGCGACCAGTCCGGGGCGTGGACCGGGGCCGATACCGCACGACCGGGCGGCGGCCACTGGACGACGCCCGCGGACCGGGTGCTCGTCAAGGGCCGCGAGGACCACCGGCGGGCCTTCCTCGCCGCCCATCTCGCCGACCAGGACGCCGCGCTGCTCGAGCGCGCGGCCCGCAGCGAGGACGCGTTCGACGCGACCGTCGCGGCGTTCGCCCTCGCGCACGACGTCGCGACGACCGGCGCGCCGGCAGCACGTTCTTGCTCCGGGCCGGCCCCCGGTCCGCGCCGGGCCGCCCTGCCCGTGCGCGTCGATCCGACGACCCGGATCGAGGGCGAGATCCTTCCGGCGCCGCCGGGACCCTGACGTGCTCGCGGGGCCCGCAGGCCGAACGCACCCGCACACGTCGGCGTCGGCGTCGGCGTCGGCGTCGGCGTCGGCGTCGGCGTCGGCGTCGGCGTCGGCGTCGGCGAGGATGCGGCCATGAGCGACGCGCGCCGTGCATCCGCCCCGACGGTCACCCGCTCCCGAGCGGTGCTCGCCAGCGACGCCGTCACGAGCGCGCTCGGCGTCGCGGCGAGCGCGGCGGTCGCCGGCTCGGCGGGCGTCGCGGCCAGTGCTGCGGTGTCCGCCTCGGCCGGCGTCGCCGCGAGCGCGGGCGTCGGCCTGAGCGCCGGGGTCGCCGCCAGCTCGGGGATCGTCGCGAGCGCCGGGATCGCGGCGTCCTTCCTGCTCGCGGCGTGCCGTCGGTGCGTCCGCTGCGCGGCATGCGTGGCCTGCGTCGACTGCCGCGACTGCTTCGCGTGCGGCGGCTGCCGCGACTGCTCCGGCCTGCGGTTCGCGGTCGGCGCGGTCGGCGTCCACCGCCGATGAGACCGACGGTGTCCACGTCGTCGCTCGACGCCCATCGCCCGCCGGCCGGCTCGATCGGCGGGCGTCGTCGATAGCCTCCCCGGCGGTGCCGCTCCCCCGCTCGGTCCCCCGCCGACGGCGCCCCCTGCGGGCGCTCCTGCTCGCGTCGGCCGCCGTCCTCCTGCCCGCCCCGGTCCTCGCGCCGGCCGCGACGTCCCCGTCCGACGACGAGCCCGCGCTCGGCCAGCCCGGCCGTTCACGGACCGCGCTCTTCGCCGCCGCGCTGCGACGGGACCCGATCTTCGTCAGCCCGTCCCTGCGGCGGATCGCGACGCCGCGAGAGCTCGCCGCGCTGCGTCGCGAGGTCGCCGCGATGCCGGTCCCGACGTTCGTCGTGCTCGCGCCGAACCTCCTCGGCGAGCCCGACGGCGAGCAGCTCGACCGCCCGGCGCTGCTGCACGACCGGCTCGCCCGGGACGGGGTCTACGTCACCTCGACCGAGTTCGGCTCGCTCTCGGCGGCGTCGTTCGGCGTCCGCACGCGGCTCGACCCGCGCACCGCCGCGAACGACGCGGGCCTCGTGATCGACCGGCGCGACGGGCCGTTCGCCCGGATCCGGCAGACGCTGCGCGAGATCCGCACCGGCGTCCGGCCGGCGGCGGCGATCGCCCAGGAGGAGCGGTTCCGTCGCGAGAGCGCCGAAGGCCGGCCCGACGGCGGTGGCGGAATCCCCTCGTGGCTCGTGCTGCTGGCCGCGTTCGCCGCCGGCGTCGCCGTCCCGCCGATCGCGATGACGCTCACGCCCGCCGCGCGCCGCCGCCGGGCGGCCGCCCGAGCGGCCCAGGGGCCACGGCTCGCCCCGGTCGACGCGGCGGACGCCCGCCGGAGCGCCCTCACCGCGCTGTCGCGGCTGGCGCGGTCGCTCGCGGCGGCCACGGACCCGCCGGCGGCGGCCCAGCGGCGCTACGACGCCGCGTCGAAGCTCCTCGACGACCATCCCCAGGACGGCCTCGCGCTCGTCGCGGCGGCGACGCTCGCCGCGGGCGGCCGGGCGCTCCTCGGTCGTCCGGCGGGCGCGACCTGGCGGCCGTGCTTCTTCGACCCCCGGCACGGCGAGGCGACGGCCGCCGCGCGCTTCCGTCGCGGATCGGCCGAGGTCCCGCTGCCGGCCTGCCGCGCGTGCGCGGAGGCGATCGCCGCCCACCGCGCCCCGGAGGCCCTCGCCGACGACGGCGTCGCCTACTGGGAGCGCGACACGGCGTGGACCCGGTCGGGGTTCGGCGCGGTCGACGACGATCTCGCCGACGCCGTCCTGCGGGGAGCGGCGCCGTGACCCGCCGCTCGTGGATCCGGGTCGCCGTCGGGCTGCTCCTCGCCCTCGTCGCCGCGCTGCCGGCGGCGGGACCCGCCGGCGCCGCGACGCCGCGCGTGCCGGACGACCCGGCGCTGCGCAGCGCCCCGGCGGACCGGCTGGACCGGCTGGCGACGGCCCTGCGCTCGTCCCCGGTCGCGGTCGATCCCGAGCTGGACTGGCTCGTCGACGGATCGATGCGCCGGCGCCTGCTGGACGCGGTGTCCGGGTCGTCGGTCCCGATCCTCGTGGTCGTCCTGCCCCTGGAGACCGAGGACGAGTCCGGCGGCGACGCCGAGCGCGTGCTGCGCGGCCTGCAGCAGCGCCTGCGCGAGGACGCGATGTACGTCGTCATCGACGACCGGGGCACGTTCGAATCCAGTCCGCTCGGCATCGCGCGGACGATCGACGTGCCGTTCGAGCTGCGGTACCCGCCGATCGAGCGGCGGGCCGAGGACGAGCGTCGTCCCGACCCGTTCGCGACCGTTCCGGGGCGCCTGTCCCGGCTCGCGCGGATCGTCGACCGGTCGCCCCGGTCCTCGACCCCCACCCGCGGCGTGACCGCGGTCCGGCGGCTCAGCACCCTGCCGTCGGAGTACGCGTTCGGCGACGAGGACGACGGTGGTCTGCCGACGGCGGTCAGCGCCGTGCTGCTGGCGCTGCTGGGCGGCCTCGCGGGCCTCGGGATCGTGCGCGTGCGTGCGCGCCGCGCGGCCGCTCGCGAGCGCGAGGCCGCCCGGGCAGCGCGGGCACGAGCCCGGGCGCAGCGAGCGGCAGCGGGCAAGCGAGGGCGCCGCCGGCGCCGGAGGAGGCGCCAGCGATGAGCGACGTGACGCAGCGATCGACGACCCGGACCGCGCAGCTCCTCGCCGCGGTCCTCGCGGTGGTGCTGCTCGTGCCGGCGATCGCCCAGGCGGCCCGACCGGCGGCGATCGCCCGCGAGCTCGAGCGCTCGCCGCTGTACGTCGATCCCGCCTACGCCGACGCGCTCGCCCCCGAGGACGAGCGCGCGCTGCGCGCCGCGATCGACCGGCGGCCCGGTACCACCCGTCTCCTGCTGACCGCGTTGGTGCCCGGCGACGCCGCCGACGGCCGGGCGCGGACCCTCATCGAGCTCGTGCGCCAGCGCCTGCGCGACGCCGGCGAGGACGCCGACGGGACGTACGCGGTCGTCGACGGCTCGTACGTCACGGCCACGACCTACCGGCAGGGCGAGGAGGTCCTCGGCGACGACGCTGCGCGCGATGCGGCGTTCCTCGCCAACAACGACGACGGCGAGGGCGGGCGCCCGAGCTACCGCGAGCCGGTCGGCGCCGTCGCCCTGCGGTTCCTGCGCCAGCTCGCCCGACCCGCCGCGCAGCGCTCGGCGGCCGCCGAGCGCCTGCGCGCGACGCTCCGGCGCGAGTACGAGGCGCGTCAGCGGGAGCAGGCCGGCGACGGGGGCGGCGTGCCGCTGGTCGTCGTGCTCGCGGTCGTCGCGCTCGTCGTGCTCGGCGCCGCCCTGCTGCTGTACCGCCGTCGCGGGGCGCGCGTGGCCGACGGGCCGCTGCCGGTGATCCCGGACCGCGTCTTCGAGCACGCGCGCGCCGCTCGGCGGGCCGAGCTGCGCGAGGACGCCGACGAGCAGCTGCTCGCGCTCGGCGAGGCCCTCGACGCCCAGCCGGTGCCGGAGGCCGAGGCCGCGCAGGAGGCCTACCAGGAGGCGCTCGACGCGACGACCGCCGCGCGACGGCGGATGCGACCCGATGCCCCGTCGGTCGACCTCGTCGGCGTGCTCGTCCTCATCGATCGGGCGCGCGGCCTGCTCGCGCGGGCCGCCGCGCTCGACGCCGGCCGCCGTCCCCCGGAGCCGGACCGGCTGTGCACGTACCACCCGCTCCACGGGCGCGCGGCGAGCACCGTCGAGTGGCGCCCGGGCCTGCGCGTCCCCGCCTGCGCGGCCTGCGCGGCCGACGTCCGCGCCGGACGGACCCCGGACGCGCTGCGCGATGGCGACCGCCCGTACTTCGAGGCCGACTCGGTCTGGGCGCGGACGGGCTTCGGTGCGCTCGCCGACGACCTCGTCGCGCGCGTGTCGCGCGGCGAGCGCTGAGCACCGGGCCCGGCGCGCGGAGGCCGCGGGGGCGCGGCGCGGGGCGAAGGCCGGAGGAGCGAGCGACGGACCCGCGGCACCCGAGTGCGGGACGGCGGACGCATCCGCTGGTGTGCACCGCGGCGAGCGCCACGGTCGCCGGCAGAAGCCGACCGTGTGCCCTCGCGAGGCGCCGCGCGATGTCGACACCGCTCCGACGCCGGCCCGCCACGCTCGTGGTCTCGATCCGACGCACGAAGCCGAGGACGATCGAGCCATGACGCACGACGCGCGACCCGCGAGGACCGAATGGACCAGCGACCCCGTGCGAGCGGCCGACGAGATCTCGCTCGCGGTCGCCACCGCCGCCGCCGCGATGCTGTGCGACGGGATCCGCGAGGTCGACGACCACTTCGCGGCCCAGCTCGTCGCGTCCGAGGTCGTCGGGACCTGGTGGTCCCCGGTCGGGGTCCAGGACGACGCGGCACCGGCGCGGCTGCGGCGCGCCGCGCGGGCGCTGCTCGCCCGCCTCGGCGACCGTCCCGACGACACGGCCCTCGCCGCCGTTCGCGCCCTGCAGGTCGGCGGCGGACCCGAGTGGTCGATGCCGGCCTCCGCGGTCGCGCGCCGGCTGTGCGCAGCAGGGTGCGCCGAGCCGGTCTGGTGGCCACCCGGGCCGGCGCGGGTCGGTCACTGCTTCGACCTCACGTGGGCGATGCCCGAGGGACGGTACGAGGTGCTGGTGCTCGAGCTGCTCCACGGCGCGCTGCCGCTCTCCCTGGCCGTGCTCCTCGACCCGGAGGGCGCGGTCGGCGACGTCCTCCTCGTCGTCGAGCCCGCCGAGCTCCTCGACCTCCCGGTCGAGGAGGGCGGACAGGTGGAGGGCGACGCGCGGTGGCGCACGCCGGCCGAGCTCGGAGCACGCCTGCGCGCGGCGATCGACCGCACCGATCTGCTCGGCGTCGGCGCGGCCCCGCGGTTCGTCCCGGGGAGCGGGTACCCGCCGCTCCGTGGCTTGCTGCGGACCTGGGTGGCCTTGACCCACGAGCACGCGTGGACCCCCGCGCAGACGCGACCGGACGGCAGCGACGCCCCTCTTGGCCAATCTTGACCAACCACGGTACGCTCGGTGGCGTGCGCGTGAACGTCGGGCAGGCGAAGACCGACCTCTCGAAGCTCCTGGCCCGGGTCGAAGCCGGCGAGGAGGTCGAGATCGCGCGCGACGGCGTGCCGGTGGCGCGACTCGTCCGGGTGGAGCCGACCACGCCGGGGGCGTCGTTCCTCGCGGCCGCCGGGTCGCTCGCCGGGACGATCGAGATCGGTGAGGACTTCGAGCTGTCCGAGGACGAGCTCGACGAGCTGCTCGCCGACGCGTGAGGCTGCTGCTCGACACGCACGTCGTGCTCTGGCAGCTGGCGGGGACGCAGCCGATCGGACCCCGAGCGCGCGAAGCGATCACCGGGGCCTCCGAGCTGCGCTTCAGCGTCGTCTCGTACGCCGAGATCGGCGTGAAGGTCGCCGTCGGCAAGCTGCGCGTGCCGACCGACCTGCGCGAGCGGATCGAGCAGAGCGGGCTCCGCACGCTCGCGCTGACCGCCGACCACGGACTCCGCGTCGCGACGCTGCCCGTCCTGCACCGGGACCCGTTCGACCGGCTCCTCGTCGCGCAGGCACAGGCCGAGGGGCTCACGCTCGTCACCGCCGACGCGCGGATCGCGGCGTACGACGTCGCGACGCTCGACCCGGTGGACTGACGAGCCGACGCGCACCGCTGGCGCCCGTCCGGCGGAGCCGGCGGCGGACGGCCCGGGCGTCAGTCGCCGGCGGCGACCGGGAGCTCGTCGAGCAGGTCGAGCAGCGCCTCGCCGTGCTTGGCGACGAACGACGCGCCGATGCCCTTGATCGCCAGCAGCTCATCGTCGTGCTTTGGCCGGCGGCGGGCGATCTCGCGCAGGACCGCGTCGGTGGCGACGGTGTAGGCGGGCTTGCCGTCGGCGCGCTCGCGGCGCCAGGCCTTCAGCGGCTCGAGCTCGTCGTCCCCGACCGGCCGTCCCTCCTCCTCGACCGGGGCTGCGGAGCGCGAGCGCCCGCCCTTGACGGTGATCGGCGGCAGCCAGTCGACGGGGTCGTGGACGTCGCAGCAGCGGCCGAGCGGCGCGCCCTCCTCGGGGTCGCCGAAGTGGTCGAGCAGCTGGCGCCGGCGGCAGACCTCGTTCTCGGTCGAGGCGTACTGCTCGATCGAGCGGTACGCCTGCCAGCGGCGGTCCTTCGCCGCGCGGCACATCTCGGAGATCCGGCGGTGGTCGGCCTCGCCCGGCAGCACCCGCACCTGCAGGCGGCCGCCCTCGCCGGGCGCGAGCGCGATCGCGCCGGCCCGCTCGGCGATCGCCAGGGCGATGCGGTCGCGGTCGCTCCCGCCGCCCCCGCCGGCGAGCTCGACTTCGCCGCCGGGACCGGCCTGCGCGCGCAGTCGGCCGATCAGCGCGCCGACCTCCCCCACGGTGACCTCGGCCTGCTGGATGAACCGCACGAGTCGCCCGAGGTCCGCGCGCGAGGCGAGCAGGACCGCGCGGCCCAGTGCCCCGTCGCGTCCGGCGCGGCCGGCCTCCTGGTAGTAGGCCTCGAGCGAGCTCGGCAGGCCCCAGTGCCAGACGGACCGCACGTCGGCCTTGTCGACGCCCATGCCGAAGGCGTTCGTCGCGACGACGACGTCGGCGTCGCCGCGCATGAACGCGTCCTGCCGGGCGGTGCGCACGTCCGCGGCCATGCCGGCGTGGTAGCCGACGGCGCTGATGCCGGCCTCGACGAGCAGGTCGCGGACCTCCTCGGTGCTCTTGCGCGTGCCGCAGTAGACGACGGCGGGCCGGTTGGCCGGGTCGGAGATGCCCGCCACGAGCGTCGCCCGCTTGCGGGCGACGGAGCCCTGCCCGTCGAAGGGCAGGACGTCGAAGGAGAGGTTCGGCCGGTCGAAGCCGGAGCGCACCCGCTCGGCGTCGCGCAGCCCCAGGCGGGCGACGATCTCGTCGGCGACCTTCGGCGTGGCGGTGGCGGTGCAGGCCATGACCGGCGGCCGGCCGAGCTCGTCGATGACCGAGGCGAGCCGCAGGTAGTCGGGCCGGAAGTCGTGGCCCCACTCGCTGACGCAGTGCGCCTCGTCGACGACGAACAGGGCGATCGTCCGCTGCCGGATCGCCGCGCGGAAGGTGCTCGACGCGAACCGCTCCGGCGCGGCGAAGCAGACCTTCGCGGTGCCGTCCCGGATCTCGTCGAGCGCGCGCCGATTCGCGTCTCCGTCGCCGCCCGAGGCGAGCATCACCGCCGGATGCCCGAGGTCGGTGAGCCGCGCGCACTGGTCCCGCATGAGCGCGATCAGCGGCGAGACGACGACGGTCAGGTCGTCCCCGGCGAGCGCGGGCAGCTGGTAGCAGAGGCTCTTGCCCCCGCCGGTCGGCATGACGACGAGCGAATCGCGCCCGTCGAGCGCCGCCTGCACCGCCTCGCGCTGCCCGGGGCGGAACGAGCTGAGGCCCAGCAGCGGCAGCAGCGACTCGGGCGAGACGTCGGCGAGGGAGTCGCCGTGGCTCGCGCTGCGCTGGGGATGCGCCGCCTCGACCGCCGGCGCGGCGACGGCCGGCGGCCCGGCCGCAGGAGCATCGGAGGCGGATCCGCCGGGCGACGGCGCGCGCCCGCGGTCGGCGGCCGCCACGCGCCGCGCCGCGAGCTGCGCCAGCGGCGTCACCGCGGCGCGCTCCTCCGGGTCCAGCGTGCGCCAGATCCCGCGCACCGCGTCGAGCTCCGCGGCCGCCGTCTCCGCGCCGGGGTCGGCCAGGACGCCGGCGAGCCGGTGGAGGACGTCGTGCACGTCCAGCACCGTAGCCCGCGGCCCGGCCGGTCGTCGCTGCCGCCACGGTCGCGGCACGAATCGCGGGGACGCCGACCCGCGCCGGCGCGGTGCCGGCGCCATCCCCGGCCGCCGGTCCGCGTACGGCGCACGTCGGCCACCGGTGGCCGGGCTATCCTCGCGCCCATGCCGCGCCCCTTCGGTCTCGTGCTCGTCGCCGCATCGCTCGCGGCACCCGCCACGGCGTCGCCCGCGACGTCCTCGCCCGCGATCCCGGCGAAGGACGCGCAGGCGATCCGCGCGCTCGCCGAGAAGTACGGCCGGGCGTCGACCCACGGCGTCGCCGGCGCGAAGGTCTGCCGCTGGCTGACCGCGGACGCGCAACGGCGGTTCCTCGAGGCGCGCAGGTCGACCCGCTCATGCGCAGCGACGTGGGATCGCGCCGTCGCCGACGCCCGCGGCAGCCGCGTCGCGCGCTCAGCGCGCTACCAGCTCGTCTCGTTGAAGCCGCTCGGGCTGACGCCCGGCGCCACGGGCCAGGTCGCCGACCGCGTCGCGATCCGCCTGCGGTCGATCGTCACCACGCGCGGACGGGTGACCAAGCGGGTCGGCCGGCTCGTGCTGCAGCGCGACGGCGCCGGCTGGCTCATCGACATCGTCGGCTGACGCGCCTGCCCCCGACGGTCCGTCCGCGACGACCCGCGTCGCCGCGACCGGCGTCCGGGCCGCCCACGACGCGACTCGCCGCGACCGGAATCCCGGCAGCCGACGCCCGTCGATCGAACCGGGATCGCGCGGTCGGACCCGCGCACCGGGCGCACCGGATCCCGGCGTCGCACGACGCGAGCGAGCCGGGCCGAGCGCAGGCGAACCGGGCGACGTCAGCGACGCGGCCACGCGCGGTCGATCTCCCGCGCCACGAGCTTCGCGGCGAGCTTCGAGCCCTCGCCGTTCAGGTGGATCCCGTCGGACTCGCGGACGATCCGCTCGCGCCCGTCGACCTCCATCGCGTCGCGGAAGCGGCGGCCGGGGGTGAAGACCGTCGCGAGGTCGACGAGCCGGACCTGCGCGCGGTAGGCCTGGGCAGCGACGCGGATGCCCTCGTTCACGGCGCGGGCGACCTCGGCGCGCTCGCCGGAGCGCGGGAACGGCAGCAGCAGCCAGTAGATCCGCACGTCGCCGCGCTGCCGGTAGGTGCCCATCATCGTCCGCACCGACTGGGCGTACGCCGCCGTCCAGGCGGTGCCGCAGCACTCGACGGTCCGCCGGCCGAGCGGCAGCGGGAAGCCCTCGTTCGCGCCGAGGAAGACGACGACCGCGTCGGGCTTCTCGGCCGCCTGCTGCGCGGCGAGCTGGCGCCAGTCGACGATCTGCGGCTGCGAGATGCTCGTGCCGATGTGCGGGTCGCGGGTGACCTCGACCCCGCGCGCCGCGAACGTCCGCGCGAGCTCGGCGTCCAGCGGGGTGGCCATCGAGTCGCCGGTGACGAGGAGGTTGCGCAGTGGGCGCGGCGGCCGAGGCGTCTCGCCGACGGCGGCTGGGTCGATCGCGTCCGGGGTGATCGCTCCGGAGCCGGAGACGACCGGCGCGGCGGTCCTCGCCGTGCCGCCCGTGCCGCCGCCCACGACCTCGTTGAAGCGGTCGCCGATGCCGGAGAACGGCAACTTGTCGGCGACCCACCCCGTCGGCTTGCCGACCGCCAGCAGGACCTCGCGCTGCCAGCCGTCCTCCTGCCGCTCGCCCGCGCGCTCGACGGCCTTGCCCTCGAACGCGATCAGGGCGACGACCGCCACGAGGACCGCGATCAGCGCGCCCCGGGCCGTCGACTGGCGGGCCGGGTCGTGGACGCCGGCGGGGGCGTCGCCGTCGCCGGGACGGCTCTCGCTGGTGATCGGGTCGTGTCGCGGTTCCTGGTCCGTCATCGGGCGTGCTCCGGGTCGGTCAGAAGGCGAAGTAGATGAACGTCGGGACGGCGTCCGAGGGCACGCTCGCCCCGACGGTGGCGACCACGAGCGCGAGCGTCAGGCCCAGCGCGACGGGGTGCCAGCGCTCGAACCGCTCGCGCAGCCGGGCGATCGGCCGCTCCGGGAGGAGCTGCGAGCCGATGACGAGCGCGACGATGAAGACCGCCGAGACGCTCCAGAGCGTCGCGGGCTCCCAGACGAAGAGCCGCTCGAAGACGGTCGCGGCGAGGTCGAGGTCGGGTGCCCGGAACGGGATCCAGGCGAGGACGACGACGTGGAAGGTGATGACCCACGCGAGCCACCCGGGCATCCGGACCTTGCCGCGCAGCAGCCGCTCGACGACGAGCGCGCCGCCGTGGATGGCGCCCCAGAGGACGAACCCCCAGGCCGCGCCGTGCCAGAGGCCGCCGAGGAGCATCGTGAGGAAGAGGTTGCGGTACGTCTTCCAGCGGCCCTTGCGGTTGCCGCCCAGCGGCACGTAGAGGAAGTCGCGCAGGAACCGCGAGAGCGTCATGTGCCAGCGTCGCCAGAACTCCTGCAGCGATCGCGAGCGGTACGGGTTGTCGAAGTTCTGCGGGAAGACGATCCCCATGAGCAGCGCGACGCCGATCGCGATGTCGGTGTAGCCGGAGAAGTCGCAGTAGATCTGCGCCGCGTAGCCGTAGGAGGCCAGCAGGACGTCCGGGGTGCCGTAGGCCTCCGGCACCGCGAAGACCGGGTCGACGAGCTCGCGCGCGAGCGTGTCGGCGAGCACGACCTTCTTCACGAGGCCGAGGCAGATGAGCGCCACCGCGGGCCCAACGGCGACCTGGTCGCGCCGGCGCGGCGTCGCGAGCTGCGGCAGGAACTCGCGGGCGCGGACGATCGGCCCCGCGACGAGGTGCGGGAAGAACGAGAGGTAGAGCGCGACGTCGATCGTCGCCGCGCGCTCGCACTGGCCGCGGCGGACGTCGACGACGTAGCTGATCGCCTGGAACGTGAAGAAGCTCAGGCCGACCGGCAGCGCGATCGTGAGCAGCGGCAGCGGCAGGCCCAGGCCGATCCCGTCGAGCAGCCGATCGACGTCCTCGGTGAAGAAGCCGTAGTACTTGAAGACGCCGAGGACGAGCAGGTCGAAGACGACCGCGGCGGTGACGATCCGCGTCCGCAGGCGCTCGTCGGCGGTCCGGTCGATGAGCGTCGCGGCGAGCTGATTGCCGAGCGTGACGCCCGCCAGCAGCAGGCAGAACTTCGGGTCCGCCGCAGCGTAGAAGACGTAGCTGGCGCCCAGCACGAACGGCTTCCACAGCCGTGGTCGCTCCATGAGCAGCCACGAGATCCCGAGGACGATCGGGAAGAAGATCGCGAACTGGACTGTCGGGAAGACCACGGCGCCGGGCGCAGGGGCGACGTCCGTGCGCGAGCGGCACGATAACGCCGTGTGCGGCGGCTCGGACGGCGGGTTCGAAATGCCTGGCCGGCCCCGCCCGGATCTGTCACAGTGCCCGGCGTGCGCGTGGGTGGGACCTCGGATCAGGGTGGCTGGTGAGCCCCACCGGTACCCGACCACGAGGGCCGTTCGGCGCCCTCCTCCTCACCCTCGTCGTCGCGTCGCTCGTCCTGCTCGCCCCGACGGCGCAGGCGGCGTGCGGCCCGCACCTGCATCGCGACGCGGCACGGAACCTCGTCGGCGGCAAGCGCCCACCGTTCGTCATCGGCGACTCGGTGCTCGCCGGAGCGATGCCCCAGGTCTCGCGTGCCGGGTTCGAGGCCGACGCGCAGTGCGCCCGCCAGAAGGGGACGGGCTTCGCGATGGTCGCTCGGCGCCTGCACGCCGGGACGCTCCCCCGGATGGTCGTCTGGGCGCTCGGGACGAACGGCCCGCAGACCTTCGCCGACGTCGCGCGGCTGCGCCGGATGATCGGCCCGGCCCGCGTGCTGGTGGTGGTGACGCCGCGCGGCCCGGTGCCGTGGACGCGCGGCACCGCCGCGGCGTACCGGAAGGCGGCGGCGCGCTGGAGGAACGTCGTGGCCGCCGACTGGGCGCGGGTCTCGTCGGGGCGCGGCGGCTGGCTCGCGCCCGACGGGATCCACCTGCAGGCCGCCGGGGCCGCCGGGTACGCGCGGCTGCTGCGGTCGATGCTGCGTCACTACCCGCAGCCGGCGCCGCCGGAGCGGCCGATCGCGCCGTTCGTGCCGATCCCTGCGCCGCCGGATCCGGAGGGGTCGGCCGCGCCGCGGGCGACTGCCTCGGTCCGTCGTCCTGCTGCTGCTGCGCGCCGGCGCCGCGATACGGCGGCGTCCGGTCCGCGCGACCGGCGGGGTCGAGCGTCCTCCCCGGCGCGGTCCGGCGGCGCCAGAAGCGCGGACCGGGTGCGAACGGTCGACGAAACCACGTCGGACGCGAGCGCCGATCGTCGCCCGCGCGTCGTGCCGCCGCCAGCCACCTCGAGCACCCTCACGAAGGTCGGCTGCGGCGGAACCCAGACGCGGCCGCCGACCCGTCGGCGGGTGCCCGGCCGCGCGCCGCTGGTGATCGGCGACTCGGTGCTGCTCGGGGCGATGCCGCAGGCCGCGCGGGCCGGGTACGCGGTGAACGCGCACGGCTGTCGTCAGATCGGCGAGGGCCTGTCGGTGATCCGCGGTCACGCGCGCGCCGGGACCCTGCCGCAGCTCGTCGTGATCCAGCTCGGCACGAACGGCTCGGTCGGCCCGACGCACCTGCGCCGCGCGCTGTCGTTGCTCGGCACGCGCCGGACGCTCGGCCTGCTGACGCCGCGCGCGGCGGGCGGCGCCGACACCGGCTCGGGCCGCGCGATGCGGGCCTTCGCGAAGCGACACCCGGACCGGGTGCGGCTCGTCGACTGGCAGCGCGACACACGTGGTCGCGCCGGCTGGTTCCAGCCCGACGGCATCCACCTGACCCCGTCCGGGGCCGCGGGCCTGGCCCGCGCCCTCGGACGCTTCCTCCCGGCCGCGCAGCCCGCGCCGGCCGACCCGCCGGCCTGGCAGCCGATCCCCGCACCCCGACCGCCCAGCGTCCACGACCTCCGTGGACCCGACCATTGAGGACCACCATGTCGCTCTCCGTCCCCGCCCGCCGCCTCCTGACCGGTGCCGCCCTCGTCGCGGGAGGCCTCGGCCTGACCGCCGTCGGCGCCACGCCCGCGTCCGCCGCGAACTGCACGTACTCGGCGAAGGTCGGCCGCAGCTTCGGCCCGTCCTACGTCACGTCGATCCAGCAGTCCGGCACGAGCTGCGCGACCGCGAAGAAGGTCGTGAAGGCCTTCCACGCCTGCCGTGGCTCGAAGACCGGCCGCTGCACGAAGAAGGTCCGCAGCTACCGCTGCACCGAGAAGCGCGGCAAGACCTACCAGGGCCAGTTCTCGGCGAAGGTCACCTGCACGCGCGGCAAGGCGCGCGTGGTGCACACGTACTCCGAGTTCGTGTAGACGACCGGCGTCCGGTCGGCGACGGCGACGCGACGCGGCGCGGTCACGTGCGACCAGGGTCTCGGTGGTCTCGCGTAGCAAGGGCCTCCGCACCCCGCTCGTGCTCACGGAACGCCGCTCCGAGAGCGAGCAGTCGCCGAACCTGGCCGGCCGGGATCGGCAGCGCCGCGTCGTCGACGAGCCCGAGCTCGCCGACGCTGCGGACCTGCCTGAGGCGCTCGGTGGCCGCCAGCCGCTCGCCGCCGGGGCGGGCGAGCTCGAACCAGGCACCGCCGGCGGCCGTGTAGCCGGCCGCATCGAGGTCGACGCGGGGCACCGCGACCCCCGTCAGCGCCGCGAACGCATCGGCGTCGACGAGATCGACCTCCGCCGTCACCGCCGGCGCGGCCTGCCACGTCGAGACGCCGAACGGGTCGTCGAACACCTCCTGACGGATCCGCCCACCGGCGCCGAGCCCGACCGACGAGCAGTCCTGGAGGCACAGGATGTCCCCGGCGTCGAGGACGGGCATGCGGTCCACGTCCTCGAGCCGACCGGGGAGCGGATCGAACAGCGCGAGCCGCAGACCGCCCGACTCCGGCTCCTCGGGGTGGAGCTGCGCCTCGATCGACGTGGCCGTTCCGAGCGGCACGGCGACGAACTGCCGCACCCACCCGTCACCCGCGTTGATGCCGTCCAGCCAGGGCTGCTCCGGCAGCACGAGGTAGTCCTGCGGCGCCGCCGACAGACGCCCCGCCTCGAAGCGCTCGCCCGTCACCGCGTCGACGGACCCGAGCCCGACCTTCAACGCCCGCGGCGGTCCGGAGCGCACCTCGAAGCTCAGCCACAGCGCCTCGTACGCGTGCAGCGGCGCCACGTAGCGGCCGTCCGGAGCCGCGTACACCGGCAACGACCCCAGCGACGGCGGCAGTGGGAAGTCGCCACCGTCGTCGGGGACCCGCAGCGTGCGTTGGAACGAGACCCGACATCCGCGTCCGAGCGGGACGGCGTCGAGGGCGAGAACCGGAGCGGTCATGTCGCGGAGGTCGCGCCGAGGCCCGCGATCCTGACGCCTCCCCGTCGCCGTTCCGCGCGACGCGGGATCGCGGAGGCCTCACTCCCCGGCGTGGCCGATCCAGACGTCGAACCGGTCGAACGGAGCGTCGACGCTCCGCGCGCGACCCGAAACGATGTCGATGAAGCTCTGGAAGATCGGCGAGTAGGCGGCGGCGAGGCGCCAACGCCCTCTGCTGGGCGTGACCCTCACCGCATCTCGCAGTCCCCGGATCGAAGTCGTCGAGAGGATCGCGGGAGCGCCGCTCGCCTGGACGGCCCAGAGCGACGGCTTGGTCACCACCGCCGACTGCGGATACCCGAATCGGCAGCCCCGCTGGACACCCCCGCCGAAGTTCGCGAACTCGATCCGCAGACCGATCCGGTTCCAGGTCGCGGTGCATCCCACACGACGCCCGACCCGGAGGGACGACGGCTTGCCGAGCGCGCGCCGGACGAACGGGTACCGCGTGACCCGGCGTGCTGACAGCCGCATCCCGGCCAGCTCGGTCAGGCCGGCGGCACCCACGCGGAGCCGGTAGCGGCGGGCATCCCACAGCGCCTCGAGGTACCAGCCGTACGCCCCTTCCCGCATCGCGTCACACCCGGGCTGAACCGGCTCGAGCCGCCAGGTCGCGGTGCCGTCGGCGACGTGTGCCTCAGCGACCCGCCATGCGGTCGTCGACCCCGGCCGCGGCCGGGCAGGACCGATCCCCTCCTCTCCGAGCGTCTGCCCGGCGGCTGGACGCAAACGCCGCACAGCGACCGTCGGGTCGAGCCGGACCGTGATGGTCCGCGGCTCGCAGGGGATGAGATCCGAGCGGACGAGCGTCCCGGTCTGCGTCGTCACGATCGACGTCCGCGGGGCTCCGGCGGCAACCGGAGCTGCGACGAGCCACGCGACCAGGATCGCGAGCGCGATCGGGGCCGCTCGGCCCGGGCGGGATCCACCCACCCGCGTTGCGAGCCGTCTCATGGCCGGTACGCGGTGAACGTGAAGGCCGTGCTGGTCGTGTACTCGTTGCAGCGCCAGCGGAGGCGTGACGTCTTGCCGCAGTACCAGGTCACGTAACCGTCGTAGAACCGCGAGGGCAGGCGGCTGCTGCGGCTGCGGGCGTACGCCCGGCGCAGCCACTTGTTCATGACGTACCGGGCGCTCGGGCAGTTCATGCCCCGCAACGGCTGGAGGTTCTTGAACACCGCAGCGACGCCGTTGCGGTTGTACGTGACGCCCGAGCCGCCGATCGAGCACGCCGCGGAGGCGTTCGCGGGCGCGCCGAACGACGCGAACGCGAGGATCGCGATCGTCGTGGCGAGGACGCGGCGGATGGTGCGGACCATGAGGAGCTCCTGAGCTCGTCGCGGACCGCCTCGTGCGGCCCGTCGTTTGAACGGGTCGCCGCACGCCGCACCTCCCTGACACCCGCGGCGGGCACGGAGGGCAGACCCGGCGCGCCATCCGGGACGCGCCCGCCGCCCGTGCCCCGGTGCCCGACGCCCGCGAACATCCGCCGGCCTCGCGAACGCGGCGGTTGCGGGTACCGGACGCGCGGGAACCGGGCGCGCCGCACCCGTGGCTTCGGGAGTCCGCCCGCCCGCACCGCCTGGGGAGGCCCAGGACGTCGCCGCGAGGCGCGGTGCCCGGTCACGGCCGTTCGCCTCCGCCGACCCCGTCGGGTGGTCGTCCGCGGCCCCGGTCGAACGGCAGCGAGCCGTTCTCCCGGCGGACCCCCGCGCCGCACGACCACCGGCGACACGTCACAGCAGCGTCGCCCCCCGCCGCCAGGCGTGGCTCAGCGGTCAGCCGCATCGCGGCCCTCCGCTCCCGGGGCGCCGGCCCGTGCCGAGACCCAGTCGGCGATCGCGTCGAGCTTCCGCACGCCGCCCCCGAGGTCGGCGGCGGTCGCAGCGACCGCGACCACGACGGTCCCGCCGCGGTGGCGGACGGTCCCGAACTGCCGGACGAGATACCCGCCGGCCCTGCCCGCCGAGACCCCCGGGCCCCAGCCGCCCTTGACCCGGGCTCCGGGAAGGCCGGCGATCCCCCACCGCTGGCCGGCGACGACCTGGCCCATGAGGGTCCGGACGCGGCGGCCTGCCGGGGTGCAAGAGAGGCGCGCCGCGTACCGGACCTGGTCGGCCAGGCGCCATGTGGTCTGCCCGAACGGCGTGAACCCGGGACGGAGCGTCCGCGACTCGATCTGCGTCGTCGCGTCGCCGCCCGCGCGAAGCACCTCGGTCGCCGCGGACGCCGCGGCGGTCGCGGTCCCCAGCGACGCCCACAGCCGCGTCGCCGCGACGTTGTCGGACGCGGTGATCGCGGCGCGCAGTGATGCGGCCGGCGCGGTGCCCGCCTCGACCGCCGCGACCGCGACGGGCACCTTCGAGGTCGACCACGCCACCCCCGTCCGCAGACGGCCGACGACCTGCACGGTGTCCGGGTCCCGCAGGGGCGCGAGCGCCAGGCCGACCCGCCCGCCGAGCCGGGTGGTCAGGGCCTCGAACGCCGCACGATCCGCGGCGCCGAGCAGCCTTCGCGCGACGGGAGCGCGCTGCTTCTCCGCCGGCGGCTGCGCCTCGACGGTCCGGGTCCCGGCCTGGACCGGAGCCGCGGGCTCGGCGGCCGAAGGCGGCACCGTCCCCGGACGGATCGCCGCCGGCGCGGTCAGCGCACCCTCCCCGCCGCATCCGAATCCACCGCCCGCCGCGGCGACCGCGACGAGGGCGGCGATGCGTCGTCCGGTCACCGGAGGTACACCGCGGCCCGGTCGCCTCCGCGGCAGATCGTCACCGGACGTCCGCTGCAGCGCATGGTGTAGGTCGTCCCGGTCGTCGGGCTGTAGGCCCGCACGGTCCGGGAACCCGAGCCGGCGGCGTCGTCGTACGCCGCCTGGACGTTGAAGGCGAACGAGCACGTGGTCACGGAGTTGACGAAGAGCCCGGACCCGCAGCGCGTGGCGGCGCTGGGGACGCGTGTTCGACGGGCGGCCGAGGACGCCGGAGTCTCGCGGATGACCGTGGTGGCCGTGGCCGTCGCCGCAGTGGTGGTCACGGGCGCGGTGACGGCCGCGACCTCCGGGATCTCGTCCTCTCCGCCGGCGACGAGCACGAGGGTCAGGACCACCGCGACGACGACGACGAAGACCGCCGTACCGGCCAGCACAGGGACCCAGGACGGCAAGCCACGAGGTGCGGGCGGACCGGCTCCGTAGGCGTAGCCCGGTGGGAACGTCGGTGGCGGCCCGCCCGGCGGAACCACCGGACCGGACCATCCGGCAGATGCCGGCGCCGTCGGCGTCGGCGTCCGCGGCGGAGTGGCCGCACCCACCGGAGCAGCCGGCGGCGGAGCCGCAGCGGCCGCGACACCGTCGCGGTCCAGCACCAGCGTCGGTGGATCGACGTCCGCCGCCGGGCCGGGCGGGTCGATGACACGGCCGTCGTCCGCTGATCGATCGTCGACGGCCGCACCGCAGCCGTGACAGAACCGAGCGTCCTCGTCCTGACGTTCCCCGCACTCCGTGCAGAAGACCTTCGGCATCCTCTCCTCTCCTCGGCGCGATGCTAGCGCCGGGGTCCCGACCTGCGGGAACCATCTCCGGGCCGCCGCCGTCGCCGCTCCCCGGGCACGTCCGTCAGAACGTCGGCTTGACGTACGACCTCGTTCGCGACGAGCATGGACGGCAGG
Organism: Patulibacter brassicae; assembly: GCF_033949425.1. Lineage (NCBI taxonomy): Bacteria > Bacillati > Actinomycetota > Thermoleophilia > Solirubrobacterales > Patulibacteraceae > Patulibacter > Patulibacter brassicae. The sequence continues at coordinate 308,556 of NZ_JAXAVX010000004.1, read as the reverse complement.
CCGAGGAAAGACGGAGCGATGGCGATATGCCCGACGTGCGGCAGCGATGCCGCCGACGACGAGCGGTTCTGCACAGCGTGCGGTGCGCGGCTGCGATCAGCTCCGGACGGGCCAGCGCCGTCCGAGCAGCCCACGACGCCACAGGCCGCCGTGCCACCGGCGTCCGCCGCCACGCCGCCCGATCCCGGCCGCGGGCCGGCGCCCGTGCCGCCTCCGCCCGCCGGCCCACCTCCGCCCCAACCGGGATACGGACCGCAGGCCTACGGCCCGCCGTGGCCGGTCCCACCCGCGCCCGGGGCGCCGCGCCGCCCGGGCCTGCTCGTCCCGGCAGCAGTCGGTGGGACGGCCTTCCTGGTCGTCGCCGCCGTGGTCGGCGTCCTGCTGCTCGCCGGCGACGACGACGGAGCACCGGAGGCGGCCGCGCTGCGGACGACGACCGCCGCCTCCGCGACGGTCACCACCGTGATCGAGCAGGCCGCACTGGCCGAGCGGGCGGCCACCAGCTCGTTCCGCCGCGGGACGACCACCCGGCAGGCGAGCGCCGGGTCGGGTGGGAACGCGATCTCGTCGCGGGGCTCCGCCACCTCCCGCGTGCGGGGCGCGATCCGCCGGCACTGGTCGATGATCGAGGCCGGTCGCTACGAGGAGGCCTACGCGCTGCTCGGTCCGAACCTGCAGACGAGCATGCCCCGGTGGGTCGCCGAGCACCGGGCGGATGCCCTCTCGAGCGCGTCGCTGACGCTCGGCACCCCGGACATCCGCTCCTCGACCCGCGCGTCCGTGCCGGTGCTCTCGATGCGCACGGTGGCGAACTCCGGCTGCTACCGCTGGAGTGGGAGCTACGACATGGTCCGCGTCGGAGGCGTCTGGCGGATCGATCGCTCGACCCTGACGCGGTCGGCATGCTGAGCGACCAGCTCCGCCGGGTGGGACCGGTGCGCGGGATCGCCGTCGTCGCCGTCGGGGCGGCGGTCGCGCTCCCGGTCACCAAGCCGGTGTTCGACGACGCGCTCGATGACGACGCGCCCGTGCCGGCACCCGCCGCGGCCAACGGCCCGCGGGCCCTGCCTCCGTCGGCATCGACCCCCGCCGTCGTCACGAGCGCGGACCGTGAGGCCGAGCGGGCGGCCCGCGAGGAGGCGGCCCGCCGGACCGAGTCCCGGCGCCGCGCGAGCGCGATCCGCCGGTCGGGGGCCCTCGTCGTGACGGGCTTCTCGGGGACGACCCTGCCGCCGGCGACCGCGCGCCAGCTCCGCTCGGGAGCGCTCGGCGGCGTCATCCTCATGGGCCGGAACATCACGGACGCCGGCCAGGTCCGCAGGCTCACCGACGCGGTGCGCGCCGCCGCGGAGGCCGGAGGACGACCGACGCCGGTCATCGCGGTGGACCAGGAGGGCGGCGAGGTGCGCCGGCTGCGGTTCGCCGCCCCGGAGCGCTCCGCCCGCCGCATCGGGGCCCGGGACGCCTACGCCGAGGGGCAGCGGACCGGCGGGGATCTCTTCCGCGTCGGGATCAACGTCGACCTCGCGCCCGTCGCCGACAGCGGCCCGAAGTCGTCGTTCCTGCGCGAGCGGACGTTCGCCGACGCCCCGGCCACCACCGCCGTGGCGGCCTGTGCGTTCGCCGCCGGGCTCTCGTCGACGGGCGTGCGCCCGACGCTGAAGCACTTCCCCGGTCTCGGCCGCGCCGGCGCGACCTCCACCGATGCCGCCGACGTGACGGTCTCCGTCGCGACGGCGGTCCTCCGCGCGGACCTGGCGCCCTACACCCGCTGCGCCGGCGAGCCGCGGACGCTCGTCATGCCCTCGAGCGCCCGGTACCCGGGCCTCACCGGCCCGGAGCCGGCGGTGCTCTCCTCGCGCACCTACCGCCTGCTGCGCGAGACCACCGGCAACCCCCGCCCGGTGACGATCACCGACGCGCTCGACGCCGGTGCCCTCCGCGGCCGCCCCGATGCGGCGTGGAAGGCCGTCCGCGCCGGCGCGACCTTCGTCCTGACGACGCTGCCCGGCGACGCGGCCCGGCTGCGCGAGCAGCTCGCCGACGCGATCCGCCGCGGCCGGCTACGGCCGTCGCACGTGAACCGTTCCTCGACCCGCGCGCGGGCGTTCCGCGAGCGCCTCTGACCCGGAGCCCGACCATGAACGATCCGAACTACCCCTACCACGCCCCACAGCTCCCGCCGCCCGGACCGGCCGGTCCATCACCGGCCCCTTACGGCGGGCACTACCTGGCCCCGCCCGGGTACCCGCCACAGCTGCCGCCGCCCGCCACGCCTCCGGGCGGAGGCCGGTCGTCGGGCTTCTGGATAGCCCTGACGGCCGTGACCGCGGCGCTCGTCGTCCTGACCCTGCTCGGCGGGTTCTTCATCGGACGCGGGTCGCGGATGTCCAACGGCGACGTCCAGCAGCGCCTCAACCAGCAGGTGCAGGCCGACCAGGTGACCCTCGACCAGGAGCTGAACAAGCAGCGGACCGAGATGATCGCCCAGCGCGACCGGATCGTCCGGCGGGCGGAGACCAGGGCACGGCGCGACGGGCGGGCCGACGGCCTGCGCCAGGGACGATCCGAGGGCCGCGCAGAAGGCCGTGCCGAGGGCGAGGCCGCCGGGCGGGCCGCGGGCCGCGCCGAGGGCGAGGTCGCCGGACGGGCCGCCGGGCTCCAGGAGGGCTGGAGCAGCGGGTTCGACACCGGACTCTGCCTCTCGGACACGTTCTACTGCTGATGGCGCGGGGCGCCGCCCACGACGTCGCGCTCGGATCCCCCGACTGGGGCCGGGAGATGCTGCGCCAGCTGTCGGCCGTGGCGCTGGCGGCCCCGGACCGCGAGGTCGCCGGCGTGCTCGTCGGCGACCGGGACGCCGACGGCGCGATCTCGTCCATCGGGGGGATGGTCGAAGCCGCCGAGGGCACCCAGCTCGGACAGGCGGCGATGTTCGGACACGACATCTGGGCGGCGGTCCGGCGGAAGGCGCAGCGCCGGTTCGCCGGACTCGAGGTCGTCGGCTGGTACCTGTCGCGCCCCGGGTACGGCACCGCGCTCCTGCCCGCCGACGAGCACAACCACCGCACCTGGTTCGCGTCCGGCCAGCAGCTGCTGCTGCTGATCGACTCGCGCACCCTGCGCGGCGCGATGTACCTGAGCGACGGGCAGCGCCTCGTCTGCGTCCACGAAGGCCCGATCGAGCGCCGTTACCTGCGCCCGACGCGGCCCGGGGTCCCGGCGCTCGCCGTCGGGCTCCTCCTGATCCTCGGCGCGGCGATCGGCACCACCGCGTCCTTCCTGCTGGCGGCGCTGTGACCGCCGGCTCCCACCACTCCGCACCACGAGACACACCATGACTTCCGAGAAGACCGTGACCTGCCCGTCCTGCGCCACCGAGGTTCGCGCCGGACGATTCTGCGCCGCCTGCGGAGCATCGCTGCCGTCGGACGCCCCGTCCGCGAGCGCCTCCGCCTCACCGGCCGGCGGCCCGGACACACCCGACACCGCCACGGCACCCGCCGACGCGGGCCCCGCCGCTGCTGCGGCGGGCGGCGCCACCGCCGATCCGCCACCACCGGGCGGCGCGGCGACTCCCGCGGCCGGTGCTCCGTCAGCCGCGGGGACCCCCGGACCGGGGGGCGGCGGCAACGGTGCGTCGGTCCCCGGCGGCGACGGCTCCGCGCCCGCCGCCGGCTACCGCACCGGGCCGGCGCCGACGAGTCCACCGCCCCCGGCCGGTGCCGCGATATCGGCGCGCCGGTCGATCCTGCTGTCGGCGGGCGCCATCGTGCTGCTGATCGCCCTCGTCGTCGCGCTGCTGCTCGTCGTCGCCGGTGGTGAGGACGAACCCGCGAAGGCCGAGACGCCGTTCTCCGCCGAGGACACCGCGCTCGCCTCCCGGCCGCTCTACGCGGCGGCCCGGCAGCGCAGCTACGACGTGATGCTGCCGGCCGGGTGGAAGCCCTTCTCGCCGAGCGGCGGTCTGCAGGTGACGGAGCGCTTCGCGCTCGAGAGCTCGGTCGACACGAACCTCAAGCTCGTCCTCGGCAGGCTCGAGGCGAAGCGCGATCGCACGATCGAGGCGGCCCAGGACGCGACGCTGCAGGCCGTGGCATCGGGGACGAAGCCCGAGGTGGACCGCGAGGTGACCTTCCCGAACAAGCGCACCGCGCGGCTCGCCATCTGGGAGGCCGCCGGCGCCCGGAACGTCCTCTACGTCTTCGACCTCTGCGACAACCGCTACGCGTTGCACGCATGGGGGCCGAAGGAGGCGTTCAGCGTCATCGGCGCGCGGATCGACCGGACGGTCCAGCAGATCCAGCCGCGCTGCGTCTGAGTCCATGGCGACCCCCGTCGACCCGACCCGGCAGTGCCCGACGTGCGCCACGGCGATCCGTGGCGCGTCGGACCGGTTCTGCGGGGTGTGCGGCACGCGGCTGCTGCGGGCGGACCTGCGCGCGCAAGGCGCGGCGGCCGCCCCGGCGGGGTCACCGACCCCGTCCCCGCCCGCGTCGCTGCCGCCCGGCGTCTGGACCGAGCTGCCGGCGCCGGGGCCGCCCCCTGCGACACGGACCGGGACGACGCGGGCCACGAGCGAGACGACCTGGGTCGTCGCGGCGCTCATCGTCGTGGCGCTGCTCGGGTCGGCCCTCGTCGGGATCACCGTCCTGCTCGGCGGTGACGACGGGGCACCGGAGCCATCGCCCCTCGTCCTGACCCGACCGGCCACGCCGTGAACCTGCGGGGGCCAGGAGGGCGACGATGGGACTCCGGCGGCTGCTGCGGATCGTCGCCGCCCCGATCGTCCTGCTGGCCGTCGCGGTGCGGCGGATCCGGCGCGAAGTCGGTGCACCGGCGGCTGTCAGATCCGCCGTCCTGAGTCCGACTGCTCCCGCGGCGCCCCTGATCCTCCGGCTCCGCGAAGCCTCGACCTTCGCGGGGCCGGGCGGGATGCTGTGCCGAAGCTCGTGCCGCACGACGACCCTCAGCCGCCTCCGTTCCCGCCCGCTCCGAAGCGCTCGCTGCCCCGGCGGGTGGGAGGGGCGCTCCTCGTCCCGCTCCTGCTGCTGGCCGCCCTCGACGACCTGCACCGAGAGCGGCGACGGCGCGGACGCTCGGACCGCCCGACGAAGACGCCGGAGGAGGTCGCGAAGCAGACGGCGTTCTGGGCGCGGCGCCTGTCGTGACGGCACCGCGTCGGAGTTCGAAGAGCGGCCCGCCCTCGGCGGAGCTTCCTCGGCATCCGCGTCCGGTCGTCAGACGGTCGACCCGCCCCGATCGGTCCGCATCGACCGATCCGAAGTCGCTGATATCCGCCAACTCGAACGTTTGCCTACGCCGCACATCGGCCCAACCTCCTTCGGCGGTCAACGGTCCGTATTCGAGGTAGAACACGGCCCCCGAATCACCACCGATCCGAGAGCCGTGTCAAGTTAGAGCAACCACTGGGATCGAGTCCCGCGCTAACTTGACTCTCGCTCCGAAAAGTCCAGAATCGACGGTGCAGAGCGACCTTTCGACGAGGAGCACCTCCATGTTCGACGACCTTCCCCAGCCCGGCCGGGCACATCTCTACAACTACCCTCACGGCGCCGCAGCACTGACCTGCCGAGCACAGGAGGGTTTCGGAAATTCGGTGGGCGAGTGGTTCGCTCGGCCCGATGGCGAAAACCTCTGGGTGTGGGTGGCGACGTACGAGCCGGACGACCACGACCTGCGCCGCATCGCCCGGGTCCTCCAACGCGTGCAGCCTGATCTCCGCGCCCGCGCGCTGTTGGTCGGCGTGCCGCTCCGCGACGTGCTGAGCGCCGTCGGGTCGATCGCCGACCTCCAGCGGATGACGCTGGACCGGCTCCCCGGGACGCGCCGCGCGGCGATGCGACACGCTCCGGCCCACCTCGTCCACGTCCGTGCCGGCCTCCCGGCCTCCCCGCGCGCGGTGCCCCGCCCGACGCCGGACGTTCCCCGGGATCCGTTCCTCGGCAGGGTCGGGGTCGGCAAGGCGCTTTCCCCGGCGGTCGCTCGAGTGCTCCGCAGGCACCACATGACGACGCTCGAGGACGTCGCACGAGCGTCCCGAGCGCAGCTCGAGGAGATCCACGGCCTCGGCCCTCGTCGTGTCGACGCGATCGAGGCCGCCCTGCTCCGCCATGGCGTGGAGCTCCCGGCGACCCGCCCGGTCCCCGTGCCCGTGGGTCCGCGAGACGACGAGCGGGACTTCCGCGCGCGGCGGCGGCGTGGCGAGCGTGTCGCCACGATCGCCCGCGACGTCGGCGTGGACCGCGCCCACGTGCGTCGGACTCTCCTCGGCCCCCCGTCGCGCCCGTGAACGGCGGCGAGAGCGCGGCGCCTCGAGACGCCGGGACGGCCTCTCTCCGGGGAACGACGTACCGAACGAGGGACGCTTGCGCCCGTGACCGGTGAGCCGTTGGTGATCGGCGAGCAGATCCTCGCCCTGTTGGACGACGCCGCGACGTCCTCGACGTACAAGTCCGCGCTGCCGGTCGCGATGCTCGACCGCGCACCGGAGCACCTCGGGGACGGCCGGATGCCGGTCCGCGAGCTCGCCGAGCGCGTCGTCGAGCTGTACTGGCCGCAGAGCCGCGCCTACGCCACGACGGGCCGCGTCCTGGTGCAGAACCAGAGCGGCGGCCAAGCGGCGGTCCTGCGCGACCTCGCCGCGTTCCGGCGGCTTGCTCTTCCTGATGCCGTCGGGATCGTGATGGTTTCGACGCCGGCTTCCCGAGCTGCAGGCGGGGGATCGGCCACTCCGCGAGGGTCCGCTCCGCCTTCCGCGTGGGGTGCTCCCACGCTCGGCGGCCCAAGGCGGCACCGTCCCCGGACGGATCGCCGCCGGCGCGGTCAACGCGCCCTCCCCGCAACCCGAATCCGCATCCCCCGCGGCGACCGCAACGAGGGCGGCGATGCGTCGCCTGGTCACCGGAGGTACACCGCGCCCTGTCGCCTCCGCGGCAGATCGTCACCGGACGTCCGCTGCAGCGCATGGTGTAGGTCGTCCCGGTCGTCGGGCTGTAGGGCCGAACGGTCCGGGAACCCGAGCCGGCGGCGTCGTCGTACGCCGCCCGGACGTTGAAGGCGAATGAGCCGCGGCAAGACCTACCAGGGCCGGTTCTCCGCAAGGGTCACCTGCAAGCACCGCAAGCCGCGCGTGGTGCACACGTACTCCGAGTTCGTCTGAGTTCGGCCCGCGCCGTCGAGCGCGGGTGGCGGCGCCCGCCGCGAGGCCCGACGGTTCTCCGTCCCGCCTCGCGGCCCTCAGCGCGCGGGTCGCGGCGGCGACCGGATCGTTGTTCGGCCGGCCGCCGTGGACGTTGCGCCCGTTCCGGTGGACGCCGCACACCGGGTTGGCTACGTTCGCCCGCATGGCGAAGCCCGACCAGGACGCCCTCTACCAGACGACGCTGCGAACGATCGGTGCCGTGGCCTCGCTGCCGGTCGTACGCGTCGACCGGGAGGCGTTCCTGCGCAAGCAGTTCGCCGACTCACCGCACCTCGAGATCGTCCTCGCGCAGGGACCGCAAGCGGTCTACTCGCTGGAGTCGCTCCGCCGCAAGGCGGACGTGCTGATCAAGTCCACCGCCAACAAGACCGCGGCGGCGTCGTTCGTGTCCGGTCTGGCCGGCAACCCGGTCGTGATGGTCGCCGCCGGTGGCGCAGACGTCGCGCAGTACTTCGGGTTCGCGCTGAACCTCGCGCAGCAGATCGCCTTCCTCTTCGGTGAGGACGAGCTCTTCGACGGCGACGCGGAGCTCTCCGAGGCCGCCCAGATGCGCGTCATCGCCTACCTCGGCGCGATGTTCGGCGCCGCGGGAGCGGCGGCGCTGATCGCCCAGACCTCGCACGTCGTCGGCCAGAACATCGGCCGCAAGGTCGCGGCCCAGGCGCTGACGAAGACCGCGTGGTACCCGCTCGTCAAGCGGGTGGGCGCGCTGGTCGGCCAGAAGATCACGAAGCAGACCGTCGAGAAGGCGATCACCAAGACGGTGCCGGTCGTCGGCGGCTTCGTCTCCGGCGGCCTGACCTACGTGGCCTTCCGACCGATGGGCGGCCGCTTGGCCGACGCGCTGGTGGCGAACCTCAACGGCGAGTTCGACGACAGCCTCGAGCTGAACCACGAGTTCGCCGCGGCGCTCCGGGGCGACGCCGACGACGAGGCGCCGACGGACGTGACCGCGACGCTGGTCGAAGTCGTCGAGACCGGCGAGGCGGAAGCACTCTAAGCGGGCGTGCCGCGCAGGCCGGAGAGCGGTCCTCGGCCGGCGCTCGGCCGAAGGGCTCGCAAGCCGGCCGAAGGCGCTTCGCCCACCGGTCTGCCACCCCGGCGCGGGTCAGGCCGAGCGATACTCACGAGCGTGACGGGCGAGCCGCTGGCCATCGGGGAGCAGGTCCTCGCGCTCCTGGACGACGCCGCGACCTCGTCGACGTACAAACCCGCGCTGCTGGTCGCGATGCTCGACCGCGCGCCGGAGCACCTCGAGGACGGACGGATGCCGGTGCGCGAGCTCGCCGAGCGCGTGGTCGAGCTGTACTGGCCGCAGAGCCGCGCCTACGCGACCACTGGCCGCGTCCTGGTACAGAACCAGAGCGGCGGCCAGGCGACCATCCTGCGCGACCTCGCCGCGTTCCGGCAGGAAGCGGGCGTCGACGCGATCACGATCCCCGACGGCGTCCGGCGCAGCAGGTCCTGGGAGCAGCTCGTGCGGCAGGCCGAGCGGACCCTCGCGGAGTGGCCGATCCCGCGCCTGCAGCGCCCCTTCGAGCCGTTCCTCTACACCGTGCCCTGGCCGTTCCGGCGACAGGGTGGGTTCACGATGCGCGCCTACCGCGAGTCCGGCGCCGCGATCGAGCTGTTCCCTGGCGTGGCCGACGCGTTCGTGCGCCTGGCCCCGCTGTTGCGGCCGTTCGTCGTGCGCTGGTGGAGCGAGAAGGCCGCCGCGCTGAACCGCGCCGAGGTCCCCGACGCCTCCTCACTGCTGAGCTTCGAGGACTTCCTCTTCGGCCGCGACCGCGTCGCGCTGGGCCGCGTCGCCGAGGGCCTGCTCGACCTGCAACACGGCCGCTGCTTCTACTGCGCCACCGGCGTGGGCACCACCGACCGCGAGGTCGACCACTTCATCCCGTGGAGCCGCAGCGGCGACGACGGCCTCGACAACCTCGTCGTCGCCTGCCGTCGCTGCAACAACGCCAAGCGCGCGTTCCTCGCCGGCCCAAGGCACCTCGAGCCGTTCCTCGAGCGCAACCGGGGCTACGCGGGCGATCTCGAGAGCCTGGCGCGCGAGCGGTCGTGGCCGAAGGACCGGCCGAGGACCGAGGCGACGGTCCGTTCGGCGTACCTGATCGGAGCCGACTTGCGGACCCTCTGGGAATGCGGGGGTTCACCGGACAAGGCCCGACTCCAGCCCTACCGGACGGCGGCCGACGCGCTCCGCAGTCTGCTGGCGCCTGCGTGACGAGCCGTCGCAACCGCGAACGAGGATTCAGGAGGCAGGGGTCTGCTGCACGGATCGGTGACAGGTTTCTCAGGCCGCGATCGCGGTCCTCGGGATCATGATGGTCTCGTACTCGATCGGGGTCAACCGGCCCAACCGTGCTTGGCGTCGGCGGCGGTGGTAGGTCCGCTCGATCCACGTCACGATCGCGAGCCGGAGCTCCTGCCTGGTGGCCCACTGGCGACGGTTCAGCACGTTCTTCTGCAACAACGAGAAGAAGCTCTCCATCGCGGCGTTGTCGCCCGCGGCACCGACGCGGCCCATCGATCCGACGAGCCCGTGACGGTTGAGGGCGTGCACGAAGCGGCGTGACCGGAACTGGCTGCCGCGATAGGAATGCACGATGCAGCCAGCGACCTGCCCACGCCGGCAGGCCGCGCTCTCAAGCGCGCTCACGGCCAGGCGCGAGGTTCATCCGATCATCGATCGAGTAGCCGACGATCCGGCCGGCGTAGGCGTCCTTGATCGCGCACATGTAGAGCTTGCCCTCCAAGGTGCGGTGCTCGGTGATGTCGGTCAGCCACAGCTCGTTCGGGCCGCTGGCGACGAACGGGTGACGAACGCGCCCGTGCTGCTCGGAGACTGCGCAGCGGTCGTCGTGCACCGGCGGCCCCGGCCGCTTGCCGTTGATCGCGCGCTTCTTGCCGAACGCCGACCACCAGCCCATCTGCGAGCAGATCCGCCACGCGGTCCGCTCGCACATCCCCTGCCCCGCCTCGCGGGCTTCCTGCACGAGGAACCGGTACCCGAACTCGGGGTCGTCGCGGTGCGCGTCCAGCAGCGCGTTGGCGCGATACGCCTGCACGAGCTCGCGATCGGTGACGGGCTTCGATCGCCAGCGGTAGTACGGCTGACGCGCGATCTTCAACACCCGGCACGTCACCGTGACGGGCACCCCGTCCTCGGCGAGCTCCCTGACGACCGGGTACATCATTTTCCCGGCAAGCTCGCCTGCGACAGGTACGCCGCCGCCCTGCGCAGGACCTCGTTCTCCTGCTCCAACAGCCGGATCCGCTTGCGTGCCTCGCGCAGCTCGAGATCCTCGCCGCTCGTCGTGGCCGGCTTGCCGCGGTCTTCGAGGTCGGCCTTCTTCATCCAGTTCGTCAGACACGACTCACTGATCCCGAAATCCTTCGCGATCTGCTTGATCGTCGTGTCCTGACCACGCGCCCGAGCGACCCGGACCACGTCCTCTCGGAACTCTCTGGGGGAGGGCTTCGGCACGGTGCACATCCTCTCTGGCGGCGCTCCGCAGAGCGCCGCACGTCAGGTGACACCGATCCGTGCAGCAGACCCCCGTGACTTCCTCGTGGATGAGCCCGACGGGGTAGACGAAGCGGGTCTGGGCGCGAGTTCGGGCGGTGGCCTGCTGGCCGTGTCGCCGTCAGCTGAGGACCGACGCGAAGCCCGAGATCTCGGGCACGAGCCAGAGGCCCGCAGCTCCTGCGCCGACCGCCTCGGTGATCGCAGCTGACCCCACGGCGGTGCTGAGACGATCGACGACAAGTCCTTCGAGCCGCCGACCGGCCAGACCGAGGTGCCCGATCGTTCCGACGCACTCGGCCGTCAGACGCGCGACCGCCACGCCCCGATGGACGACGTCCAGGTCGGTGCGCCCATCCCGGTACGCGGGTTCGATCTGCACCGCGTCGCCCGGCGTGACCGCGGTGCGCAGGTGCCGCTGAACGTACCCCGCGGCACCGTCGTCGAGGAAGGGGACCGACCGGTCGACGTCTCCGACCGAGATCTCGACGCCGAGGGGCTCGTCCCGATTCCACGGGGTGGCGATCCATCGTCCGGATCGACGGCGCATCGCGTGCTTCGGACGGTCCAGAGTCGTGGCGAGAACGGCGTCCCGCGCCCGGGTCGCCGCCACGAACAGCACCCGCGCCTCCTCCGCGGTGGACGCCTCGTCACCGCGGCCGCCCAGGTCGGTGACGATCACGCGATCGAACTCGAGCCCCTTGCTGCGATGGACCGTCGAAAGCACGGGCACGTCGCGCATGAAGCGGGGCAGCTCGGCCATCTCCGCGGCCGAAGACCTGATGCGCGCGAGCAGGATGTCCTCACCGTCGGATGCCAGTCGCTCGAGCTCGGACCAGGCCTGATCGAGCTCTGCGTCGGTCAGCTGGGCCGCCTCGCGATCGAGGTCGGACTTCTGAACCTCGTCCGCCTCGACGTTCCGGAGCAGCGCCGACAGCCAGAACGGCGGCACGGAGGTCTGGGCTGGCTGCTGGATGCGGTGGGCGACGCCGGCCGCCGCGAGCGTCGCCGACAGCTGCAGCACCTGGGCGTTGGTACGGCACAGCACCGCCGTCTCCCCCCGTGAGTACCGGAGGACCGTCATCAGTGCGTTGGGGTCGAGCTGCGGGGCGGTCTTGAGCCTCTGTCGAAGTCGGATGAGACCCTGCTCGTCCGAGCCGGCTGCGACAGCGGAACGTGTGCCGTCCAGGGGACGTGCGGCTGGCGAACGCGTGCGGTGGTCCTCCGTCAGTTCGAGTCGGCGGGCGTCCTCGAAGGTCTTGGCGATCCGGTCCATCGCGTCGATATGAGGTCCCGTCTCCTGCCACCCGTAGATGCCCTGGGCCGGGTCACCGAGGACGGTGAAGCCGTTCGCCGCGGTGAGGAGCTTCGTCACGAAGCTCAGTCGGTCACCGCTGAGGTCCTGAGCCTCATCGACGATCACGTGCTCGTGAGGCGGGTCCTCGGACTCGCAGCGGATCGCGGCGCGGATGATCGCATCGAACCCGCCCGCGGGGGACTGACCGGAGCTCTGAACCGCCTTCCTGGCGTAGCTGTCGATCGTCGACGGTCGGACCTCGCGGGCGACCGAGTGGTCGGCGAGACGCCGATGCAACACATCGACGGCCGCCCTGGTGAAGCTGAGCACCAAGATGCGCTCGGGATCCTCGATCGCGCCCGAGTCGATGAGCTGCCGGACCCGGGCCGCGATGACGTGGGTCTTGCCGGTCCCCGGACCAGCGACGACGATCGTCCTAGCACTCGCGGGGGACAACACGACCTCCCGCTGCTCTTGCGTCAGCTCTGCTTCCACGCCTGCTCGAACTCCCTGAAGGCCAGTCTTAGTCCGAAGGCCACGACGTTGTCGGCGACGTCGATGACCTGACAGACCGGCTTGCCGCCATTGGCCGGTCCACGAAGTCCGCGCCCGATCATCTGGAGATAGCGGTTCGGGCTGTAGGTCGGACGCGCGATGTAGAGCGCACGGATAGACGGTGCATCGAAGCCCTCGGTCAGGACGCCGTAGTTCGTCAGCGTCTGCAGACGTCCGGCGCGGAACTCGCCGATTAGGTGCCGCCTCACAGGGTCGGGCGTGTCACCCGATATGGCTGCCGCCGATCGCCCCTTCCGCGCCACCAGCGCCGCGAGCGTCTCCGCATGAGCGACGGAGGCGGCGAACATCAGGACGGGCCAGTCCGCCGGAAGCTCCGTGACCGACTTGACGAGACGATTCGTTCGGTCGAGGTCGCGGCCGATCTTGTTGAGGACCGACGGGGGCAGGGACCTGTACTTCTGGATGTGCTCCTTCTCGGCCGAGGTGAGGGGGACCTGCTCAGAGCCTTCGAGGACCTGGTGGTCGACGCGGGCGAGGATTCCCTTGTCCTGGAGGAGCGAGATGGAGGCCCCCTCCGCTTCGTCGAAGACGCCCTCGTCGAGCCGGCGTATGCCATAACGTCCGGCGAGGCTGTCCGTCTCCACGGAGTTGAAGCCGCGGTAGGGCGTGGCGGAGAGGCCGATGAGCGGAGCGTGGTCCGTCCCGCGATCGATGCCGGTCCACTTCAGAAGCTCGGTGTAGCTCGTGGTCGTGGAGACGTGGGCTTCATCGACGATCACGACGCCGGGACGGCTGAGCCATTTGTAGGCAGGCTTGCCGAAGCAGCTCGCTCCGAGCTTGGCGATGGTCGCAACGACCACCTGGATTCCCCCGTCCTCACGGGCCTGAGCGCTGTAGCTCCCCCAGAGCCGGCTGATCTTCAGGGAGCGCGCGGGCCCGACCGCCCGCCAAACCTCTGCCCAGCTCTGCACCGCCTGCTCGCACAGCTCCTGCGTCTGCGCGATCCAGAGGATCGGGCTCTCGAGCTCGCCTGCGGCGACGGCTCGGATGAGCGCTTCAACTGTCACACGGGTCTTGCCGGCGCCTGTCGGCAGGGACAGGAGCCCGCGCCGGTCGCCGTCGTCGACGAGCAGCGAGCGGATGCCGGCGGCGGCGCGGTCCTGGAAGTCGTGGAGTTTCGGGAGCGTCGTGGGCCCCGGGACATCGAGCGTGTCCACGAGCTTGACCCCAGCGAAGCCTGCGTACTTCCGCGGGAAGCCGAGGTCCTCGGTCACGAACTTGACCGTGGTTCGCCGACCGACCCACTCGCTAGGAGGGGCGAGCCCTCTCTTCTCCATGCTGTCGCTGAACACCTTCAGCGTCTCCACGCCGAAGACCGTCAGCGCAAGCTCCGCGACATCGAGGTCGGACAGCTCGCCCTCCGATTCCTCGACGGCCTCGATGAGGACGTCGGGGACCCGCGAGCGGAGCTCGTCGACGCCGATTAGAGACAGCAGCCGCGTTGCATCATCAGTCGCCGACCGGACCTCCGCGAGGAGCGCCTGGACTTCTTCGGCCTGCGCGTTGTCGATGACGTTCCGTGCGTCGTCTCTTGCCAGTGGCACTCCCAGTCGCTCCGCCAACCTGCGGAGGAGGGTCACGTCGTCGAGCCGGGAGTCGTAGTACAGGATATCGTCGCGAAGCTCGAAGTCGAGCGGCTCGGACATGCTGCCCTCGTCCGTGAACATCTCCCGGTGGATCTCGGAGCACGGCATGAGCTCGACCCGCTCCACGACCGGCGGCAGCATGAAGCGCAGAAGCGGATAGCGGTCGATCGCCTTCTCGCGATCACCGTCCGCCTGCGCGACGATGCGTGAGCCCACGAGATCCGAGATGCGCCGGAGCCCCCAGGCGGTGATGAGGCGCTCGGCCTGCTCCTCGGCTGCGACGCGGATGAACGGGACGCCGGTTCCGCGCAACACCTTGAGGTCCGCCAGATCGGAGGTGACGCAGACGTCGGCGGGCGTCGCCCAGACCACGTCGCGCCGGACGACCGCTCGGATGCGCTCGGGTGGCGTCCCGAGTGCGGGCTGCAAAGCGACGTACGCGGCACCGATCTGGTCTTCGCGCTCGAGGTCCCCGACGGCATCGCAGGCGATGGCCAGCCGACGGTCGTCGAGTCCCGCCATCGTGTCCGGGAGGCCCAGCGCTCTGCAGGCTGGCCGGGGCAGGTCGACGACCGGCAGTAGAGGGGCCATCGGCTTGAGCAGGTCGGTGACGCAGTCAGCGATCGGTCGAACGCCCTTGTCGGTCGGCAGCACCCCGACCTGGCGGATCCGCCAGAGGAGCGGGTGCTCAACCGACGAGTCCGTGACACGGCCCTTGGTGCGACGGAGGACCCACGGCTCCAGGTCGTCGCAGGCCGCGAGCAGCTCTCGCGCGTACTTTGCCGCCGGCCCTCCGGAGAGCCCATCGAGCGGCGTGGCCGGACCGGGCCAAGAGGATCTCGGGATGAGCTCGAAGTGCTCGGGCTTGACCCGCGCGCCGTGCGTACGCGCCTCGTCGATGGCTGCCTTGACGAGCTGCCGCCGGTATTCCGCGAGCCACGGTTCGTCCGTACTCCCCGCATCCCGGACAGGGCGATCGGTGGCACCGAGCTCACGCAGCACGTCCAGGTGCAGGCGGTGGCGGACGGTGTCGACCAGGAGGCCGCGATGGGTCGCCTTGAAGTCCTCGGGCGAGAGCAGGCTCCCAGGCAGCAGCACGTCGGCCAGGCGGGCCATCCGCCCGCTCATGGTCCGCACGTAGACGTCGGTCGCAACGAGACTGTGGCGGCCGATCAGGATGTCCCGCAGTTCCTGTCCGGTCACGCGGTCGGCCAGCTTCCAGGCCTCGCCCCAGTTCCAGTCACGCGAGGCGTCGCTTCCCGAAACCGCCCGGTCCACCAGCGCGTCGAGGACGGTGGCGGCGCTGACCTGTTGGACCTTCAGGGCGTCGAGGGCTTCTGGGACCCCTTCCTCCTCGAGGAGCTCTGATGCGACGAGTGGCACGTCGACATCGACATCCACCGCTGCCGGCCGGAAGATGAGGCCGCGGGTGGGAGGCACGAGGCGACCATCCGCGGTGAGGATCATCTTCGCCTTACGCATGCCGGCGTCAGCCTCCGAGAAGACCAGCGCGGTGGCGACCCTGAGTGCAGCGGCGCTGCCCTCGATCTTTCGACGGCCGATGAGCGCCTCGAGCCAATCGTCGACGGGCTCCTGCCGGCCGTCGACCGCCTCGATCAGCCGCACCGCGCGCGACCGCCGTGTCGCATTGCGGACGGCCGACGGATGGACCCAGGCGACCGGGCGGGTCGGCTGTTCCGACCAGCACTCGGCCGCGCCTACGCCGACGTCCTCGGGCAGCAGCCGGAGCGTCGAAGGATGCTGTAGGCGCCCCGTCTGGTCGGGCAGCGAATCGGCGTCCGCGGCCCGCTTGTAGACGAGATCGGAGAGGATCTCGTCGGCCCACCCCTTCAGCTCTTTGCCTCGTCCCGGCAGCAGCTCGAGCATGAAGCCGGGGTCATCGGTCCGCGCGACCTCCGCGAGGTTCTCGATGACGACGTCGACGGCGGCCGACAGCAGCTCGGCGTTGAACTCGCCCGGAACGAGCGTCGTCCGGCTCTCGTCGAGCTTCCACGGTGCGTTGATGATGCCGCTCAGTGTGGTCTCGACCTGCGTGGGGAAGAATGCCCACAACTGTCCCGGCTCCGCGCGACTGATCGGCACGGCCCAGTGGATCGGGATCACCGGCCGCTCGGCCATGGTCCCGCCGTCTCGACGAACTGCGCGGCTGAGGGAGTGGTGGACGCCGAAGAGCTTCCACCTCGACGTCTTGTCCTCCGTCCCCGTGTCGTGGAGAACCCAGACCCCGTCCCCCTCCTCGTCGAGGAGGATGTTGCGGAGATACCCCTCGCCGGTCCGATCCTCCAACGTCAGTTGCTCGACATGCGAGGAGAACAGGAGGAACTGCGCCGGGAAGGTCCGGAAGGTGCTCGGTAGCCAGGCCGTTGGGCCCGTGTCGAGCGGCATGACGATGACGGTGTCGGCGTCATCCATCAACTCGGCCAGCACCGGGTCGTCGGCGGCGGCCGCCGCCGGATCGATCGGCTCGGCCATCCTGAGGACCGCCGCGCGGTCGGCGTCGGGCACGATTCGCCGGACCGCGTCGAGGTTGCGGTCGGCATCGAATCCGAAGCTGCCGCTCGTCGAGTAGACGGCAGGCGTCCTTGAGACGCCGAGAACGGACTTGAAGCCGAGACCGAAGCGGCCGATCTCGACGCCGGTCTTGGGCGAGTTGTGCGAGCCCAGGATCGCGCCGACACCCTGTTCGCTGACCGGTCGGCCTTCGTTCGCGCAATAGAGCGCGTGGTCGGTCACGACGACGCGGATCCGACCGCGCCGGTCGATCAGCTCATCCGCGCCGTTCTGGATGAGCTCGAAGAGCTGGCGGCGGGCGTAGCCGCCTTCCGTCGCGATGCGTTCAATGTTCGCGTCCTCGACGACACGGCGCGCGTCGACCCGGTACGTGTCCAGGCAACTTGCGGAGAAGCGCGTGACTGCCGCTCCGACCTCGGAGTCGGGCCCGGCCCAGGTGCGTGTCATCAGCGGGCCTCGTGCTGCTCGGCGACGAGCCGCTCGAGCACCGGTCGGAGCGCATCTGCGTCGGTTTCGAGGCGGTGCTCGAGGGCTGTGCGGTCCACCCCTTGCTCGATGACCGGATCACCGTGGAACTCGATGCGCGACGTCTTCCTCTCCACGGTGTGGCTGAAGGTCCCGGGGACGATCACGGTCGTTCGGATCACTTCCTGCCAGCCTGCGATGCGAACCACCTCAAGAACCGCTTCGCGGTTCGCCGAGATGTCGACGTCGATGCTCGCGAGAAGGTCGTGCAGAGGTTTCGGTGGCAGGGGAACCTCGAGGATGGCTGCACCATCGACCTTCAGCGACGACTTCGCCCCGTCCGCAGCCACCTCCACAGTTGGAGTCCAAGGGCTCCCGATCAGACGGGAGCGCTCCATGCGCGCGAGCACGCTGTCGAGTGCCTCAGGGCGCAGCTCGACGCTCATCGCGTGTCGGCCGTGGACGAGGCCGATGAGCGTGGCCGCCGCGGTGACGGTCCACGCATCACCTCCGATGTCCTCGAGCATCAGCGCAAGCACATCCGCTGGTCGGCCCCGCAGGGCGGCGAGCAGCACCGCCGCCTCGCTCGAATACTCGGTCGTCGTGAGGCGTTCGAAGGTTCGCACCGCATCGACGATCTCACGGATCCGCTCGGCTGCTTTCGCCCAGCGGGCCAGGTCATCGCCGTCGACCTCGTGGTCGGCCTTGAGGAGCTCGTCGATCTCGCCCACGAGCCGTGCGCCGTCCCATACGTCCGACCGCGAGGTCGAGATGCACCGGGCGGCCGCGGCCCGGAAAAGGCGCTCGTCGAAGGAGGCTCCCTCGGACGGCGAATAGGAAGCCAGTGAGTCGTCGATGACGAACCACTCGCCGGGCCCGCCGGCCGCGGTGCGGGCCTGGCCGGCATCGAGCGCAACCAGTGCCACGGCGTCTAGATCGTGGTGGGCCTCTGCGGTCGAGAGCGCCATCAGCCGGGCCCCCGCGAGCCGGTCCTCCAGCTCGAACTTGGGAGCCGGCCCGTCCTGCGTTCCGCTTAGCGCCTCGCGGACCGCTTCGAGTGTGAGATCCCCTCCGGAGAAGAGCTCCGGGCTGACCGCGTACTCGACGCGGGACCAGTCGACGTTGTCGAAGGTGCGGGCGACGAGCTCGTCGAGGTCGTCCTCGGTCTCCAGGTGCACCTTCGCGATCGCGTCGAGCGTCGCCACTTTGAGGCTTCCCACTCGGTCGTCCGTGGTGGACGACACGGCATCGGCGGCGATCTCGAGCGCGACCGGGAAATGGATGGGGCGGTCGGCGACGCGCTCTATGAGCTCGACCGAGAGCGGTCCGGCCACGACCGGGACCCTCAGAGGGACGAGGTCGGAGAGATCTGCGTAGTACTTCTCAAGTCCCTCCTTCGGGCGCACCAGGCCGGACGCGATGTAGTCCACGACGTTGGAGCGGTTCGTCAGGACCAGCCAAGGTCCGGGCGTGTGGCCCGACGGGAAGAGGGGATCGGTCACGGGACCACCTTGATGAGATCGAGCGGCAGGAGCGAGGCGATCGCCGGCCTCCCCTCCCCGGTGTAGCTGAGGAACAGGCGCTCTCGTGCCCTGGAGCACAGCACATGAAGCTGCATGTGGAGCAACGGGGACCCGAGCTCCTGCCGCACGGCCTGCAGCTCGGGGAGGAAGACGGCGTCGAACTCCAGGCCCTTGGCACTCGCCCAATGCAGCAGCGTCACACCGGGGGTGTCGAACTCGACCTCCGTCTTACCCTTGTTGCTGTAGTGCTGAAGGCGCACGGAGTCGGGGAGCGCCGCGGCGAGCCGGTTCCTGTAGATCGAGAGCAGCTTCTTGTCGTTTGGGACGATGACGCCGATCTGCTGCCGCTTGAAGTTGCCGGCGTAGGTCGCGATGCGCTGCGCGGATTCGTGCGTACGCGGGTGGGCGGCGAGCTCCGGCTTGGGTCCGGTCCTCTCGGGGAGCTCAGGAACTCCAGTCGGCGAGTCCGCCACGAAGTGCCGCGCCACGAGTGCGATCTCACGGGTGTTGCGGTAGTTCCGGGTGAGCTTCAGCTCCGCGTCCGGCCGGATCTTCGTCCGGATCTCGGCGAGCGTCGAGTTGTCGTCGGTGATGCGCTGGTTCTCGTCGGCGAAGACCGTCAGGCCCTTCGCGACGCTCTTCGCGAACATGAAGAACTCGGGCGCCATGTCCTGCCCCTCGTCGACGAGGAGGTGTGGCTGGGCCCCGCGGGCCGGGGGCTTCTCGATCGCGAGCTCGATGATCCGCGTCCAATCCGGCCTGTAGGGCTCTACCTGCGGGGTGTTCACCCCCCAGTTCGAGCGGCACCACTTGCCGAGCCAGCTGAAGAAGGTGTTCACGACGCCGTCGATGCCGAGGTGTCCCACGACCTGGCTCGTGTACTGCGACAGCAGCCTGCCGTGCATCAGCAGCTGGACCGACTCGCGACGACCCGCCAGCGCCTTCCCGCGGTACAGGGCCATGACGGTCTTGCCGGTCCCGGGTGGCCC
This sequence comes from Patulibacter brassicae, assembly GCF_033949425.1. Lineage (NCBI taxonomy): Bacteria > Bacillati > Actinomycetota > Thermoleophilia > Solirubrobacterales > Patulibacteraceae > Patulibacter > Patulibacter brassicae. The sequence continues at coordinate 288,831 of NZ_JAXAVX010000004.1, read as the reverse complement.
GGTGACCAGGTAGTTGCCCTTCAGCGGGAGGTTGTTGACGTCGTCCTGCTCCTTCGAGAGGTCCTGGTACGTCGGGAACCTCATGAGACGGAAGCCGTCCGGCCCGAGTCCTCGAGCGCCGCAGCGAGCGCATCGCGGAAGAACCCGACTTCGCGGTCGACGAGAACGCCCCGATCGAGGAAGCTGTTCGAGTACTCGCAGCTCGTCTCTGCAACGAGGCTGCAGGCGTGGCATGCACCGCGGTTCAGACCCTGGAACCCCTGGGCGCGAGCATCGATGCAGAGAGGGTCCGCCGAGCACCACGCCGCCTCCTCGAGCGTCGCCAGGAGCGTGTGGAGCATCCTCGGCGGGCGGCCCTGACGGACCAATCCGCCGAGCGTCCCCTCCGCATCGCCCGCGGCGGTATAGATCAGAACACCGGCATACGGGGCGTCGGAGCCTCCGGCCTCGGCGCAGTAGACCCGTTCGCGAAGCGAGGCCGCGGAGTACCCGGACTCGAAGCTCAGCCTCCGGATGAGCAGGTGCGCCAAGGTGTGCACCAACACAAACCGAGGGGACGCCGCTTTGAGCCTGTCCCCGACGAGGCTGTCCGGCCGCCGCTCCTCGAGGACACGTACGCGGCGGATCACCTCGTCCTGGGCCTCCCACTTCTGCAGGGCGTCCTCGTTCAGGCGCAGGAAGAGCCCTTCGCCGTAGACCTCGATGGCCGGCAGCCAGTCGATCTGCTGGGCGTCGAGCTGCGGCGGCAGCTTCGGACCGTCGGTCTGGTAACGGCGGAAGCCGGTCAGCGCGCGCACCTCCCGGAGCCGCGTGACGAGCACCACGGGACCGAAGGCATCCACGAGGAGCTGCTCGGCACGGGACAGCTCTCCGTCGGGCCGGAGCTGCTCGTGCCGGGTCAAGAACCGGTTCCGCTCGTCCTGCTGCCCGCGATCCGCGATGAGGGCGTTCCACTCGTCGCGGCGAAGATCCCCGGTGAGGGCCACCGCCGTCGCCGGGGCCCCCGAGATCTCGGCCTTCGCGCCGGCGACGAGCCGAAGGATGTCGGCTTCCGGGACGTCGTGCTCCTTGGAGAGCCGCGTGACGAGCATCTCGACCATCAGATCGTCATCCGGATCGGTCGACATCAGCATCTCGAACCCGGGAGTGGCGGTGACCTTCCGAGCGACGTCGCTGAAGACATCGAAGTCGGAGTCCGGTGGGATGTCGATCGCCGATCGGATGTCGCTGAAGTAGAGGTTGCTCGCTCCGCGCTGCAGGACGATGGCCTCCTGCTTGCACTGCGGCGCATCGGCCGGCAGGTACTGCCACGGCTGCTTGCCGGGACAGAGGAGGCCCATCGATACCGCTGCGCCCTTCTTCGTGATGCCCTGGAGCGAGCGCCCGGCCTTGCACGACCGGCAGGTGACCCACGACGCGTCCAGCCCGGTGCCGGCGCCCGGCTTCGTGGTGAAGGTCAGATCCCTCGACTTGCACTGCCGCTGCTCAAGGCCCTCGGCACGGCTGTGGGCGAACCGGTCCCACTGCACATCGCCGAGGTGTCCGTCGGGGCAGGTCAGTACGAAACGCATCGGCACGAGCTCGGGCTTCGGAGTCCGGGTGCAGAAGCCGCAGCGGGCGGGCTCGCCGGGGACCTCGAACTCGCTCTTCCACATCGTCATCCGCCGGCACACAGGGCAGAACAGCCACCGCGGGAAGCGGACGAACGTCAGCCGGGCGCCCTTCGTCGAGAACTGGTCTGCGCGAGCGGGCGCCGAGCGGAACCCCTGGACCCCGAGGTCCTTGGCGAGACGGTCGAGCTCAAGACGTTCACCCATCCCGCCCCAGCGCGAGGTGTCGACGGTGGCGAGAGACTCGCCGCGAAGGTCGTAGATCGAACCGACGCCGAACGGCGCGACGGTCTGCGACAGCCGGATCGTGCGTTCCATCAGGCGTCCTCCCCCTGGACCTTCACCAGTACCTGGCGGTCCACGTTGCGCATCGACTGGAGGGTCTCCCAGCCGTCGCCCCGTTCGCCGAAGTTGCGCAGGAGCGACCGGACGGCCTTCCCTCCCGGTCGGAACCGCAGCCTCTTGTCCCGGTCCTCGGCCTCTTGCTTGAGCTCGACCCACCGCTCGATGAGCCGGCCGATCGACTGATCAGCGGACGCGAGCTCCTCGGGATCGGCGGCGCCGATCTTGTCGAGCAGCACCTGGCGTGCCTCGTCCACCGCGGTCGATGCCGGATCGAACGCGTGGGCGTCCTCGTCCTTCAGGAGGTCGGCGAAGGCCCGGACGAGGATGACGAAGGCCGCGTGGAGCGCGCGATCTCGGGACGGCGGCGACCACGGGGTCACGCTCGTCGGTTCCACGCGCCGGTAGAACGCCGCGTGGTAGGGCTCGAACGACTCGTAGTGCGAACGGTCCCGCGGCTTGGTCGCCGTGAAGAGGGAGAAGACGAGTCCTGGCACCTCGCCTCGTCCGACGCGGCTGGTCGCCTGGATGTACTCCGACGTCGTCTTCGGCTGCCCATTGACCACCATGAGCCCGAGGCGTCCGACGTCGACGCCGACCGACAGCATGTTCGTGCAGGCGAGGACGGAGATCACGTCGTCCGACGTCACCGGCCGCTTCATCCGCTCGAGGATCGAGGTCAGGTTCTTGCCCCCGACGTTGCTCGTCAGCTCGACAACGTCGTCGTCGCCGAGCTCACGCGACTTGCCATCGGCACCGATGCCTTTGAGACGGGCGGGGACGTCGTCTCGGGCGAGCGTCACCGTGCGGCCCAGCTCGCGAAGCGAGTTGTGGTACACGACCAACGTCCAGTAGGCGTCGCGCTCGGCGTCGGACATCTCCGTCTCGGCGACGCCCTGCAGGAGGGCGGCGGCGAGGTGCACCATCGCAGTGGAGAGGGTGTGGCTCTGGGCCATGACGCCGGCGTAGAGCCGACCAGGGCTCTTTTCGTCACGCCGTGCGAAGAAGGAATTGGTCGAGTCGACGCCCGAGGGCGGGAACAGACGCACCTGTCGGCCGCCGAACAGCTCGCGGACCTGATCCTGGGAGCGGCGGATGGTCGCCGTCGAGGCGACGATCTTCGGCGGGACCCCGTGCCGCGCGCAGAGCGCCTCGATGGCCGCCTCGTACACCCCCACGGTGGTGCCGAGGGGCCCCGAGAGCAGATGGAGCTCGTCCTGGATGATCAGGGACGGAGCGTCGTGCTCATCGCCGCCGAAGAAGGCGAGACCGGCGGCGTTCCAGGCGAGCTGCGCGAACTTGTCCACCGTTCCCAACAACAGGGTCGGCGGGCGGCGGTAGAGGACCTCATCGACGACCTGGATGGGGAGCCGCTCGTAGAAGGGGCAGCTGCTGGTCGGGCAGTGGATGCGGAAGTCGTCGAGCGTCGGCACGATGCCGTAGTCATCGTCGTCCTCGCTCAAGGTCTCGGGAATGATCTGCGTCCCGCAGTAGGGGCACTGCTCGAGCTGGAACGGGTTGACCGGCCGGTCGTCCTGGCGGATGCCGCTGAAGATCTCGACGGCCTTCGAGCACTTGTTCGGGGTCGCCTCGTCGCCGACCCAGAGACCGATCGAGATCGGTTCGTCGCCGAGAGCGGGATGGCGCCGTCGGAGGACATCGCACGCGCAGATCGTGGCCGCGGCACGCTCGAACTGCTGCGCCGTGAGCAGGCGCAGCGTGTAGCGGGTCAGGATCGCGGTCCCGCCACCGCGCGCGCCGGCCCTCAGCCGGCGGAGGAAGATCTCCGTCACCGCGACGGCGAGGTAGGCCTCGGTCTTGCCGCCGCCGGTCGGGAACCAGATGAGGTCGACGTCCTCGCGATGCGCGTCCGATGGGTCCGCGAGCGACGGAAGCGTCAGCAGCTGGAAGGCCAGCTGGAAGGGGTGCCAGAAGAACTCGGAGCTCGAGATGTCATCGGTCATGTCGACGTCCTCGTCGCGACGCCGACGTGTCCCTCCGAAGTCCTTGCCCTGTCTCAGCCGCTGGAGCGCCATGGCCTCGTTGGCCAGACGGAAGGACCGCCGCACGATCTCGTCGTCGAGTGCCTCGAGACCGGCCCTCATGCGATCCAGAGCGACCCCGATGCGTCCGACGATCCGTTCCCTCGCTGGCTCCAGTTCGCCGGGGATGTCGTCCCGGTCCCGTTCCCCCTTCGCCCAGGTCCCGTACGCGTTCACGAAGGCCTCGAGCTCGGACCGGAGTTCAGGCCACGGGACGGCGTGATCGGCGAGGCGGGCGACGCGGAGGACGGATCGGTCGAGTCCTGGCGGCGCCGACTGGGTGACGCCTCGCACCTCGTGGCGAGGCAGGAGCCGAGAGGTCACAACGTCCTTGCGGTCCTCATCGGCCCCTTTCCAGGTCACCGCGCATCCGTGGCCGATCGCGAAGGTCCTCGACGCGCGGTACATCAGCCTCAGCTCCTGCTCCTCCTCGTCGCGCGACAGGAGCTGCACGCTGGGGTACTCAAGGACCCGTCCCGCGCCAGCCCTGACCCGCAGTCCGACCTGGTAGAGGCAGTGCTCCGGCTCGGGCTCGGCGTCCTCCTCCATGACCTCGTTGTTGACGAGCGAACAGGTCAGCAGCGTCCCCCCGGGAAGGTCACGGCGTCGCACGCGCAGCTTGGCCGCCCCGCCGAGCACGTCGTAGGAGCTCTTCTCCGGACTGAGCGGACACACGTCGGGCGTCTCCTCGTCCGCGAGCGGTCGACGGACGTACCTGCGACGGGGCTTGGTCGCCTCGAGGTCGTACCTCGCGCCCCAGACGTCGACGCTCACCTCGTCCGCCTCCCCATCGACGAACAAGGAGAGACCCATCGAGGACGGCAGCCACTGCCCCGCGAGCGCTACGGGGTCCTCTGCGGTGAGGTCGCCCTCGGACGCGCCGGTCACGTCCTCCTGCTCCTCGGCGAGCACCTCCGCCGTGCTGGTCCCGACCGGGAAGAGGATGCCCATCAGGTAGCGCTTGTTCGGCATGCCGAGCACCTCTTCGAGCTGACCGTCGGAGGGCCCGACGAGCATGCGCTCGACGTAGTCGACGACGGCGTCGCGGGCGCTCATCGCGCCGCCTCCCGAGCCGCGAGGACGAGCTCGAGGTTCTGCTTACGGATGTCGTCGAACCTCTGCGACTGCCCGGGCGGGACGGCGAGCCACAGGCCGATGCGAGCGCGGCTCATCGCTACGTAGACGAGGGCCTTCTCGCGCTGGCTCCCGTCGATGGCATCGAGGCCGCACACGAGGACGAAGTCGTTCTCGAAGCCTTTGAAGTCCTCGATGGCCACAGCGACGGTGCGGTCCGGCGGCCAACCGCCGGAGTTCTTCGCCGTCAGGCGATGGAGACGGATCCCCTCACGTCGTTCGAGCAATTCGACCGGTGAGGGGGCGGCCGGTCCCATCAGCACCGTGATGTCGCCGGGGGCCACTCCGGCCTCGGACAGTCGACGCAGCTCTGCTCCGAGCATCGTCGCCTCGTCCTCGACATCGGACGGCCGCGCGAAGGTCGGGGCCGGGCCCTCGCCCGTCATCGGCGTTCCTAGATCGGCCGCCGTGACCGTCTGCGTCTGCAGTACGACGGGCTTGGTGTTCCGGCAGTTGCGGCGGAGGGGCACCGTCTGGGCTGCCTCGCGGAGCATCTCGAAGGCCTCGACCTCGAAGGTCCCGAACAACCCGGCCTGGTTGTTGAGGTCGTAGAAACAACGCCAGCGTCCCTGTTCGTATCCACCCTCGACGACGGCGTCGAGCATAGAGACGCCGTGCAGGGAGAAGACGTCCTGCGCCTCGTCCACGACCACGACGTCGAAGCGACGCCCCTCCGCCTCGACCACGTCCTCGGCGTCGTCGAGGGCGGCGACGACGGTCCCGCCTTCGGCGCGCGTCTGCAGGTACGCGGCGAGCACCGGGCTCTGACAGGTCAGCAGGACCCGGGCTCCCCGCACCGCCTCCCGTCGGGCGACCTCCAAGGCGAGCATCGTCTTGCCCGTTCCGGCGCCGCCGGCGAACAGCAGACGGTCCGCGTCCTCAACCCAGTCGAGCGCCGAGTACTGCTCCTCTGTGAGCGACTCGAGCCGCGCCGACAGGCCTCGGGCCCGGATGCCCAAGGACGGGACGAGATCGAACGATGCACGAAGAACGTTGCGGACCGTGTCGAGCGTTTCGGCGGACATGTCACCGATGCCGTTGGTCCGCTGCCAGCGGGCGAGGAGCTGCTTCAGCGGCTCGCCGATCTCCGACGCGCCCGCAAAGTAGGACGCATCGATCACCAGATCGGCCGGCGTGTCGACCGAGTCGGCGGTCCACTCGATGTCGGGCAGGATCACGCAGTAGCCGAAGGAGATCTCGTTGAAGGTCGTGCGATTCAGCTTGTCCCTGAGGTCGTTGTGCAGCGACCACATGGCCGACGACCCCTGCTTGAACGGACCTTCGGGCTTGGTGTTGGTCTCACCGTGCCGGTTCGTGAAGTGCCACATGCCATCCGCATCGCGACGGACACGGCCACCCTTGACCTCGCAGACGAGCACGCCGGCTCGGGACAGCACCACGAAGTCGATCTCCCCCATGCGCTTGTACACATGCCGGGGAAGGTCGACCGAGTGCAGCGCAGCTGCCTGACGGTCCAGCTCGGTCTTCTCGAGGAGGCGGAAGAGCCGGCGCTCGGCGTTGCTCTCGGTCGACTCGACAACGACCGGCGGGATCATCTTCATCTATCGGACCTTCCAGGCGGGGTAAGTGCGACGAGGCTCGTGTATCCCTACCCGATCGCCGCAGGGCATGGCTAGGGGGTCGTCAACCCCCAGGGTTCTCTGACATGCGTCCGATGAGGTTTCCGACAGCGTCGGCGATCGCCTCCGGACTTTCGTGCTCCCAGAACTCCGCGACGGTCCAGCCTGCCGCTTCGAGTGCGGCCCTGTTGCGGCGGTCGCGCTCGACGTTGCCGTCCAGCTTGGCCCTCCACCACTCACCGTTCGCCTTAGGCGATGTCCCATGCACCGGACAGCGATGCCAGAAGCAGCCGTGGACGAAGACCGCGAGGCGGTGTCGAGTGAACAGGATGTCGGGCTTGCAGCGAAGGCCGGGGACGGGAGCGAGGTGCTTGCGGAACCGGAGGCCCCGCCTATGCAGCTCGCTCCGCACCCCCCGCTCCACGGAGCTTTCCGCACGGTTCGCGAGCATCGTCGCCCTCGCGGTCGACGAAGACGCCGGCGGGGTCGAGCGGCGACTCACGCCATCGAAGATCGGCGGCGGATGCTGTCGCTGTCCGTCAGGTCGTGCCGGCGCCGGCCAGCGCTCGTTCGTCGGCCAGCACCGCGTCCGCGAGATGGGCCGCCAGGGCCTCGGCGATGGTCCTGGCCAGGAGCGGCGGGACCGCGTTGCCGATCTGGCGCGCGACGCTCGTCATCGACTGCTGATCTCGAGACGGGAACACGAAGTCCGGAGCGTCGGGGAAGGTCATGCAGCGGGCGGCTTCACGGACGGTGATCGGTCGGTGCTCTTCCGGATGGAGGTAGCGACCCTTCTCCGGCTTGTAGAACTCGGTCCGGATCGTGACCGCCGGACGGTCCCACCAAAGGCGGCCGAAGACGTCGGTCGAACCGGTCTTCTTCTCCAACCAGCAGCGAGGAGTGATGTCCGGCCGACGTTCCGCGAGGTCGAAGCGGTTCTCGCCGGGGTTCGGGATCGTCCGGTAGCGCTCAAGGCTCTTCGCCGTCGGATTACGCGGGTCGTGCCAGTCCTGGCCCGTGGGCGTCGAGGACAGCCCCGCCACAGCGTCCTTGAAGGTCCGCCATTCCCGCTCACCTTCGGGGGCCTCGCCCTCGGGGAAGAAGCCTCGCGTGGGCCAGGGCAGCGGTCCTCCGATGCGGGAACCGATGACGATCGCCCGACGGCGGGTCTGCGGAACCCCGTAGTCGGCGGCGTTGAGGATCCGGCCCTCCACCGTGAAGCCGAGCTCGCTCTCCGCCGCCTCCTTGAAGTCTGCGTACTCGGCGGACTTGAGGAGCTCGGGCACGTTCTCCATCACGAACGCGACCGGCTCGGCCTCTTCGAGCGCGCGCAGGTACTGCCTCCAGAGCCCCCGACGTTCAAGGCTGACACCACGCATGTTCAGCGCCGAAAAACCCTGGCACGGTGGGCCACCGATGACCACGTCGGCTGCGGGGAAGTGCTCGACGTCTTCGATCGCCTTCGGGGCACCGTTGCCATCGCGGGCGAGATGTGGGCCGAAGTTGAGCTCGTAGGTGTCGGCAGCGTCGCGATCCAACTCGACTGCGAAGACGGGTTCGAAGCGCTCGGACTGGACGAACCCCAGGGTCATGCCCCCGCAGCCAGCAAACAGGTCGATGACCTCGAATCTCCGCACCGTCCGAACTGTAGATCCGGGTCCGGCGGATCCAGGCCAGCGGCGATATGGCGCGGCCGGCTGTGGGGGAAGAGGCGTCTTCGAGTAGACGAGACAGTCAAGTAGCGGGACGTGGTGTACCTCGATGACCACGTCACGCTACTTGACTAACAATGTCTGCGAACTGCGTGGCCCGAACGCCGGCCCTGATGTAGCGCGTCGCGCGCAGTTCCCGACAATGTTGTGGTCGAACGGTCTAGGAGTTTCGGCCGGCCCGGCCGGCCGCTACCGCAGACGAGACTGGCCTCGTGCCCTCGACAAGCGTGAGGAACGCGGAGAGCTCGGCCACCCCTTCCGGCCGCGCCGGCAGGTGGTCGGCCAGCCCCGGCGAGTGGACGAGCCACGACGCCCACGTCGCGCGCGAGATCGCGACGTTCAGGCGGTTGCGCAGGATGAGGAACGACAGCCCGCGCGGGACCTCCGCGGCGGAGGACGCGGCGAGCGTCACGATCGAGACGGCCGCCTCCTGCCCCTGGAACGCATCGACCGTCCCGACGCGGACCCCTTCGATGCCGACGGCAGTTAGCGCCTCGAGGACCGTCACCCGCTGGGCGTTGTACGGGGTGATGACGATGACGTCCTTCGGCGCCAGCGGGCGGATCTCCTCGCCGCACTCCCAGGTCCGGCCCAGCAGGTCACCGACGAGGTCCGTGACCGCGGTCGCTTCCTCAGGGGAGTGCTGCGCATAGCCGTGGTGCTCGACCGGGAGCACGTGCAGGCCCGGGTCGACGCCGTGCAGGCGACGGTGCTGCTGCTGCGGGTGGGCCAGCAGCGCGCCGCCGTAGGAGAGCCGCGAGACCGGTGCGGTGAGCTCCGGCGGCATGCGCCAGGTCCGGTCGAGGAAGTAGCCGAACTCGGCTGGCAGGACGTCGGAGCCGTCGGCGATCCACGCGAGGGCCGAGCGGTCGACGGGCGCCGGGTGCGTCACCTGGCTGACCTGCGGCAGCTGCTGGGGGTCACCGAGCAGCAGCAGGTTCCGCGCCGCGACGGAGGAGGCCATCGTCGCGGCGAGCGAGAACTGGCCGGCCTCGTCGATCACGAGCAGGTCGAGCTCTGCGCGCTCCACGCGCTTGGGGTTCGCGAACGTCCACGCCGTGCCGCCGAGGACGAAACCGGTCGCCCGGTGCCGCTGCGCGAACTCCGGCTGCTTGCCGCTCGCCAGCGCTGTGAAGGCGACCGGTGCCGCCTCCGCGTCCTGCTTGCGTTCCTTCCCGACGAGCGCCGCCGGCAAGCCGGCGTCCGTGACGAGCTTCGTCAAGAGGTTCTCGACCACCGCGTGGGACTGCGCGACGACGCCGACCTTCCAGCCGTGGTCACGGACCAGGCGGGCGATCACGTGCGCGCCGACGTACGTCTTGCCCGACCCGGGCGGGCCCTGGACGGCGACGTAGGACTCGTCGAGGTCGAGCAACGAGCCGGTCAGCGCGTCGATGAAGTCACCGTCGACGACCGCGCGCAGCGATCCGCTGCGCGTCCGGGGCGGCCGGCGCCGCAGGACGTCCGTCGCCGCGTCGTCCGGCCAGCCCGGCACCGCGTCGAGGAAGCGGTTCGCCCACTCGCCGATCGCGCCGGGCAGCTCCCCGGGCTTCGGGGGCCTCGCGGGGGTCAGCGCCACCGGGAGAATCGCGTACGGGTCTCCGGGAGCGATCTCCTCGACGAGCACGGCACCGTCCCCGTCGACCTCGAGGACCTTGACCGCCAGCTCGGCCCGGTCGGTCGGGGCGCTGCTGATCGCGGGCACTGGTGCGGGCTGGTCGTAGAGGACGTACGGGCCGGTCCGGCTCGTCGGGGCCGGGCGGCTCCCCGGCGCCCACGTCCCGCGCAGGCGTACGTGCCGGCGCAGCTTGCGCTGGCGGCCCTCCTTGTGCCAGTCGCGCACGACCTCGCTCGCCGCGGGGTCGACGATCAGGACGTCGCGGGTGTCCGCCCAGTCGTCGATCGGCGCGCTGACGCGCCGGAAGTGCTCCCACCAGAAGGCCTTGGCCTCGCGCCGGTGGAAGTCGAGGGCGGCCGCCCCGAGCGCGGCGACCCGTTGCTGCTCGTCCGCCGGCACCGGCTGCGCGTCAGCGTCGGCGAGGCCGGCAACCTGGCGCAGTTCCGCGACAAGGGGCGCCGGAGCGTCGTCCTTCCCGGGTTCCGGATCGTCCGCGTCGACCACCGGCGCCTCGACCGGCACGCCGCTCCGGCCCGCCTGATCCAGGAGCCAGTCGCGCAGGTGCCGCGTGGAGCGGCAGTCGTAGCGGTTGTAGTCCTCGAGCTCGGCGAGCTTGCGGCGCCAGCCCTCGAGGTCGCCGTCGTCGCGCAGCAGGCGCGCGTTGGCGTACTCCTCGACGGAGTCGGCGGCGGTCGTCACGCCCTCGCCGTCGCGAGCCTCCGTCATGTAGAGCGGCTCGAGCTTCTTGATCGAGTACGACGGCGAACCGACGCGCAGCGCCTTGCGGACGACGCTGTAGAGGTCGACGAGGACGTGCGAGCGCAGCAGGTCGTCGACCTCGTCCTCCCCCACGCCGTGGCGCGCGGCGAGCGACGCCAGGTGCGTCTGCTCGTACGCGGCGTAGTGGTAGATCCGCAGGTCCGGGTGGCGGGCGCGGCACTCGGCGACGAAGTCGAGGAAGGCACGCAGCGCCTGACGCTCCTCACCGAGGTCGTGGGCCCACCAGGCGCGGAACTCGTCTTCGGTGTCGCTGACGCCGAAGAGGTAGTCGATCCCCCACGTCGTCCCGTCGCCGGCCTCGTAGAGCGGATCGCCCTCGAAGTCGAAGAACAGGTCGCCGGGGCTCGGCGCCGGCAGCGCGGCGAGCGCCTGCGGGTCGACGATCTCGAACGGCGGCGGGGCCTCGGCGGAGGCGGCGACCTGGAGTCGGGCCTGTCGGCGCAGGTTCTCCAGCGTCCGCGCACCGATCCCCTCGACTGGACCGGTGGACGCCGCGAGCTGATCGATCGTCTCGATCTCGGCGTCCGCGAGCCGGTCGCGCTGCGTCGTGCGCAGGCCGGCCACGAGGACCACGTCGCGATTGACCGCTGCCTCCGCCGCGCAGCGATCGCACCGTCCGCACGCGCGCAGGTCCTGATCCCGCCACGCCGTCGCGGTCTCCCGCGCGAGGACGAGGTCGCCGATCTCGCGCAGCCGCGCCCAGCGGCGTCGGAAGACCGGTCGGATGTCGTCGATGTGGTGCCGGCTGACCTCGCCGTTGCCGAGCAGCAGCTCGACGGTGTCGGAGACGGGGATCCCGAGCAGGTCGAGCTGGTCCACGTACGCCGCGAGCTGCAGCAGGGCGGAGACCTTCGCGCTGCGCGCGAGCTTCGAGTCCTGCACCACCCAGCGTTCGTCGTCGCCACGGACGAGGAAGTCCGCGAAGCCGAGGAACGGCTCGGCCGGCGGCGCGGGGGCGAACGTCGCCTGGAAGACGACCTGCGTCGCCGGATTCGTCAGTGCGGCGACCGTGCTGCGCACCGCCGCCGCCAGCTCCTCCTCGCCCTGCACGAACGGCGAGGGGATCTCGACCACCCCCGCGCCGAACCGCTCGCGGTAGCGCTCGAGGATCCGGTGCTCGTGAACGTCGCCGAGCTCGCCCGCCCGCCGACCCATCGCGTCCGTCTCGGTGCCGAACGCGTCGATCCGCTCGAGCCGCTCGTCGATGCGGCGCGCGTAGCTCCATTCACAGGCGGAGGCTGCCGCCAGGTCGGTGGGGCTGGTGATCAGGCGCTGCCCGAGAAGGAACATCGGTCAGCGCTGCGACGAGGAGGACATGACCGGGCCTGAGTCGCTTCGCGTGTCCTTGATCTGACACCTCAAGCCACACGGCAGCCCAAGGCGTCTCGGGACCTTGGATATGCGCGACGTGGCGAATAGCACCGCGCCACGCTCCCACATCCCTGGCATCCCTTCCGAACGATCGACCGGATGTCGAGTCCGGCGCAAGCCCTGCTGATCTGCCGCGGCAGCGCCTCGCCGGCGCGCCCCGCGACCCGACGAGCAGCTCGGCCGGGCTCCGAGCAGCGTCGCGATGTCGAGCAACAGCGCCGGCCGCGTCACCGCGGTCGGCCGCAGGTCGGTCTGGGAGAGCGGTCTCACACCACACCTGCTCCTCGCCGGGAGGGGCCGAGCCAGCCGCTCGGGACGAAGCCGCCGAATCCGCACGACCACTGCCGACGATCCGTGCCGGTCCAGAGCCGTGTTCGGACGTGTCGTCCTTGGGGCGGACTCCGCGTCATCAACCGCCTCCTTGCCACGAGAGACCCATCTCGTCAGGATCGTCCCCGATGTCGGTCCGCCTGGCAGCGAACGACCACTCGGGTGCGTGATGCCGCGCTCCCGGCGTGTCGCGCGGGCCGAAGCGCTCGCGAAGCGCACGGCGCTCCGCGCGCACATGGCCGTCGAAAGCGACGGCCCCGAGCCCTCGTCGGGCCCGCGCACGGGGTTGCCGAAAGCCGCCAAGGCGGGGAATGCAAGAGGGGCGCTCCCGAGCCGGAAGAAGGGCGGTGCCCGTGCAAAGAAGGCGCCGACGCATCCTCGAGACGACCCGCGCGCTGCCGGCAGGCGTGCGGCGAGCAGCGCTCGGAAGGCCGTGCTTCGCGGCCCTGCACGGAGTCCCGCTCCCGGTGAAGAAACACCCGAGCCGACGATCGCGACGGACTCCTCCCCCGTCCCCGTTGTTCGGCCCGGCGACGTCGTGACCCACGCGTCGGCAGAAGGTCCGCGACAGGGGATCGTCGTGCGCGTTACGCCCGAGGCGGTGCACGTCGTCTCCATCGAATCGGGGGGCAAGCAGGAGCGCCACCTCGAGCCTGGTGCGATCTCGGACATCGTCCTGCCCGTCGTCGCTTCGCCACGATGCCCCCGGCCGTATCCAGGTGCAGCGGCCGAATCACGGTGTGAACGGGCCGTCGGGCACGTGCACTACCTCGCCGATGGTCTCGTCGCCTTGGAGGATCGCCGCGGCCGCCGAGTTCGAGTCCCACTCGACGGCGTCCGCGCGATCGATGCGCGGCATGCACTGCGGCCGCCCCCGGAACGTCTCTCGGCCCCGAGCCCCGGACGAAAGTCGCGAACGAGAGCAGGTGCCGCCAACCGGGGCCCCGCCGGCTCCACAGCCCCCTCCCGAGCGACACCTGAGGATTCTTCACGCCGGGGTGGAGAGCCGAGCGGCGCCGGCGCGAAACGCGAAGGCGGGGCCGTGTCGAAGACCGGAAAGAGGGCCAAGCGCCGGAAAGCGCGCAAGACCCGGTCGTCGGTCACCGCACCGGCGTCCGCCTACGAACCGCAACCCCGTTCCCCTGCCACATCTCCCGTGCGTCACGTCCCTGCCTCAGCCAACGCTGAGTTCGAGGTCGATGCACGTGTCACCGTCGCACCGAACGGCCAGCGCGGAACCGTTCGACGCGCCGTCACACGCGGGAGTTACAGCGTTGAGGTCGACACGCTGGAGGGACCGGTCGTTCGCATCGTCCCCGCGCACCGGCTGTCGCGCAGCGACGGTCCGTGACGTCGGCCGCAGCCCGCGCGGCTGCGGCCGGTCGGCCGCAGGTCGAGCGCACGGAACTCGCGTCGCCTTCCCGTCACGCTCGGACCGCCGACCCGGCAGGACGACGAGCCCACCCGGGCCCGACGAACCGCCCGACTCGTGCTTCTTCGTCCGCGGCGCTCGCGAGGGACTGAGCAACAGCTCGGGCCCGGCTGCGGAGACGTCAATCTCACGAGTTCCCTCTGCCGCGAGCCGCGCCACCGGCAGCAGCAGGCGCCGCTCGACGACGCGCTCCAGCTCGCGCACCCGCGGTTCGGGTCGTGGCCCGCCCGGGCGATGACCGGCCGGGCCTCGTCGGCGATCCGCACCCGTAGGTCGGCTGAGCCGCGAGCCAGCGCGGGACGATCGAGTCGCGGACGATCCGCTCGGCGTCCTCCCGCCCGAGCCGGCGGGAGGCGCAGACCGCGTCCATCCGGGCCACGAGCTCCGGGGCGAACACGCCCCGCAGCGCCTTTACAACGCGTCGATGAGCTCCGGCTCCGGAACGCGGATCAGGAACGCCCGGAGCACCTGCTCGGGAGCAAGCGGCATGGGGCAGATCGGTCCGGCCAGCGTCTCGAACCGCGCGGGTACCCGCAGCGGCCGCGGCGTGGGGACGTCGATCTCGTGCCTGTTCCTCGGATCCGCCAAGATCTCGTCGCTCCACCAGGATCGCCAACCTGCGTGCGATCCCGAGTCGGTCATCTCGGTCACGATGCCCCCGCGCGCCCATTGCGACGCGGTAGCGGCGATGACGCATGCGCCGCCCGCGACGACGCCGTGGCGTACCGCCAGAGCGAGCTTCATCACGTCGAAGACGGAATGGCGTATGTCCGTCACCTTCGTCTCGATGGCGATCCGCCGGTCGCCGAAACGCCATTCGATGTCGAACCCGCCCGGGGACCGGTCGAAGTCTTGGATCGCCTGGGTTCCCCCTCCGGTGCGCCGTGCCTCCCCCGGCAGCTCCGCGATGAGCGCTGCTTCGAGAACGCTCTCGAGGAACGCGCCGTCCGACTCTCGCTCCTCCACGACCGTCGCGGTCGCCCGGACGGCGGTCCGCAGCGCGGCCATCACCGGCTCCATACGCCGACGCTACTGCGCGGTCAGGACGCGCCGAGGTACGGCCGACGCGCCGGTCCACCTGAGCATCGCCGGCGCCTTCAAGCCGCTTCGCGCGTCCCCAGTTGTTCCCGCAGCAGCCGCAGCTCCGCGAACCGCGAGCGCAGCGCGGAGGACAGGCGACGGTAGAGCGGGTGGTCGTCGAGCTCGGCGGCGATGAGGTCCGCCAGGCGGAGGTAGTGGTCGAGCTTCGGCAGCACCCGGTCGGCGCCGAAGATCGTCGCGAGGTACGCGACGCCGCGTTCCTCGGCGTCGAGGACGAAGTCCGTCCCGTTGACCGGCAGGTCAGCGCCCTTGAGCGCGACCCCGTCGGGGCCGCCCGTCCGCGCGAGCTCGAGGACCTTCGGCGCCTGCTCCTCGAGCGGGGCCGCCGAGATCTCCAGCGTCTTCGTGACCGCCGCGACGAGCTCCGCGACCTGACCACCGAACTTCTCGCGGATCTCGTTGAGCGTCACGTCGGTGTCGTCGACGACGTCGTGCAGGCAGGCGGCGCACACGACGTGCCGGTCGGCGCCGAGGCCGGCGAGGACCTCCGCGACCTGGACCGGGTGCAGGAGGTACGGGAAGTCGGTGCCCTTGCGCCGGACGCCGCGGTGCGCCTCCTCCGCCAGCCGCAGGGCTGAGCGGTTCTTGCCGGAGACGATCCGGATCAGATCGATCTGCTCCGTCATCGGGTCACCGTAGCCCCGGGGCGGGCAGCCGTCGTCCGTCCGCGGCCGTCACGGCTGCTCCGCGATCCACGCCGCCTCGCGTGCCCGGTCGAGCGGGCCGAGCATCGGGTAGAGCTCCGAACCCACGCTCGCCATGCCCCGCAAGGACGAGCGGCCGTCACCGAGGTCGTTGCGCACGCGGTGGCCGTGGCCGATGCCCCACCACTCACCGTCGGCACCGGCGTTGTCGAGGAGGTCGATGACCTCGCCGAGCGTCGGGATCTCGTCGAACCGGGCGATGTGCGGCTCGAGACCGAGGTCGTCGAAGTCGGTGATCGCGACCGCGAAACCGCCCTCGGGCAGAGGGAACGCCCACAGGTGCTGCGCGCCGCTTCCGCCGACGAAGTCCGCCGACCAGTCGACCCAGGCGAGGGCGTACGCCGGCACCTCGAGGTCCTCCAGGTCATCGGGATCGACCCGCGGGATCCAGGACGGCCACGGTCGGTCCCTTCGCACGAACGGGTACGCCTCCACCGCCTCTGGAGGACCGAGGGTCGGCCGCCACCCCAGCTGCCGCTCGGTCGGCGGCCACGTCACATCCTCGAACGGTTCCTGGTCGTCCGTCATCGTCCTGTTCCTCTCGTCCACACGCCAGGAAGGTCGGGTCCCGACGGTCGATCCTGACAGCGCCGTTGGCGCCCGCCGCCGTGCGCTGCGACCGCGCCCTCCGCCAGCGTGGCGGTCGGGCTGGGCCGCGTCTCGCGGAAGGCGTCGATGGCGGTGAAGCAGAACAGTCCGCCAGACTCCGACCGTGGACGTCGCCGCGATCGACTGGTCCGGGCGCCGGCACGGTGCCGCCCCCTACATCTGGACGGCAGAGGCCCGGGGCGGGCGGCTCGCGCGGCTGTGCAACGGACGCGGACGCGAAGCGGCGATCGACACGGTGGTCGACCGCGCCTCCGACGGCCGGGAGCTGCTCGTCGGGCTCGACTTCTCGTTCCCGTTCCCCGCATGGTGGTGTGCCCAGAACGGCTGGAACGACGGCCCTGAGCCGTGCTGGGTTTGACGGACAGCTGAGTGCGTGGCGCGCGGAGCGCGCCAGCAGGAAGGATGTCCAGCAATGGGACGAGGACGGCAGTACCCGCCGGAGTTGAAGGACCGCTCGATCCGGCTCTGCTTGGAGAGCGAGCGGCCGATCGCGCAGATCGCCGACGAGCTCGGGATCAACAAGGAGACCTTGCGGTCGTGGGTCCGCCAGGCTGAGACGGACGCTCGGGGCAGCAGCCCGGGCGGCCCGGTGACGAGCTCCGAGCGCGAGGAGCTGGCCCGCCTGCGACGCGAGAACAAGGATCTCAAGCGCTCGAACGAGATTTGAAGGCCGCGTCGGTGTTTTTCGCCAAGGAGCTCGACCAGCCCCGCAGGAAGTGACCCGGTTCATCGATGAGCGCCGGGACCGCTTCGGGGTCGAGCCGATCTGTCGAGAGCTCTCGGCATCGCGGGCCGCGTACTACCGCCGGGCGACGGGAGAACGCTCCAAGCGCGCGATCGAGGACGAGGCGCTGCTGGAACGGATCGGGGCGGTGCACGCCGAGAACTACGCCGCGTACGGGTCCCGGCGGATCTGGAAGGCGTTGTCGCGCGACGGGGTGATCGTCGGCCGGGACCGGGTGCGCAGGCTGATGCGTCAGGCCGGCCTGCAGGGCGCGAAGCGGCGCGGGAAGCCGTGGCGCACGACGGTGCCCGATCCGGCCGCGGAGCGGGCGCCGGACCGGGTCGATCGACAGTTCGTCGCGGACGCGCCGGATCGGTTGTGGGTCGCGGACTTCACGTATCTGCGGTGCAGGCAAGGGGCCGGTGTTCTTCAGCTTCGTCCTCGACGTCTACAGCCGCCGGATCGTCGGCTGGCAGTTCGCCGGGCACATGCGCACCGACCTCGTGCTCGATGCGCTGCGGATGGCGCTCGCTGGTCGACAGCACGGTGCGGACGTCGATCTCATTCATCACTCGGACGCCGGATCGCAGTACATGTCCTGGTACTTCACGCAGGAGCTGCAGGACCACCGGGTGCTCGCGTCGATCGGGACGGTCGGCGACGCCTACGACAACGCGATGGCGGAGTCATTCGTCGACACGTTCAAGACCGAGCTGATCGCTGATCGGGTCTGGCAGACGCGCTCGCAGCTCGAGCTCGCGATCGTCGAATGGGTCGGCTGGTACAACCACCGCCGCCTCCACGGAGAGCTCGGCGACGTGCCCCCGGCCGAGTACGAAGCCGCGCGTCTTGGGGCGCTGAGCTCGCCCTCCGGGCTCGCTCAGCGCCCCAAGACGACGACCCCGATCAGCGCAGATTAGATTCACCCAAACCAGACCAAACGCTGTCTCCCAAACCCAGCACGGCTCAACCGTGGGCACAACAACTAGCCCGCGTAACGGCCGACGGCCGTCCGGGGGGCGTTGTGCCCGACGGGGAGCGCGTTCCGACGAGCGGACGTCCCCGGCCCGGCCGTTGGATGCGACCATCGAGGTGTGTCGGCGCCGACCGCTCGTCCCTCGTCGCCCCACGCGACGAGCACGATGAAGGCGAACCGCGGCCGGGACACCGGTCCTGAGCTCGCGATTCGCCGACGCCTGCACGCCGCGGGTCTGCGTTACAGGGTCTCGCCCGCGCTGCGTGTCGGTCCGGGGCGCCCGCTCCGACCCGATGTGGTGTTCGGGCCCGCCCGGGTCGCCGTCTTCGTCGACGGATGCTTCTGGCACGGCTGCCCGATCCACGCCAGTTGGCCAGCGCGGAACGGCGAGTTCTGGCGTCGAAAGATCGAGGACAACCGCAGGCGGGACGCCGAGCAGACCGCTCGCCTAACCGACGCCGGGTGGTCGGTCATCCGCGTGTGGGAGCACGAGGACCCCGACGTCGCCGCCGCAAGGATCTCGTCGGCCGTCGAGGCTCGTCGAGCGAACGTGCGTTCGGCATCCGTCCGGACGGAGAAGTAGCCTCGCGCGGGATGACGTTCCGGGTGGTCGATCTGTTCGCGGGCTGTGGCGGGATGACCCTGGGGTTCGAGGCGACGGGGCGCTTCCGGTCGATCTTCGCCGTCGAGTTCGAGCGCCCCGCCGCCGCGACGTACGCCCGGAACTTCGGCGAGCACGTCGCGGCGAAGCCGATCGAGCTCGTGGAGGAGTTCCCGGCGACCGACGTCCTCATCGGCGGGCCTCCGTGCCAGGGGTTCTCGCCCCTCAACATGCGGGGCGTCGGGCTCGAGCGCCGAGACCTGTGGCGCGAGTATCTTCGAGCACTCGACCAGTCCGCGCCGTCGGTGTTCGTCATGGAGAATGTCCCGGAGCTGCTGCGGTCGGCGGAGTACCTGGCCTTCCGAGAAGCAGCCACGGAGCTGGGCTACCAGGTCGACGGCCGGATCCTGAACGCCGCCGACTACGGGGTCCCGCAGCGGCGTCGGCGGGCCATCGTGATCGGTTCGCGCGTCGGCGACGTCGTCTGGCCCGCCCCGACCCATTCACAGTCCGGAGAGGACGGATCGCCGCGGTGGCGCACGTTCCGCGACGCGGTGGCCGGTCTGCCGCTGGAGCCGGACGGCCACAACTGGCATCGGTCGCGCAACCCCCGCCCGATCAGCATCGAGCGGTACAAGACGATTCCCGGAGAGGGAGAAGGCCGGTTCGATCTGGCGCAACGGCGCCCGGACATCACCCCGGCGTGCTGGCTCCGGAAGCCGACCGGATCGACCGACGTGTTCGGTCGGCTGTGGTGGGACCGGCCAGCGTTCACGATCCGCACCGAGTTCTACAAGCCCGAGAAGGGACGCTACCTCCACCCGAGCGAGCACCGGCCGATCACGCTTCGCGAGGCCGCCCGATGCATGACCTTCCCAGACGAGTTCGCATTCCCGGAGGATCAGGGGATGACGGCCGTCGCCAAGCAGATCGGCAACGCCGTCCCCCCACGCCTCGCCGAACACCTGGCGCAGGCGATCGCCGCGATGCTGGACGCCGGTGACGAGGTCGCGCGCCAAGAGGATCGACAGCTCTCACTGGTCGCCGCCTGAGCCTCCCGCCGGCGTGATTGGCTTCGCGACATGTCGCGACTCGCCGATCTTCGCCGAGACTTTCACCGGGCTCTGCTCGGCGGAATCCTCCATCCGAGAGCGGATTCGAGGCACCGCGACAGCCTCCATGTCTGGACGAACGCGGACAGCTCCAGCTCGCTGAGCGTCGCGCTGGCGGGCGGGGCCGGAGATCGGATCGCCCGAGCGGTGGGTGTCTCCCCCGTCCACCTCGCTGGCCGTGGCGGTTCGTCCGTCGGATCCGAGTTCGAACGCGCAACCCGCGCGTTTCTCGCCGACGCACTCGCCGAGCTTCGGCATCTTCAGGGACGCACGCTCCGCGTCCAGTCGGCGAAGCCGATCTCCGCGTTCGCGCAATACGCCCACCTCGAGGCGGTCCGAGCGATCGTCAAGCAGCACGAGGAGCTCCGCGTCTCGATCGGCGGGGAGTACATCGTCAGGCCGGACATCGTCGTCGCCGTCGAGCCGATCGACGACGACCTGATCAACGAGAAGGCGACCTTCGTCTCCGACGACGTCGGATACCTAAGCCTGCAACGCCGTGGATCGCGTCGGCCCCAGCCGGGACTATCGCTCCATGCCTCGATCTCCTGCAAGTGGACCATGCGCAGCGATCGCGCGCAGAACACCCGCACGGAGGCCCTCAACCTGATCCGGTCCCGCAAGTCCCGTCTGCCGCATATCGTCGCCGTGACGATGGAACCGTTGCCATCGCGTTTGGCGTCTATCGCCCACGGGACCGGTGACGTGGACTGCGTGTACCACGGGGCGCTCTACGAGCTCCTGGACACGGCCCGAGAGGTCGGCGGCTTCAGCGAGCTTCTCACCATGGTCGACGGGGGCCGGCTCCGAGACATCTCGGACCTTCCGCTCGATCTACTCGCCTGACTCGCGCGACGGCCCGCCAGATCGTCGAGCGCAGGGGTCCGTGCCCAGCACGCTTCTCGGCGGCGCCCGCCCGCTTGATACGAGCGTCTGCGCGGCGCACTCCCGCCGAGCGACCGGCGGCCCCCTCCGAGGCATTCATCCAGGACTAGGCGGTCCGGCCCACCGCTCTAGAAGACGACCCTTCGCGTCAGAACCTCTTGCGGCTCGTCAGCTAGGGCCGACCAGCGCTCGGCTGAACCTGAACTGGAACCGGCTTTCCGGCGGTCACGGGAATGGGATCCGGCTTGGGAGGCTGGCTGAACCCGATTGCGAGCAGACCATCGAGACCGAGAACAACCTCGCAGAGGCAAAGGGCGGGCCTCCGCAAACCAACCAGACGGTCGCCCGTGAGGGCGGCGCTCGAATGCCGTCCTCTAGACCTTGTCGGGCCGTTGCTTCCCGACTCGGCCGACGCGCGCTCACCGCGCGTGGCGTACTGCCCCATCGTCGCCTCAGCGCTCAAACCACGACCTTCCGCTGCACGACCCGGCACCGCTCCGATCCAGGACGACGATCAGCGTCCGGGGCGGCCGGCCCGCGTCGTCGGGGTGCTTCGGCGCCTCGATCTCCAGCAGGACGGAGACCTCGTCGTCGGACTCCACGGCGACGCAGTCGACGTCGAGCAGCGCGTTGAACTTCATGGCGGACCTCCCGGTCATGAGCGGGGCCGATCCCCGCCGCACGTGAGGGGAGCCGCGCGCCGCGCCGTGGATCTGACACGGCGCGGCCCGCTTCGTGCCTCAGCGGGACGTGACCGCAGCGCGGAGCGCCCGCTGGTCCGCCTCGAACGCGTCGCCGGCCCCGCGCGTCACGGCACGGGTTTGGCCCTTGGCCGGGGCGCAGATCGCCTGGACCCGGATGTTCTCGAGGACGATGCTCCGATCGTTGATGACCGCCCCACCGACGAACGTGCCGTAGCGGTTGACGAACGCGACCCTTCCGATGCTCGCGCTGAAGCCGGTCCCGACCACGGTGTGGCCGGCCGGGCAGTGGGCGCGGAGGTCGGAGGTGATGTCCCCGGGCGCGATCGCCTGCGGCGGGGACTCGACGACCGTCACCCCTTCCAGGGCTCCCGCGGGGCTGGCAGGGCCCGCGGGTCCTGCCGGGCCGGCGGGACCTGACGGACCACGATCGCCGCGCAGACCACGCGCCGACGGCCGGAGGTCCTCCCGGCCGATCGAGCCGTTGCGGATGTCCTGTCCGGTGACCGTGCCGTTCTTGATCTGCTTGCCCGTGATCATCGCCGCCGCGGTCGCCGTGCCGCCGCCGACGGCGACGACGAGCGCCAGCACGCTGAGCACCATCGCCGGGGTGTTCCTGAAGCGCTGCATCCCATCCTCCGTTCGGCACCGGAAGGACCACCCCGCCGGTGCGCGACCCGAGTCGTCGCGAGCGGTTCGAACCTGACGCGGCCCGCTGCCGAATCGCGACGAGAACCGGGACGGCGGGGCGACGCGTCAGACTGCGACGCCGCGTGTTCGCCGTCCTCCAGAACCCCAAGGTCGCCGTCAGCGTCACGTTCGTCGCGGCGATGTTCATGTCGATCCTCGATACGACGATCGTCAACACGGCGCTGCCGACGATCGCGCGCGAGCTCGACGCGTCGCTGTCCACGACCGGCGTCGTGGCGACGGGCTACCTCGTCGCGGTGGCGGTCGTCATCCCGGCGTCGGGGTGGCTCGGGGACCGGTTCGGGGACCGGCGGGTGTTCCTCATCGCGCTCGCGCTGTTCGCGGGGGCCTCGGCGCTCTGCGGGATCGCCTCGACGCTCGGGCAGCTCGTCGTCTTCCGGGTGCTGCAGGGCATCGGGGGCGGGATGCTCGTGCCCGTCGGCATGACCCTGATGTTCCGGACCTTCCCGCAGGCCGAGCGCGTGCGGGTCAGCCGGCTGATCATGATCCCGACGGCGATGGCGCCCGCCCTCGGGCCGGTGCTCGGCGGGCTCATCACCGACCACCTCGCGTGGGAGTGGGTCTTCCTCGTCAACGTGCCGATCGGGCTGGCCGCGCTGCTCTTCGGGCTGCGCTTCCTGCCGCGGGACGCCCCCGTCGACGCGGGACGCTTCGACGCGCCCGGGCTCGTGCTCGCCGGCGTCGGGCTCGGCGCGCTCATGTACGCGGTGAGCGAGGGGCCGTCGCGCGGGTGGGGCTCGCCCGAGATCGTCGGCTTCGGCAGCGCCGGCCTCGTGCTGCTCGCGGCGTTCGTGGCGTGGGAGCTGCGATCCCCGCACCCGATGCTCGACCTGCGGCTGCTGCGCACGCCGATCTTCCGCCGGTCGATCCTCGTCATGGTGCCCGCGACGGCGGGGTTCCTCGGCCTGCTCTACGCGTTCCCGCAGCTCCAGCAGGAGGCCCTCGGCCGCACCCCGACGACGAGCGGCCTGCTGACCTTCCCCGAGGCGATCGGCGTGATGCTCGGCTCGCAGGTCGTCGCGCGGCTCTACCCCATCGTCGGGCCGCGACGCGTGATGCTCGTGGGAGCCAGCGGTGTCGGGGCGATGGCGCTCGCGCTGACCCTCGTCGATGCCGGCACGTCGGACGTCCAGGTCGTCGCGACGATGCTCGTCTTCGGCTTCTCGATGTCGGCGGTCTTCCTGCCGGTCCAGTCGGCGGGGTTCGCCCAGACGAGCGCGGCGGAGACGGGGCAGGCCTCCGCGCTCTTCAACGCGCTGCGCCAGGCGTCGGCCGCCGCGGGCGTGGCGACGCTGGCCACCGTCATCGCCGTCGTCGGACCGGGCGTGCCGACCGGCGCGCCCGGCGGCACCGGCGACCTGGACCCGTACCACGCGGCGTTCGTCGCGACCGCCGTCCTGATGGCCCTCGCGGCGGTCCTCTCGTTCTGGATCCGGGACGAGGACGCCGCGTCGACGATGGTCCGCGACCGGCACTGACGCGGGCCGACGCCGACCCCGGCCGCCGCGGGTGAGCAGCTCGACGGCCGAGCACCTGCTCCTCGACGCCTCCGCCCTCGTCGAGCTCGTGGTGGCCGGCCGCCACCGGGACGCCGCCGAGCGGCTGCTGCGCCGGATCGCGCGCGACCCGCACCTCGTGCTCATCACGGCCGCGCACGGGCTCGTCGAAGCCACCAACGCGCTCCGTGGGCTCGTCCGGGACCGCCACCTGAGCAGCGAGCAGGGACGGGCGGCGGTCGGCTGGCTCCGCGATCTCGACCTCGTGCTCGACCCGTCGGGCCCACGGCTACCGCGCATGTAGGAGCTCCGCGACCGGATGAACGCCTACGCCGCGAGCGCCGAGGCGCTCGGCCCGCCGCTCACCACGACCGACGAGCGGCTGCTCCGTGCCTGTGCGGACGCCGGCATCGAGGCGGTCGCGCTGCCCGCTCGCGCATGACCGCGCAAGGCGTCCCGTCGGCGTCCATGGCGCCCGGACGGACCGCTCCAGGACGCGGCGACCGGTCGCGCGACGCGCAGGCACCTCAGAACGAGGACTTGCTCTCGAGCTCGCCGGTGGTGACGTCGAAGCAGAACTGGTAGGCGGGCAGCAGCTCGCCCTTGCGCCCGTAGTAGACGCAGGTCGAGCCCACCGGCTCGTCGAGGCCGTCGATCTCGGTCGACCACTCGTCGGCGCTCGCCGGCTCGCCGAGGGCGGCCTCGACCTCGGACCGCGTCGCTCCTCGGCGGATCTCGCGGTACTGCTGCTGCGTGATCGCGGTGCGGTCGCTCTCCTCCTGCACGTCGTCGGCGGCGCTGCCGATGAGCGCGGCACAGCCGACGATCAGCACGGTGCACCCGAGCACGATGCTCAGGGCGATCTTCACGACGGTCTTCACGGGATGGTCCTCCGGACCCGGCGCGCCGGCCGGGCGCGAGGCGGGCGGGGGCGCGCTCCGGCTCCCGCACCGGCGAGGTCGTCGGGCGTCGCGCGGTTCTGACGCGGTCCTCCCGCGACGCGCCGGGACGGCGTCTACGCTGAGCGCGATGGGCGGGCCGATCACCGACGTTCCGGACGCGATCGACGCGGCGCTCGAGGTCCGCGCCCGCGCCGGCATCCCGCCCGAGGACCCGCTGCCGTGCGTGCTGCGCCTCGCGGAGGAGGAGCTCGGCGTCCACGTCGTCGTCGCGAAGGACCTGCCGCCCGGGACGTCCGGCTTCTACCTGCCGCGCCCCGACGCCCGGCCGCTCGTCGCGGTGAACGGCGCCCACCACGTCGTGCGGCAGCGGTTCACGGTCGCGCACGAGGTCGGCCACCACGTGCTGCGCCACGGCGCCGCGCCCCGCGTCGTCCGCGCCCCGGTGCCGATCGGACCGGCGACGCTCGACCCCGGAAGCTCCGGCGCGACCTCCTCCGTCCCGACGCCCGTCCCGGGGACACCCGCCGCGACGCGCCCCGCCGACACGGCCGCGGCCGGGGGGACGGCGGAGGTGCTCGTCCCCTACCGCCCCCCGCGCAGCACGGACCCCCGCGAGCGCGCCGCGAACGCCTTCGCCGCCGAGCTGCTCTGCCCCGCCGCCGGGGCCCGCGCGGCCGCCGTCGCCCACGCGGCGCAGCCCGGGGTCGTCGACTTCGACCTCGTGGTGCGGATCTCCGCCGTGTTCGGCCTCTCGGCCGCCTCGGTCCTCGCGCGGCTCGAGACGGCCGAGGTGCTGACCGATCCGCTGCCCCGCGCCGCGTTGCAGGAGCGCGTCGTGCGCAGCGAGCACGTGCCGCGCTACGGCGAGCTGGGACTGGGCGTGCTGGAGGACGAGCTCGAGGCGATCCGTCGCGCCGGGGTCCTGCCGCGCCTGCCCGAGGGCGTCGACGGCGACCTGCTCCTGACGGTCACGGCGCCGTCGAGCCCGACGATCGCCGTCGACCCCACGGTCCGCCGGTTGCGCGAGCTCCTCGGCCTGCCGGCCTGACGCCGGAGCGGGCCGCCGGTCAGCCGCCGAGGAGGAGGTCGTCGAGCTCGTCCCGCTCGCCGGAGCGCTCCGGCGGCGCGGCCGGCGCGGGCGCCCGGGACGCCGCGAAGTCGGCCAGGACGTCGGCGAGCTCGTCCGCCGAACCGGGGTCGGCACGGAACAGCGCGGCGGGCGCGCTCGCCGCGGGGGCCGGAGGTGCCAGGGCGGCCGCGGCGGTGCCGAGCAGCTCGGCCAGTCGCGTGGTCGCGCGGAGCGAGACGCCGGACGCGGGCCGCTCGCCGCGCTCCAGGT
Organism: Patulibacter brassicae; assembly: GCF_033949425.1. NCBI lineage: Bacteria > Bacillati > Actinomycetota > Thermoleophilia > Solirubrobacterales > Patulibacteraceae > Patulibacter > Patulibacter brassicae. The sequence goes on along the minus strand of NZ_JAXAVX010000004.1, from coordinate 263,019 downwards.
CGTCGAGCAGGCGCGCAGCGCGCTCCTCGCGGCCGTGGAGGCCGAACGACGCCGCGAAGCGCGCGCCGAGCTCGGTGATCGAGACCTCCGCGCGCTCGCGCGCCGCGCGCAGGCGAACGCCCCACGCCTCCGGCGACGGCGGGCCGAGCGCGTCGACGAGCGCAGCGGCCCGGGCGAACGCGGGATCGTCGTCGAGCTCCGCCCGGCGCGCGTCGCTCGGCGCCACGGCGGGCGCCGCGAGCGCGAACGTCTCGAGCATGTCGGCGAGCTCGTCGCGCTCGGCCGAGTCCGCACGCGCGAGGAACGCGACGGCGTCGGGCGCCCCGCCGGCGTGCCACGCCTGCACGTACTCCTCGTAGAGCTCGTCGATCCGGGCCGTCATCGCAGCTGGTCCTCCAGCAAGCCTTGCAGCTGGACCAGGCCGCGGCGGTTGCGCTGGTAGACGTTCGCGACGGAGATGCCGAGCCGCTGCGCGATCTCCGCCGCGGGCTCGCCACCGGCCATCGCGAGGAAGACCTCGCGCTTGTCCTCGTCCATCGCGGCGAACGCCTCGTCCAGGACCGCGCGGTCGACCACCCGGTCGAGGGTGTCGACGACGAGCGCCGAGGCCTCCGCGTCGAGCCGGCCGCCGACCCCGGGGGTCTCGTCGTCGCCCCGGTCGTCGAAGGACCCGGCGCGGCGCCGGTCCTCGTCGATGTGCGCCCGCAGGTGGTCGAGGAACGCGTACTTCGTCGCCTGCAGCAGGAACGCGCGCAGCTCGCCGATCGACTCGCCCTCGAAGTGGAGCTTGTCGATGAGCCGGACGACGACGGCCTGGGCGAGCTCGTCGACCTCCTCCGGCGTCAGGTGGCCGTTCGGCAGGGCCGGGCTGCGGCGCGCGGCGGCGAACGCCCGGATGCGGGACCACTCCGACGCCAGCAGGTCGCGCCAGGTGCTGCGCATCAGCGCCTCGTCCCCGCGGCGCCGGGCCCGCACGAACGCGCGGAGCTCCGGGGAGCTCGCGTCGCGCGCGACGGGATCGGTCGATGGTCGAGCCATGCGGGGACGGGATCCGGCGCGCGGGCCGCGCCGGAGAGGCGGAGCCTAGCGCGCCATCCGGGCGGCTCGACGTCGATGCGGGAAGGGTGGTCGACCATGGTCTCCAGCGACAGCGACGGTCGCCGTCGGACTCCGGTCGCTGCGCGCAGCCCCGATCTGACGACCGGATCGGCGCGGCCCGCCTCTCGGCGCGCGACGCGATCGGTCCAACGATTCGGCACCGCGCCGGCACGCTCCGGGGGTGGATCCGTCACCGGCACGGCGGGGACGCTCGCCGGACCGATGGACGGCCCCGAGCACCGGAACTACGATGAACCGCACGATGTCGGCCCCGATCGCGGCGCGCTTCACGCGCGACGAGTACCTGCGCCTGCCGGAGTCGCCGCCGGGCGTCCGGTACGAGCTGCTCGACGGTGAGCTGGTCACGATGAACGACCCGCTGCCGGTGCATCAGCTCGCCGTCCAGCAGCTCCTGCTCGCGCTCGCCTCGTGGTGCCGGAGCCCCCGCGGCCACGGACTGGTCCTGCTGCCGATCGACACCGAGGTCGGCGAGACCTCGATCCTGGGCCCCGACCTGCAGTGGTACGACGGTGCGCGGGAGCTGCCGTCGCGGGCCGAGCGGCCGTGGCCGGTGGGCGATCTCGTCGTCGAGGTCGCCTCGCCGTCGACGGCCCGCTACGACGCTGAGGTGAAGCTCTCGCGCTATCTCGCCGCCGGCGCCCGCGAGGTCTGGCTCGTGCGCACCGACCCACCGGGGGCGCGGCTCGTGCGCGGCGGCGGCGCGTCGTCGGAGGACGTCGGGTCCGACGGGACGCTGCGCTCGCCGCTGCTGCCCGGCTTCGAGCTGCCGCTCGCCGACGTGCTGCGGTGATCCGGGGCCGCGACCGCGGGACCGCCCGCCGATCCCCATGCGGAGCGCCTCGCCCCCGGCGCGCTAGGTTCGGCGGGCGGCGTCCGTCAGACCGGCGGGCCCGCGAACGACCGCTGACCCGTGCTGCTGCTGCACCGCTCCCATCACGCCGCCGCGCTGGCCGAGGCGCTGGCCGGCGTGCTCGCGGTGCCGCAGGCGGATCCGTTCGCGCGGGACGTCGTCGGGGTGCCGACGCGCGGGGTCGAGCGGTGGCTGACGCAGACGCTCGCCGCCCGGCTCGGGGCGCGGCCGGGGCGGGCCGACGGGATCCTCGCCGCGGTCGAGTTCCCGACGCCGCGCCAGCTCGTCGACGCCGCCCTGGTCGCGACCGGCGGCCGGGCGCGCCGGGGCGACCCGTGGAGCGCCGACCGGCTGCGCTGGCCGCTGCTGGAGGTCGTCGACGCGCACCTCGACGCCCCGTGGCTGGCGATCCTCGCCCGGCACCTGCGCGCGACCGGCGAGACCTCCGCGCCCGCGCGCGCGGGAACGCCCGCCGCGGCGGGCGCCGCTCCGCCGCACCGCCGGCTGCTCGCGGTCCAGCACCTCGCGCGGCTCTTCGACCGCTACGCGCTGCACCGGCCGGCGATGCTCCGCGCCTGGGCGGCCGGGAACGACGTCGACGCCGAGGGCGAGCCCCTGCCCGATGCCGTCGCGTGGCAGGCCCCCCTCTGGCGCGCGCTGCGCGAGCGGCTCGGCGTGCCGAGCCCCGCCGAGCGGCTGCCGGAGGTCCTCGCCGCGCTGCGCGACGACCCGACGCTCGTCGACCTGCCGCCCCGCCTGTCGCTCTTCGGCCTGACGCGCCTGCCCGCCGCGCAGGTCGCCGTCCTGCGCGCGCTCGCCGTGCACCGCGACGTCCACCTGCTCCTGCTGCACCCCTCGCCCGCGCTCTGGGACGCCGTCGCGGGGAGGCTCGCCGAGACGGGCGTCGTCACGGACCCGGCATCCGCGCTCGACGCCGGCACCGCGACGGCTCCCATCGGCGACACGGGGCTCCTGCGCCGGGACGACCCGACCGCGCCGCTCCCCGCGCACCCGCTGCTCGCCTCGTGGGGCCGCGACGTGCGCGAGCTCCAGCTCGTCGCGACGCCGGCCGACGGGGACGCCCTGCACGGCAGCGCGCCGCAGGGCGCGTCTCGCACCGACGCGGGCTCCTCGCCCGCGGACGTCCCGACCGCGCCGGGCGGCGCCCCGCACGCGCAGCCCCCCACGGTCCTGCGCCGCCTCCAGGCCGCGATCCACGCCGACGAAGCGCCGCCCGGCGTCCCGATCGGGCGGGCACCGGACGCCCGACCGGTCCTCGACCCCGGCGACCGGTCGATCGAGGTCCACGCCTGCCACGGCCGCGCGCGGCAGGTCGAGGTGCTGCGCGACGCGCTGCTGCACCGGCTCGCCGCCGATCCGACGCTCGAGCCGCGCGACATCGTCGTGCTCTGCCCCGACATCGAGGCGTTCGCGCCGCTCGTGAAGGCGACCTTCGACGCGGGGCCGGCGACCGGGTTCGCGGACGACGGCGCCGAGGCGGACGGGCTGCCGCGGCTGCGGGTGCGGCTCGCCGACCGCGCCGTCCGGCAGACGAACCCGCTGCTCGGGACGATCGAGCGGCTGCTCGAGCTCGGCGACGAGCGGCTCACCGCGTCGCAGGTGCTCGACCTCGCCGACCGCGGCCCGGTCCGGCGGCGGTTCGGGTTCGACGACGACGCGCTCTCGCGGATCGAGGGCTGGATCCGCGAGTCCGAGGTCCGCTGGGGCCTCGACCGGCCGCACCGCGCGCGGTTCGGGCTCGGGTCGATCGACGTCGCCACCTGGCGGCGCGGCCTCGACCGGCTGCTCACGGGCGTGGCGCTGACGGAGGACGCCCGCACGCTCGTCGGCGGTCCCGGTGGGGCGCTGCCCGTCGACGACGTCGGCTCGACCGACATCGACCTCGCCGGCCGGCTCGCCGAGCTGCTGGACCGGCTCGAGGCGATCGTCGAGGACCTCGCCCGTCCGCAGACGATCGCCGGCTGGACCCGCACGATCGCCGACGCCGCCGACGCGCTCTGCGCCACGAGCGACGACGACGCCTGGCAGCGCGCCGAGCTCGACCTGCTGCTCGACGACCGGGTCCAGGAGGCGGCGAGCGACCCGCACCCCGGCGACAGCGCCGGCGTGTCGGACGCGGTCGGGCCGGCGAGCTCCGCCCGACACGCGATGGACGGCTCGTCCGCCCCGGCGGCACGGACCGTCACGAGCGACGCGTCCCCGGGCGGCCACGACGCGCTCCTGACGCTCGCCGAGGTCCGGGCCCTCATCGCCGAGCACCTCCAGGGGCGCCCGACCCGGGCGAGCTTCCGGACCGGGCACCTCACCTTCTGCACGCTGCAGCCGATGCGGTCGGTCCCGCACCGCGTCATCTGCCTGCTCGGCCTGGACGACGCCGCGTTCCCGCGCGAGGCGCCGCGCGACGGCGACGACCTCGTCCGCGCGACCCCGCACGTCGGCGACCACGACGGGCGCTCCGAGGACCGCCAGATGCTGCTCGACGCGCTGATGGCCGCCGACGACGCGCTCATCGTCACGTACACCGGTCGCGACGAGCGCACGAACGTCGTCCGGCCGCCCGCGGTCCCCGTCGGCGAGCTGCTCGACGCGATCGACGCGACCGTCCGGCCCGCCGCCGCCGACGACGACGCCGGCGGTCCGGCCCCGGCCGCGCCGCGGCTCCTCGCGCGCGCCCGCGAGCAGCTCGTCGTCGACCACCCGCTCCAGTCGTTCGACCCGCGGAACTTCCAGCGCGGGGCCGACGGGCGACCGCCGCTGGGCTTCGACCGGATCGCGCTCGAGGGCGCCCAGAGCCTCGCCGGGCTGCGCGCCGGGCGGCACCGCCTCGTCGGGATCGGCGGGTCCGGCGACGACCGTGGGCTCGACGAGCCGCTGCCCGCGGTGCCGGAGCCGGTGATCGCGCTCGACGACCTCGTCCGCTTCTTCGAGCACCCATCGCGCGCGTTCCTGCGCCAGCGGCTCGGCGTCGTCCTCCCGCGCGAGGACGAGGAGGAGAGCGACGAGCTGCCGACCGAGCTCGACGGGCTCGGCGGCTGGGCGGTCGGCGAGCGGCTGCTGCAGGCGGTGCGCTCCGGGACGCCGGGCCACCTGGCGCTCGAGGCCGAGCGCGCCCGCGGCGCCCTCCCCCCGGCCGAGCTCGGCGAGCACGCGCTGACGCGGATCCAGAAGGAGGCCCAGACGCTGTCGGGCTGGGCGAACGAGCTGCTCGGCCCGCCCGGTCCACGCAGCTCGCTCGACGTGCGCGTGGAGCTGCCCGGCGGGCGGCGGATCGGCGGCACGGTCGCCGGGCTCGACGGCGACGTCCTGCAGGCCGTCTCCTACTCGCGGGTGGCGCCGAAGCACCGGCTCGCCGCCTGGGTGCGGCTGCTCGCGCTCACCGCGTCGCACCCCGACCGCGAGCTGCGCGCGATCACGCTCGGCCGCAGCCGCCGTGGCGCCCCGCGACGCGCCACCGCGACGATCGCCCGGATCCCGGTGCTCGGCGTCGACCCCGAGGAGCGGCGGGCGGCGGCGCTCACGGCGCTCGCGGTCCTCGTGGACCTGCGCGACCGCGGCCTGCGCGAGCCGCCGCCGCTCTACTGCCAGACCTCGGCCGCGTACGCCGCGGCGGCCGTCGAGGGGCTGGACCCGGCCGTCGAGGCGAAGCCGGTCTGGGAGAGCGGCTGGGGCCGGTTCGGCCGGATCGAGCGCGAGGACGCCGATCGCGAGCACCAGCGGCTGCTGCGCGGCGCGGTGCCGTTCGGGACCGTCGCGGCCGCGCCCGCACGCGCCGACGAGTCCGGCGACGGCTGGGACGAGCGCCACCCGTCCCGCCTCGGTCGCTGGGCGCTGCGCACCTGGAGCGGCCTGCTCGCCGTCGAGGAGCTGGAGGACGCGTGAGCGAGCCCGAGCAGCCCTCGCTCTTCGACGCGCTCGGCGAGCCCGAGCCGCCGGCCGCGCCCACGAAGGCCGCCCGGAGGACGCCGGCCCGGCCGGCCGCCGACGTCCCGGAGCAGCCGACGCTCGGCGAGGCCCCGCCGTCGTCCGACGACCCGGCGCCGTCCGCCCCCGGCCCCGCCGCGGCCGAGACGGCCGAGGAGGCTCGCGACGCCCCCGGAGGCGGGCAGGTGCCGGTACGGGAGACGATCGAGGCCTCCGGCGCCCCCGACCCCCGAGCATCGGCGGACGACGCCGCCGGCCACCCCCCCGCAACGCCCGCAGGGGTGACCGACGTCGTCGCGGCCCCGCCGGCGACCGATGCTCCGTTCTCCGACGGACCGCCCCCGTTGGACCCGGGCGACATGGGCGAGGCGGTCCTCTCGTTCGACGCGGCGCCCGACGCCGCGTCCGCTTCGGCACCGCCCCCGACACCACCGCGTTCCGCGCGCCCGAAGCCGTCCGCGGCGCCGTCGCGCCAGGAGGAGCTCGGCGCCGCGGTCTTCGGCATCGACCAGCCGCTGCCGCGCGGCGTCGCGGTGCTCGAGGCGAGCGCGGGCACCGGCAAGACGTTCACGATCGCCGGCCTCGCCGCGCGGTACGTCGCCGAGGGGCTGCCGCTGGAGCAGCTGCTCGTCGTGACGTTCACCCGGATGGCGACGAGCGAGCTGCGCGATCGCGTGCGCGACCGGCTCGTGCGCAGCGAGCGGGTGCTCGCCGCGTGGCTCGCGTCCACCGCGGGCGCAGACGACCGCGCCGACGCACCGGTCGCCGACCTGGCGCGCCGGCGCACCGACGACGCGATACCCGACGACGACGACGCTCCCGCCGGCCTCGTCCTCGACGACGTCGAGCGGGTGCTCGTCGACGCGCCACGCGCGACGGTCGAGGACCGTCGCCGACGGCTCGCCCGGGCGGTGGCCGACTTCGACGCGGCGACGCTCACGACGATCCACAGCTTCTGCCAGGAGGCGCTCGACAGCCTCGGCTTCCTCGGCGACGTCGAGCGCGGGTTCACGCTCGTCGAGGACCCGAGCGATCTCGTCGAGCAGGTCGTCGGCGACCTCTACCTGCGCCGCTTTCACGTCCGCCGCGCCGCCGACCCGTCCGGGAGCTGGCCGCCGCTGGACCGCGATGAGGCGCGCCGGATCGTGCGCGCCGCCGTCGAGCACCCCGCCGCGGTCATCGTCCCCGGGCCGGACTCCCCCGACCCGCGGGCGGCGATGCGCGCCCGCCTGGCCCAGGCGGCGCGCGACGAGCTCGACCGGCGCAAGCGCGAGGCGTCGATCCTCACCTACGACGACCTGCTCACGCGCCTGCGCGACGCGCTGCGCGGTCCTGGCGGCGAGGACGTCGCGGGCCGTCTGCGCGCGCGCCATCGCGTCGTGCTCGTCGACGAGTTCCAGGACACCGACCCGATCCAGTGGGAGATCATGCGGCGCGCGTTCGCCGACGAGGACGGGCCGTCGGACGTCGCCGGATCGCCGGCCGCCGCACGGGATCCCTCGCGCACGTCCGTCGAGGTCGAGGCCGCCCGCGAGTCGTCGCACGGCTCGCAGATCGCGCGGGCGCTCGTGCTGATCGGCGATCCGAAGCAGGCGATCTACGCCTTCCGCGGGGCCGACGTCTACGCGTACCTCGACGCGGCCCGGATCGCCGAGCGCCGCACGCTGCGCACGAACCACCGCAGCGACGGGCCGCTCCTGCGCGCGCTCGAGCGGCTGTTCCGCGCCGCGCGGCTCGGGCACGAGGAGATCGTCTTCCGGCCGGTCGACCCGGCGCCGCACCACGACCGCGCCCGGCTGCGGGGCGCCGGCAGCTCGCCGCTGCAGGTGCGCGTGCTGGACCGCGAGACGGTCGAGCGGACCCGGACGGGCTTCGCCGGGGCGCCGGCGTCGCGCGAAGCCGTCGCGAAGGACCTCGCCGCCGACGTCGTCGCGCTGCTGGAGTCCGGCGCGACGCTCGAGGAGCAGGACGGCGCCGAGCGGCCGGTCCGGCCGGGCGACGTCGCGGTCCTCGTGCGGACGAACCTCGACGCCGAGCGGATCCGCGCGGCGCTCCAGGCGGTCGACGTGCCCGCGGTCATCGCGGGCGCCGGCTCGGTCTTCGCGACGCCCGCCGGCCGCGACTGGCTCACGCTCCTCGAGGCGCTGGAGCGCCCGAACGCCCCGACCCGCGCCCGCGCGGTCGCGCTGACCCCGTTCCTCGGCTGGTCGCTGCAGCAGGTCGCGCTCGCGACCGACGCCGAGTGGGAGCGCGTCCACGAGCGGCTGCACCGCTGGGCGGCGACGCTGCGCGACGCCGGGGTCGCCGCGCTCCTGCAGCAGCTGACCGTCGGCGAGCGGCTGCCCGGGCGCGTCCTCGGCCAGGACGACGGCGAGCGGACGCTCACCGACCTGCGCCACATCGGCCAGCAGCTCCACGCCGCGGCGACCGACGACCACCTGGGGATCGCGGCCCTCGTCGTCTGGCTGCGCCGGCGGATCGCCGAGGCCGGTCGCGAGGGCGACGAGGAGCGCACGCGGCGGCTGGAGTCCGACGCCGCCGCCGTCCAGGTCCTGACGATCCACCGCAGCAAGGGCCTCGAGTTCCCCGTCGTCTACTGCCCGACGCTCTGGGAGTCGGGCCGCGTCGACGAGCGTCCCCACCCGATCCTCTTCCACGATCCCGACCAGGGCTGGCGCTACACGCTCGACGTCTCGATGCAGAGCGGCGCCGATCAGACGCCGCCCGGGCGGCGCGAGGCGATCGAGCTCCGCGGCGAGGAGCTGCGCCTGGCCTACGTCGCCCTCACACGCGCGCGGCACCGCGCCGTGACCTGGTGGTGCGGGGCGTTCCCGGCGCGCGACGCGCCGCTCTCGCGGCTGGCGTTCGACCAGGCGCCCGACGGCGACGTGCCGACGACCGGCCGGCGCACCCCGACCGACAGCGACGCCCGCAGCCGGTTCGCCGCCCTCGCGCCGCGCGGCGAGGACGGCGCGCCGCCGCTGATCGAGGTCGTCCCCGTCCGGGCGCCCGACCTGCCGCGCCGCTGGCAGGCCGGCGCGGAGCACCACGACGCGCTCGAGGCGGCCCGCTTCGACCGAACCCTCGACGACGCGTGGGGCCGCAGCTCCTACAGCTCGATCGTGGCCGCCGCCCACGACGCGCCGCAGGTCGGCAGCGAGCCGGAGCTCGGGCTCATGGACGACGAGGGCGTCGTGCCGGCCGAGGACGCCGCCGAGCTGCTCGTCGACGACGGACCGCCCTCCGATGGTGCCGTGCCGCCCGTCGGCGACGCCGCCTCGTCCGGCACGGACCAGCCCGGCCACGACGGCCCGCAGCCCGACGGTGCGGCACCGACCGTGGACCCACGGGAGGTCGTCTCGCCGATGGCCGACCTGCCCGGCGGGCGCCACGTCGGCACGCTCGTCCACGACGTGCTCGAGGCCGCCGACTTCGCGGCGCCGGACCTCGAGGCCGAGCTCGCCGAGCACGTCGGTCGCGCGATCGACCGGCGCCGTGTCGACGTCGGCGACCCGGACGCGCTCGTCGCCTCGCTCGCCGGCGTCCTGCGGACGCCGCTCGGCCCGCTGGTGGACGACCGCTCGCTGTCGACCCTGCGGCGCGGCGACCGGCTCGACGAGCTGACCTTCGAGCTGCCGCTCGTCGGCGGCGAGGATCCGACGGGCGCCCTGCGCCCCGCGGCCATCGCGGCGCTCCTGCGCGAGCACGTCCCGCCGGGCGACCCGCTCGAGGGCTACGCCGACCGGCTCGACGACCCGCTGCTGGCGACGACCCTGCGCGGCCACCTGACCGGCTCGATCGACCTCGCGCTCCGCCTCGCGACCGACCTCTCGGGGCCCGTGGAGGACCATGCCGGCGCCGGACGGCCGCGGTACGCGATCGTCGACTACAAGACGAACCGCCTCGGCGAGCCGGACCGGCCGCCGACGGCGTGGGACCACCGCCCCGCCGTGCTGCGCGCCGAGATGCACCGGACGCACTACGCGCTGCAGGGCCTGCTCTACAGCGCCGCGCTGCACCGCTTCCTGCGCTGGCGCGACCCGGGATACGACCCCGACCGCGACCTCGCGGGCGTGCTCTACCTCTTCGTCCGCGGGATGTCGGGGCCCGACACGCCGCGGGTCGACGGCGTGCCGTGCGGCGTCTGGTCCTGGCGCCCGCCGGCGGGCCTCGTGCCGGCCCTCAGCGACCTGCTCGACGAGGCGGCGGCATGAGCATCACCTCCCGTCCGGCCCCCGACACCGCAGGCGACCCGGTGAACCCCGCCGTCCTCGCCCGCGCGACCACATGAGCGACCTGGACCCCGCTGCCCCGACGGCGGCCCGCGACGCGACGGCGGGTGCTCCCGTCGTCCCGGCCGGCGGACTGGCCGAGGTGCTCGCGCGCGACGACCCGCGCCGCGCCCGCCGCGCGACCGGGCTCCTCGGCACGTTCAACGCCGCCGGAGTGCTCATCGCCGCCGACGTCCACGTCGCGCGACGGCTCGGCGCGCTCGTCGACGAGACGCGCGAGACCGTCCTGCTGGCCTGCGCGCTCGCGGTCCGTGCGCCGCGCGTCGGGCACGTCTTCAGCGACCTGCGGACCGTCGCGGGGACGACGATCGTCGAGAGCGAGCAGACCGTCGACCTCTCGACGCTCCCGTGGCCCGATCCGGACGCGTGGCTGCCCGAGGTCGCCGACAGCCCGCTCTGCGCCCGCGGCGAGGACGCGCCGGAGCGCCGGCCGCTGCGGCTCGTCGGCGACCGGCTCTACCTCGACCGCTACTGGGCCGAGGAGCGTCAGGTCGCCGAGGACCTGCGCGCGCTCGACGTCGACGCCGCTGGCGTGGACCCGGCCGTGCTCGCCGACGGCGTCGCCCGGCTCTTCGCTCCGGCGACGCGGGCCGCAGGCAGCGCCCGGGAGACCCGAGACCCGACCGGGGGCGCGACGCCCCCGGACGACGTCGCGCCCGGCGCCGAGCCGCCGGCCGCGACCGCGATCGAGCGCGACGACCTGCAGGCGCGGGCGGCGGCGACCGCCGTGCGCCGGCGCCTCGCCGTCGTCGCCGGCGGTCCGGGCACGGGCAAGACGACGACCGTCGGGCGGCTCGTGGCCCTGCTGCTCGAGCAGGCCGAGGCCCGCGGCGACCAGCCGCCGCTGATCGCGCTCGCGGCCCCGACCGGCAAGGCCGCCGCGCGCCTGCAGGAGGCGCTGCGCGAGGCCGCGGCGCACCTCGACGTCGACCCGGCGGTGCGGACCCGGATCGCCGAGCTCTCCGCCTCGACGGTCCATCGGCTGCTCGGCTGGCGGCCCGGGTCGCAGAGCCGCTTCCGCCACCACCGGGCCAACCGGCTGCCGCACGACGTCGTGATCGTCGACGAGAGCTCGATGGTGTCGCTGTCGCTCATGGCGCGCCTGGCCGAGGCGGTCCGCCCGGACGCGCGACTCGTGCTCGTGGGCGACCCCGGCCAGCTCACGTCCGTCGAGGCCGGCGCGGTGCTCGGCGACGTCGTCGCCAGCGGGCTGACCGGCACCGTCGAGCTGCAGCGCGTGCACCGCTACGGCGGCCGGATCGGGCGGCTCGCCGACGCGATCCGTCGCGGGGACGGCGACGCGACGATCGCCGCCCTGCGCGAGGACGGCGACGAGGTCCGCTGGCTGCCGGTCGACGTCGAGGTCGCCGCGCCCGCGGCGCTCGCCGAGGTCCGGGACGCCGCGGTCGCCGCCGGCGGGGCGGTGCTCGGCCGGGCCCGCGCGGGCGACGGCGCCGGCGCGCTGCGGGCCCTCGGCGGCTTCCGCCTGCTCTGCGCCCACCGTCGCGGACCGCACGGCCAGCGCGCCTGGCGCGGTCGCGTCGAGCGGTGGCTCCGCGAGGGCCTCGCGTCGTTCGATCCGACCGGCGAGTGGTACGTCGGGCGCCCCCTGCTCGTGACGGAGAACGACGAGGCGCTGCGGCTCTACAACGGCGACACCGGCATCGTCGTCGCCGGGGCCGACGGCGGGGTGGCCGCGGCGTTCGAGCGCGGCGGGGGCGTCGTGACGCTCGGCCCGGGACGCCTCGGCGCCGTCGAGACGGTCCACGCGATGACGATCCACAAGAGCCAGGGCTCCCAGTTCGCGACGGTCGCGGTCGTCGTCCCGCCGGCGAGCTCGCCGATCCTCACCCGCGAGCTGCTCTACACCGCGGTCACGCGCGCGTCCGAGCGGGTGCTCGTCGTCGGTCCCGAGGACGCCGTGCGCGCCGCCGTCGCCCGCCCCGCGGCCCGCGCGTCGGCGCTGCGCGAGCGACTCACGGCCGACGGCTGACGCCCCCCGTCCCGACGACGCGAGTCACCCAGGACCCGAATCCCGGTCCCGAACGACTCGAGTCACCCAGGACCCGAAACCCGGTCCCGAACGACTCGAGTCACCCAGGACGCGAAACCCGGTCCCGAACGACTCGAGTCACCCAGGACGGTGCGGCGGGCGGACCCCGGCGAGCCACGCGATCGCCGGCGCGGACGTGGCAGGATCGACTCGTGGCCTCCCCGTCCGATCCGGTGCGCATCGATCGCTGGCTCTGGGCCGCGCGGTTCTTCAAGACCCGGCCGCTCGCGGTCGACGCGATCAACGCCGGGCACGTGCGACGCGACGGGCAGCCGGTGAAGCCGTCGCGGCTCGTGGCGCCGGGCGACCAGCTGTCGATCGTCGTCGGGCAGCAGCGCTTCCACGTCGAGGTCCGCGCGACGGCGCAGCGTCGTGGACCCGCGTCCGAGGCCCGGACCCTCTACGTCGAGCACGAGGCGAGCCGCGCCGAGCGCGAGCGGCTCGCCGAGCAGCGGCGGCTCTCGGCCCCGATCGGGCACGACCTCGGCCGCCGGCCGACGAAGCGGGACCGTCGCCGGCTCGAGCAGGCCCGACGCGAGCCGCCGTCCTTCGGCGACGAGCCCCGGGACGGCTGACCGCCGCGCGTGACTCAGCCGCTGAACGGCGAGGAGCAGAGCGAGCTCGCGCCGCTCCACCGGTACCAGCGGCCGTAGCGGCCGCCCGGCTTCTGCACCGCCCGGAACTTCAGGCTCCGGTACGCCAGCCGGGTCGACCCGGGGCAGCGCCCGAGGCGGTAGGCCTTGAGCTGCACCCGGCCGAGCGTGCGGTAGTAGCCGCCGGCCGGCCGGTAGATCGGCATCTTGCCGGTGCCCCGCGCGAGGCTCCCGCCCCAGCCGGTCCACCGGATCTGCCGGACGGAGCCCGACGGGGCACCGCCGTTGAAGATCTCGCGCGGCTTGACGGTCCCCCAGCCCTCCCCGCCGTTCGGGGCGAACGCCGCCGAGCCGAGAACGGGCGCGTCGGCGGCGCCGGCGCCGGCCGGAACGAGGAGGCCGGCCGCGACGCACGCGACCGCGAGACGCGGGAAGGCGGGAGGACGCATGCTCCGACCGTACCCACGGCGTCCCGGCTGGACACCGACCTCTCACGGACGGTTCACGGCCCGCGCGGCGACGCGCCAGGACCGCCGCGTCGTCCCCGGGGGCGTGGGGGCCGGCAGCGCCGGGACCCCGCCGGGACGTCGCGTCCCGGCGGACGGGTGCGGACCGGATCGGCGATGCCGTCGGGACGGCTCCGACGACCGACTAGTGTCGCGGCGACGGGCGCGACCCCGCCCCGGTGCTCTCACACGACAAGGAGGAAGGCCATGCCCGCGAAGGGACACGCCGAGTGGAACGGCGACCTGAAGTCCGGATCCGGGACGTTCACGGCCGGCGACTCGATCGACGGCGCGTTCTCGTTCAAGTCGCGGTTCGAGGAGGGTCCGGGAGCGAATCCCGAGCAGCTCATCGGCGCCGCGCACGCCGCGTGCTTCTCGATGGCGTTCTCCAACGCGCTCTCCGAGGCCGGGCACGTGCCGGACTCCGTCGTCACCGACGCCGTCGTGACGCTGCGGCTGCTCGACGACGGCCCCACGATCACGAAGATCGCGCTCACGACGACCGGCAAGGTCCCGGGCATCGAGGACGCGCAGTTCCAGGAGATCGCCGCCGCTGCGAAGGCCGGCTGCCCGGTCTCCAAGGCGCTGGCCGGCGTCGGCGAGATCACGCTCGAGGCGACGCTCGCCTCCTGAGCCACGCCGGGGGCCGGGCGTCCGACCCGGGACGTCCGGCCCGGTCCCGGTCGCCGTCGCGATCGCGTGCTCCGGCACGTGGTCGTCCTCGCCACCGTCGCGGTGGCCGACGCGACGAGCCGGAACGCGGCCGGTCGTGCTCCGCGACGGTCCGGCGGGGGCCCGGTCAGCCGGCGAGCGCCTCGCGCACGAGCGCGGAGACGCGCTTGCCGTCGGCCTGATCGCCGACGGCGGCCATGACGACCTTCATCACCGCGCCCATGTCCTTCGGCGAGGAGGCGCCCGTCTCGGCGATCGCCGCGGTGACGTGCCCCCGCAGCGCGTCGTCGTCGAGCTCCGCCGGGAGGTAGCCGGCGATGAGCTCCGCCTCGGCGCGCTCCGGCGCCTCGAGCTCCGGGCGGCCGGCGTCCGCGTAGGTCTGCGCCGACTCCAGGCGCCGCTTGCGCTCGCGGCGCAGCACCGCGACCTCGTCGCCCTTGCCCTCCTTCGCGTCCTTCTGGAGCTCGGAGAGCAGCAGGCGCAGCGCGGTCACGCGCTCCTTCTCGCCGGCCTTCATCGCGGCCGTCAGGTCCTGCTTCACCTGCTCGCTGATCATGCGTCGAGCCTACGCCAGCGGCCCCCGGGGCCCGGTGCGTGGTCCGTGCCGCCCGGGCGGTTCGTGCCTTCGGCGGCGCGTCGGCGCCCGTCGCCGACGCGCCGATCCGCCGGCTCGGGCACCGCGGCGCCCGCGTGCAACGCGGCGACCTCCCGATGCGGGAACCTTGGGGGAGTGACCCCGCCGCGCCCCCGCTTGTACCTCAGCCACGACGTCGACTTCGACTGGCTCCGCGCCGTCGAGTTCGGTCGCGTGACCGAGGACCAGCCGGACGACTGCTGGGAGCCGCTGTCCGAGCAGTTCGCGTTCCTGCGCGAGGAGCCGGACGGGCGGATGGTCGGCTTCGTCATCAACGACTTCCCGTCGTTCGACGAGGACGCCGACGAGGTCTCCCCGATCTGGGGCGCGCCGCGGTTCGACGTGCCGGTGCTCGGCCTGATCGACGCGACCGCGGGCGAGATCGTCCTCGCCGCCCGCAAGCACTTCGACGGGCACGACTCGCTGAACCGCTCGATCTTCGGCATGGCGACCGAGGTCGAGGGCGAGGAAGCCGTCGAGCGCTGGCGCCACTGCCTGGAGTGCGGCGACTCGATGGCGCACTTCGCGCTCGGCTACACCCTCTTCGAGCTCGGCCGGCACGCCGAGGCCTACCGCCACCTGCGCCACTACACCGAGATCGCCCCGATGGGCGCCTGGAACTGGTGCTGGTACGGACGGGCCGCCGAGGCGATCGGCGAGCTCAGCGAGGCGCGCGGCGCCTACCGTCGCGCGATCGAGCTCGAGGAGGACGGCGGCGACGAGACCGACGCCGCCGACCGCCTCGCCGCGCTCGACCGCCGCTGAGCGCCCGGCCGACGCGCCGCCCGGTCGCTGCGCATCGGTGGTCCGCCCCTCGTCGGCCGCGGGGTCCCGCGTGCCGTCGGACACTCCCGGGCGTCGATGACGGTCCTCGGTCGACGGAAGGCCGATCCGTCGCTCAACGGACGTTGGAACCTGCGCCTGGACGCGGCGCCTCGCGCGCGATCCGGCCGCTCTCCGGGGCATGCGCTCCCCCCGCCCCCCGGTGCGGCGCAGCTCCCCCCGCACCCCCCTGCCCACCAACGACCCCACCCGCGAGCGACCCGCCGGCGTCGCCCGCCGCGACGGCCGGCCGACCCACGGCCGTCGACGCGCTCGTCCCTGGGCGGCGGTCCTGCTCGCCCCCGTGCTCGCGGCGCTCCTGCTCGGCCCGCCCGCGACCGCCGGGGCCGCGACGGCCTGCCCGGGAGCCGACCAGACCGTGACGCAGATCGGCGCCGACGCGGCGCTGCGCGCGCTCCTCTGCCTGACGAACCACGAGCGCACCGCGGTGGGCCTGCCGGCGCTGCGCACCGACGCGCGCCTGGCCCTCGCCGCCCAGCGCCACGCCGCCGACATGACGAACCGCGGGTTCTTCGCGCACGACGCGCCGCTGCCGGCGCCGTTCGGCGTCGAGCCCGCCGCCCGCGCGCTCGCCGCCGGCTACGCCTGGGGCGCGCTGGCCGAGAACCTGGCCGTCGCCCAGCAGACGCCGCGGTGGGCGATCCGGGACTGGCTCGCGAGCGCCGGGCACTGCCGCAACCTCCTCTGGCCGGAGGTGACCGACGTCGGCCTCGGGGTCTCGAACGCCCCGCTGGGCGGGTATCCGGCCCCGACCTGGGTCCAGGAGCTCGGCCGTCCGCTGGTCGCCGCGGCGCCGAAGGCCGTCGCCGCGCCGTCCTGCCCGCGCGCCCCCGCGGTGCCGGCGCCCGCCGACGCCCCGGCGCCGGCGGACGAGATCGTCGCCGCCGACGCCCTGGCGCGACCCGTGACGGCCGTCCCGACGGTGGCCTCCACGCCCGACGCCGACGCGGAGGCGGACACGCCCGCCACGGACGCCGCGACCACCGGCCGTCCGTCGCGCCTCTCCGTGCGCGCGACCCGCCGAGGCCGCCAGCTGACCTTGCAGTTGCGCAACGTCCGGCGGGGAGGCGCGCGGCTGCCCGTCGTCATCCGCCAGGGGCCGCTGCGTCGCCGCCTGCGCGTGCCGGCGACGGCAGGGACGCGCCGCCTCCGCCTGCCCGTCGCGCGCGGCGGGACCGTCGTGGTCGGCAGCGGCAGCGCCCGGCGAGCGATCCGGTTCCGGTGATCGCCGTGCTCCCCGCATCGCACCCCCACCGCCCGGCGCGCCCCCGGGGCCACGCCCCCGTCCCGTCGCCGCGACCGTCGCGGCTCAGGGGGTCCGCTCGAAGCCCCGCATCCGTCGCACCTCCGCGATGGCCTCCTCGCGGGAATGCACGCCGAGCTTGCGATAGGCCCGCTTGAGGTGGTTGCGGACGGTCCCGACCGAGATGTCGAGGCCGTCCGCGATCGCGGTCGTGTCGCGCCCCGCCACGAGCGCGTCGAGCACCTGCCACTCGCGCGAGGTGAGCGCCGAGTCGACCGGCCGGACGCCCGAGCCGTCATCCGGCATCCGGCGGAACTCCGCCAGCAGCTGCTCGATCATCGTCGGCTCGACGATCGACATCCCCTGGGCCAGCTGGTGGACGACCTCCGCCAACCGGGGGAGCGACGTCTTGTTCAGGAACCCGCTGGCGCCGAGCCACAGCGCGCGCTTCACCGCGTCGTTCGGCGCCGCCCCGGTGAGCAGCAGGATCCGGACCTCCGGCGCCCGCGCCGCGACCGCCTCGGTCACGCCGACCCCGTCGATGCCGGGCATCATGAGGTCCACGACGAGGACGTCCGGGCGGTAGTGCACGGCGAGCTCGATGCCCTCGCGCCCGTCGGAGGCCGTGCCCACGACCTGGATCCCGCCGCGCCGCAGCGCGTCGGCGACCGCGCGGCGCAGGAGCTCGTCGTCGTCGACGACCAGCGCGCGCGGAGTCCCTTCCGGACGGACGGTCACGGCGGGAACCCTAGCCCGCGCCGCGGCGCCGCTGCCGGCGACGTCCCCGCTGCCGCCCGCGGCGGCCTTCGGCACGCCTGCGCATCGACCGTTCGTCCAGTCAGACGGCCGTGGGACACGTATCTGTCCCACGGACGGCCGTCCGGTCGCCCACGATGGCCGGGCCATGGACCACGTGACCGCCCACGACGCACGCCCCACCGCCTTCGTCATCGAGAGCGACGACCACGTCCGCGGGCTCCTCGTGGCCGCCGCGCGCGCCGCCGGCTGCGCCGTCGTCGGCCAGTCGGACGTCGGCGAGATCGGGCTGCTCCACGCCCACGCCCGTCGTGCGGACCTCGTCATCACCGGCCTCGACCTGCCCGGCATCGACGGCCTGCGCGTCGTGCGCAGCCTCCGCTCGAGCCTGCCCGACGCCCGCGCGATCGTCGTCGCCGGCGGCGACGCGGGCCGCCGCGTCATCGACGTCCTCGAGGCCGGCGCCAACGGGCTCGTCGCCCGCGACAGCGAGCCCGCGGTCATCGCCGACGCCATCCGCCAGGTCGTCGCGGGCAGCGTCGTGCTGCTGCCGGCCACCCGCGGCCGCACCGCCGACGCCCCGGACGAGGCCTTGGCCGTCGCGGCCTGACCCACCTGCTCCCACCACGGGAGCGGATCGGGCAGCTTCCCGATCCGCTCCGGCCGGCCGCTCCGGGGGGCGCGGTCGGCCGTCGCGCGCCCCGTCGGACCGGCGGGGCGCTCGCCGTCTCGGCGGAGGCCGCGCGCGTGCACGGCCCGGACCACCGGTCGGCGGGATCCCCGGCCGCCAGTAGCGTCGCGGCCATGACTCCGTCCCTGCTCCTCTCCGGACTCCGCGTCGCCGTCGGCGCCGGCGCCTGGGCCTCCCCGACCCTCGCGGGCCGCGCCTTCGGCCTCGACACCGACGCCAACCCGCAGGCGACGTACCTCTCCCGCCTCTTCGGGATCCGGGACGTCGTCCTCGCCGCCGGCACGCTCGGCACCCCGGCGGGTCCGACCCGCGACCTGTGGTGGAAGCTCGGCATCGTCGCCGACGCGGCCGACGTCGGCGCCGCCGTGCTCGGCATCCGGGAGGGGCGCATCCCGGCGAGGACCGGCGTCCTCGCCGGCCTGACCGCGGCCGGCGCCGTCGTCCTCGGCGTCCTGGCGCTCCAGGCCGAGGAGGACTGAGGAGGCGGGCCCCGGCCTGCGCGTCGGCCGTCACCACGATCGATGCGCGCGCCGGTCCGAGCCGTGATCGAATCGGGGAGACTGGGGGCGATGCTCGCCGCGCCGTACCGCGGACCGCTCGGCGCCCCGGGGCGCCCGTCCGGCGTCCCGCTGCCTCCCGACCGCCTGCCGCTGCTGCGCGCCGGGCGCCTGCGCAAGCGGTGGCGCTACGTCGGCGTGTACGGGGCCGACGCGATGCTCTGCGTCGGGCTCGTGCGGATCGGGCCGGCGCTGCAGGCGTTCTGGGCGATCTGGGACCGACGGGCCGGCACGCTCCACGAGCGGACGGTCCTGCGGCCCGGGGTCGTCGCCCTCGCTCCCGGGCAGGCTCGAGTGCGCGACGGCACGACGACGATCGAGCTCGCCTTCGACGAGGAGGGTGGCACCCCCGTCGAGACGGTCACCCCGTACGGCCGCGGCCACGCGTGGACGGTCAAGCGCGGCGCGCTGCCCGTCCGCGGCCGCTGGCGGATCGGGGACGACGAGCGAGCGATCGACGGGCTCGCGATCGTCGACGACTCGGCGGGCTACCCGCCGCGGCGCACGAGCTGGCGCTGGTCGGCCGGCGTCGGCCACGACGCGGCCGGGCGCCCGGTCGCGTGGAACCTCGTCGACGGCATCCACGACGACCCGGACGCGAGCGAGCGCACCCTCTGGGTGGCCGGCGAGGGCCGGCACCTGCCGCCGGCGCGCTTCGCGGACGACCTCTCGTCCGTCTCGGCCGGGGATCTGGACCTGCGCTTCGACGAGGAGGCGGTCCGCCGTCGCCGGGAGAACCTGCTCGTCGTGCGGTCGGACTACGAGCAGCCCTTCGGGACCTTCCACGGTCGCTTGGCGGACGGCGTCGAGCTCGCGGAGGGCTTCGGCGTGATGGAGCGCCACGCCGCGGTGTGGTGACGGGGCGCGCACGCGACCGCTGGTCCCCGGCCCCCGGTCCGCCGGCGTCCGGATCCGCTCGGGCGGCCGCCGGGATGGCGCGCGGGACCAGGCCGTCCCGGGGTGGTCGCACGCGCGCCGACGCCGCCCGCCGGCGGGATAGCGTACGGCGCATGCGCCCATCCTCCGTGCTCACCGGCGGCCTGGTCGCCGCCCTCGCGGTCGCCGTGCCGGCCGCCGACGCGAAGACCGTCCGGTACCACAACGTCGTCTCGCCGAGCGGGAAGATCGCCTGCTACCAGATGAAGTACGGCGGCCCCGCCGTCGAGTGCTCGGTCCCCGGCCTGCCGCGGGTCACCGACTTCGGCGATCCGATCATCCACCTGAGCGCCCGCGGGCACGCGAAGATCGGCGCCCGCAGCGACTTCCCGGGCTACCCGGGCACGCAGCGCAAGCTCGCC
This sequence comes from Patulibacter brassicae, assembly GCF_033949425.1. NCBI lineage: Bacteria > Bacillati > Actinomycetota > Thermoleophilia > Solirubrobacterales > Patulibacteraceae > Patulibacter > Patulibacter brassicae. The sequence goes on along the minus strand of NZ_JAXAVX010000004.1, from coordinate 242,970 downwards.
TACGGCGACCGCTGGTACACCGGCAAGGGCGGGAAGATCCGCTGCACGATGCGGACGTCCGGCCTGACCTGCGTGAACCGCGACGGCCACGGCTTCCGCGCCGCGGCCAACGCCACGAAGCGCTTCTGAGCGGGACGCGGCCGTCCGGGTGGGAGGCGACCGTCCGGCCGGGCGAGCCCGTCGCCCTGGCCGGGCGCATCCGCTCGCCGACCGCGAGCGGCGTTCAGCGGCCCTGGTAGACGGTCCCGTGCTTCGGCCCGCGCTCCAGGAAGCCCGCGACCGCGGCCCGCAGGTCCTCGGTCTCGAACAGCGCGCCCGAGACCTCCGGGACGATCTCGTCGGCCAGGCCCACGCCGCCGTCGCACCACGCGCGGACGATCTGCTTCGTCGCGTCGTGGGCGCGCGTCGGACCGGCGGCCAGCGACGCCGCGAGCGCGCGGGCCTTCGCATCGACCTCGTCGTCCTCCCAGACCCGGTTGACGACGTTCCAGCGCTCGAGCGTCTCGGCGTCGAAGAGCTCGGCCGTCATCACGAGCTCGCGGGCCCGGCCGGACCCGGCGCGCTCGGCGAGCCGCTGCGGGCCGCCCATCGACGGCGTCAGGCCGACGACCGTCTCGACGAGACCGAACCGCGCGCCCCGGCCGGCGACGATGAGGTCGCAGCCGAGCGCCCACTCGAACGCGGCGGTGAGCGTCAGCGCGTGCGCGGCGAAGACCGTCGGGCAGGACAGGCGCTCGAAGCGGTGGATGATGTCCAGCAGCTCCCGCCAGAGCGCGGCGCCCTGCTCGGCGGAGCGGCCGTGGAAGACCTCGACGTCGACCCCGCCGGAGACGACGCGTCCCTCGGCCCGCACGAGCACCGCCCGCGGCGGCTCGGCCACGAGGGCGTCGACGACGCCGCGCAGCGCGTCGAGCATCGCCTGGTCGAAGAGGTTCAGCGGTGGGCTGTCGATCGTGACGACGGCGACGTCGCCCTCGCGCTCCAGGCGCATCGGCTGCTCGGACATGCGGGCTCTCCCCTGCGACGGCGGACTCGGTGCCCGCGGGCGGCGGGCCGGACCGGGGCCGGCCGTCGCGCCGCGGCCCCGGCCGTCGAGTCTAGGGCGACGACGGGTCGCGGCCGGGCGGCACCCGCCGCGTCAGGCGTCGAAGGCCGGCACGTCGAGCGGCTCGCCGTCCTCGAAGAACCCGGGGTGCTCGGCGCGCAGCGGCTGCAGGCCGGAGAGGACCATCCGCAGGTGGTGGCGCAGCACCGCCTCGGCGCGGTCCGGGTCGTGCGCGGCGACGGCGTCCAGGACGTCCTCGTGCTCGCTGATCATCTCGCCGACGTAGGAGGGGACCGGCAGGCTCAGGCGGCGCACGCGGTTGAGGTGCCCGTCCGCGCGCTGGACGAGGCGCCACGCGATCGCGTGACCCGAGCTCGCGCAGAGCGTCGCGTGGAAGGCGTCGTCGTGCCGGTAGAAGCCGTCGAGATCGCGCGCCGCCTCGGCCGCCTTCTGCCGCTCGATCGTCGCGCGCAGGTCCGCGACCTCGGCGTCGGTGATCCGCTGGGCCGCGAGCCGGATCGCCGCGCACTCCAGCGCCTCGCGCGCGAACTGCGCGTCGGCGACGGCGACGATCGAGATCTTCGTCACGAACGTGCCGAGCTGCGGCACGATCTCCACGAGGCGGTCGTCGCGCAGGCGCTGCAGCGCCTCGCGCACCGGCGTGCGGCTCACGCCGAGCCACTCCGCCAGCTCGTTCTCCGACAGCCGGCGCCCGGGCTCGAGGCGCCCCGCGGTGATCGCGTCGCGCAGGGTGGCGTACGCGCGGCCGCGGGTGCCGCCCCGTGCGCGCTCCGCCCGGTCGATCCTGAGGTCCGACGGCACCGCTTGCATACTACGCCCGGCTCCCGCGGCGGCACGCGCCCCCGGTCGCGCGCGACCTGGGAAGATCGCCGCCGATGACGCGCCCGTGGGAGGACCTCGACCGGCTCGTGTCCACCGTCGAGGCGGCCGCCACGCACCTGCGGTCGTCGATCCACGGCCCGAGCCACTGGCGGGCCGTCGCCGCCACGGCCGCCGAGCTCGCCGACGCGACGGGGCCGGCCGCCGACCGCGAGCTCCTGCTCCTCTTCGCCCTGCTGCACGACGCCAAGCGCGAGGACGACGGCTACGACCCCGACCACGGGCCGCGCGCCGCGATCCTGCTCGACGAGCTGCGCGCCGAGGGCCGCGTGACGCTCGACGACGAGCGCGCCGAGCGGCTCGCCGAGGCGCTGCGCGACCACACGCGCGGGACGACCCACGCGGACGTGACGATCGGCGTCTGCTGGGACGCCGACCGCCTGTTGATCGGGCGCGTCGGGCTCGTGCCGGACGCCCGCTACTGCTCGACGCCGGACGGTCGGCGGCGCGCGACCGCCGGCGACCTGCCGGCCCTCGACGGCCCGCCGTCCTGGCACGACGTGGCGCTGCGCCTCGGCGTCGCCTGATCCTGGATCCGGCGATGCTCGGGTCGCCGCGCCCGATCATCGCGATGGTTCCAGGCGGAGGCCGGCCGCGGACCTCCGACGGTCCGGTCGCCCTCAGGGCGACGGCGTCGACGCCGCCCGCAGGCCGACGAAGAACGCCGTGAGCATCGTGCCGTTGAGCTCCGGGGAGACCGATCCCGGATCGATGAGGTTCTCCAGCGCCACGCCGTTGGCCATCGCGAACGTCAGCCGCGCGGCCTCCTCGGTGGAGATCGGCGGCGTCCAGTCCAGGCCCTCCAGCCGCTCCTCCAGCCGGGTCGCGATCCGGTGGCGCAGGGCGCGCACGCGGGTCGTGAACTCGGCGCGGAACTCCTCGTCGCGCGACGCGTGGACGGCGAACTCGAAGAACAACCGGCCCCACTCCTGCTCGCCCTGGATCGCCCGGACGAAGTCCATGCCCGCGTTCTGGGCCTGGTCCTCGACCGAGGCGTCCGTGTCCATGACGCGGTCCAGCTCGGCCAGCCGCGCGGCGAAGCGCTCGTCGAGCATCGCGAGGAAGAGCTCCTCCTTGCTCTTGAAGTTCGCGTAGAACGCGCCCTTCGTGAACCCGGCGTCCTGGGCGATCTCGTCGATCGACGCGCGGTGCATCCCGCGCCGCGTCAGGACCCGCGTGGCGGAGTGCAGCAGGCAGGACCGGGTATGGGCCTGCTGCTGCTTGCGGGTCAGGCGCCCGGTGCCCGGCGCGTCGCCGGCGGCCTCGCCGGCGCTCACGCCGGCACCGCCACCGGCTCCTGGACCGGCCGCCGATCGTGGCGGGCGGCGACGGTGATCCGCGCGCCGTGCTGCGGCGTCTGCGTGATCGCGCGGCGGCGGACCTGCTCGCCGTCGCGGGCCGCCGGGGCGAGGTCGACCTGCCCGAGGATCCCGGCGAGCACCCGCTTGGCCTCGAAGAGCGCGAAGCTCGCGCCGAGGCAGCGACGCACGCCGCCGCCGAACGGCAGCCAGCTGTAGGTGCCGGGCTGCTGGTCGAGCCAGCGCTCCGGCCGGAACGCGTCCGGGTCGGGGTAGACGTCGGGGCGCCGGTGCGCGAGCTGGATGCACGGCACGACCCGCGTCCCCGCCGGCAGGCGGTAGCCGGCGACCTCGGCGTCCTCCTGGAGCTGGCGCACGACGACCGAGAGCACCGGGCGCAGGCGCAGCGTCTCCTTCACCACGCCGTCGAGGAACGGGCCGTCGGCGCCCTGCTCGCGGACCTCGGCGGTCGCGCGGGCGAGCGCGTCGGGGTGGCGCGTGAGCCGCTCGACCGCCCAGCCGAGCGTCGTCGCCGTCGTCTCGTGTCCGGCGACGAGCAGCGTCATGAGCTCGTCGCGCAGCTCCTCGTCGCTCATCGGCCGGCCGTCCTCGTGGCGCGCCTGCAGGAGCAGCGAGAGGATGTCCTGCCGGTCCTCGAGGTCGGGCGCGGCGCGACGCTCGCGGATCACGGGGTAGATCTCGGCGTCGGCCCGCGCGAGCTCGCGCTTCACGATCGCCAGCTCGCGGAACCGGTGCGGCCCGATCGCGGAGAGGACCGCCATCGTCGTGGGGCGCATGACCTCGTCCAGCAGCCGGTTCAGCGCGGTCCGCACGCGGTCCAGCTGCGGGCCCTGCTCGACCCCGAAGACGGCGCGCATGATGACCTCGAGCGTGATGTGCTGCATGCGCGGCCAGGACGCGAAGTCCTCGCCGACGGGCCACCGCGCGACCTCCTCCGCGGTGATCTCGTCCATGAGCTCGCCGTAGGCGGTCATCCGCTGCCCGTGGAACGGCGGCAGCAGCAGGCGGCGCTGGCGCAGGTGCTCCGGCCCGTCGAGCAGCAGGACGGAGTGGTCGCCCAGCAGCGGCAGCAGGACCTGGTTGCCCTTGCCCGCGTGGAAGACGTCCGGCGAGCCGGTGAAGACCTGCTTGATGTGCGCCGGGTCGGCGAGGATGACCCAGCGGCCCTCGCCGGTGATGCGCATCGTGAAGACGTCGCCGTGCTCCGCCTGGAGCTTCTTCAGGTACGACGGGCCGCGGAGGATGAAGCCCGCGGTCTGCAGCGCGCGCGGCAGCGACGGCCCGGGCGGCAGGCCCTCGATCGGCGTGGCGGTGGTCGTGCTCACGGGACGTTCCTCCTTGGGGGTCAGCCGAGTCGGCCGAGCAGGGACGGGACGGCGGCGCGCAGGCACGCGCGCTCCTGGTCGAGGCGGGCGCGCGCCCGGGCGCCCAGCGCCGGACCGCGGCGCGCCGGCGTGCGGCGGGTGGCGCCGGCGGCGGGCCGGACCCGGCCGGCGCTCGGCCGGCCCGCGACGCGCACCGGCTCCGGGCGCCACGCGGGGGCGCTCGCGGCCACGCCGGCCAGCCCGGTCGACGCCGGGGCGACCACCGCGGCGGTCGCGGCGATCGCCTCGGGGGCGACGGCCACCTCGGGGACGAGCTCGACCTCGTGGGCGGCGACGGGCTCGATGACGTTCTTCAGCCAGTGCAGGCGGGCGTCGCCGAAGACGAGGTCGTCGGCGACGGCGGCCTCGCGCGTCGTCGCGCTCACGAGCACCTCGCCGTCGCCGGCGGCGGCGCACAGGCGCGCCGCGACGTTCACCGCCATCCCGAACCAGTCGCCGTCGCGGGCGATCGCGGGGCCGGTGTGGACGCCCACGCGGACGGGGACCGAGCCGAACCCCTCGAGGCCCTCGTCGAGCCGCGCGACGATCGCGGTCCCGAGCCGGACCGCGCGCTCGGGGTCGTCCGTGCGCAGCATGAGGCCGTCGCCGAGGGTCTTGACCTCCTCGGCGCCGTCGGCCTCCGGGAGCGCGCGGACGGCGGCGAAGAACCGCATCGCGACGTCGGCGGCGCGCTCGTCGCCCTCGAGCGCGGTCAGCGTCGTGAAGCCGACGAGGTCGGCGAACAGGAAGCTGTGGACCGTCCCCTCGTTCACGTACCGGACAGTATCCGGATACCGCCCGGTACGCAAGTGGCGGGCGCGGGTCGCGCCGTTCCCGTCGATCCGCGTGCCCCCGGTGGCGCGTCACCGATCGACGGCGCGCGGAGCGCCGCGATCAGGCCACGGCGGGCACCCGACCGCGGACGAGGTCCGCGGCGCGCTCGGCGACCATGTAGGTCGGCGCGTTCGTGTTGCCGCCCGGGATCACCGGGAAGACCGAGGCGTCGACGACGCGCAGGCCCTCGATGCCCCGGACCCGCAGCTCCGGGTCGACGACCGCCTGGTCGTCGTCCGCCGCACCGATCCGGCACGTGCCGACGGGGTGGTAGATGAGCTCGATCCGCTCGCGGACCGCAGCGTCGATCTCCTCGTCGCTCTGCGCGGAGGGGCCGGGCAGCAGCTCGCGGTCGACGTGCGGTGCGAGCGGACCGCTGGCCGCCACCCGCCGGGCGAGCTTCACCGCCGCGACGAGCGCCGCGGCGTCCTCGTCGTCGACGAGCGCGTTCGTGAGGATCGCCGGCGCCGCCAGCGGGTCGGGGGAGCGCAGGGTCACGCGCCCCTTGCTGCGGGGCGCGACGAGCACCGGCACGATCACCATCGCCGGCCCATCGTGCTCGGCGGCGCCGTGCTGCTCGTAGTACAGGCCACCGCAGTGGAACTGGATGTCCGCGGCCGGCAGACCGGAACGGCTGCGCCAGAACACGACCGACTCGGCGGCCGTCGAGGTCAGCGGGCCGCGCCGGGTGGCGAGCCACTTCAGGAGCTGCGCGGGCTTGTCCGCGCCGTAGAGCGTGCCGGCCGCGCCCTCCCCGCGGATCGCGTAGTTCATGGTGAACATCGGGTGGTCCTGCAGGTTCTCGCCGACGCCCGGGAGGTCCTGGACGACGGGGATGCCCTGCTGCTGCAGCTGCGCCCCCGGGCCGATGCCCGAGAGCATGAGGATCTGCGGGGAGTTGATCGCGCCGGCGCTCAGCAGGACCTCGCGGTCGGCGTGCGCGACGTGCTCGGCGCCCCGCTTGTCGCGGTAGCGGACGCCGACGACCTTCGTGCCCTCGAGCTCCAGCCGCAGGACCTGCGCGTGGGTCACGACCTGGACGTTGGGGCGCTTCATCGCCGGGCGCAGGAACGCGTCGGCGGCGCTCCAACGGCGCCCGCCCTTCTGCGTCACCTGGAACATCGTCGCCCCGTCCTGCTCGGGCGTGTTGTAGTCGTCGATCCGCCGGATGCCCTCGGCCTCGAAGCCCGCGAGGATCGGCTCGTTGATCGCGCGGGCCTCGCGCTGCTCCTCGACGCGCAGCTCGCCGCCGGCGCCGTGGTGCTCGCTCGCGCCGCGGGCGTTGTCCTCCGACCGCAGGAAGTACGGCTGGACGTCCTTCCAGCCCCAGCCGGTCGCGCCCTGCTCCTCCCACAGGTCGTAGTCCAGCGGCCGGCCGCGGACGTAGAGCATGGCGTTCATCGCGCTGCAGCCGCCGAGCTGCTTGCCGCGGGGCATGTAGAGCCGGCGGTTCGCGGCACCGGGCTCGGGCTCGGTCGAGTAGTCCCAGTCGCGCTTGCCGTGGAACTGGTTGGAGAACGCCAGCGGGATCATGACGTTCAGGTCGCGGTCGCTGCCGCCGGCCTCGAGCACGAGCACCCGCGTCGAGGGGTCCTCCGAGAGGCGGTTGGCCAGGACGCAGCCGGCCGAGCCGGCGCCGACGATCACGTAGTGCGCGGAGGGCATGGCGCGAGCCTCGCCGATCCGCCGCGGCCCGCGAGGGGGCTCCGACCACAATCGGCCGGCGTCCGGGCGTGCTGCGGCGCCACGCCGAGCCGGGGTCGCGCCGCGAGCCACCGCGAGGTGCGCGGCGACCTCCGTCACCTGGCGCGACCCCGCTCGGTTACGCTCCTGCAACCTTGGACTCCGGAGCCGCCACGATCCTCCTGCCGGTCGCCCTGGGCATCGTCATGCTCGGGCTCGGCCTGGCGCTGACGGTCGCCGACTTCCGGCGCGTCGCGCAGGAGCCACGGGCGGTCCTCGTCGCGCTCGCCTGCCAGCTGCTCCTGCTGCCCCCGGCCTGCCTCGGCCTCGTCCTCGCGTTCGACCTCTCGGCCGAGCTCGCGGTCGGCATGCTCCTGCTCGCGGCGTCCCCGGGCGGCACGACCGCGAACCTCTTCAGCCACCTCTTCCGCGGCGACGTGGCGCTGAACATCACCCTCACCGCGGTGAACTCCGTGCTGGCGATCGTGTCGCTGCCGCTCGTCGTCGGGCTGGCGATCGGGCACTTCGACCCGGTCGGCACCGACGGCGACATCGGCCTGCAGTTCGGCAAGGTGCTCCAGGTCTTCGCGATCGTCCTCGTCCCGGTGACGATCGGGATGCTCGTGCGCGCGCGGCGGCCCGCGTTCGCGATCGCCGCCGACCGACCCGTCCGGCGGTTCTCCGTCGCCGTGCTCGTGATCGCGATCATCGGCACCGCGATCGCCGAGCACGACCGGGTCCTCGACGAGCTGCCCGCGGTCGGCCCGGTGGCGCTGCTCTTCTGCGCGATCAGCCTCGCCGTCGGCTACGGCGTCCCGCGGCTGGCGGGCGTCGGCGACCGCCAGGCGGTGGCCTGCGCGATGGAGATCGGCATGCACAACGCGACGATCGCGATCGCGGTGGCCACGAGCGTCCTGGGCAGCAGCGAGCTGGCGATCCCGGCGGCGGTGTACGCGATCGCGATGTACCCGTGCGCGGCGATCGCGGGCTGGCTCGTCACCCGGGGTCGCGCCGAGCCGCCCGCGCCCGCCGCGCCCGCGTGAGCGCGGGCGGGCACCGGCCGGGGCGATGCGCTCAGTCGCGCGGGTCGGGGATCGCCACGTAGCGGTACTGCAGGTACTCGTCGAAGCCCTCCGGGCCGCCCTCGCGGCCGAAGCCGGAGTCCTTCACGCCGCCGAACGGGGAGCTCGGGTTCGACACGAGGCCGACGTTCACGCCGACCATCCCGACCTCGAGCTGGCGCGACACGCGCAGCGTCCGGGCGAGATCCTCGGTGTAGAAGTAGGCGACGAGGCCGTACTCCGTGTCGTTGGCGAGGCGCAGCGCCTCCTCCTCGCTGGAGAAGGTGATGATCGGCGCGACCGGCCCGAAGACCTCCTCGTGGAGGATCCGCGCGTCGGCCGGCACGCCGCCGAGGACCGTCGCGGGGAAGTAGCGCCCGTCGGCCTTGTCGCAGCCGCCGGCGAGCACCGTGGCGCCGCGCTCCGTCGCGTCGTCGACGAGCTCGCGGACCTTCTCGACCGCGTCGTCGTCGACGAGCGGGCCGAGGGTCGTGTCCGGGTCGGTGCCCGGGCCGAGCTTCAGGCCGTCGGCGATCTCGGCGAGGCCCTGCGAGAACCGCTCCGCGACGGCCTCGTGGACGAGGAACCGGTTCGCGGCGGTGCAGGCCTGGCCGCCGTTGCGGAACTTCGCGATCTTCGCGCCCTCGAGCGCCGCGTCGACGTCCGCGTCCTCGAAGACCACGAACGGCGCGTTGCCGCCGAGCTCCATCGACATCCGCAGCAGCTGCTTGCCGCCCTGCTCGGCGAGGTTGCGCCCGACCGGCGTCGAGCCGGTGAAGGAGAGCTTCGCCGTCCGGGGGTGCTCGATGAGCTTCGACGTCACGCCCTTGGAGTCGGTCGTCGTGACGACCTGGATCGCCTTCGGGTGCACCCCGGCCTCGAGGAGGATGCCGCCGAGCGCGAGCATCGTCAGCGGCGTGAGCTGCGGGGGCTTGACGACGACGGAGCAGCCGGCGGCGAGCGCCGGGGCGATCTTCCGCGTCCCCATCGCGAGCGGGAAGTTCCACGGGGTGACGAAGACGCACGGCCCGACCGGGTCGCGCTGGGTGAGGATCCGCCCGCCGGTGCCCTCGTGGAAGGCGTTGCGGCCCTCGATCCGCGTGGCGCGCTCGGCGTACTCGCGCAGGAACCCGTTGCCGTAGGCCACCTCGCCGCGGGAATCCGGCAGCGCCTTGCCCATCTCCAGCGACATGAGCGTGGCGAGCTCCTCGCTGCGCTCCTCGACGAGCTCGAAGGCCCGCCGCAGGACCTCGGCGCGCTCGCGCGCGGGCGTGTCGCGCCAGGCGAGGAAGCCCTCCCACGCGGCCTCCATGACGGCGTCGACGTCGTCGGGCGTCGCGTCGGGCAGGTGGGCGATCTCGCGCCCGTCGGCCTTGTCGGTCACGGCGAACGTCTCGCCGCCGAGCGACGTCCAGTCGCCGTCGACGAGCGCCTTGTGGGGAACGCGCAGCGGCAGGTCCGTCGGGGTGCTCGTGTCAGCCATCTCGGTGCCTCGTCTCTCGTCGCTTCGGCGCGGATCGGTCCCGCTCCCGTACGTCTACCCGATCGTCGCGCGCCGCCCGCGCGGACGGACTGTCGCGCCTTCGCGCCCACCGCCGTGCCGCGTGCTCCTCGCGCGTCCTGCCGCGGGGGCGTCCGGCGCTTCTGACGGCCATCACGGATCGCACTTGGACGCCCGCGCCGTGCCACGGGACCCTCGGTCCATGACGACGACCACGCCGCTGACCCACACGACCACCGACCGCTGGACGGCCGACGTGCTCGAGGCCGAGACCCCGGTGCTCGTCGAGCTCGGCGCCGCCTGGTGCCCGCCGTGCCGCGCGATCCAGCCGGTGCTCCAGCGCCTCGACGAGGAGCACTCGGGGCTCCGGGTCCTGACCCTCGACACCGACGCCGAGACGGAGATCGCGTCCCGCTACGGGGTCCTGTCGCTGCCGACGCTGCTCGGGTTCCGCGACGGGGTCGAGGTGCTGCGGCTCGTCGGCGCGCGTCCGTACGGCCGGCTGGCGTCGGAGATCGAGCCGCTGGTCGGCGCCTGATCGCGACCCGGGAGACGGCCGGACGCCGGGACGACCATCGGCGGGGTCGGTCGGTCGGGCCCGTCGTTCGGTCGGGTCGGACGCGGCCGACCGACCGGTCCGCGGACCGGACACGGCGGCCGGGCGAGCCGGCACCCGCGGCCGGGCAAGCGCCGACGGTCGGCCGCGCGACGTCCACGGCGAAGACCGCTACGCCGGCCCGCCGAGCGCGGCGACGAGCCAGTCGGCCAGACGGGCGGCCGCCGGGCTCACCGGGGCGGCGCGCACGAGCCGGACCGCGAACGTCGCCGGTGCCGGGACGACCGTCCGCAGGACGACGCCCGCCGTCGCCGGCGGGACCGCGGGGACGAGCGCGACGGCGAGGCCCGCCGCGACGAGCCGCTCGACCGCCGTCGGATCGCCCGCGACGAACCGCGGGAGCGGGCCGAAGCCGGCGGCCTCGCACGTCGCGAGCGCGGCGGCCCGACGGCCCGATCCCTCCTCGGCGAGCACGAACGGCCGGCCGGCGAGCGCCGCGACCTCCACCCCCGCCGCGTCGGCGGCGAGCGGATCGTTGGAGGCCACGAGCAGCCCCAGGGGTATCTCGCGCAGCGTCGTCGCGTCCGCCGGCGACGGCTCGTCGGCCGAGCCGCCGCGCACCGCCAGGTCGACCGCCCCGCGGCGCAGCGCGTCGTCGAGCTCGACCGTCCGCAGCGCCGACGCGGTCAGCCGGACGCCGGGATGCGCGGTCGCGAACGCCGCGAGCGCGTCCGCCAGCCCGTCGTCGTCGCCCGCCGTCCACGCGACCCGCACGAGGCCGCGCAGCGCGGCGGCGTGGCCGTCCATCGCCCCGCGCAGCTCGCGCTCGCCGGCGAGCAGTCCGCGGGCGTGCGCGACGAGCTCGACGCCCGCCGGCGTCGGCTCGACCCCGGCGGGGGTCCGGCGCAGCAGCACGACGCCGAGCTGCGCCTCCAGCCGGCGGACGTGCTGGGAGAGCGCCGGCTGCGTGAGGTGCTGGGCGAGCGCCGCGCGGGTGATGCTCCCGTGGTCCACGACGGCCACGAAGTGCTCCAGCGCCCGCAGGTCCATCGTGCGATCGTCGCAGTCGCGGGCGCCGGACCCTGCCGCCGCGGGGGTCCGCACCGCTGCGGTAGAAGGACCCATGGCCTCCCCCGCCCTGCGCGCCGACCTCGGCCGGATCGTCGGCGACGAGCACGTCCTCGACCCGGTGCCGCGGGAGCTCCTGCAGGACGCGACGGAGTCCCGCGGGCTCACCGGCCGCGCCCTGGCCGCCGTGCGCCCCGCCGACGCCGAGGAGGTGGCGGCCGTCGTGCGCTGGGCGGCGCGGACCGGCACGGCGCTCGTCCCCCGCGGCGGCGGCACCGGGTTCTCCGGCGGCGCGGTGCCGGGCGCCGCGCCGGACGACCCGGACGCGGTGGTCCTCGCGACCGACCGGCTGACGCGGGGCGCGACGATCCGCCCCGAGGACTGGTCGGCGACCTTCCCGGCGGGCACCGTCACCGCCGACCTCCAGCGGCGCTGCCTCGAAGCGGGCCTGTTCTTCGCCCCGAACCCCGGCTCGGCGGAGTCCTCGCTCCTCGGCGGCAACGTCGCCACGAACGCCGGCGGTCCGCGCTCGTTCAAGCACGGACCGGTGCGGGCGTGGGTCTCCGGCGTCGAGGCGGTGCTCGGGGACGGCGAGCGGGTGCGGCTCGGCGGCGCGGTGCGCAAGAACGTCGAGACGCTCGACCTCCTCGGCCTGCTCTGCGGCTCGGAGGGCACGCTCGGCGTCCTGACCGAGGTGACCCTGAAACTCCAGCCCGCGCCGGAGGTCGCGCTGCCGACGATCGCGCTCTACGCCGATCGCGAGGCCGGCCTCGCGGCGATCGCCGCGGTCCTCGCGTGCGGCGTCGTGCCGACGGCGCTCGAGTTCCTCGACGGCACGACGCTCGCGGCCTCGGCCGGGGCGTTCCCCGGCGGCCTGCCCGAGGGCGCGGGCTTCGCCGTGCTCGTCGAGGCGCTCGGTCCGGCGGCGGTCGCGCCGCTGGAGGCGCGCGAGCTCGCGACCGCCCTGGCCCCCGACGCGCTCGCGGTCCGCGCGCCGACCGAGCGGGCCGCGGTCGACGCGCTGTGGCGCTGGCGCGACGGCGTGTCGATCGCGGTGACGGCCGCCCGCGGCGGGAAGCTCTCGGAGGACCTCGTCGTGCCGGCGAGCCGCCTCGGCGACGCGCTGGCCGCGGTCGAGGAGGTCGGCGCGCGCCACGGCGTGCCGGTCACCTCGTGGGGCCACGCCGGCGACGGCAACCTGCACGCGACGGTCCTCGTCGACCGCGACGACGCGGCGGAACTCGCCCGCGCCGAGCAGGCGGCGCACGCGATGCTCGAGATCGCCCACCGGCTCGGCGGTGCGCTGACCGGCGAGCACGGGATCGGCCTCGTCAAGCGCGAGGCCGCCGCGGCGCTCGACCCGACCCTGCGACGCGCGCAGCGGGCGGTGAAGGACGTCCTCGACCCGGCGGGGATCATGAACCCGGGCCGCAAGCTCTGACGCGTCCGGCGTCGGACGCCGGGCGCCGGCTTCTCGGACGGGTCGCGGCGGATCAGCGCAACTCGCGGGCCATCGCCGGCAGGCGGCGGAGGAACCGCGGCAGGTCGCCGCGGCTGCGCGCGAGCGCCTCGTGGAGCGCCGCACGGGCGGTCGGTCCGTGCAGCGGCGCGCCGTGGCCGCCGAGGACGTGCTCGGGGTCCAGGCCGCGCAGGCCCGCCGGCGGGCGCAGCCGCAGCATCGGGTGGACGCCGAGCGACCGACCGAGCCCGTAGTACGTCGCGGTCGCCACCGCCTCGGGCACGATCAGCGCCCGCTCCGCCGGCCACCAGAGGGCGACCTCCCGCCACCACGGCCGATCGACGAGCCGCCGCAGCTCGAAGGGCGCCTCGGGCAGCGCCCGCGGCAGCGGGCGCAGCGGGACGCCGAAGCGCGACGCGACGGCGGCCCCGTCGCGCGCGTGGCGGTCCAGGAGCTGCAGCACGCCCGCGACCTCGCCGAGCCCGCGGGCGGCCTCGAGCGCCGGCTCCCACGCGACGGGGTCCACGAGCCAGATCCGACCGTCGACGCGCAGCGCGTGGCTGGCCCGCTCCATCGGCTCGTCGACGACCCAGGTGAGGCCGAGCGCGTGCTCGTGGAGCGTGACGTCCATGCCCGGCACGCTACGGGACCGGGCGCGGACGCCGACGCCGCCCAGGCCCGCGCCGGGTCGGCGGGGCCGGCGCTACTTCCGGCGCTTGCGGCGGTTGCCGCTGCTCTTCGGCGTCGGCGCCGGCTCGTCGCCGTCCTGCGCCGGCGAGGTCTGGTTCTTCTTCGCCGCGGCGGCGCGCTCGAGCGCCTCCATCTGCTCGGCGCGGGTCGGCCACGGGTGCGGCCGGCCGTCGTCCCAGGCCACGGGCCGCCCGCCGGGCCAGCGGTTCAGCAGCAGGAAGCCGATCGCGATGAGCCAGAAGGAGCGCAGGAAGCCCTGCTGGTCGACGATCGGGATCACGACGAGGACCGCGAGGATCACGCCGATGATGCCCATCGCGCGGGTGATGAGCCCGACGTTCATCGCGCTGAGGCCCGCGGCGCCGATGGAGACCGCGAAGAGCATCTGGGCCACGCCGCTGATGGCCAGCAGCGGGCCGAGGTCGTCACCGGCCGACTGGAACGCGTCGCTGGCCGCGTGGTTCGTCTGCTCGGCGAGCGGCAGCCCGGCGAAGTCCGACATGTGGATCGCGCGGTACGAGAGCCCGAGCGAGGAGCCGATCGCGAAGATCGTGACCCCGATGAACGGCAGCCAGAGGAACCACTTCGGGAACGACGGCCGACGACGGAAGGCGCCGCGCAGCAGGCCGTGGAGCACCGGCGCGGCGAGCAGCAGCCCGATCGCCGTGGCGATCGAGGAGGCGACGATGAGCCCGGCCTTGTCGCCATAGGCGGCGACCTGCTCGGCCTGGAAGCCGTGGAGCCCGCCGCCCTGGCTGCCGGACGCGTAGCTCGTCAGCGCGTCGGGCACGGAGACGACCGTCTTCGGGTCGCGCGGCAGGTCCCGCGTGGCGAGGATCTGCAGGACGTTCGCGATCACCGGCAGGACGCCGGCGAGGATCGCCATGATCGCGAGCCGCGGTCGCCACGGCCGCTCGATGCGCAGCGTCTCCTCGGGATCCAGCGGATCGGGGATCGGCTTGGGCGATCGCGCTTGGCGCTGGGTGCTCATGCCGGTCCTCCGGGACGGACGCGCGAGCGCGACGCTCGCTGACGAGAGAGGGCCCGTCCGGCGGTCCGGCCGGCGCGGTCGATCCGCTCGGCGGAGCCGACGACGAGGTCGAGCGCGGGCGCGGCGACGCGCAGCACCGTCTCCAACCGGCCGCGCCAGGCGCGCTGTCGGGGACTCAGTCGGGCCACGGCGGGGCATTCTACGGACGGCGGTACCGTTGCCGCGTGCCCGTCTCCGGCTCCGCGACCGATCCCGAGCCCGAGGCGACCCGACCGGCGACCTGCCCGGCCTGCGACGGACCCCTGGCGCGTTGGCGCTCCGTCGCGACGAGCGACCCCTCGCTCCCCGGGACGTTCGCGCTGCGCCGCTGCGCCCGTTGCGGCACCGCGGTGACCGCCGGCCCCGCGCCGACGTTCGAGGAGGCGCACGACGGCGGCAGCTACGCGACGCGACGCCCCCGCGGCTCGGGCCTCGCCGCACCGCTGCTGCGGGCGTTCGACCGCCAGCGCCTGCGTCTCGTGGCGCGGCACGCGCCGCGGTCCCCGGCGTCGACGGCCGCGGATGCGCCCCGCCTGCTGGACGCCGGCGCCGGCCGCGGGCGGTTCGTCGCCGCGGCGCGCGAGGCCGGCTGGGACGCCGCCGGCTTCGAGCCGGCCGCCCGCGGCGTCGAGGCCGCGGCCGCGGCCTACGGCGTCACGCTCGAGCGCGCCGGCATCGACGACGCCGCCGTGGCCGACGGGTCGCAGGACGCCGTGACGCTCTGGCACGTCCTCGAGCACCTCGACGAGCCGCGCGCCGCGGTGCAGCGGCTCGGCGGCTGGCTGCGGCCCGGCGGGGTGCTGCTGATCGGCGTGCCGAACCTCGGGTCCCTGCAGGCCCGGATCGGGGGCGCGCGCTGGTTCCACCTCGACGTGCCGCGGCACCGCACGCACTTCACGCCCGCGGGGCTGCGCCGGATCGCGGAGGGGGCCGGCCTCGAGGTCGTCGCCGTCCACCAGGTCCTGCTGGAGCACAACCCGTTCGGGTTCTGGCAGTCGCTCGTGAACCGCCTGAGCGGGACGACGTCCTACCTCTACTACCTCCTGAAGCGCACGGAGCGGCCGCGGCCGCGGCCGCTCGCGGTGACGCTGCTGGCCCTCCCGCTGATCCCGGCCGCCGCCGCCGTCGAGGCGCTGGCCGGCGCGCTGGGGCGCGGGGGCACGATGGCGCTCGTCGCGCGGCGACCCGTGGGGCCTCGCGACCCGACGGCGCGCTGACCGCGCGCCGGCCGAGGACCGGCAGCGCACGGGCGGCCGACGAGGCCGGGCGTCCCGCGGCGAGGAACGACGCAGCGCCGGGCGTCCCGTGGCGCGGAGCCGCTCAGCGCCGCGCGAGCCCCGTGCTCGTGAGCTTCACCTTCGCGAGGTCCACGCCGTAGATCTCGCGCGTGAAGCGCCGCACGTCCTCGCGCGCGGTGCGCGTGGCCGCCGCGTCGCCGCGCTGCCGGGAGTCCTCGAGGCTCGACGCGAGGAACACCGTGCGCAGCTGCAGCATCTCCGCCGCCTGCTGCTTGTCGGCGTCGGGCAGCCGGCGCACGCCCGCGCTCAGCGCCAGATCGGTGCGCACCTGCGTGCGGAGCGCCGCGACGACCGAGGCCTTCAGGCGGCTCTGGCCGCGGTAGAGGCGGTTGAGCTGGAGGAAGGTGAACGCCGACGCGTCGCCCAGATCCCGGGCCGACCACCTCACCGTCTTCGTGAGGACGCGCTCCCAGTCGGCCTTCACCCCGTCCAGGAGCGGGACGATCTCGGCCGCCGGGCGACCCGTCCGCGCGACGAGCAGCTCGTGGATGCGGGCGGTGACCTCGGGCCGTGGGACGAAGCGCAGGGTCCGCAGCTGCCGCGCGGTGGCGCGCTTGGGCTTCGGCTTCGGCCGCGGCTTGGCGCGGGTCGTGCGCGACCGGGTCCCGCGCGAGGACGAGCCGCTCGCGGCGTACGCGTTGCTCAGCGCGTTCTGGCCGATGAGGCCGCTCACGTAGTCCGGCACCGGGAAGGCGTACGCGGGACCGTCGTAGTACGCGCCCGCCGACGAGACGGGAACGAGCGTCGCGGCGAGGACCGAGGTGGCGAGGAGCGCGCGCCGGGCGGCGCGGAACCGCGGGCGGGGAGCGGAGGTCGCGTGCATCGGGGGAAGCGGCGCGGGATCGGGGCCGGCTCGCCCGAGGCGGGGCGAGCGGGACGCGCCACGGCGAACGTACCAGCGCGTGGACGGGCCCCGTGCCGTTTCGAGCGCGGGCGCCGCACGCTTCTCGCGGGCGACCGCCCAGCGCCCGGCGCCCCCGGGGCCGCGGTGCGACCGGGCTGGCCGCCGCCGCGTCGCGTCGCGTCGCGTCGCGGGATCGTCAGCGCGCCGGGACGCGGAGGACCCGATCGTCGCCGGCGCGGACGTCGCCGCGACCGTCGCGGTTCGACGTGGCGATCCAGAGCGCGCCGTCCGGCGCCGCGGCGACGGCGCGCAGCCGGCCGTAGCGACCGCGGAGCGTCGCGCGGGGCGCCCCGGTCCGCGTCCCGCGCAGCGGGACGGTCCACAGCCGCTCCCCCTTGAGCGCCGCGACGTGCAGCCGCGAGCCGACGATCGCCGCGCCGGACGGGGACGCGTCGTCGGTCCGCCACGTCACGAGCGGGTTCACGTAGCGGCCCCCGGCCGTGTCGCCGCGGCCCTCTCGGCGCGGCCAGCCGTAGTTGCGGCCGGGGCGGATGAGGTTCACCTCGTCGAAGGCGTCCTGCCCGAACTCGCTGGCCCACAGCCGGCCGGCGCGGTCGAAGGCGAGGCCCTGCGGGTTGCGATGCCCCAGCGAGAGCACGCGCGAGCCCCGGAACGGGTTGTCGGCCGGGACCGAGCCGTCGGGGTTCATCCGCAGGATCTTCCCGTTCTGCGACGAGCGGTCCTGGGCGAGGGCGGGGTCGCCCGCGTCGCCGACGCCCGCGTAGAGCTTCCCGTCGGGACCGAACGCGATCCGGCCGCCGTTGTGGACCGCGGCGCTGCGCAGGCCGCGCACGACGACCCGGGGCCGGATCGCGCGCGTGCTCGCGGTGAGCCGGAAGCGGACGATCCGGTTGTCGGCGCGCGTCGTGAGGTACGCGTAGACGAGCCGATCGCGCTCGTAGGTCGGCGAGACCGCGAGCCCGAGCAGGCCGCCCTCGCCGAGCTCCTGGACGCCCGGGACCCGCGCGAGCGCGCGAGCGCCGCGCCCGCCCTTCGCGATCCGCCGGACCGTGCCGCCGCGCTCGCTGACCAGCGCGTCGCCGGACGGCAGGAACGCGATCTCCCACGGCGTGTCGAGCCCGGTGGCGATCGTGGTGGGCGCGGCGTGCGCGGTGCCGCCGTCGGTCGTCGTGGCGCGACCGGACGCCGCGCTCCCCGGAGCGGTCCCGCCGGGGGCCGCCCCGGCCGCGCCCGGGGGCGCCGGGGACGCGACGCCCGGAGCCGCGCGATCGCCCTCCTCGTCGGCCGACGAGGACCCGCAGGCGGCGAGCGCCAGGACGCCCGTCGCGATGGCCAGCATCCGGACGGTCCGCATCCGCGCATCCTGGCGGATCGCCGCCCGTGCGTGCGCAGACTGCGTCCGGCCCGACCACGGAGCAGCGGGCGCTACGATCGACCGATGGAAGGCTTCGGAGGACTGTTCGGCGATCCCGAGGATCTGCAGCGGCGGATGATGGAGTTCGCCGAGCAGATGCAGGGGCAGCAGAAGCTCGCGTGGGCCGACAACGCGATCGGGCTGGCGGTCCAGATGACCGTCGCCGCGATCAGCCGCGTGAACGTCCAGGGCAACGCGGAGGAGCAGGCGCAGCAGATCCGCGCGCTCATGGCGACCGTCTTCCCCGAGGCGGTCACCCTGGTGCGCGAGGCGCGCCAGGGCCTCGGCTGAGCTGCGCGTCCTGTCGCGCCCGCGTGCGCGGTCGCACGGCCGATCGCGCGCCCGGCGCGTAGCCTGGGGCGGGCCGTGTCACGCCCCGACGACCCGAACGCCGCCGACGCCCTGGTGCTCGGCGCGGGCGGCGTGGCGGGCATCGCCTGGCAGCTCGGGCTGCTCGCCGGCCTGGCCGCCGGCGGTCACGACCTGACGCGTGCCGACCTCGTGATCGGGACCTCGGCCGGCGCGACCGTCGCCGCCCAGATCACCGCCGGCGTGCCGCTCGAGGAGCTCGTGGCGCGCCAGGTCGACCCTGCCCTGCGGGGTCCCGAGCTGCCACCGGGGGTGCCCGCCGCCACCCGGCGCGTCACGATCGCGGCGCTCGTCGCCGACGCGACGTCACCGGCCGAGCGGCGCCGTCGCATCGCCGCCGCGGCGCTCCGCGCCGACACGGTCGCCCCCGCGGCCCGCCGCGCGGTCATCGCCGCGCGGCTGCCGCGCCACGCCTGGCCGGACGCCGACCTGCGGATCGTCGTCGTCGACGCCACGACCGGCGCGCGTCGCGTGCTCACCCGCGCCGACGGCCTGCCCCTCGTCGACGCGGTCGCGGCGAGCTGCGCGGTCCCGCTGACCTGGCCGCCCGTCGTGCTCGACGGCCGGCCGCACGTCGACGGCGGGCTCTGGTCGGGCGAGAACGCCGACCTGGCCGCCGGGGCCCGTCGCGTGGTGGTGCTCGCGCCGTCCCTCGGGGCGAGCCTCGCCGCCGGCGGCGGCCTCGCCGAGCAGGTCGCGGCGCTGCGCCACGACGGCACCGCGGTCACCGTGCTGCGCCCGGACGACCCCGCCCGAGCGGCGATCGGCGACGACCCGCTCGACCCGGAGGCACGCGCCCCGGCGGCCCTCGCCGGCCGGGAGCAGGGCCGGGCGCTCGCCGCCGCGCGGTCGTCGGTCGCGGCCTGACCGGCGTCGTGCTCAGCCCACGGGGCCGCCGGCCTGCTCGGCCGCTCGGTGCTCCTTGCCCGCCGCGATGACCTCCTTGAACGAGCGGAACCCGAAGATCCGCACGAGGGCGAGGAAGCCGATGCCCAGGCAGGCGACCGCGATCGCGATCTGCTGGCCGACGGAGTACGCCGCGACGGTCGCGCCGGTCGCCGAGGCGGCGAACACCTTGACCATGAACGCCTGCTGGACGCCGGCGCCGCCCGGCGTGAACGGCATGAGCGCCGCGACGGCGTTGATCCCGTGGACGAGCAGGACGTTGCGGACCGAGCCGCCGACCCGGAAGGCCTCCAGCAGCATCCAGAACGCGGTGAGGCGGAAGAGGTAGCCCCCGAAGCAGACGAGCCAGACCTCGCGGAAGAAGCGCTGGCGGTCGCCGAGGATCACGAGCCCCTGCTTCACGCGCGACCAGAACCGCCGGGCACGCTCGGACAGGACGGCGTAGAGGACGAGCAGGCCGACCGCGAGGAAGGTCAGGACGAAGAGCGTCAGCCGCGGGTTCGCGGCGATGAACGAGAGGTCGAAGGCGCCGAGGTCGGCGAACTCCGGCGGCTTCGGGAAGACGCCCTGCGTGAAGGCGAAGATGAGGATCGGGATGGCGATCGTGAGGTCGAAGACCGCCTCGACCATCATCGCCGCGGTCACCGCCGGGTACGTCGAGCGCGGGACCGACGTCTTGACGAGGAAGACCTTGATGACGTCGCCGCCGCGCGCGGGGATGACGTTGTTGAAGCCGTAGGCGGCGATGTAGGCGCCCCAGATCCGCCGCCACTGGAACGTCTCGGTCGGGTACGCCGCGCGCAGGACGTTGAAGAACGCCCGCGAGCGCAGGGACAGGTAGACGATGAAGCAGACGAGGCCGAGCAGCAGCGGCAGGAGCCGGACCTCGGCGATCGACTCGAAGAAGCTGCCGATGGAGTCGGCGACCTCGCTGATCCCGGCGAGGGGCGTCACCACCGGGGACGTCGCTCCGTCGACCACCGGGCAAGCCTACGAGACCCTCGCCGCGGGGCGCCCCCACGGGCCGTCCGCACGTGGCGGGCGGCCGCGAACCTGGCGCGAATGCGCCACGTCCGCCCGGTGGGCCGCTACTCTCGGTGCAGCAGCACCGCCCATGGCTCGCACCGGCCGCCCGAGGGGCCGCCGCCGGGCCGCACCCGACCCACAGACGCCATGCCGGAGACGTACTCCACCTACTCCCATCCCGCGGGCGCGCAGCGCCTGTCCTTCAGCGCCCTCCTGGCGCAGACGATGTTCCTCGTCGCCGTCGCGATCGGGTTCCTCGTCCTGGGCTCCTACGTCGGCGGTGGTCCCGGGGACGCCGCGCCGCTGAGCCAGGGCGCGGCGATCGCGTGCACCGTCGGCGCGATGGTCCTGCTGATCGCGTCGAACTTCATCGCCTCGCTCCGCTCCGGTGGCGGCGGCATGGCGGTGCTCTTCATCGCCGCGCTGCTCCTCGGCCTCGGCCTCGGCCCGGTCCTCAACGTCTACCTCGAGGTCCAGCCCGACGCCGTGACGAAGGCCGCCGGCACCACGGCGCTCGTCGTCGTCATGGCCGGCGCCGGCGGCGCACTGACGGCGAAGGACCTGCGCAGCTGGATGCGGCCGATCTTCTTCGGCCTGCTCATCGCGGTCGCGATCAGCTGGGGCATGCTCATGTTCGGCGGCGGCGGCGGGATCGCCGGCGACCTCGTGAGCCTCGCCATCGGCGCCTTCTCGGCGGTGGCGATCGTCATCTACTTCAACATCCTGCGCCAGAACGCCACGGAGGACGACGTCGTCTGGCTGGCGACCGGCATCTTCCTCGGCATCTACAACATCTTCGTCTCGCTGCTGAGCCTCTTCGGCGGCGACTGACGCCGGCACCGCGCCACGCGCGCGGACGCCGAGAGGTCCCGACGGGGCGGCCGGTGGCCGCCCCGTCGCCGTTCTCCGGCGCGGGACGCCCGACGTCGGACGGAGCCGGTCCGGCCGGCCGGACCTCAGCCGATCCGCGGATCGCCTCGACGCCGCGGCTCAGCGCCGAGTGGACCGAGGGGTCAGCGGGGCGCCGCCAGCCCGAGCAGCGCCCAGACCGCCGGGTCGGCGAGCGACGGGTGCACGTGGTCGGCGTCGTGCAGCACGATCCCGGGGTGGGTCGCGACGCCGATCACGGTCATGCCGGCGGCGCGGGCGGCCGCGACCCCCGTCGGGCTGTCCTCGACCGCCCAGCACGCCGCCGGCTCGACGCCCAGGTCCTCCGCCGCGGCGAGGTAGAGGTCGGGCGCGGGCTTCGCCGCCCCGACGTCCTCGACCGTCTTGAGGACCGGGAAGATGCCGGCGTTGCCGGAGCGCAGAAGCGCCTTCTCGGCGAACCCGCGCGCGGCGTTCGTGGCCATCGCGACCGGGATCCCGTCCGCCTTCAGCGCGGTGACGAGCTCGACGGCCCCCGGCATCGGCGGCACCTCGCCGTCGAGCTCGGCGTACACGAGCTCGATGAGCTCGGCCATGAGCGCCGCGCCGCCGCCGGGCCGATCGAGGAACTCCTCGAGGTACTGCGCGGCGAGGTCGAAGCTCGACCCCAGGAGCCGGCGCTTGTGCTCCGGCAGGAAGGCGACGTTGCGGCGGGCGAAGAGCGTCTCCTCCGCCCGCGACCAGACCGCCTCCGTCGCGAGGAACGTCCCGTCGTTGTCGAAGATGACGGCCGCCGGCCGGGGAGCCGGGCCCTGTCGGCCCGCCCCTGCTTCGGCCGTCACCCGCGCTCAGCTCCCGCGGACGAGCGCCTCGGCGCCGCCGGTGATGCGCCAGGGCGTCTCCGGCTCGTAGAGGTTGCCGAGGCCGTCGTCGTGCTTCAGCGTGAACGTCAGCTCGCGCCCGTTCGCGTCGACCTTGACGGTCGCCTCGTGGCCCTCGGTCGTCGTCTCGTAGGAGAGGCCGTTGACCTCGCCCGTGTTGACGATCGCCTCGCCGTCGTCGACGAGCTCGGCCTTCTCCATCGCCTCGCGACATGCGGAGCCGACGGGCCCGGTGGCGGCGATCGCCGTCTGCGCGTCCTGCGTGAGGTAGTCGCACGCCCGCTGGCCGTTCTGCTGCACGAGGGCCTCGCCGAGGAAGTCCCGTACGGCGGTCTGTGGCTCGTCCTTGCGGAAGTCTCCGCCGCAGCCGGTCATGCCGAGGGCGAGCAGTGCCGCGGCGAGAGGGAACACGCGGGTCGTACGCATCGGTCGGTGATTCTGACGGCTGCGCCGACTCCCTGCATCCCCGTCGCCCCGATGCGGCGGCCGGGGCGGCCTGGGACGATGCGCCGATGGCCGGTCCGGACTCCCCCGAGGCGCGACTGCCGCCGGTGCCGTCGGCGCCGCGCGTGCCCGAGCGACTGGCCCCGATCGCGCTCGACGGGACCGCGATCGAGGACGACGCGACGTGGTCCGGGGCGCTCGTGTCGGGGGCGGACGGCACCGGCGCACGCGGGCTGACGCTGCGGGAGGCGCGGGCCGAGCAGCTCGACCTGACCGGCGCGGCGCTCCCCCGCGTCCACCTGCTCGACGCCGAGCTCGTCGGCGGGAGCCTCGCCAACGCGCGGCTCGCCGAGGCCACCGCCCGGCGCGCGGTGCTGCGTCGCGTCCGCCTGACCGGGCTGCAGTGGACCGCCGGCACGCTCGACGACGTCCGCTTCGACGGCAGCCGGATCGACCTGGCGACGTTCGCCGGCTGCCGGATGCGCCGCGTGACGTTCGAGGACTGCCTGCTCACCGGCGCGGACCTGCAGGACGTCGTTGCCGACGAGGTCCGCTTCGACGGCTGCGACCTGCGCGAGGTCGACCTCTCCGGCGCGCGGTTCCGGCGCTGCGCCATGACGCGCTGCGACCTCGAGGGGGCGCGCGCGCTGGACCGCCTCTCGGGCGTGGCGATGCCGTGGGCGGACATCGTGGCGTCGGCGGGGACGTTCGCGGCCGCGCTCGGCGTGCGCGTGCTCGGCGACTGACCGGGGACCGGACGCCTGCGGGAGTCGCGCTGGACGCCTGGTGGAGGCTCCTGGCGCCGGTCGCGGGATCTCCGCCCTCCCCCGGTCGCGGCGGGCGCCCGCCGGCTCTTCGACGACCGGGGACGGCGCCGTTGCGCCCGCCACGGACCGGCGCCGATCGCGGGGGCGTGGGCGACCGCCGGGACGCAGCGGAGCTGGAGGCGGGCGAGGCCCGGGACCGCGCGCGGCTCCGCTGCGCCGGGCTCGCCGCGGCGGCGCTCGCGGGTGTCCTCGGGACCGTCGGGCTCGGCGCGTCGATCGCGGGGCTCGACGCGCTCCAGCGGCCGTTCCCGGGCGCGCCGCCGATGGCCGGCCAGACCGGGCTGATCCTCGCCCTCGTCGCGATCGCGCAGCTCGCCGGGCTGTCGGGGTCGCGGGGGCTGCGCCGGCTGGGCGTCGCCGCGGGCGCGACCGGGCTCGTGCTCGCGCTGGTCGCGCTCGCCCGCAGCGCGGCGTCGCTCACGCCCCTGCCGCGCGGCACCCTGACGATCGTCGGCACGGGACGGCCGCTCGAGCAGCCGTCGGCGCACGCGGCGCTCGCGCTGACCTTCGTCGCGATCGCCGTCCTGCTCGCGGGTCGTCGCGGTCGGATCCGCTCGGCCCTCGTCGTCTCGGGCGCCTCGGGGGCCGCCGCCGTCGTCGCCCTCGCGGCGGTCGGCTTCGCCGGCCAGGTCGGGGGACGGGTCGGCCTGTCGGCCTGGATCGCGATGGCGCCCCAGACCGCCCTCGCCGTGGCGCTGCTCGTCTCGAGCACGTTCGCGGCCCGGCCCTGGGCCGCGCCCGGCCTCTGGTTCGCCTCCCGTGGCTCCGCGGAGCTCGCGGCCCGCCAGGCGCAGCGCTACGCGCTCCCGGCGCCGCTGGCGGCAGCGGCGCTCGCGCACCTCGGGGTGCGCTGGCGGTGGTGGGACGACAGCCTGGCGGTGTCGATCACGACCCTCGCCGCGCTCGTCACCGCCCAGGTCCTCATCGCGCGGATGGTGAGGACCGTGCGCGCCCACGACGCCGACCGCCGACGGCTGGAGCGCGAGCGCCGCGCGGCCGAGGAGGTGCTGCGCCTGTCGTTCGAGAACGCGCCGATCGGGAAGGCGCTCGTGTCCCCCACCGGGACGTTCCTGCGGGTGAACCGCGCGCTCGCCGAGATGACCGGCTACGCCCCCGACGAGCTGCTGGGCCGCTCGTTCCAGGACATCACCGACGCGGACGACCTCGAGGCCGACCTCGACCTGCTGGAGGGGATGCTCGCGGGCGAGCGCCACCGCTACGAGATCGAGAAGCGCTACGTCCGGGCGGACGGCCGGCGGATCTGGATCCTCCTCTCGGCGTCGCTCGTGCGCGACGAGGACGGGGCGCCCCGGTACGTCATCGCGCAGATGCAGGACATCACCGAGCGCAAGCAGGCCGAGCGCGAGCTGCGCCACCTCTCCGATCACGACGGGCTCACGGGCCTGGCGAACCGCCGGCGGCTCGAGGCCGAGCTCGGCCGGCGACTCGCGGACCACCAGCGCCACCGGCGCGACTTCAGCGTCGTGCTGCTGGACCTCGACCGCTTCAAGGAGGTCAACGACGGCCTCGGGCACGCCGCCGGCGACCGGGTCCTGCGGGCCGTCGCCGACACCCTGCGCGAGCGCCTGCGCGCGACCGACCTCGTCGCGCGGCTCGGCGGGGACGAGTTCGCGTGCCTCCTCGCCGAGAGCGCCGGGCAGGAGGCGCGCGACGTCGCCGCCGAGCTGCTGGCGCGGATCCGCGACGTGCGCGTCGTCCACGGCGACGTCGTCCTGCGGGTGGGGGCCTCGGCCGGCGTGGCCGACACCACCGAGCTGGCGCATCCGACCGCCGAGGCGCTGCTCGTCGCCGCCGACGCCGCGATGTACGCGGTCAAGCGGCGCGGCCGCGGCGCGGCCGCCGACCCGGCCTCGGAGCCGACGGCGCTCGTCGCGCGGAGCGCGCCCGTCGCGGCGCGGGGCAGGACGCTCCGGCGCGACTGAGCGCGCGGCGCCGAGCGGGCCACGCACCGAGCGGCGCGAGACCCGCCCGCGACATGGGAGCGCGTCGGCGCCGGATCGGGCCTCAGCGCCGGACGCGCAGCGAGCCCGTCGCCTTCGCCTTGCCGGACGTGGCGGTCACGCGGAGCGTCTTGCCCCGCAGGCGGCTCAGGCGGCGCTTGCCGGTCTTCGTCAGCCGCAGCGTCACCGACACGGCGCCGGCCTTCTTCACCTTCGCGGTGCCGCGCGCCACCGTCGTGCTGCCGGACCGCGCGACCACGGTGACGGTCCCCTTCGCCGGCGCGGTGAGCCGGAGGCGCAGGCCACGGCGCAGCGTGCTCGTCGCGACCTTCGCCGTCGGCAGCCGCAGGACGAGCCTCGGCGTCGTCGCGCCCGGCGTCGTGCCGCTGCCGCTCCCGCCGGTGCCGGGGGCCGTCGAGGTGCCGGTGCCGCCGCCCGCGGGGACCGGCGGACGGAGGACGTCGACCACGGCGCCGCCGATCGACGGCATCTGGCCGGTCGCGGAGATGAGGACCGGTGGGCGGCTCAGGGCGCAGACGCCGTCCGGCCCCGGGCCGGTCGGCGCGCCGGCGACCTTCACGCCGCCGTCGTCCTTCCAGGCGATCGAGCCGCCGTCCTGGGACAGCGACGCGTCCTGCGCGATGCCCTGGGCCGGCAGCTCGCAGAGGCTGGCGCCGTCGGGGGTGCGCTCGGCGAGCGGGCCGCTCCCGACCAGCCGCACGACGACGATCCCGCCGTCCTCGCGCGTCCCGCCGTTCCACTTCAGCGTCTCGATCGCGGCGACCGCGCCGTTCGCCGCCACGTCGGTGCGTCGCACCTCGTACCCGGGCTGGAGCCCGGCCGACAGCCACGGCTGGAACGCGGTGCCGAAGGGCGCCGTGGCGGGCGCCTGCACGAAGACCCCGTCGTCGTCGCCGTGCGACCGCGCGACGAGCTGGTTGCCGAAGACGCTCGGGCTCTCGAGGTCGCCGATCGCGATCGGCTCGACGCCCGCGGCGGCGCTCGCCACCGACGTGACGTAGCTGCCGAAGAAGAAGCTGCCGACCGGATAGGCGGGGGTCGTCGCCGAGACGCCGTAGGCGACGAACGCGCCGTCGGCGCTGAGGTCCAGCGTCACGGGGTACGCGTAGGAGAGGTAGCCGTTGCGCTTGGGCAGCGAGCCGTGCGGACCCTCGGCGCCGTTCGGCTCGACCGTCTGGAACCAGTTGAGCTGGCTCACCTTCCCGTCCTGGCGGCGGACCGCGAGGATCCGGCCGCTGTCGGCAGCGGCGACCTCGCGGAACGCTCCGGCGTCGGCCGGCACGCTGTCGGGCCCGGCCAGCTGGACCTTGCGGGACCCGTCGAGCGTCGACGCCCAGAGGGCGCCCCCGTCGAGGTACGCCACCGAGGTGGCCGACGCCGACGGCGCCGTGACGGCGCCGAGGGTGGCCGCGGCGCCGAGCGCCAGCGCGGCCCCCGCCGGGAGTCGTCGGCGGGCGGATGAGCGGGGGAGTCGCACGGGCATCCGCGTGGGAATACCGCCGATCGACGAGGACCGCATCCGTGGAACCACGGGACCTCGCGCCACGTCCCCCGCCGCCCCCGGCGCCTCCTCCGGTGGCGGTCCTGCCGCCGACGCGGCCCGCCGGCCGGACCGATCGCCGGGCGCGGCGCCCGCGACGGACCGCCCTCAGGCGGTCGTGAGGACCGTGGCGCCGCGGCGGCCGACGACGACCGTGCGCTCGACGTGCGCCGAGAGCGAGCCGTCGGCGGTCGCCATCGTCCAGCCGTCGTCGCGCGTCACGAGCTCGGAGCCGCCGAGGCCGACGATCGGCTCGATCGCGAGCACGAGCCCGTCGTGCAGCCGGCCGCGCAGGCGCGGCACGTCGACGTTGGGGACCGACGGCGGCTCGTGCATCGAGCGCCCGACGCCGTGCCCGCCGAGCTCCGGGTACACGGTCACGCCCGCGGCGCGGCCGATCCGCTCCGTCGTCGCGCCGATGTCGCGCAGCGGCCGGCCGGTGCGGGCGGCGCCGATCGCGCCGTGCAGGCACCGTTGCGCCGCGGCGAGCAGGCGCGCCGCGTCCGGCGAGGGCCGGCCGACCGGCACCGTGACGGCCGCGTCGGCGCAGTAGCCGTCGAGGATCGGGGTGACGTCGAGCGTCACGAGGTCGCCCGCGCGCACGACGCGCGCGCCGGGGACCCCGTGGACGACCTCCTCGTTCACGCAGATGCAGACGCTCGCCGGGAAGTCGACGAGCGTCATCGGGGCCGAGACCGCGCCGGCGCGGCGCAGCTCGCGGGCCGCGAGCGCGTCGAGCGCGCCCGTCGTGATGCCCGGCCGCAGCGCGTCGCGCAGCACGCCGATGGTGCGGGACACGAGGCGCCCGACGCGCTGCATCCCCGCGAGCTCCTCCGCGTGCTCGATCGTCATCGGGCTCAGACCTCGCGCAGGCGGTCCAGCGCCTTGAGGACCTTCGCGTCGTGGTCCTTCGGCGAGATCTTCGGGAAGACCTCCGCGACCACGCCCTCCGGGTCGACGATGACCGTCGTCCGCGAGGCGCCCCAGTACGTCCGGCCGTACATCGACTTCTCCACCCAGGTCCCCCACGCCTCGCAGACGGCGTGGTCCTCGTCGGCGAGCAGCGTGAAGTCCAGCGATTCCTTCTCGACGAACCGCGCGACCTTGTCCACCGGGTCCGGCGAGACCCCGACGACCCGCGCGTGCCGCCGCGCGTACTCGGCGCGGTGGTCGCGGATCGAGCAGGCCTGCGTCGTGCAGCCCGGCGTCGAGGCCTTGGGGTAGAAGTAGACGACGACCCAGGTCCCGCGGAGCTCCGACAGGGTGACGGTGCTGCCGTCGGCGGCGGGCAGGGTGAAGTCGGGGGCCGGCTGGCCGACCTCGGGCAGGGGCATGGGGATCCTTCGCGGTGGCGGGACGGCGGGCACGCCGGATCCTCGCAAACGCGCTGCCCTGGGGCCGCACCGCGCGCAGGCGTATCTTCCGCGCGATGTCCCCGCACCTGCGACCGCGCTCGGCGTCCTCCCCGCCGCCCGAGCGCTCGACCTGGGCGCCCTCGCTCGCCGCCCCGGTCCGGTCGTTCCTGCGCGCCGAGACCGGGGGCGCCGTCGCGCTCGCCGTGGCCGCCGTCCTCGCGCTGCTGTGGGCGAACGTCCCGTGGCCCGGGCACTACGAGGAGGTCTGGCACACGGAGCTCTCCCTGAGCCTCGGCGGCCACGAGCTGGGAACGGACCTCCGGCACTGGGTCAACGAGGGGCTGATGACGCTCTTCTTCCTCGTCGTCGGCCTGGAGGCCAAGCGCGAGCTCGACCAGGGCGAGCTGCGCGAGCGCGCGCGGCTCGTCGTCCCCGCCGTCGCGGCGCTCGGCGGCATGACCGCGGCGGTCGGGGCGTACCTGGCGCTGAACGCCGGTGGCCCGGGCGCCGACGGGTGGGCCGCGGCGATGTCGACCGACACGGCGCTCGCCCTCGGCGCGCTGGCGCTCGTGACGCCGGCGGCCGCGGTGCGCGTCCGGGTGTTCCTGCTGACGATGGTCGTCGCGGACGACCTGCTGGCGCTCGCGGTGATCGCGGTGTTCTTCTCCGAGGACGTCTCGTTCGTCGCGCTCGCGGTGGCCGTCGCGCTGTTCGCCGTCCTCGTGCTCCTGCGCTTCCTGCCGTCGGGGCGCGGGCCGGCGGCGGTGATCGTCGGCGTCGGGATGTGGCTGGCGATGTTCGAGTCGGGCGTCGACCCGGTGATCTCCGGCCTGCTGATCGGGCTCGTGGCCACGTCCTACCCGCCCTCGCGCGACGACCTCGAGCGGGCGACGGAGCTCACCCGCCACTTCCGGGAGCAGCCGACGCCGGAGCTCGCGACGGCCGCCCAGCGGAGCCTCGCGGCGGCGATCTCCCCGAACGACCGGCTCCAGCACGGCCTGCACCCCTGGACGACGTACGTCATCGTGCCGCTCTTCGCCCTCGCCAACGCGGGGATCGCGATCGACGGCCAGCTGCTGCGCGACGCGGCGAGCTCGACGGTGACCCTCGGCATCCTGCTGGGCTACGTCGTCGGCAAGCCCGTCGGCATCGTCGCCGGCGCGTTCCTCGCAAGCCGTCCGCGGTTCGGCGGCTACCGGCCGTCGGTCACCTGGCCGATCATCGGCGGGGCCGGTGGGGCGGCCGGCGTCGGCTTCACCGTGTCGCTGCTGATCGCGAACCTCGCGCTCGAGGGCTCCCTCCTGGACGAGGCGAAGGTCGGCATCCTCGCCGCAGCGATCCTCTCGCCGATCGTCGCGTGGACGATGTTCGCCCTCTACCGGCGGATCCCCGAGGAGCGGCTGGCGCCGCAGCTCGGGCGCGTGGCGGAGTCGCTCGTCGACCTGACCGCGGACGTCGACCCCGAGCTCGACCACGTCCGTGGCGACCCGGACGCCGAGGTGACCGTCGTCGAGTACGCCGATTTCGAGTGCCCCTTCTGCGGACGGGCGGAGCCCGCGATCCGCGCGCTGCTGGAGGCCGAGGCGGGCGAGGGCCTGCGCTACGTCTTCCGGCACCTGCCGCTGCCCGACGTCCACCCGCGGGCGCAGCTCGCCGCCGAGGCCGCGGAGGCCGCCGGTGCGCAGGGCGCGTTCTGGGAGATGCACGACCGGCTCTACGAGCACCAGGACGAGCTCGCCCCGAAGGAGCTGCGCCGTCACGCCGAGGCGCTGGGGCTCGACGGCGAGCGGTTCCTCGAGGACCTCCGGTCCGGCCGGTTCCGCGCGCGGGTGCGCCGCGACGTCGACAGCGCCGACGAGTCCGGGGTGTCCGGCACGCCGACGTTCTTCATCAACGGCCGGCGGCACCACGGCGTCTACGACGCGGCGAGCCTCGAGCAGGCGGTCCGCAGCGCCCGGATGCGCGCGCGGTCCCGGCGGCTCGTCGAGGGGGACTGAGCCCGAACGGGTCCGGGCGCCGTCCTGAGACCCCGTCGGCGGCGGCCGTCCTCGCGCCTCGCCGCTCCTCGGCCCGTCGCGACGGAGGACGGGCCCGCTCCGCCGCCGCTCCGCGACGGTGAGCGGCGGAGCGCCCGTACCATCGGTCGCGGTGTCCGACGATCCGCCGCCGTCCCCCGTCGCGACGCGCGCAATCCGCGTGCGGATGACGCCGCTCACGCCGCGCGAGCACCGCGTGCGGGAGGGGCGCCGGCGCGCGCTCGGCGATCCCGAGGCGGCCGCCGAGCGGGTCGTCGTCGGGACGAGCGAGGAGGGCGCGACGGTCGCCGTGCTCGGCACGAGCGAGCGCCGGGCCACGCTCTCGGTGGCCTCCGACGCGGTCGTCCCCCTACCGGACGGCCTCGCACCGGCGGTCGCCGCCGCAACGCTCGATCCGCTGCTCGAGGCGCTCGCCGTCGTCGGCGCCCTCGGGCGACTGCGCCGCTCGACGGTCCTCGTGACCGACGGGGCGACCGCGCTGGGGCGGCTGCTCGTCGCCTGCGCGGCGCGCGGGGGCGCCCGCGTGACCGCCGTGCTGCCCGCGGCCTCCCCCGGTCCCGCGACCGCGGCCGCGCTGCGCGAGGCGGGCGCCGAGGAGATCGTCGACGCCCGGCACACGCCCTACGCCGTGCTCCCGCAGTTCGACGTCGTCCTCACCGAGGTCGACGAGCCCGGGCCGCTGCACGAGCATCACCCGCTGCACCAGGCGCTGGCCGCCACGCGTCGCCGGGGGACGCTCGTGCCGCTCGGGGCGCCGGCCCCGGAGGATGCCGCCGCCAAGCGCGTCCGCGTGCTCCCGACGCCGCCGGCGCCGACGGCCGCCGACCTCCGCCGGGCGGTCGACGCGCTCGCCGCGGGCCTCGTCGACCCGCTGCCGCCGCGGGTGTTCCCCGTCGCGGACCGCACCGCCGCCCACGCGGCGCTCGCGGCCGACGGCGAGCGCCGCGGCGCGGTCGTCCTCGCGTGGGCCTGATCGCCGGCGCACCCGGCGACGACGCTGCGCACGAACGCCACGACGAGCTCCCCCGCGACGACGTCCCACGGGATCGCGCGCGCCCCGGCGCGGTGACCGGCGCCTGACCGGCGGCGGGTGGCGAACCTCCTCCGCGCGTGGCGCGCCGCGAGCGCGGGGGACGTTCCGCTCCGCAGCGGAGGGGAACCTCCTCTGCGTGGCGAGACGAGCGACGTCGAGGCGGTTCGGTGCGCTCGCTCGTGCCGCCGGGACCGGCGCACCGCGCCCGACGTGCGCCGTTCGCGGGCGCGGCGCTGGCCGGCTGGCGGCGTCGACGGGGCGCGGCGAGCCGGCGCCACGGCCCTCGCCCACGGAACCACGGCGCGGGCCCGTCATGATCGACCGCATGCGCACCGCTTCGATGGCCGCCGTCGTCGCCCCCGAGCCGGGGCCGCCCGAGGTGCTCGAGCTGCGCGAGGTGCCACGGCCGGTGCCCGGACCGGGCGAGGTGCTCATCCGAACGACCGCGATCGGGGTCAACCCGGTCGACGCGAAGACGCGGGCCGGCGGGGGCGCGGCGGGCCTGCTCGACGGGGCGCCGCACCCCGGCCACCCGGACGCCGACGGCGCCGACGCGTTCCCGTGGATCCCGGGCTGGGACGTGGCGGGCGTCGTCGAGGAGGCCGGGTGGGGCGTCGTGCGGTTCGCGCCCGGCGACCGGGTCTTCGGGATGGTCGGGTTCCCGCGCCGCGCCGACGGCTACGCGGAGTACGTCGTCGCGCCGCAGAGCCAGCTCAGCCGGTCGCCGCGCTCGCTCTCCGACGAGGAGACCGTCGCGTTGGCGCTGCCCGGCCTGACGGCCTGGCAGGCGCTCGTGGACGCCGGTGGGCTGGAGGTGAACCAGCGGCTGCTCGTGCTCGCCGCCGCCGGTGGCGTCGGGCACCTCGCGGTGCAAATCGGCGTCGACCTCGGTGCCGAGGTCATCGCCGTCGGCTCGCCCGGCAACCTCGAGTTCCTCCGCGACCTCGGCGCGAGCGAGGTGCTCGACCGCACCGCGATCGACGACCTCGCCTCGGCCACCGCCCCGGTCGACCTCGTGCTCGACGGCGTCGGCGGCGACGCCCGCGCGCAGGCCTTCGCGGTCGCGAAGCCCGGCGGCGTCGTGGCGACGCTGCCCTCGAACAGCTGGGCCGGTCCCGCGCCGCGCGACGACGTCCGCGCGCCGCAGGTCTTCGTCGTCCCCGACGGCCTCGAGCTGCAGCTCCTCACCGGCACGGTCGAGCGCGGGATGCTCAAGCCCCACGTCGCCGACGTGCTCCCGCTCGCCGAGGCCGCCGAGGCGCACCGCCGGATCGCGTCCGGGACGGTCCGGGGCAAGCTCGTCCTGCGCCCCTGACGGGGGCCGCCGCTCCCGCCCGCGCCACCGTGGCGGCCCCGCACCGCGGAGTGCGACGCCGCCCTCCGCCGCGGCCCGTCGCGCCGGCGTTCCGACGCGCGAGCCGCCGGGCGGCCCGGCGGCGGACACCCGGCCGGCCCGGGCGGAGGGGCGACTCAGGCGCGGGTCGCCTGCTCCTTGAAGGCCCCGCGCGGCGTCTCCGCGTCGGGCATCGGCTCGGGGTGCGCGGTGGCGGTCTGGCCGGCGATCGGCACCGTGCCGATCGGGACGACCCCGTCGGCCTCGGGCTTCGTCGGGATCTTCGAGATCGCCCGCTCGCTCATCGCGGTGATCGTCAGCGACGGGTTGACGCCGACGTTCGCCGGGATCGCCGCGCCGTCGCAGACGAGGAGGTTCTCGTAGCCGAAGACGCGGTGGTCCTTGTCGATCACGCCGGTCGAGGCGTCGCCGCCGATCGACGCGCCGCCGAGGATGTGCGCGGTCGAGGGCACGTTGAAGAGCGCCTCGTTCGTCGAGGAGCCCGGGACGCCGCCGGTGCGCTTCGCCAGCCAGGCGGTGAACGCGTTGGCCTCGGGGATGAACGTCGGGTTCGGGTTGTCGGGGTCCTGCTGCGTCTGCAGCTTCACCCGCCCGTTGCGCTTGAGCTTCGACGTCAGCCGCATCGAGTTGTCGAGCGTCTGCATGACGAGGACGACGATCAGGCGCTCGGAGCCGTTGCGGGAGAAGAGGATCTCCCACAGCCAGCGCGGGTGCCGCAGCACCTGGCCGAGCCACTTCAGCGGCCGGGTCACGCGGTTGCCGTTGCCGGTCAGGACGGTGAAGAGCCCGCGGATCGCGCCGCCGCCCTTGCCGTACGTGACCGTCTCGATGTGGGTGTGCGGGTCGGGGTAGATCGACGAGGTGATCGCGACCCGCTTGGAGACCGCCTCGGCACGGCCCTTCGGGACCATGACGCCGAGGATCGCCTCGCTGTTCGTGCGGATGAGGTAGCCGAGCCGGTCGGAGAGCTTCGGCAGGTCGCCCTGGAGCTTGCAGCGGGCCAGCAGCTCGTTCGTCCCGAGCGCGCCGCCGGAGATCACGACGCCGCGGGCGCGGATCGTGCGACGGTCCTTGCGCAGGCGGGCGCCCGTCGTCTCGTGGACGATCTCCCAGCCGTCGGCGCCGTCGGTGCCGTTCAGCGGCTTGAGCGACACGACCTCGCGCCGCGCGTCGACCCGCGCGCCGTGCTTGTGCTCGGCGAACCACAGGTAGTTCTTCGTCGTCGAGTTCTTCGACCCCTGCGGGCAGCCGAGCATGCAGCGGCCGATCCGCGAGCAGCCGACGCGCCGGGGGCCCTCGCCGCCGAAGTACGGGTCGTCGACCTCCTCGCCGGGGGTGTCGAGGTACGTGCCCACGCGCGCCTTGCGGTACGTGTGGCCGACGCCGCGCTGCTCGCCGTACTCCTTCAGCCACCCGTCGGCGGGATCGTCCTCGGTGACGTCGGTGACGCCGAGCATCCGCTGCGCGGTCTCGTAGTGCGGGCGCAGCTCGTCGCGCCAGTCGGCCAGCTCGCCCCACTGGCGGTCCTCGAAGAACGCCTTCGGCGGGACGTAGAGCGTCATCGCGTAGACGAGGCTGCCGCCGCCGACGCCGGCGCCGCTCATGATCATCACGTCCTTGAAGGGCGTGAGCTTGAACAGCCCGCGCAGGCCGAGCGCCGGCGCGTAGAAGTAGCGGCGCAGGTCCCAGGAGCTCTTCGGCATCTGCTCGTCGCGGTCGAACCGCTCGCCGCGCTCGAGGACCTGGACGCGGTAGCCCTTCTCGGCGAGCCGGAGCGCGCTGACGCTGCCGCCGAAGCCCGAGCCGATGACGACCCAGTCGGTGTCGAAGTGCTGCCCTGCCGCCATGCCCTGCTCCCTCGTCGTTCCCACTCCCGGCGCCAAACATGACGCAGGCGTCACCTTACTGCACCGTAGGCCCTCCGGGGGAGGTCGACGGCGCCGTCCGGGAGCGACGCGGCGGCGCGGCGTCAGTCCTTCAGCAGGCGCGAGAGGCGGCGGTCCTTGTACGGCTTGCCCCCGGTCTGGCAGGTGGGGCAGTACGTCATCTCGTCGTCCTCGTAGTGCACGGCGAGCAGCGTCGTCCCGTCGCGGGGGCACGGGTCGCCGGTGCGGCGGTGGACCTGCAGCGGCAGCGGCAGCTTGTCGGGCAGCGGCAGGGCGAGCGGCGTGCGCCGCTTGCCGTCAGGCCCCGTCCCGCCGTGCAGGTAGAGGTCCAGCGCGCCGCCGAGCTTCTCGACCATCGCCGTGCGCAGCCGCTCCCGCTCGGCGTGGTCGAGGTCGCCGCAGCGACGCAGCGGCGCGAGCTGCGCCTGCCAGAGGATCTCGTCGGACCACGTGCGGCCGATGCCGGCGAGCACGCGCTGGTCGCGGATCGCCCCGCGCAGCGTCCGCCGCGGGGGCAGGTCGGAGAGGTCGGGCGGGTCGGGCCACGCCTCGGGACCGAGCGTGGAGAGCGTGTCGTCGTCGGCGAGCTCCGCGTCGGGCAGGAGCTTGCCCCAGGCGGCCTGCTTCGTGCCGAACTCGCGCAGGCGGAGCTCGCGCAACGGCGCCTCCGTCCCCGGGACGGCGATGGCCGGCGCGCCGAGAGCATCCGGCGCTTCCGGACCGGCATCGCCCCCCGGTCCCGTCGTCGCCTCGGCCGGGGACGCGGCTCCTCCCCCGCGGATCCGGAGCAGGACGCGCGAGGTGCGGTCGCGCGGTCCGGCGAGCTTCTCGTACAGCTGCAGGCGCCCGGCGCTCATGAGGTGCAGGACGAGCGTCGAGGGCCCCGGCAGCCCGCCGCCCTCCGCGTGGACGAGCAGGAGCTTGCCGCGCCGGTCGATCCCGGTGAGCGTCGCGCCCTTCAGCGCGTCCAGCGGCGGCGAGAACGTCCGCATCGTCGCCAGTCCGGGGGCCATGGCGCTCTCGATCGTCCCACCGCGGACGGCCGCGTCGAGCAGGCGGACGGTGGCCTCGATCTCGGGCAACTCGGGCACGACGCGGAGTCTCGCACGCCCTCGGCACGGGCTCGCACGCGTGGGGCCGGCGGCTGCGGCCGCGCGACGGCCGCCTCCGGCGCGCCGCCGGCGGCGCGCGACGCGCGCGAACGGGTCCCGGGATCCCGGCGTCCCCGCGTCTCGGGGTCCTGGCGTCCCGGGATCCCGGCGTCCCGGGGTCCCGGCGTCTCGGGATCTCGGCGTCCCGGGGTCCCGGCGTCTCGGCATCTCGGGATCTCGGCGTCCTGGCGTCTCGGGGTCTCGGCGTCCCGGCGTCCCAGATTCGTCGATGCGAGCGTCGATCGTGTGCGGGCACCCAGGTCGAGGGCGGGGAGCGGCGCGGTCCTCCTGCACCCGTAGCGGTCGAAGAACGGGCGCCACCGAGATCGACGAACGCCATGCGCCGCGCGCACGCCGTCGAGCTCGCGAGGGCCCTGGCACCGAGACCGACGAACAGCATGCCCGCGTGCATGCCGTCGAGATCGCGGAACGGGCGAAACCGAGACCGACGAACGACACGCCCCGCGTGCACGCCGTCGAGATCGGGGAACGGGCGAAACCGAGACCGACGAACGACACGCCCCGCCTGCATGCCGTCGAGATCGGGGAACGGGCCCCACCGAGACCGACGAACGACATGCTCCGCGCGCACCCGTCGAAGTCGGGGAACCGACGCCACCGAGACCGACGAACGGCACGCCCCGCCTGCACGTCGTTGAGCCCGCCGGCCTCCCCGCACCGCGATCAGCGAACGACACCGCCCGCGTGCACCCCGCCGCCGATCTCGCGAACCCCACCGGATCAAGATCGACGAACGCCGCCCACGCCGTCTCGGTCCTCCTGGCGAGGTCGCCGGAGGGGCGAGCCGCTCGCGTCCCCGACGCGCGGACGGCGGCGATCCGGGAACCGGTCAGGCCGCGGCGGCGATCGCGCGCAGCTCCGCGGGGCGCAGCAGCGCCTGCAGCTCCCCACCGCCGCCGGCGAGCTCGAGCACCGCGAGGCCGCCCTTGCGCATCCGGCAGCGCGCCCCGGTGAGGTCGTGGACGACCTGCGAGAGGTCCGGCTCGTGCCCGACCAGCAGGACGCGGGGGCCGAGGGCGGCGGCGAGCAACGCCTCGTCGCGGTCCAGCGCGAGGAGCGCGTCGTGTCGCACCGGCGCGCGGTCCAGCGCCTCCCCGGCGAGCTCGGCGGTCCGCCAGGCCCGGACCTTCGGCGACGCGAGGACGACGTCCGGCACGAGCCCGAGGATCGCGAGCGCGCGGCCCGCGTCGCGTGCTTGCCCCTCGCCGCGCGCGACGAGGTCGCGCTCGGCGTCGGGCCGGACGCCGTGGTCCTCGGCCGCACCGTGCCGCAGGAGCAGCAGCTCGCTCACCGTGGTCCTCGCACGCCGGCGAAGGTCCGCCCGAGGCGCCGCAGCACGAGCGCGCGAACGCCCACCGCCGCCGTCCCCGCGAGCAGGGCGGCGAGGAGCCGAGGGCGGGGACCGGTGCTCACGCGGTCGATCCTACGCGCCCCGAACGCCGCTGCCGCGGGGTGTGCACGATCCGCGCAGCTCCCGAACCCGGTCCCAGGCGACTCGAGTCACCCACCACCGAATCCCGGTCCCAGACGACTCGAGTCACCCAGCACGCGAATCCCGGTCCCAGACGACTCGAGTCACCCAGCACGCGAATCCCGGTCCCGGACGACGCGAGTCACCCAGCACCGGGTCCGGGGCGGGATGACTCGCGTCCACGCGACACCGGGTCGCGGCGGCCTCAGTCGCGGCGGCCGCGGCCGTAGAGGAACTTGTTCAGCGCGCCGACGAGCTTGTAGCCCGTGCCGGTGTACGGGTACTCGTACGGCTCGCGCTTGAGGTTCATCCGCGACGACACGACGATCGACTGGGTCTTCGTGTACTTCCGAATGCCACCGACCCCGTGGCGCGCGCCGACGCCGGAGGTCTTCCAGCCGCCCATCGGCAGCTCGAGCGACAGGTAGCCCATGAGCACCGCGTTCACGTGGACCATGCCCGCCTCGAGGCGGCGCGCCACGGCCTCGCCCTTCTCGGCGTCCTTCGTGAAGACCGACGCCATCAGGCCGTAGGGCGAGTCGTTGGCCATCTTGATGGCCTCCTCGACGTCGGCGACCTTCATGATCGGCAGCGTCGGACCGAAGGTCTCCTCGGTCATCGCCTCCATCGAGTGGTCGACGTTCGTGAGCACCGTCGGCGGGTAGAACAGGCCGGGCCCCTCGGGCGGGTTGCCGCCGACGGCGATCGTCGCCCCGGCCTCGCGGGCCTGGTCGACGTGCCGGCGCACGGTCTCCAGCTGCGGCGGGAACGTCAGCGCGCCGACGTCGGTGGCGCCCGGACCGCTCGGCTCGACGCCGCTGCGCAGCGTGCGGGCCTTCTCGACGACCTTCGCCACGAACGCGTCGTAGACCGGCGCCTCGACGTACACGCGCTCGACCGAGACGCACGTCTGGCCGGCGTTGAACATCGAGTAGAAGACGGCCTGGTTCGCGGCGCGGTCGAGGTCGGCGTCCGCGAGGACGACCATCGCGTCCTTGCCGCCGAGCTCCAGCGAGCACGGGATCAGCGCCTCGGCCGCGGCCTTCGCGACGAGCTTGCCGGTCCGCGTGGAGCCGGTGAACATGATCATGTCGACGACGTCGATGAGCGCCGCGCCGGTCTGCCCGCGACCGGTGACGACCTGGAAGACGCCCTCCGGCATGCCGCACTCCAGGAGCGCGCGCTCCATGAGCAGCGAGGTGAGCGGCGTCTCCTCCGACGGCTTCAGCAGGACGCTGTTGCCGGCGGCCAGCGCGGGGATCGCGTCGCCGACGGAGTTCGCCAGCGGGTAGTTCCACGGGCCGATCACGCCGACGAGCCCGAGCGGCTCGTAGCGGATGAGGAGCTTCTTGCCCTTCGACATCGGCGAGGCGCTCTTCACGCGCTCCTCGGCGAGGTACTTCTCGGCGTTGTCGGCCCAGAAGCCGAACGCCGCGGCGCCGTAGCCGTAGTCGGCCAGCTGCGCGTCCTCCCAGACCTTGCCCGTCTCGGAGACGACCGTGCGGATGATCTCCTCGCGGTGGTCCACGACCCACTTCTGGGCGCGACGGAGGATCCGCGCGCGGCCCTCGAAGCCGAGCGCGGCCCAGGCGGGCTGCACGGCGCGGCCACGCTCGGCGGCGCGGCGGACGGCCTCGGCGTCGAGGTCCGGGACGTGCTGGATGACCCGCCCGCTCGCGGGATCGACGACCGCGATCTGCGGCGCGTCGGGCGCCTCGGGCGCGGCGCTGGTGGTCGGGGCCTCGGTCTCCTGGGTGCTCATCGCGTCTCCTCCTGACGGCGGTCCGGGGTCGGCTGCGGGCGGTCCCCCAGGACCCTTCGACCGAGCATAGCGGCGAAGGTGACGCGGCCGTCATGGTTTCCCGCCCGCGGCCGAGCCCCGCGGGATGGGACGAGACCACCGCCGGACGGCCCATCCGACGGACGCCGCGCCCGGACCGGAGCGCGGTCGCCCGGTTCCGGCACGCCGCCCGCCCGGCTGGCGCCGACGCGCTGCCCTCCCGCACCGCCGCCGGCTCGACGTCCCCCGACGCGGCCCGGACCGTCGGGGCCGACCGGAGGCCAGGCTCGGACGCGCCGACCGGGCGGCCGCCGCCGCTCAGTCGCGCGCGCCGCGGCCGTACACGAGCTTCGCCACGCGGCCGAGCAGCCGGTAGATCCGGCCGTCGTACGGGTAGACCTGCGGATCCCGCTTGAGGTGCAGGCGGGAGACGACGAGCGTCTGGGTCTGGGCGTACTTGCGGATGCCGGCGGCGCCGTGACGGGTGCCGAGCCCCGAGTCCTTCCACCCGCCCATCGGCGCCTCGAGCGCCGTGTAGCCGACGAGCGCGTCGTTCACGTGCACCGTACCGGCCTGCAGGCGCCGGGCGATCTGCTCGCCCTTCGTCACGTCCTTCGTGAAGACGGACGCCATCAGCCCGTACGGCGAGTCGTTCGCCAGCCGGATCGCCTCCTCGGCGTCGGCGACCTTCATGATCGGCAGCGTCGGGCCGAAGGTCTCCTCCGTCATGCACTCCATCGAGTGGTCGACGTCGACGAGCACCGTCGGCGGGTACCACCAGCCGTCCTCGTGCCGCGTCGTGCCCGCCTCCTCCCCACCGACGGCGATCCGGGCGCCCTTGCGGCGGGCGTCCTCGACGTGCTCGCGCACCGTGTCCACCTGCGAGGCGATGGTCAGCGCGCCGACGTCGGTGGCGCCCGGGCCGGTCGGCTGCTCGTTGCGCAGCGCGCGGGCCTTCTCGACGACCTTCGCGACGAACTCGTCGTGCACCGCCGCCTCGACGTAGACGCGCTCGACCGAGATGCAGGTCTGCCCGCCGTTGAACATCGAGTAGTAGACGGCGTGGCTCGCGGCGCGCTCGAGGTCCGCGTCGGCGCAGACGATGAACGGGTCCTTGCCGCCGAGCTCCAGCGAGCACGGGATGAGCCGCTCGCCGGCGCGGCGGCCGATCTGGCGGCCGACGGCGGTCGAGCCGGTGAACATGATCATGTCGACGACGTCGAGGATCGCCTCGCCCAGCACCGAGCCGCGACCCGTCAGCACCTGCAGGACGCCGTCGGGCATGCCGCACTCCTGCAGCCCGCGCAGGAGCAGCAGCGAGGTCAGCGGCGTCTTCTCCGCGGGCTTCAGCAGGACGCTGTTGCCGGCCATGAGCGCCGGGACGCAGTCGCCGAAGCCGTTCGTGAAGGGGTAGTTCCACGGCGCGATGACGCCGACGAGGCCGAGCGGCGCGTGCCGCACGACGATCCGCTTGCCCTTCAGGAGCGGGTTGGCCGTCTTGACCTTCTCGTCGGCCAGGAGGGCCTCCGCGTGCTCGGCCCAGTGCCCGAAGGCGGCGGCGGCGTAGAGGACCTCCGCGATGAAGGCGTCCTCCCAGGCCTTGCCCGTCTCCGCGACGATCGTGCGGACGATCTCGTCGCTGTTCTCGGTGACCCACTTCTGCATCCGGCGCATGACGCGGGCGCGCCCGCCGAAGCCGAGGGCCTCCCAGGCCGGCTGCACCGCCCGGCCGCGAGCGGCGGCGGGCGCGGCGGCGTCGGCGCCGAGGTCGTCGACCCACGCGATCGTCTCGCCGGTGGCCGGGGCGATGACGGGCTTCTGGCCGGGGTGCTCCCCGCCGGCCGGGGGGGCGTCGGGAACCTGCTCCTGGGTGCTCATGCGGGACCTCGGGTCGGGGACGGCACCCACCACCCTACCGACCCGTAGCCCAAAGCTGACGCGGGCGTCATCTTCGGACCGGGGGCGCGCCGCCGGCGTCGGCCGGCGGCGACCGGACCTACTCGGAGATCGCGACCTTCGTGATCTCGATCGGGGTGACGGGGCGATCCTGCGGGCCGGTCGGCGTCGTGCCGATCCGCTGGACGACGTCCTCGCCCTCGACGACCCGGCCGAAGTTCGTGTGCTTGCCGTCGAGCCACGGCGTCGACTCGGCGGTGACGATGAAGAACTGGGAGCCGTTCGTGTTCGGCCCGGCGTTCGCCATCGCGAGCGAGCCCTTGACGATCTTGTGCTCGTTGATCTCGTCCTCGAACGAGTAGCCCGGGCCACCGGTGCCCGTGCCGTTCGGGCAGCCGCCCTGGATCATGAAGTCCGCGATCACGCGGTGGAAGATGAGCCCGTCGTAGAAGCCGTCGGTGGCGAGCTTCTTGAAGTTCGCCACCGTCTTCGGGGCGTCGGCGTCGAACAGCTCGATGACGATGTCGCCCTCGCTCGTGCTCATGGTCGCGGTGCTCACGGGTGCTCTCCTGATCGGTTGAGACGAAGCGCGCGCCGGAGCACGCGGTCGGCCGACCATAACGGCCGGGCGCGAGCCGTCGCCGCGCGACCGCGGGGGCCCCGCGCGGCGGCGCGCGGGCGGCGGCGTCCCCGCCGCCCTACTCGTACGCGACGAGCTCGTTGATCTGCGCGCCGGCCGGGGTGCCGGGCGCCGTGGTCACGAGCACGAGGACGTGCTTGTAGGCGCGCTTGCGGCCACCGACCTCCTTCAGGGCGATGCCCTTGCCGCCGGCGGCGCCCTTGAGCGTCGTCTCGGTCGACAGCGCGTCCCAGCCGCTGTCCAGCGCGTCGGGCGGCAGGTCGGTCTTCGTGGTGCCGAGGATCTTCACCACGAGGCCGTCCGTCGGGCTGTAGATCCGCAGCCGTCGCACGGCCGTCGCGCGGTCGAAGTCCAGGACGTAGCCGTAGCCCCCGGTCTGCCCCGCGTTGAGGGACACGGTCCAGGCCGTGCGCTTGCTGCCGTCGATCGCCGCGCCCTCGTCGCCGCGGTCGGCGACCACGCCGTCCGGGTCGTAGAGCGAGCCCTGCCCCTTCGCGAACGTCAGCGCCTGGAGCGGGCCGGCGCCCGACGAGGAGGAGCCGCCGCCGGAGGACGAACCGCCCCCCGAGGAGCTGCCGCCCGTCGATCCCGATCCGGAGGAGCCCGACCCGGACGAGCCGGACCCGGACGAGCCCGATCCCGAGGAGGTCGAGCCGGATCCCGACGAGCTCGAGGAGCCCGTGGACGCGTCGCCGGACTCGGGCTTCGCGGGCGGCGGGGCGGGCGTGCTCGTCGCGGGCGGCGGCGTGGCCGGCTGCGCGGCCGACGGCGGAACCGGGTCGGTGACCGTCGCGGGCGCCTGCGCCACGGGCGTGCCGGAGGCGGAGGCGGGCGCGTTGGCGGCGTCGCGGGCGTCGCCGCGCAGCGCCGCGTAGGAGGCGGCCGCGGCCCCGCCGGCGAGCAGCACGCCGACGACGATCGCCATGCCGGCGGTGCGGATGCCGGGGAGCTTCTCGCTCGACGGCGCCAGGCGCACGCCACAGCTCAGGCACCACTCCTGGTCGGCGGCGCACGGCGCGCCGCAGCGCTCGCACGCGCGCTCGGCGCCGGCGGCCTGCGGCGTCGGGGAGGGATCCGTCGGGGCGGACGTCACGCGGCCATGGTACCGCCGTCCCCCGCCGTGGCGCGCCACCCGGGCGCCCCTCGCGCGCCTACGGCAGCAGCAGCTCGGCGCCGAGCTCGACCGGCCCGGCGCGGTGCCCGTCGACGGCCTCCACCGCCGCGGCCGCGTCGGCGGCGGGCACGGTCGCCAGGACGAACCGGTCCAGCACGCGCACCTCCCGGATCGCCTCGCCGTCGAGGCCGGTCGCCTCGGTCAGCGCCTCGACGACGTCCCGGACGCTCAGGCCGTCGACGGCACCGGGGACGAGCAGGATCCGCGTGCCGGCCTCGTCGGCGGCGTGGTGCAGCTGCGGCTTGCGGCCCCGTCGGCCGCGGACGCGGCGCGGCGTCGGGCGCTCCTCGTCCTCGCCGCCCTCGGCCGCGACGTCGGCGGGCTCGGACGGCGGCGTGGGCTCGGCCGCCTTCGCGGCCTTCGTCGTGGCGCCGGGGGCCCACGGCGTCATCGTCATGCCGATGTGCTCCTCGATCGCCTCGCGCTCGCGCTGCTGCTTCGGCTCGACGAAGGTGATCGCGCGGCCGGAGGCGCCGGCGCGGCCGGTGCGGCCGATCCGGTGGACGTACGTGTCGGGCGAGCGCGGCACGTCGTAGTTGACGACGTGCGTGACCGTCGAGATGTCGAGGCCGCGCGCGGCGACGTCCGTGGCGACGAGCAGCGGGACGCGGCCGCCCTTGAAGGCCAGCATCACGCCGTCCCGCTGCCCCTGCGAGAGGTCGCCGTGCAGCGCGCGGACGTTGTTGCCCCGGTCCTTGAGCAGGCGGAAGAGCCGGTCGGTGCCGATCTTCGTGCGGCAGAAGACGATCGCCTGGCGCGG
Source organism: Patulibacter brassicae (assembly GCF_033949425.1). NCBI lineage: Bacteria > Bacillati > Actinomycetota > Thermoleophilia > Solirubrobacterales > Patulibacteraceae > Patulibacter > Patulibacter brassicae. Next base: position 199,484 of record NZ_JAXAVX010000004.1, on the reverse strand, counting down.
ACGCTCGGCCTCGATGACCTCCGCGAGCTTCGCCGGCTTGTCCTTCGCCGAGACCTCGACGCGGAACTGCTCGACGGTGTCGACCGTCAGCGTGTCGGCCTTCACCTTCACGTGGACGGGGTCGTAGAGGAAGTTGTCGGCGAGCTTGCGGATCGGCGGCGCCATCGTCGCCGAGAAGAGCGCGGTCTGGCGGCCGTTGGGCGTGCGCCGGAGGATCTTCTCGACGTCCTCGAGGAACCCGAGGTCGAGCATCTCGTCGGCCTCGTCGAGCACGACGAACCGGCACGAGCCGAGCTGGAGCGCCCCGCGGTCGATGAGGTCGAGCACGCGACCGACGGTGCCGACGACGACGTGGGCGTCCTTGCGCAGCCGCGAGATCTGGTCGCGGATCGGCGCGCCGCCGAACGTCGCGACGACCTCGACGTCCTTCTTCACGCCGAACGAGCGGATCGCCTGCGTGACCTGGATGCAGAGCTCGCGCGTCGGGGTCAGGACGAGCGCCTGCGTGTCGGGGTCCGACGGATCGACGTACTCGCAGATCGGGACGCCGAACGCGCAGGTCTTGCCGGAGCCGGTCTGGGCCTGCCCGATGACGTCGCGCCCCTCGAGCATCGGAGGGATGCCCTGCTCCTGGATCGGCGAGGGCTTCTCGTACCCGATGTCGCGCAGGGCCTCCAGGACGGGAGCGGACAGGCCGAGGTCGGCGAACGCGGTCATCCCGGTCGATCCTATGCGCCCGGACCGTCCCCCGCGCGGCGGCGGGCCGATCCGCGCGATGAGACGCGGATGAGAGCGGCCCCGGGGCGCGCCCGCGCCGTCGTAGGCTCGGACGATGCTCCCCCTGCTGGACCGTTCCCCCCGCGGTCGGCGTCGGCACGCGGCCCTCGTGCCGCTCGCGGCCATCGCCGCGACCGCCGGCGTGGCGACCGCTCCCGCGCCCGCCGGTGCCGCGAAGGCGCCGGCCGGCCAGCGCGCCGCCGCGCCGCACCGCCTGAGCTTCCAGGCCGAGAGCGCCCGCGTGCTGCGCCGGATCGACCGGCGCCTGCCGAAGGTCTCCGTCGGCGGGGTCCTGCGCGACGCGAACCGCGCGACGCGGCCGGGCGTGGGCGCGCTGCGGCCGGTCCCGCGCGGGATCAAGGCCGCGTTCTCGTTCGACGGCGGCGACTCCAGCACCGACAAGTGGTACCCGCAGGGCATCACGGGCACGGGCGACGCGACCGCCTCGGGGCTCGTCGACGGGCGCCGCGCCCTCGCCGTCAGCTGGTACGCGAAGAACCCGAGCGACAGCGGCCCCGGCACGATCCATCCCGGGGTCCGGATCTCGTTCATCACCGCCGAGGACCTCTCCCAGGCCCGGTACCGCCACGTGCTGCTCGTCGTGCCGCGCGCCGGGCGCCGGCTCTACACCCACACGAGCAGCCACGCCGGCGGCATCGCCTGGGTCGGCCCGCTGCTCTACGTCGCGGAGACCGGGACGGGGCTGAGCGTGTACGACACGCGGCGGATCTACCGGGTGCGCACCGGCAGCAAGCGGGCGATGGGCTGCTCCGGCTCGGCCTGCCAGGCGGCGGACTACAAGTACGTCATGCCCCGGGTGGGCGTCTACCAGCAGCGCGGGGCCGAGCGGACGTTCTCCTCGGTGGCCGTCGACCGCTCGACGAGCAGCCTCGTGACCGGCGAGTACCGCGCCGACGCGACCGGCGGGATCGCCTCGCGCTACCCGCTCGGGGGCGACTCGCGCCTGGCCGCCAACGCCGCGGGCGGGGCGACCGCGCCGACCGGCAGCTGGGCGGTGCCCGTGCCGCGGGTCCAGGGGATCGTCACCCGCGGCACCCGCGCGTACCTCTCCACGAGCGGCTCGGACGCGCACCTCTACACGGGCGCCTGGGGCGCGTCCTCGCTGACGGCGACCGATTGGCCGCACGGTCCCGAGGACCTGACCTATGCGCCGGGCAGCAACCGGATCTACTCCGTGACCGAGCACCCGAGCGCCCGCGCGGTGTTCGCCGTCGACGCCGGCTGACGGCCGCGCACCGACGCCGTCGCGCCGCGCCGCGCCCGTCCGGGTCCGCGGTGCGCCGGCCGTCGGGGCCGCCGCCGCGCGACCCGGACGTCAGGCGGTGACGTCGAGCAGGAGCTTGCCGGTCGTGCGCCGGCCGGTGAGCGCGCGGTGCGCCTCGGCGGCCTGCGCCAGCGGCCAGCGGCCGCCGATGTGCACGGCGACCTCGCCCCGCGCGGCGCGGGCGAAGAGGTCCTCCAGCGGCGTGCGGTAGCGCCGCTCGGGGTCCTCGAGGCAGTGGAAGAGCCAGAACCCGACGACCGCCCGCGAGTGACGCAGCAGGTGGCCGGTGCGGAGCTCGTTCTGCTCCTTCGTCGAGATCCCGCAGACGACGATCCGGCCGAACGGCGCGAGCGCCCGCAGCGATGCGTCGAAGCCCGGGCCGCCGGCCATGTCGACCACGACGTCGACGGGGCGTCCGCCGTTGGCCTCGATCAGCCGCTCGGTCAGCCCCTCCGGATCCGGGTCGACGGCGACGTCGGCCCCGAGCGCGAGCGCCGCCTCGCGGCGCTCGGGGCTGCCGGCGGTCGCGATGACGCGCGCGGCGCCCAGCGGCTTGGCGAGCTGCGCGGTGAGCGACCCCGTGCCGCCGGCGGCGCTGTGCACGACGACCGTCTCGCCGCCCTCGAGCCGCGCCGCGGTGCGGTGCAGGTGCCAGGCGGTGAGGCCCTGGACGAGGAGGCCGAGCGCCTGGTCGTCGGCGAGGTCGTCGGGCACCGGCACGCACCGCTCCTGCGGCACGACGACCTCCTCCGCGTAGGCGCCGCCGCCCTGCGTCAGCGCGACGACGCGCTCGCCGGTGTCCTCGCGGACGCCGAGGACCTCCTGTCCCGGCACGAGCGGCAGGTGCGCCTTCTGGACGTAGGCGTTCTCCCGCGCGTGGGTGTCGGCGAAGTTCACGCCGGCCAGCCGGACCCGCAGGCGGACCTCGCCCGGACCGGGCTCCGGCCGGGGCACCGGCTCGTGGCGCAGGACCTCGGGGCCCCCGAACTCGTGCTGGCGGACCGCGTGGATCGTCTCGGGCACGGCGACGAGGCTAGATGATCGATCGACCGGCGTCGGGCCCGGAGCGGCGCCCCGCGGCGGGCGGCACCAGCGCGGACGGCGCGGGGCGCGGGTACCGTCGAGCGCCGATGTCTCCCCGCTCGCTCGCCGTCGTCCTCGCCGCCCTCGCCGCGCTCCTGCCGGCCGTCGCCCCGTCACCGGCCGCGGCGATGCTCAAGGGCCTGCAGGACGACGAGCTGCTCGCCTCGCCCGAGCCGGCCGTCCGCGCGACGTTCTGGCGCGACGCCGAGCGCGCGGGCGTGCGGCGGGTGCGGACGCTCGTGCGCTGGACGCCGCAGTGGCGCGTGCCGGACCCCGCCGACGTCGTGCGGGTCCTCCAGGCCGGCGAGCAGGCGCGGGCGATCGGCGCGCGCCTGCTCGTCGGCGTGTACGCGCCGATCGCCCGGGGGCGGCCGTCATTCCGCGTCACGCCCGCGATGATCGACCGCTACGGCCGCTTCATGGCGGCGCTCGCGGAAGCGCTGCGGGACGCCCCCGTCGCCGCGTACCTGACGTACAACGAGCCGAACTTCCGCTCGATGTGGCCGCAGCGCCAGGCGGCGAGCTGGGTGAAGCTCTCCAACGCGGGCTACGACGCGGTCAAGGAGGTCGACCCGCGGATCGACGTGCTCGTCGGCGAGACCTCCTCGCAGGCGGCCGCCGGCGGCGGCTCGACGAACCCCGGCGCCTTCCTGCGCAAGGCGCTCTGCCTCGACGCGCGCTGGCGGCGGATCCCGCGCGACACCGCCGCGTGCGACCGGATGCTGCTCGCCGACGGCGTCGCGATCCACACCTACGACATCCGGCGCCCGAACCCGCTGGCGCCCGGGTCGCACCCCGACGAGTGGACCGCGGGCAACCTCGCCTCCGTCCGGCGGCAGCTGCGGGCCCTCGCCCGGGCCGGCAAGCTGCCCGCCCGCGCCGCCCGCAACATCCACGTCACGGAGTACGCCCTGCGCACGACGGGGCCGCGCGCGGTCCCCCGCCGGACGGCCGCGACCTACCTGCGCCGCGCGTGGACGCTGGCCCGGCGCCACGGCGTCCGGTCGTTCACGTGGTACGGCCTGCGCGACCCGCGCGACACCGCCCACGCCTGGCAGTCCGGCCTGCGCGGCCGCGGCGGCACCCCGCGGCCGGTGTTCAGCACCTTCCGACGCCTGCGCTGAGGGCGCGGCGAGGCGCCTGGTCGAGGTCCCGGTCGGGGTCTCGGCGACCGGCCCACGCGCACGGCCGGGACGCGGGGCCTCGGCACCCGCGGCTCCCGCAGGCGCGGAAGCGCGGGCCCTCCGGCCCCACGGGGGCCCGCCGCGCCCGCGACCCCCAGTAGGGTCGCCGGCCATGACCGTCACCGTCGTCGGGTCGATCGCCTTCGATGCCGTCTCGACCCCCTTCGACAGCCGCGACCGGATCCACGGTGGCGCGGCGTTCCACTTCGCGCAGGCCGCGTCGTTCTTCACCGACGTCCGCGTCGTCGGCCCGGTCGGCGACGACTACACCGACGAGGACGTCGCGCTGCTGGCGACCCGCGGGACGAACGTCGACGACGTCGAGCGCGTGGCCGGGGGCAAGACCTTCTTCTGGAAGGGCCACTACCACGAGGACCTGAACACCCGCGACACGATCACGACCGAGCTCGGCGTGTTCGAGACGTTCGAGCCGAAGCTGTCCGCCGCGAGCGCCGAGGCCGACGTGCTCTTCCTCGCGAACATCGTGCCGGCGATCCAGCGCGCCGTCCGCGCGCAGGCGCCCGCGGCGAAGTGGGTGGCGCTGGACTCGATGAACCTCTGGATCGACATCGCTCGCGACGACCTCGTCGCCGCGATCAGCGAGGTCGACTGCCTCATCCTCAACGACGAGGAGCTCGCGCAGCTCACCGGCGCACGCACCTCGTACGCCGCCGCGCAGGCGATCTTCGGCTGGCCGATCCCGGAGGGCTCGCGCGGGCTGTCCTCGATCATCTGCAAGCAGGGCAGCTACGGCGCCCAGCTGTTCACGAAGGACGGCGGCGGGTTCACCGCGCCGGTCTTCCCGCTCGAGTCGGTCGTCGACCCGACGGGCGCGGGCGACACGTTCGCCGGCGGCGTCGTCGGCTACGTCGCCGCGCGCCTCGCCGCCGACCCGTCGCTGCCGGTCGACCGCGACGTGCTCGCCACCGCGCTGGTCTACGGCACGGCCACGGCGTCGCACAACGTCGAGGGCTTCGGCGGCGAGCGGCTCTTCGAGCTCTCCGGTGACGCCCTGCGCGAGCGCGTCGGCCGCCTGGAGTCGCTGATCAACTTCCGCGACGTCCCGGTCGAGCTCCGGGCGTAGGGCCCCGCGGTCCCGGGCGTCGCCCGGGGCCCGCTCCCGCCGCCGGGCCCCGTTCCGGGCTCAGCGCTGCGGGTTCGTCGTGCCGACGTTCGAGAGGTCCGGCGAGACCGGCAGCACGTGCGGGAACTGCTGCGTCGTGCCGTTCGCCTGGGTCAGCGGACCCTGCTGCCGGCACGGCACGTTCCCGGCGCTGCCGAGCAGCGCGCTCAGGAGGCCACCGGGGTTGCCGGTGTTCTCGCAGGAGAACGAGTCCGAGCGTCCGGTCCCGTACTGGTCCAGCGTGCCCGGCAGCGGGTACGCGTTGGCGCGGTTCGTCGGCAGGCGCTTCTTCGCGCCCATGAGCAGCTCGTCGTTCAGGACGATCGGCTGACGCAGGACCTTGCGCTCCGTGCCGGTGGCGTCCGGCACGCCGAACTGCGTGGCGGCGGCGGCGTTCGCGAACGTCACCGGGATCTCGCGGCGGTACTGGTAGAGGTACTGCAGCGCCGGCAGCAGGTCTCGCGTGACGGGCGCGAGGCTGTCCATGAACGGCCCCGAGCTGTCGAGGATCCGCCGCAGGGCCGGCAGCCCCGACTCGACCTTCGGCAGCACCGGGCCGAGCTGGACGAGGGTGCGCTCGAGCTGCGGCGCGAGGACGGCGAGGTCCTGCAGGGCCGGGCGGATGAGCGGCGCGACCGGGCGCAGCGCCGCGAGCGTCGGTGCCGCGTCGGCGGAGGCCGCGCGGGCGACGCGCAGCGTGCTGCGGGTCTCGTCGAGGAAGGTCGGCAGGATCCGCGTCGTCTGGCGCAGCGCCGGGGTGATCGCCGACGTCGTGTCCACGACCTGGCGGCCGGAGCGGATGAGCTCCTGCAGCGCTCCGGCGCGCGAGCCCACCGCGGCGAAGGTCGTCCCGAGGTCGCGGGTGCCCGAGCGGACGGCCGCCGACTGGCGATCGAGCACGCGCAGCAGCCCATCGGCCGCCCGGACCGTGGGACCGAAGTCCCCGACGGAGGAGTTCAGGTCCTCCCCGCGACCGTCGAGCGAGCCGGCGACGGAGGTGAAGAACCGGCGCAGGTCCTGGCGGGTCCGGTCGTCGAAGGCGTCGAGGATCTGGTCGAGCTCGGCCGTCGGGCGAACCTGCTTGGACGCGATCGCGCCGCCGTCCTGGATGAACGAGCCGGGCACGCGCTGCGCGGCCGCCCGCCGGGAGCCGAACGACAGCTCGACGAACGTCTCGCCGAGCAGCGTCTTCGTGCGCAGCGTCGCCCGCGTGTCGGTCGGCAGCGGCGCGTACTTCGGCTCGATGTTCATCGTGACCTTGGCGGTCCGCTGCAGCTTCTCGATCTTCACGACCTTGCCGACCGTCACGCCGCTGACGCGGACGTCGGCGTAGGAGGCCAGCTGCGAACCGGCGCGGAACTGCGTCGTCACCTCGTAGGGCTTCGCGCGCAGCGGCACCGGGCCGCCGAAGGCGGACCAGAGGAAGAGCAGCAGGCCGAAGCACGACAGCGCGAAGGCGACCATCATGACCAGCTGACCGATGCTCGGTCCCTGCTTGTTCACGAGCCGCACGCCCCCAGTCCGTTGAGCAGCTGGATGAGCGGCAGCAGCGGCGTGCCGCCGGCCGAGTCGCAGCTGAAGATGAGCTGGCCGCGCCAGCCCACGCCGTGGGCGTCCTGGGTCGAGAAGACCGAGTTGCCGTTGTGGGCGAACCACGCCAGGTAGTACGAGTAGCCCTTCGCGTCGCCGGGCGGGTCGTAGCCGAGGACGTTCACGACGTACTGGAGGACCTTCGCCGACGACGTGAGGTCACCGAGCAGCGGGCTCAGGGTGTCGACGCTCTTGCGCAGGTTGCGCACCGCGGGCAGGCCCTGGCGGGCGAGCGTTCCGAGGGGGCGCAGATCGGCGGGCAGCTCGCGCAGCAGCGGATCGATGCCCGGCAGCGCCTTCGTCGTGTCGCGCAGCGCCGGGCGCAGTGCGCGGGACGCCGGGCCGAGCTCGCCGGCGAACCGTCCCGCGTCGTCGAGCGTGTCGCCCGCGAGCCGCAGCGTGCTCGGCAGCAGCGCGAGGGAGCGGCGCAGGTCCTGATCGCGCCCGGCGAACGTCGCGAGCGTCGTCGCCGCCCGGTCGAGCGTGTCGCCGACGGCCTGGTCGTGGTCCACCAGCGCCGTGGAGAGGCGACGCAGACGGGTGATGACGCCCTGCAGCGCGTCGCGCCGCTGGGCGATGACCTCGAGCACCTCGTGCGTCTGGCGCGCCGTCGGCGTGCCGGCCCGGAGGATCTGGCGGATCGCCGCGTCGTTGTTCTCGAACCCGCGGGCGGAGGCCGCCAGCAGCTGCTGGAAGTACGCGCGGGAGTCGGCGTCCAGCGCCGCGAGGACCTCGTCGAGCTGGACCTGCGACGTGGCCTTCGAGGCGTCGAGCCGCTGGCCGGCGCGGAGCGTCGGCGCCGAGCGCGATCCCGGATCGAGCTCGATCGTCATGTCCTGCAGGCCGGTGCGCGGGCGCAGCATGACCGTCGCGTCGCGATGCACCGCGTCGAGCTTCGGGCGGTCGATCCGCATCGTGACGATCGCCCGGCCGTTCTCGATCGCGACCTTCGAGATCTCGCCGACGGTCACGCCGGCCACCGCCACGGCCTGGCCCTGGCCCGGCGTGACCGCCTGGCCGGAGGCGAAGCTCGCCTGGACCTCGTACGTGTCGTCCCACGGCCACGGCAGGCGCTGCTTGTCCAGCAGGTAGACCGTGACGACGAGCGAGACCGCCATCGCGGCGAGGATCACGAGGACCGCCCACCAGTACTGGCGGAGCGCCATCTTGATGGTCTTCATCGACCCACCCCCGCGCTCGCGGCGGCGGCCGCGGCGTCGCGGTCGCCCGCGGCCGGCGTCGTGCTCGTGCCCGGCGCCCCGTCCGTCGCCGCGTCACCGGACAGTAGCTGCTCGAGCCGGTCCTGCAGCTGCGTCAGCCCGCGCTGGTCGAGGCCCTGGATCGCCTTCAGGCCCTTCTCGGCGGTGCGGCGGAACGCCTGCTTGTCGATCGGGTCGGTGCGCTGCTCGCCGACGTAGGCGTGCGGCTTGGAGCGCAGCTCGGGCACCGCCTGCGTCTCGCACGGGACGTCCGGGCGGAACGGCGGCTCGGTCGTCGGCTGCGGGCTGGACCCGATCACCGGCTGGTCGGCGCGCGCGGCCATCGTCCGCTGGCCGCCGCCGAACGACAGCGCCTGGTTGCCGAAGCCGACGAGGTAGCGGATCCAGGGGCCGTTGGCGTCGAAGTTCTGCGACGCGGAGTTCAGGCCGACGAACGCCGAGAGCAGCTCCTGGTAGACCGGGATGTTCGTCGAGAGCGCACCGTCCTGGACCTTGCCGGTGAGGACCGGCAGCGCGTTCTTCCAGAGGCAGGTCGCCACCGGGCGCAGCGCGCCGGTGCTCTCGCCCAGCGGGCCGGCGGCGGCGTCGAGCGACGCGAGCGTCGGTCGCAGCTCGCCGAGGAGCTTCTGCAGGCTGCCGGAGCGCGCGAGCCGCAGCGCTGACCCGAGCGCCGGGTTGGCGAGGTCGAGCGTCGTGGGCAGGCGCCGCACGAGCGGGCGGGCGTCGCGGACGAGCGCCCGGGCCTCGGGCACCACGGCGTTCAGGCGGGCGAGCGCCGGCATCGCGCGCTGCGTCGTGCGGTCGAGCTCGGAGAAGGTCGAGCGCAGGTCGGCCTGGCTGTCGGCGAAGGCCTGGAACGTCCGGCGGCCGTCGACGAGGATGCCGCGCAGGCTGTCCTCGTGGCGGTCCAGCAGCGTCACGAGATCGCTCGTGGAGCGCACGAGCCGCCGCAGGTCGCCCGGTCGGGCGCCCTGCGCGGCGTGGCTGACGACGGCGAGCGAGCCGAGCGCCGGCGGGGTCGCCCGGATCAGCGTGTTGAACGCCTGCGCGCCGCCGTCCTCGAGTCCCTCGCCGAAGCCCTTCAGCGTCCGCTGGAAGTCGCGGCGCGAGTTCGAGTCCAACGCGGTGAAGATCTCGTCGAAGGCGACGTGGATCGTCGTGGCCGACGGCGGGATCGCGTGGTCGCCGAGCGGCTCGGCGTTCGGCGATCCCGGGTTGACGTCGAGGAAGAAGTTGCCCTCGAGGAACAGGCGCGGGCGGATCTTCACCGTCGCGTCGCGCCGCAGCGTCGGTGCGTCGCCCTTGAGCTTCACCGTGATCTTCGAGAGCCCCCCACCGACCGGTTCGATGCCGGTGACGTTGCCGATGTCGACGCCCGCGACGCGGACCTTCGTCGCGGCTCCGACGCGCAGCATCCCCCCGTCGTTCGTGATGACGGTCAGCTCGCGGCTGCTCTTGAACGGGATCGGGCCGCCGAAGATGAGGTAGACGACGACGAGCGTGAAGAGGACGACCCCGAAGCCCCAACGGACGTTCGAGCGCACGACGTCCCGGACGGACCGGTTCAGGCTCCTGCTGCCGCGGCTCATCGCGGACCCTCCGGCGTCCCGGCCGGGGCCGTGGTCTTGAGGTTCGTCGTCGGGCCGCCGCCGACCGGGCCGAGCCGGCGACCGGGCAGATAGCGCTCGTTGCCGATCTCGCAGGTGCCCTTGTCGGCGTCCGGGTAGACGTTGTAGTGCAGGTTCGGATCCGGCTGCGACTGCTTGCCGAGCGTCTGGTTCGTCGACAGCAGGAGGATCAGGCGGAACCAGTTGCCGTTGCGGTCGCCCGTGCTCGTCACCGAGCTCGCGTTGCGCGCGAAGAGGCTCACGTAGTTGCAGCGGATCTGCGCCGGGGCGACGACCTTCAGCGTCGGCAGCAGCACGTCGGAGATCGGCTTCAGCAGCGTCAGCGTCGTCGTGGTCGAGTCGCGCTGGAGGTTGCGGTCGGTCGCGCGCAGCGTCGCCTCGAGCTGGCGGCCGAGGACCGGCGCGCGCTTCAGGACCGGGATCCCGCGGACCGCGACGCGGTGCAGCGCCGCGACGGTCTCCGGCAGCTGGTCGGTGCCCGGGCGCAGCTCGCGGGCGAGGGCGGCCGCGTCGCGCAGGACGGGCGTCAGCGCCGCGGACGCCGCGCGGGCCTCAGCGAGCGTGGCGGGGCTGCGCTGCAGGACCTGCGCGAGCGCCGGCGACTCGTCGGCCAGCGCACCGAACGTCACGCGCACGCCGCGCAGCAGCGGGCCGAGGTCGCCGAGGGTCGGCAGCAGCGCCTGGGTCGCCGCGTCGGCGCCCCGGATGAGGCCCGCGAGGTTCGTCCGCGGGTCGGAGACGTTCTGCAGCACCGTCGCGGTCCGGTCCAGGACGTCCGGCAGGACGGCGAGCGCCGCGTTGAGGTCCGCGCCGCGCCCGGCGAAGCCGTCGGAGGCCTCGGCCACGACCGTGCGGACCGACCGGCGGAGGTTCGCGTCGAAGAGCCCGGTCACCTGGTCGAGATCGACCGACGCGCTCGTGGCGGACTCGCGGATCGTCCCGCCCGCGGGGATCGTCTCGCGGCTCGTCCCGGGGCTCAGCTCGATGTACTTCGCGCCGATGACGGACTTCGGGCGGATCCGCAGGGTCGTGTCCCGAGGCAGCTCGGCGACCGTCTGGTCGAGCTTCAGCGTCAGGCGCGAGTAGTAGCGCCCGTCACGGCCCTTCTCGGGCGCGATGCCGTTGACCTGGCCGACGCGCTTGCCGCCGATCCGGACGTCGACGCCGGTGGTGAGCTTCTTCGCGTCGGCGACGTTCGCGCTGATGTCGTACGTCTGGATGAACGGCAGGCCCGAGTTCGCGTTGTAGCTCAGGATGACCGCGACGAGGATGATGAGGATCGTCGCGGCGCCGACGAGGACCGGGCTGCCGGCCAGGGACGAGCGGCGCCTCATCGTCCGCCTCCGAGGGCCGCGGCGCTGCGCGCGGCCGCACCGGCGTCGCCGGTGGCCGGGGCCGGCGTGGTCGCGGTCGGGCGGGACGGCGGGGTCGTCGCGGAGCGGGCGGCCGACCGGGCGGCGGGCGCGTCGTCCTGCGCGTCGCGGCCGACGCCCGGTCGCTGCGCGAGGCGGGCGGTGCTCGTCGGCGCGCTCGTCCGGCCGCCGCGCTCGTCGAGGAACTTCGCCGAGCAGTGCGAGTCGTACGTCTCGGTGACGAAGAGGCAGGAGGAGAAGTTCACGTGCGCCGGCAGGATGTGCGACACGCCGTCGAAGCGCGCGGTCGACATCGCGACCGTGAAGAGGAACCGGGACAGGAACTCCGGCGCGCCGGTGTCGCGCAGGCTCTGGTTCAGCTCGGTGAGGATCGGGACGTTCGGGGCCAGCGCCTGCAGGGCCGTCGAGAGCCGCTGCAGCTGCGGGGCGGCGCGGCGCAGGATCGGAGCGCCGACGCGCGAGGCGCGGGCGAGCCGGGTCAGCGCCGGGCGCGCGGCGTCGGAGAGCGGCTTCAGGTCGCCCGCCAGCTGGCGCAGCGACGGCGACGCCCGGCGCAGGGACGCGAGCGTCGGCGTCGCGTCGCGCGTCAGGTCGCGCAGCGCCTGGAGGGCCGGGCGCAGGCTCTGGAGCGTCGGCGGCAGCTCCCGGATCGTGCGGTCCAGCTGCGCGCGGTAGTCAGCGGAGATCTTCAGGAACCGCGCGCTCTCGTCGAACGTGCCGGTGAGCTGGTCCTGCTGCCGGTCGAGCTCGCCGAGGATCTCGTCGGTGGCGGTGAGGACGCGCTGCAGCGCCGCCTTGTCGCTGCCGACGACGTCGAGCGTCCGGCGGATGTACGTCAGCGCCGGGTTCGCGCGGCGGATGGCCTCCGACAGCTGCGGCCCGCGGCTGGCGAGCCCGGCGCCGAACTCGTTCGTCAGCAGCTGGAAGCGGACGTTCGTCGGCTGGCCGAGCATCGCCACGACGAGGTCGAGGTCCACCGGGCTGGAGGTGTTCCGCAGCGAGAGCGTCGGGGCGGGCTGGCCGCCCGTGCGCCGCAGGGCCGGGGCGCTGGGCGTGCCCGGATCGCATTCGACGAACTTCTCGCCGATGAGCGACTGCGGCAGGATCGTGCAGCTCGCGTCGGCCCGGAACGGCGTGAAGCGCTCCTGGACCTCGAGCGTGAGGCGGGCCTTGCGGTCGCGCGTCAGCTGCACGTCGGAGACGGTCCCGACCTTCGCGCCGGCCACGCGGACGTCCTGCCCGTTGCTGACGAAGGACGCGTTGTCGAAGATCGCGTCGATCCGGGTGGTGGCGCCGGAGCCGCCCTCGCCGCTGCCGCTGCCGCAGCCCGCGAGCGCGAGGCCGGCCGTGGCGGCCACGCCGGCCAGCAGGCCGAGCCGGCGGCGGCTCACTTCGCGCTCCGCGTGACGGTGGTGGAGCCCCCGGGCGGGACCTGGTTCACGGCGCAGCCGCCGAGGTGGCCGCCGGTGAACGGGTTGGAGCGGTCGCTGGCCGACTGCGTCGCGCTGCCGGGGCAGCGGTTCGTGACGTGCTGCTGCGGCGCCGCGAGGCCGGAGCCCAGCAGCGGCGAGATGACGTCGACGAGGTTGCCGACCACCGGGCGCAGGAGCTCCGGCAGCGAGTCGCCGCTGAGCTCGACCCCGATGCGGGCGTAGTGGCCGTTGGCGTCGTAGTAGGCGCCGGCCTTGCCGCCGAACGCCGTCGAGACGCCGTGGAGGATGTCGGGCACGTAGGCCCGGACGTCGGAGATGATGTCCTTCGCCCCGGCGAAGACCTTCGTCGTCTCGGTCAGCGACGGCACGACCTGCTCGGCGAGGCCCGGCGTCTTGTCCAGCACGGAGGAGAGCGCCGGCAGCGTCGCTCGCACGTCCCGCAGCAGCGGCACGGTGGCCGCGTTCAGCGGGGCGACGATCCGGAGGGTCCGGGCGAGCCGCGGGGCGACGGGACGCGTCTCGCGCAGCAGCGGCCGCGCGTCCTCCAGGAGTCGGCGCGAGCTGACGAGCGTGGAGTTCGCGCGGCGCAGGAACGCGGGGCCGCGCTCGATCGTCCGGCGCAGCGCCTCGCGCTCGTCGGCGGTGGCGCGCAGCGTCGTGGCCGTCGCCTGGATGCCCTGCTGGAGGTCGTCCGAGCGCTCGGCGAACGTCGAGGAGACCGCGGCGGAGTTCGCGATCAGTCGCTGGAAGGCGGGCTCGTCGCTCACGAGCTCCTCGAGCGTCTGCCGCGTCTGGCCGAGGGCCGGCGAGAGGCGCTCGAGCAGGCGCTGATTGGACTCCTCGGCGCCGGAGAACGCGACCGCGCCGCCGCGCACGAGGGTCTGGAGGTACTGGCGGCCCTTGACGTCGATCGCGTTGAGGACCTGATCGATGTCGGTCGCCGAGCGCGTGTCGGCGGCGGTGATCGTCCCGCCGTCGTCGATCTTCGGCGCGCTGTTCGGCCCCGGCTCGAGCACGAGCACGCGGTTGGCGACGCTCGAGAGCGAGGAGTTGCGCAGGACCACGCGGGTGCCCTCGTGGAGCGGCTTGAGGTCGTCGTCGGTGATCTTGATCCCGATCTCGGCCTCGCCGTCGTCGGCGAGCTCGATCGAGTCGACGGTGCCGACGTTCGCGCCGCCGACCTTCACGAGGTTGCCCTTCACGAGCTGCCCGGCGTCCTGGAAGCGGGCCGTGACGGCGTAGCTCGACCCGCCGCCGACGAGCACGACGACGACCACGACCACCACGACGGTGACCGCGGCGGCGGCGAGAGCGCGAATGGCGGTGGTTCCCACGAACCGTCCGACGGACCCCCAGGGCAGGGGCCTCCTCCTCGGCGCGGCATCCTACGGTCGGTAGGACGCGGGTGGCAAGGCACCGACGGGCGCGACGGGCCCCCTCCGGACCGCGGAAGCGCCCGAACGCGCCGAAACCCCCCGTCCTCACGGGCGCTTTGGGCTTCGTTGAGGTTTCGTTATGTGTTGGCCGTCACGCAACGAACGGTCCAGCGACGACGCCGCGCGCGGCGGACGTGCGTCCAGGCGCCCGGTCGCGCCGCCCGCCATCTAGGCTTGCGCGTCATGCCCGTGCTGTCCGACGCCTCGATCCGTCAGGCCATCGCCGACGGCCGCCTGCGGGTCGACCCGTGGAACGACGGGATGGTCCAGCCGGCGTCCGTCGACCTGACGCTCGGACGGTCCTTCCGCGTCTTCCACAACCATCGGGTCACCTCGATCGATCTCGCCGACCCGCCGTCGAACCTCACCGAGCAGGTCGTCGTCGAGGGCGACGAGCCGTTCGTCATCCATCCCGGCGAGTTCTGCCTCGGCCGGACGGAGGAGTGGGTCGAGCTCGCCGACGACCTCGTCGCCCGGATCGAGGGCAAGAGCTCGCTCGGGCGCCTCGGGCTCATCGTGCACGCGACGGCCGGCTTCTGCGACCCGGGCTGGAAGGGCACGCTGACGCTCGAGCTGGCGAACCTCACGCGCGTGCCGATCCTCCTGCGCCCCGGCCTGCCGATCGCGCAGCTCTCGGTGATGACGCTCGACCGTCCGGCCGAGCGGCCCTACGGGCACCCGGACCTCGGCTCGCACTACCACGGGCAGGTCGAGGCGACGGAGAGCCGCTACGAGGGCGGCCCGGCGCGCACCGACGGCGCCGGCACCCGTCAGGGCTGAACGCGGGTCCACGCGCCGGATCGGGGTGCGCCCCGTCGCGACGGCGGGCGCGCGACGCCCGGGTCTCCCCTCCGCGGGCGTCGCGTCGCTGCGCCACGCGCCGCACCGGCGGCGCGCTCGCGGCCGACCGCAGGGGCCGGCCGCAGGTCTGGGTCCGGATCAGGCCAGCGCGGTCGCGCCGGCGGGCAGCCGCTCGGCGATGTCCGCGATCCGCCAGGGGCCCTCGGTCTCGATCGTCCGCGCGACGTCCCAGCCGGACAGCTCCTGGATCGCGCCGCCCTGGACCGCGAGCACCTTGCCGGTGAGCGGGCAGTCGGCCGCCGCGAGGTACGCGACGAGCGGGGAGATGTTCGACGGGTCGAACAGGTCGTGCCCGGTCGCGTCCTCCACCCCCGCCGCGAAGACCGCGCCCATCCCCGGCGTGGCGAGCGTCAGGCGGGTGCGGGCGATCGGCGCGATGGCGTTGACCCGCACGCCGTAGCGCTCGAGCTCCGCGGCGGCGACGAGCGTCATCGCCGCGATCCCGGCCTTCGCCGCACCGTAGTTCGCCTGGCCGGCGTTCGGCACGGTCACGCCCGACGCCGACGCGGTGTTGATCACCGCGGCGCTCGGCCGCCGGCCGGCCTTCGCCTCCGCCTTCCAGTGCTCCGCCGCGTGGCGCAGGACCGCGAAGTGGCCCTTCAGGTGGACGTGGATCACCGCGTCCCACGACGCCTCGTCGAGCGACGCGACGAAGCCGTCGCGCAGGATCCCGGCGTTGTTCACCACGACGTCGAGCCGCCCGAGCTCGTCGACGGCCTGGGCGACGAGCCGCCGTGCGCCGTCCCAGCTGGCGACGTCGTCGGCGTTGGCCACCGCCGTCCCGCCCGCCGCGCGGATCTCGTCGACGACCTCCTGCGCGGGACCGGCGTCCGCGCCGCTGCCGTCGTTCGCGCCGCCGAGGTCGTTGACGACCACGGCCGCGCCCTCGCGCGCGAAGAGCAGCGCGTGCTCGCGGCCGATGCCGCGCCCCGCGCCGGTGATGACCGCGACGCGGCCCTCGAGGGTTCCCATGTCCTGCTCCTCGTCAGTCGCTGATCTCGGCGAGGCCGTCGCGGATGACCGCGACCTCGCCGACCGTCGTCTCGTACGCGTAGGTCGTCGTCGCCGGCCCGTCGGACGCGGGCGCGTGGCGCGCGCGCCACGCGCGCGTGCGGACGTCCTGCCCCGGCAGGACGGGCTTGGAGAACCGCACCGCGAGCCGGCGCAGGCGCGCCACGTCGCCACCGGCGAGCCCCTGGACGATCGCCCAGGCGGTGAACGCCTGGGTGCAGAGGCCGTGGGCGATGATCCCGGGCAGCCCGGCGTCCCGCGCAACCTCCTCGTCGAGGTGGATCGGCATCGGGTCGCCCGCGGCCGGCCCGTAGCGGAACGTCTGGTCCTCGTCGACGTGGGCGGTGCGATCGAGCACCGGCTCGTGGGCGCGCAGGGCCTCGTCGAAGCGGTGCTCGGGCCCGAGCGTGCCGACCGCCTCCCCCGTGTCGAAGCCCCGGACGAAGAGCGTCACGTGCTGCTCGTTGACGAGCTCGCCGCTGCCGGCGTCGCGGCACTCGAGGTAGACCGTCCCGCGGGTCCCGTTGGGCAGCCCCTCGAACCCGGTCATCTTCGCCCGCGACTCCAGGACGTCCCCGGGCCGGATCGGTCGGTGGAACCGGAAGTCCTGCTCGCCGTGGACGACCCGGCCGAAGAGCCCGAGCGGCACGACGTCGAGCGCCGGGGCCATCAGGGCCTCGAAGACGGGCACGATCGCGAACACCGGGTTGGCGACGTCGCCGGCCCGGTGCGCCGGGATCGGGTCGTTCGTCGCCTCGGCGTAGGCGATGAGCCGCTCGCGCTGCACCTCGAACCGCGTGGTCTCGGTCCAGCGGTCGAGGCCGGAGGCGTCGAACCGCTCGGTCTGCTGCGTGGACATCGTGCGCTCCGGCGCCTAGCCGACGAGCGCCGAGAGCTTCGCCAGCGAGTCGTCGAGCTGCTTCTTCGCGTCGCGCTCGACGGCCGCGCCGAGCGCGCCGGTGATCATCTGCCCCGAGAACTCGGCGTCGATCGTCGCCGTCGAGCCGCCGTTCCCGTCCCCGCTGACGCCGAGGGCGAAGGTCGTTCGCACGCCGGCCATCCCCGTGCCGGAGATCCGCAGGCGGCTCGGCGCGTCGACCTCCTCGACCGTCCAGGTGATCGTGTTCGGCATGCCGAGCATCGTCACGACCTCGGCCGCGGTCGCGCCCTGGGTGAACGTCGCCGGCGGCTCGTCCTTCCACTTCGTGTGGATGGTGAGCCACTGCTCGAAGGAGCGCGGGTCGGAGAACTTCGCCCACACGTCCTCGGGGGCGGCGGGGATCTGCACGGTGGCGTTGAGGCTTCCCATGGTGGTGCTCCTGTGGTGGGTGGTCAGCGCTCGGCGCGCTGGTAGGCGGTGACGACGGCCGAGCCGCCGAGGCCGATGTTGTGCTGCAGGCAGGCGTCGACCCCGTCGACCTGGCGCGCGTCGGCGTCGCCGCGCAGCTGCCAGGTGAGCTCGGCGCACTGCGCGAGGCCGGTCGCCCCGAGCGGATGGCCCTTCGAGATCAGGCCGCCGGAGGGGTTGACGACCCAGCGGCCGCCGTAGGTCGTCTGCCCGTCGTCGACGAGCTGCGGGCCCTCGCCCTCCGCCGCGAGCCCGAGCGCCTCGTACAGCAGCAGCTCGTTGGCGGAGAAGCAGTCGTGCAGCTCGATGACCTGGAAGTCCTCCGGACCCAGGCCCGACTGCTCGTAGACCTGGCGCGCGGCCTGGACGTTCATGTCGTAGCCGATGACGTCGCGAGCGCGACGGGTCGAGAACGAGCTGTCGAAGTCGGTGGTCAGCGCCTGGCCCACGATCTCGACCGCCCGCCCGGCGAGGCCGTGGCGGTCGACGAAGTCCTCGCTCGCGAGGACCGCCGCGCCCGAGCCGTCGGAGGTCGGCGAGCACTGGAGCTTCGTCAGCGGCGCGTAGATCTCCGGCGCCGCCAGGATGTCGTCGAGCGAGTACTCGTCCTGGAACTGCGCGTAGGGGTTGTTCACCGAGTGCCGGTGGTTCTTCTCGCCGATCTTCGCGAAGTGGACCGGCTCGGAGCCGTGCTTTTGCATGTGCTCGCGGCCCGCCGCGCCGAACATCCACGGGGCCGGCGGGAAGCGGACCTCGGAGATCTGCGCGAGCAGCTCCATGTGGCGCTGCATCGGCTGCTCGCGATCGTCGAAGGTCGACCCGAGCGAGCCCGGCTGCATCTTCTCGAAGCCCAGCGCGAGCGTGCAGTCGGCCAGGCCGCCGCGGATCGCCTGCGCGGCGAGGAAGAGCGCGCTGGACCCGGTCGAGCAGTTCGAGTTGACGTTGAAGACCGGGATGCCGGTGAGGCCGAGCTCGTAGACGGCGCGGTGGCCGGCGGTCGACTCGCCGTAGACGTAGCCCACGTAGGCCTGCTCGATCGCCTCGTAGGCGACGCCGGCGTCCTCCAGCGCCTTCGTGCCGGACTCCCGTGCCATCTGGGGGTAGTCCCACCCCTCGCGACGCCCGGGCTTCTCGAACTTCGTCATGCCGACGCCGACGACGTAGACCCGCTTGCCCGTCACTGACCGCTCCCTCGCTCGCTCGTCCCGTCTCCCGCCGGCGAGCCCGAGGGCGCGTTCCGGCGACGGCAAGAAAGATACAGACCCGTCGGTCTTTTTCAACGTCGCGCGACGACGCCGGTCGTCCCCGGGCGCCCATGGGTCGGCCCGGTCGCCCCGCGAGCGGCGCGGGGGCGGTCAGGGACGGATCGGCCCGATGAGGTCCTCGAGCAGCGGCCGGTACACGGCCCAGCGCTCGATCCGGGAGGGCGCCTCCCGCGGCTCGAAGGCCTCGGCGAGGGCGAGCCCGCGCAGCGTGCTGATGCAGAGGTCGATCTTCGCCATCAGGCGCGCGTCGTCGGCGTGCTCGCCGGCGATGTCGGCGATCGCCGTGCGGACCACGCGGCGCACCCGGCCCTCGACCGGCAGCAGCCGCTCGCGCAGCTCGGCGTCGTCGGCGGCGGCGATCCAGATCTTCGTGCCGGCCTCGAAGAGGTCGCTCGAGAAGTCGGCCCAGACGACGTCGAGCAGCGATCCGATGCCCCGGCCCTCCTCGCGCATCGCGGCCACGACGCTGCCCATCGCTCGCACCCGCTCGTTGGCGAGGTGCTCGTAGGCCTCGGCGATGAGGTCGAGGCGATGGGGGAAGTGGTGCGTCTGCGCGCCGCGCGACACACCCGCGAGCTCGGCCACGCGGCGGCTCGTCGTGGCGGCGTAGCCGACCTCGACGAGGCTGCGGATCGTCGCGTCCAGGAGCTTGCCGCGCGTCTCGGCGCGCCGCTCCTCCTGCGTGCGACGGCCGCCCGCGGGCGGCCCGCCGCCGACGACCTGGCGCACGACGCGCTGCGCGGCGCGGCCCGACGTCGTGGCGGCCTTGCCGGCCTGGCTGGAGAGCGAGCGCGTCATGGGTCGACGCCCGGCGGGGCGTCCGGCCACCCTAGCCGCCCCGACGACCGCGCGGGATCGCGGCCAGACGGTCGTGGGAGCAGCCGGCGCCGGCCCGCCCCGCCGTAGAAAGAAACCAGCAGGTTGGTATCTTCCCCGGCATGAGCTCGACCCTCGCGCCCGGTAGCGGTCCGACGATCCCCCACGACAGCAGCGCCTGGAAGCTCGTCGGCGGGGAGATGGCGCGCCCGGTCTTCGACGACGACCACCAGGCGTTCCGCGAGTCGGTCCGCCGCTTCCTCGAGCGGGAGATCGCCCCGCACGAGCCGCAGTGGGAGCGCGACCGCGACGTGCCGCGCGAGGCGCTGCTGAAGGCCGGTGCGGCGGGCTTCCTCGGGATGGCGGTGCCGGAGGAGCACGGCGGCGCCGGGATCGACGACTTCCGCTTCAACGCCGTCATCGGCGAGGAGGTCGTGCGGGCCGACTGCCGCGGCCTCGGCGCCGCGCTCATGCTGCACAACGACGTCGCGCTGCCCTACCTCCTGTCCTTCGCGAACGCCGAGCAGCAGGCGCGCTGGCTGCCGGGCTGCGCCAGCGGGGAGATCCTCCTGGCGATCGCGATGACCGAGCCCGGGACGGGCTCGGACCTGCAGTCGATCGCGACGACGGCCGTCCGCGACGGCGACCACTACGTCGTCAACGGCGCGAAGACATTCATCACGAACGGCATCAACAGCGACCTCGTCATCACCGCGGTGAAGACCGACGCCGGACTGAGCCTCCTGGGCATCGAGCGCGGCACGCCCGGGTTCGAGCGCGGGCGCAAGCTCGAGAAGCTCGGCATGCACAGCAACGACACCGCGGAGCTCTTCTTCCACGACGCGCGCGTGCCGGTGGAGAACCTCATCGGCGAGGAGGGGATGGGCTTCATGTACCTCATCCAGAAGCTCGCCCAGGAGCGCCTGACCCTCACGCTGAACGCCACGGCCGGCGCGGAGGCGGCGCTCGGCATGACGATCGACTACGTCCGCGAGCGCAAGGCCTTCGGGCGCTCGATCGGCCAGTTCCAGAACACGCGCTTCACGCTCGCCGAGCTGAAGACGGAGTGCGTGAAGGCCCGGCTCTTCGCCGACTGGCAGCTCGCCCAGCACGTCGAGGGCCAGCTCTCGATCGAGCACGCCGCGATGGGCAAGTACTCCTCGACCGACCTGCTGTGCCGCGTCGTCGACGAGGGCGTCCAGCTCCACGGCGGCTACGGCTACATGACGGAGTACCCGATCGCCCGCGCGTACGTCGACGCCCGCATCACGAAGATCTTCGCCGGGACGAACGAGATCATGAAGGAGATCATCGGCCGCGGGATGGACCTCGGCTGACGCGCCGGGCGGTGCCCCGCGGCCGCGCTACCGCTCGTCGCGGGGACGACCGAGGCCCGGCCGCACGTGGCGGTCGGCGAGCCGCGCCGCCGGCGCCGGACGGCCCGACCGGGCACGGCGCAGCGCGGCGCCGACGGCGCGCCGCAGCGGCCGGGCACCGTCCCCCGCTCGGCGCCGCAGGCGCTCCTCCCCCCGGCGCAGCCGCCGCTCGACGGCCGTCGGCGGGAAGCGCGCGTCGACGAGCTCGCGCAGCTCGGCGTGCAGCGTCTCGCCGATGAGCAGCTGCTCGTGCGCGGGCAGCTCGCCGGACCAGAAGAGGCCCTGGAGGTACTCGTCGACCGCGAGCTCCGCGCGGCGCGACGGGGAGACGCGCAGCGCCGGGTCGGCGTGGATCGAGTGCTGCTTGTGGACGAAGGTCATCGCCGGGCGCTCGACGTCCGGCGGACGCTCGCCGTCCCGGAGGTCCAGCACGCCGCCCCGCTCCCCGAGCCCGCCGCGCCCGGACGGCGGCGGCAGGTGGCCGGCGGCCGCCGCGCCGCTGCCCGCACCGTCCTCGGGCACGCGCGCGAGCGTCCGCGCCGGGTCGACGCCGGCTGCGGTGATCCGGCAGAGCCAGTGGTGGTGGCGGTTGCCGAGGTAGGCCCCCTCCCCCGGCAGCTCCCAGACGAGCTCGCCGAGCATCGTCGGGACCTCGAGGTAGCCCGCCTTGGCGACGCGGGACATCTCCTGCAGGACCCAGATCGGGTCGCGCAGGTCCTCGAGCGTCGTGACGCACATCGCGAGGTCGAACTGCCCGTCGTCGAACGGCCACGGCTCCCGGGCGCACACGTCGCGCACGACCCACGTGTCGGCCGCGAACCGCTCGCGCTCGCCCCCGTAGGAGAAGCCCATGGCCCCGCGCGTGGCGAAGGGCATGGCGTCGATCACCCAGTCGGCCCGGTTGAACGGCGCGGCCCAGCCGCCCACGTCGAGCACGAGGGCCTCGTCGGGCAGCGCCAGGATCCGGTCGGTCGCCGCGGGCAGCACGGCGGGGACTATCGCGCACCACCCTCCCCGAGGGCGGTCAGCAGACGGCGGTCGTTCGCGCAAGCCGCCCGATCGGCGGGCTCGCCAACGGCCGAACGCCCGGTCGTGCGGCATCGCGGGCGCGGTTCCATAGACTGGCCACGCACGCGGAAGGAACGAACGAGGAGCCCCATGAGCGAGACCCAGGAGACCGGTGGCGCAGGAGCGGTCGCGACCGCGCAGGAGTCGCTGACCGTCGTCGACAACCGCACGGGGAAGACCTACGAGATCCCGATCACGGACGGCACCGTCCGCGCGATGGATCTGCGCCAGATCAAGGTCGAGGACGACGACTTCGGCCTCATGACCTACGACCCGGCGTACACGAACACCGCCTCGTGTCGTTCCGCCATCACGTACATCGACGGCGACAAGGGCATCCTCGAGTACCGGGGCTACCCGATCGAGCAGCTCGCCGAGCAGGCGACGTTCCTCGAGGTCGCCTACCTGCTGATCTTCGGCGAGCTGCCCACGAAGGACGAGCTCGACGAGTGGACGCACGCGATCACGACGCACACGTTCGTGCACGAGAACGTGAAGAGCTTCGTGGAGGGCTTCCGCTACGACGCCCACCCGATGGGCATGCTGCAGGCGTCCGTCGCGGCGCTCTCGACCTTCTACCCGGAGGCGAAGAAGATCGACGACGAGCAGGTCCGCTACGAGCAGATCGTCCGCCTGATCGCGAAGGTCCCGACGCTCGCCGCGTTCGCGTACCGCCACGCGAAGGGCATGCCGTACGTCTATCCGGACAACGACCTGAACTACGCCGAGAACTTCCTCGGCATGCTGTTCAAGATCGCCGAGCTGAAGTACGACGCCGACCCGCGGATCGCGAAGGCGCTCGACGTCCTGCTCATCCTCCACGCCGACCACGAGCAGAACTGCTCGACGTCGGCCGTGCGCTCGGTCGGCTCCTCGCAGGTCGACCCGTACTCCGCCGTCGCCGCCGGCGTCGGCGCGCTCTACGGCCCGCTCCACGGCGGCGCGAACCAGAGCGTGCTGGAGATGCTCCAGCGGATCGAGTCGGTCGAGAACGTCCCCGGCTTCATCGACGGCGTCAAGAACGGCAACGAGCGCCTGATGGGCTTCGGCCATCGGGTCTACAAGAACTTCGACCCGCGGGCGAAGATCATCAAGAAGGCCGTCGACGACGTGTTCGAGGCGACGGGCACGACGAACCCGCTGCTCGACGTCGCGCAGGAGCTCGAGCGGATCGCGCTCGAGGACGACTACTTCGTCAAGCGCAAGCTCTACCCGAACGTCGACTTCTACTCGGGCCTCATCTACGAGGCGCTCGGCCTGCCGGTCGAGATGTTCACCGTGCTCTTCGCCATCGGCCGGACGCCGGGCTGGGTCGCCCAGTGGCTGGAGATGGTGGACGACAAGGAGCAGAAGATCGCCCGTCCGCGGCAGATCTACACCGGTGCCCGCGGCCGCGACTACGTGCCGCTGGACCAGCGCGGCTGAGCCGCACCGCGGGGGCTCCACCCCGCGCCTCCGACGTGCCGAGCGCCCGTCGCGGTCCACCGCGGCGGGCGCTCGTCGTCTCGGGGCGGTGGACGGGCGACCCCTGCGCCCGCTCCGGTCCGAGGCCCGATCAGCCGGCGGCGAGCCAGAGCCGCAGGCCGGGCCCGTGCTCGCGCAGCCACGCCGACGGGGCGCGCCAGTCCGGCCGGTGCTCCTCGAGCAGGGCCCAGAACGCCGGGCCGTGGTGGGCGTGGACGAGGTGGCAGGCCTCGTGCCAGGCCACGTAGTCCAGGCAGTCGGGCGGAGCGAGCAGGAGCCGCCACGACAGGCTGATCGTCCCGGTCGAGGAGCAGGAGCCCCAGCGGCTGCGGGTGTCGGTGATCCGCAGCCGCCCGCGACGGACGCCGAGCGTCGCCACCGCGTCGTCGAGGATCGGCGTGGCGGCCTCGCGCGCGCGAGCGCGCAGCCACGCCTCGATCGCGCGCGCCCGCTCGCCGGCGTCGCCCGCCGGCACGAGCAGCTCCCCGCCGCGCCGATGCGCGCGCCGCCGGCCGGCCTCCCCCACGATGCGCAGCTCCTCCCCGAGCATCGGCAGCCGGTCGCCGGCCTGCGCGGCGAACGCCGCCCGCCGCGCCTGCTGCTGGGCCAAGCGCGGCCGGATCCACGCCGCGAGCTCGTCGACGACGCGATCCGCCTCGCGCGTCGCGGCCCGCTGGGGCAGCGTCACGACGAGGCCGCGATCGGGCTCGATCCGCACCGACGCCCGCCGGGCGCGACGCGAGCGGCGCAGGAGGTAGGTCGGGCGGTCGTCGGGCATCGGGGTCGGCGTCGCTCGGGCGCGACGGCTCGGGGACGGTAGCGGGAGCGGGGGACGACGGCCGGCGCTCGCCCCCGCCGGTCGCCGACCGGGACGACGTGATCAACGATCTTATTGACAACAATCTGGTTGATCAATACAGTCGTTGACGACAACGTCCCCCGCCGCCCCGATGACCGACGACGACCAGCTCGACCGCGCCTTCCTCGCCCTCGCCGACCCGGTGCGGCGGGCGATCGTGGCGCGGCTCAGCCGCGGGCCGGCGACGGTCAACGAGCTCGCCGAGCGGTTCCCGATCACGAAGCAGGCGGTCTCCCGCCACGTGGGGGTGCTCGAGGCCGCCGGCCTCGTGTCCCGCACGCGGGAGGCGCAGCGGCGCCCGGCCCATCTGGAGCCCGCGGCGCTCGAGGCCATGACCGCCTGGATCGACCGCTATCGGCTCCGCCACGAGGAGCGCTTCCGCGCCCTCGACGAGGTGCTCGACGAGCTGCGCGAGGACGTCCCGTCGTCCCGTCCCACCCCATCCCAGGAGCAGTCCCCATGATGACCACGAACCCCCTCACCATCACCGCCCCCGAGGGCCAGCCGCTGATCGAGATCGTCCGCGAGTTCGACGCCCCGCCGGCGCTCGTCTACCGGGCGCACGAGGACCCGGCGCTCGTCGCGCGCTGGCTCGGGCCGCACGGCTACGAGATGCGCACCGAGGCGTGGGATCTGCGCCCCGGTGGGCGCTACCGCTACGAGCACCTCGACGGCCAGGGCAACGCCTACGCCTTCAACGGCGTCTTCCACGACGCCGTCCCGGGCGAGCGGATCACGCAGACGTTCGAGTTCGAGGGCGCGCCCGGCGTCGTCTCGCTCGAGACGATGACGTTCGAGGCGCTCGACGGCGACCGCTGCCGGCTCGTCGGCCGCAGCGTCTGGCCGAGCGTCGAGAGCCGCGACGCGATGATCGCCAACGGCATGGAGCGGGGCGTGCGCGAGGGCTTCGAGCGGCTCGACGCGCTCGTGCGCGACGCCGGCTGAGTCGTCGCTCCCGGCCGTCCGCCGTCCCGGGCGGACGGCCGGAGGGTCTCGGCGCCGCTCGCTCGGCGCGAGGGCTCCGGTCCGTGCGGGATCAGGCGGGCGTCGCGGCGCGATCCCACGGGCGCTGCAGGCGCAGCGTCGAGAGGATCGCCCGCGTCGCCGGGCTGCGGTTCATCGTGATGAAGTGGATGCCCGGGGCGCCGGCGGCGAGCAGCTCGGCGGCCTGGAGCGTCGCGTACGAGATGCCGAGGCTGCGCAGCGCGTCCGGGTCGTCCTCGCGCGCGTCGAGCTCGCGGCGGTACGCGTCGGGGATCTTCGCCCCGATCTTCGCGAGGAAGCCGCGGGACTGGCCGATCGCCGTGATCGGCATGAGGCCCGGGATCACCGGCACGTCGATCCCCTCGTCGCGCAGGCGCTGCACGAACGAGAAGTAGTCGGCGTTGTCGTAGAAGATCTGGGTGATGAGGAACCGGGCGCCGGCCTGCACCTTCGCCTTGGCCGTCTGCACGTCGTCGTCCTCGTGCCGGCTGTCGGGGTGCGGCTCGGGGTAGGCCGCGCCGCCCACGCAGAACGGGAACTCCTCCGCCAGCAGGGCGGTGAGCTCGGGCGAGGACGCGAAGCCGCCGGGCGTCGGGGAGAACTTCTCCTCGCCCCCGGGCGGGTCGCCGCGCAGCGCCAGGACGTTGTCGATCCCGGCCTCGCGCATCTGGCCCAGGACCGCCCGGATCTCGTCCTTCGTCGCGCCGACGCAGGTCAGGTGGGCCATCGCCTCGAGGCCGTGCTCGACCCGCAGGTTGCGCACGACGTTGATCGTGCGGTCCCGCGAGCTGCCGCCCGCCCCGTAGGTCACCGAGACGAACGCCGGCGTCATCGCCGTCAGGTCGTCGAGGGCCGCGTGGAGGTGCGCCTCGGCCTCGTCGGTCTTCGGCGGGAAGAACTCGAACGAGAACGTCGGCTCGGGGGACGCGGCGATGATCTCGTCGATGCGCATCGCGCGGAATGGTACGGCCCGCGCGCCGACGGGGCCCTGACTGGGGCGCGACGGGCCCGCGGCTCAGGCGAGCCGGAAGCGGTCGGGCTCGCGGTCGACCTTCTCGATCCGCCCGACGCGGCGGGCGTGGATCAGCAGCGCGAGCGTCTCGCTGAGCAGCCAGCTGCCGTTCTGCTGGGTCAGCGGCGTCTCGAACACGTCGGGGGCGAGCTCGAAGGCGGTGCGCGGCTCCGTCGTGCCCTCGAGCGCCTGCTCGAGCCGGTCCAGGCGCCGCCGGATCTCCTGACGGGTCGCGCGCACGTGGCCCTCGACGTCGGTGAACGTCCGGCCGTGGCCGGCGAGCACGAGGCGCGCGTCGAGCGCCTCCACGCGATCCAGGGACGCGAGGAACTCGCCGACGGGGTCGGGGCTGAAGCCGACCTCGAAGTACGGGGAGACGCGGCCGAGCAGGTGGTCGCCGGAGACGAGCATCCGGTGCTCGGCGTTGTAGAGGCAGACGTGCGAGGGGGCGTGCCCCGGGGTCTCGATGACGGTGAAGTCGCCGAGGTCGGTCGGCACCGTCACGCCCTCCGTGAGCTCGCGGTCGACGTGGATCGCCCCCGCGATGCCCGTGTCGGCCTTCCGGCGCCGCGCGGAGGCCTCGAGCGCGGCCTCCTCCGGCACGCCGGACTGCAGCGCGACCTCGAGGCGCCGGTTCCACATCGCCTCGGCGTCCTCGAGGAACGCCGTGAGGTGGCGGTGGTCGGGGTGCATCCAGACCTCGGCGCCCGAGCGCGAGACGATCGGCGCCGCCTGGCCGCAGTGATCGACGTGCGCGTGGGTCAGCACGACGTGGCGCACGAGCTCGGGGCGCAGGTGGACCATCCCCATCGCGCGCTCGAGGTGGGCCATCGAGCCCGGCTGGTGCATCCCGGTGTCGACGAGGACGATCCCGTCGCCGGCGGCGATCGCCCAGGCGTTGCAGTGCGGCACGCCCGGCCACGGCAGGGGCAGGCGCAGCCGCCAGACCCCGGGCACGACGCGCTCTCCGCGACCGAGCTCGCGCGCGGCGCGACCGCTGGTCACCGGGCCTCCGGCGGGGTCGGGCGACGGTCCATGCCCCGAACCGTATTCGACGCGCGCGGCGCGTCCGTGCGCTGCGGCACCCGGGCCCCGTGCCCGGGGGGACCGCCGCTCCTCGCGCCGGGCGAGCGGACGGGCGTCGACCGCCCGCGCCGTAGACTGGTCCGCGCGCCGTCCCGCGCCGCGACGATGCCCCGCAACCGCAAGGACCAGCCGCCGAAGCTCCCGACCGTCACGCGCACGAGCGACGACGGCCGGTTCGCGCTCGAGCTGCGCTGCGCGATGACCGCCAAGACGCGCACGGTCTACGCCCAGACGTTCAAGGGCGAGCTGAGCCAGGCCGCGCGCACCCGCGAGGACACCTGGCAGCGCGCCGTCGAGTTCCTCTTCGAGCGGCTCGTCGTCGGCTGGACGATCGACGACGTCCCCACCACCGGTCAGAAGCAGCTGCTGCTGCGGTTCCGGATGGCGTCGGCCGACGAGCGCGCCTGGATCCGGACCGCGCTGCGCGAGCACCTGGCGGAGTGGTTCCCCGAGATGCAGGCCCCGTGAGATGGCGTCCCCCGAACCGCCCGAGGACCCGATGACCGACGCCGATCCCGTGCCCTCCGCGGACGCCGACCTCCCCGCCGACGCCGAGCAGCCGCTCGCGGCGGCCGCCGCCGAGGAGGCCGCCGCCACCGAGGACGTCCCGGACGACGAGCTGACCGACGAGGAGCTCGTCGTCGCCGAGCTCGACCCGGCGCGGTTCGCCGACCTCATCGTCGGCTACTGCCTGGAGAGCGACCCGGGCGACCAGGTGCTCGTCCGCTCGACGGGCCTCGCCGCGCCGCTGCTGCTCGAGCTGCAGCGCGCGCTGCTGGAGGCCAACGCCTGGCCGCTGCTGCGCGTCGAGCTGCCCGGCCAGAGCGAGGGCTTCTACCGCCACGCCCGGGACCGCCACCTCGACGGCGTCTCCCCGCTGCAGCTCGAGGAGGCCCGCCAGGCCGACGCGAGCCTCTCGATCCAGGCGCCCGACGACACCCGGGCGCTGACGGCGATCGACCCGGAGCGCCTGGCCCGCGCGGCCCGCGGCCGCCACGACGCGCGCGAGCTGACGCTCCAGCGCCGCTGGTCGACGACCCTCTGGCCGACCCAGGCGCTCGCCGACCAGGCGGGGATGTCGCTGCGCGACCTCGCGGCGTTCGTGCGCCGCGCGACGTTCCTGGACCAGCGCGACCCGGTCCGCGCGTGGACGGCGCTGCGCGACTTCCAGCAGCGGCTGATCGAGCGGCTCGAGGGCGTCCGCGAGCTGCGGATCGAGGCGCCGGACACCGACCTGACGCTCGAGGTCGCCGGTCGCACCTGGGCCAACAGCGACGGCCGGCGCAACATGCCCTCGGGCGAGGTCTTCACGGGACCGCTCGAGTCGAGCGCCAGCGGCACGATCCGCTACTCCGTGCCCTCCTCGCCCGCCGGCGTCGAGGTCCGCGACGTGCGCCTGACCTTCCAGGACGGCGAGGTCGTCGACTTCCGCGCCGCCGTCGGCGAGGACTACCTCGGCCGCGCGCTGCGCACCGACGAGGGCGCGCGCCGGCTCGGCGAGGTCGGCATCGGCACGAACTTCGGCATCGACCGCGCGATCGGCGTGATCCTCTTCGACGAGAAGATCGGCGGCACGGTCCACACGGCACTCGGGCGCTCCTACCCCGAGACCGGCGGCGTCAACGTCTCGGCGCTGCACTGGGACCTCATCTGCGACCTGCGGCAGGGCGGCCGGCTCTGGGCCGACGGCGAGCTGCTGCAGGAGAGCGGCCGCTTCGTCGGCTTCTGAGCCCGGCCCCCGGCGGGCGGCGCGGGCCCGGCGGCGGGCGGCCGTCAGCGCCCCGCGTCGGCGAAGGCCGCGATCGCGGCGGCGAACCGCGCGGGATCCTCGACCTGCGGGTAGTGCCCGAGGTCCTCGAGCGTCGTGACCTCGGCGCCGGGCCGCAGCTCCCGCAGCGCGTCGAGCACCGCCGTCGTGGCGACCGGGTCGCGGAGGCCCCAGACGAGCGCGAGCCGTCCGGGCCACGCCTTCAGCGCGCCGTGCCAGCGGGCGGCGTGCGCGACCCGCTGCTCGTTGTAGCTCGCGAGCCGGTGCATCGTGCGCTGCCCCGCGTCGTGGGCGACGAGCGACCACATCGCGTCGGCCTCCTCGCGCCGCAGCGGATGCCCCGACGCGAACAGCGCCCCCAGCTGCCGCCGGAACGTCCGCCGGTTCGAGAGCCGCGCGACGAGCGGCCCGAGCGGCGAGCGGAGGAGCTGCTGGATCGGTCGCAGGCTCGCGCGCTCGACGACCATCGAGCCGTTGCTCAGCACGACCCCGGCGAGCGGGAAGGACAGCCGCCCCTCCAGATCGCGCGCCAGCAGCTCGTTGGCGACGGTCGTGCCCATGTCGTGGGCGACGACGATCGGCGCCTCGAGGCCCTCGGCGGCGACGACCGCCTCGACGAGATCGGCCTGGCGGAAGAGGTCGTTGTCCTCGCCGCGCGGCTTCTCCGAGAGCCCGAAGCCGAGGAGGTCGAGGGCCAGGACGTCGCGTCCCGGGAGCTGCTCGATCGTCGCGCGCCAGTCGTAGGACGACGTCGGGAAGCCGTGCAGGAGCAGCAGCGGCGGGGCGCCGGGCCGCGAGCCGTCCGCCGGGCGCCGCACGACGAAGAGGCGGCGGCCCCCGACGGCGACGACCCGTCCCGCGCCGCGCCAGGCGGCCGCCTCCGGGGTCAGCGCGGTCGGCATGAGCGGCAGCCTCGCAGGTCGCCGCGATGCCCCGGACCGGTCAGTGGCCGAGGTCGCGGCGGGGATCGACGTCGCCGGTCCGGCCCTCGGACTCGCGTCCGGCCTCCTCGAGCCGGTCGGAGAGCTCGTCGACGAGCAGGAGGTCCCCGCGCACGCGGTTCGTCCGGTAGGCGGCGCGCCCGACCATGTGGGCGGCGGTCGGTGCGGTGATGAGCTGGAAGATCGCCACGAGCACGAGCGTCGTGACGTCGATCCCGGTCCGCAGCCGCAGCCCGACGCCGACGAGGATGAGCAGCAGCCCGAGCACCTGCGGCTTCGACGCCGCGTGCATCCGGCTGAGGACGTCGGGGAAGCCCAGCACGCCGATGCCCGCCGCGAGCGACAGCGCGGCCCCCGAGAGGAGGCAGACGGCCGAGAGGACGTCCGCGATCTCGCCCCAGCTCACCGCGGCCTCCCGTCCACGCCGCCGTCGCTGTCGTGCTCGCCGGCGGCGAACCGGGCCACCGCGACGCTCCCGACGAAGCCCAGCAGCGCGAGCACCGCGAGGACGGGCAGCGTCGAGCCGTGCTCGTTGGCGGCCGCCTCCAGGCCGAGGCCGCCGATGAGGCACGAGAGCAGGACGTCGAGCCCGACCATCCGGTCCAGCGGCCCCGGTCCGCGCACGATCCGCACCAGCGCCAGAGCGGCGGCCACCGCGAGCATCGCCGCGACGACCCAGACGACGACGGTCATGCGCGGCCCTCCCGGACGGCGACGTGGGTCGGATCCTCGGCGGCGAGCGCCGCGCGGTCCTCGTCGGAGCCGAACGCGCGGATGACGCGGGCCTCGAGCGCGCGCGCCCGCTCGCGCTCCCGCTCGACCGCGGCGTGGTCATCGACGCCGATCAGGTGGACGTAGAGGATCCCCGACGTCCGGTCGATCTCCACCACGATGCTCCCCGGGACGAGCCCGAGGATCTCGGCCACGGCCGTCAGCAGCAGCTCCGAGCGCGTCCGCAGCGGCACCGCGATCACCGCCATCCCCGGCGGATCGCCGCCCCCGGCGGCCCGCACGGCCAGCCACGCCACCTGGACGCTCGCGACCACGACGTCCCAGGCGAAGCGGGCCCAGAGGCGCAACGCGGCCAGCGGCCGGATCCGGCCCTCCACGGGGATCGGCTGCAGCGGGAACAGCCGGACGACCACGAGCGCCACGACGATGCCCGAGAGCGCCAGCCCCGTCGAGAACCGCCCCCAGAGGAGCAGCCAGAGGACCACGAGCCAGACGGCGGTGACGGGCTGCAGGAGCCAGGCGCCGGCGACCCGGCGGCGGAGGCGGCGGATCGGCGTGGGCATCAGGGGTTCCCTGCCCCCGCGCGCTCGACGGGACGGACCATCTCCGGATCGACCGCCTGGACGTAGGCCTGGCGATCGCGGAGCTCCCCCGCCGCGCGGTCGGAGTAGCGCATGAGCGGTCCGGCGGCCGCCGTGTAGGCCAGCCCGAGGACGACCATCGCCACCGTGGCGCCCGTCATCGTCACGGGCATCGCCGTCGAGGTCGTGATCGTCCGGCCGCCGATCGTCGCGCCCACGACCTCGTCCTGCCCCTCGCGCCCGCGCGGGCCGTCGGCGGTCGGCAGCGCGACGCGCGGCGCGCGCCAGAACACCCGGCTCCAGACCTTGCCGACCGCGTAGAGCGTCAGGAGGCTCGTCACCACGCTGCCCGCGACGAGCACCCAGGCGAGCGCCGTCCCGTCGACGACGCCGGCCTGGATCAGCGCGACCTTGCCGAGGAAGCCCGAGAACGGCGGGATCCCGGCGAGGTTCATCGCGGGCAGGAAGAACAGCACCGCCACGAGGGGCGCCGTGCGGGCCAGGCCGCCGACCCGCTCGCTCGAGGTGCTGCCCGCGCGTCGCTCGATCATCCCCGCGGTGAGGAAGAGCGTCGTCTGGACCGTGATGTGGTGCACGACGTAGAAGACGGCGCCGGCGAGGCCGAGGCGGTTGCCGAGCGCGACCCCGAAGACCATGTAGCCGATGTGGCTCACGAGCGTGAACGACAGCATCCGCTTGACGTCGGTCTGGGCGACCGCGCCGAGGATGCCGACGACCATCGTCAGCAGCGAGAGGACGAGCAGGACGTCCTCGACGCTCGTGTCCGGGAAGAGCAGCGTCTCGGTGCGGATCATCGCGTAGACGCCGACCTTCGTCAGCAGGCCGGCGAAGACGGCCGTCACCGGCGCCGGCGCGGTCGGGTAGCTGTCGGGGAGCCACGCCGAGAGCGGGAAGACCGCCGCCTTGATCGCGAACGCGCTGAGCAGCGCGACCTCGAGGACCAGCGCGATGCCGCCGTCGAGGCGGTCGATCCGTCCCGCGAGGTCGGCGAGGTTCAGCGATCCGGCGGCGCCGTAGACGAGCCCGATCGCGCCGAGGAAGAGCAGCGAGGAGAGGATCGACACGACGACGTACGTCGTCCCCGAGCGGATCCGCGACGACGTGCCCCCGAGCGTCAGCAGCACGTAGCTCGAGACGAGGAGGATCTCGAAGCCGACGTAGAGGTTGAACAGGTCGCCCGCGAGGAAGGCGTTCGACACCCCGGCGCAGAGCACGAGGAAGGTCGGGTGGAAGACCGCGAGCGGCAGCGACTCCTCCCCGTCGGCGGCGCCCTGGCCGTAGGAGTAGACGAGGACGCAGAGCGTCACCGCCGAGGAGACGACGATCATGAGCGCCGACAGGCGGTCGGCGACGAGCGCGATCCCGAGCGGCGGCTGCCAGCCCCCGATCGCCGCCACCTGCGGGCCGTCCTGGTCGGCGAGCACGAGCAGCGCGATGCCGACGCCGAGCACGAGCGCGAGCGTCCCGACGGAGATCACGCGGTGCACGTAGGGCAGCCGCGGGCCGATCGTGAGCTTGATGCCGGCCGCGAGCAGCGGCAGGACGACCGGCAGCGGGACGAGGAGGCTCGTGGACCAGCTCACGAGCGACCTCGCTCCGGGCCGGGCTCGCCGTCGACGAGCCGCAGCTCGCCGCTCTCGCCGGCCGCCGCGGCGGCCTCGGCCTCGGCCTCCGCCTCGGCGTCCGCGCCGGTGTCCTGCGGCTCGGCCGACGCGCGACGGGCGGCGACGAGGCGATCGTCGACGTCGTCCTGCACCTCGTCGTGGCCGTGCAGCTGCCAGCTGCGGTAGGCCATCGCGAGCAGGAAGGCCGTGAGGGCGAAGGTGATGACGATCGCCGTGAGGATCATCACCTGGGGCAGCGGGTCGCTCATCGCGCGCTCGTCGCGTCCGTCGCCGCCGAGCAGCGGCGCCCGGCCGCTCTTGCCCGCCATCGCGATGATCAGGACGTTCAGGCCGTTGCCGAGCAGCGCCGCGCCGATCATCACCCGCGTGAGGCTCCGCTCGAGCAGCAGGACCACCCCGCTGGCGCAGAGGACGCCGACGACGACCGCGAGGACGACGGACGCGCTCGAGCTCACGTGGCCTCCTCCTCCCCCTCGACCGGGCGCGGCGCGACGGTCGGGACGGGGCGGTGCTGCTCCTCGTCGATCTGGCGGTCGATCTCCGAGCCGAAGCTCCGCAGGACGTCGAGCACGACGCCGACGACCACGAGCCACACGCCGACGTCGAAGAGCGTCGAGGAGTAGAGCTTCAGCGGCGCGACGCCCGGCAGGTCGAGGGTGACCTTCCCGCTCTGCAGCACGGCGTCGCCGAGGACGCCGCCGCCGATCGCGGTCCCGGTCGCGATGACGAGGCCCGCGCCGATCAGCACGCCGGCCGAGACCGGGGCGGTCTCGCCCAGCTCGTAGCGCCCGCCGGCGAGGTAGCGGACGGTGAGCGCGAGGCCCGCGACGATGCCGGCCGCGAAGCCCCCGCCCGGGTAGTCGTGGCCCGCCCAGAGCAGGTAGATGCTCAGGACCATCACCGTGTGGAAGATGAGCCGGACGATGACCTCGAGCACCACGGAGCGGCGCTCGGGGGCGAGCGTGCCCTCGGCCAGGAGCCACGCGCGGGCGCGCCGGGCGGTGCCCTCGCCGCCGGCCTGGTGGACGCTGACGCGCAGCGGGCTCGCCGGCGCCGGTCCGGCGCCGGGGACGCTCCAGACGGCGACGTCGTCGTCGGCGTCGTCCAGCCGCGGGAGCGCGCGCGAGCGGCGGCGCAGGAAGGTGAGGCTCGTGACGCCGGTCGCCGCGACGACGACGACGGCGAGCTCGCCCATCGTGTCCCAGGCGCGGAGGTCCACCAGCGTGACGTTCACGATGTTCTTGCCGCCCGCGAGCTCGCTGGCCGCGGCCATGAGCTCGGACGCCGGGGCGTCGACGCGCGCGCCGAGCGCCAGGAGCGTGAGGAGCGCCATGAGGACGCCGAACGCGATCCCGATGAGCAGGTGCGCGCTGCGGCGCCCGCGCCGCGTGACCGTGCCCGTGAAGTGCGTCGGCAGGCGGCGCAGCACGAGCACGATGACCACGAGCGTCACCGTCTCGACGAGGAACTGCGTCAGCGCGAGGTCCGGCGCGCCCTGCAGCGCGAAGAGCGTGGCGACGCCGTAGCCGACGACGCCCGAGAGCATCACCGCCTTCATCCGCCGGCGGGCCCGCAGCGTGAGGATCGCGCCGGCGACGATGAGGACCCCGACGACGAGCTGCGCCGGCGAGTCCCAGGCCCGGGCGTCGATCGTCCACGGCGCGCCGGTCGCGAGCACGGCGACCTGGGCGGCGATCACGACGACGAGGATCGTCATGAGGTACACGGGCAGCGAGCCGGACTGCGTCCCGCGCGCCGCGGCGATCGCCGCGGTCTCCGTCGCCCGGACGAGGCCCTGGTAGCAGGCGCGCGCGTCGCGGGGATGGCCGTGCAGCAGCTCGCGCAGCCGCTGCGCGCGCGCCCGACCGGCCGTCCAGATCGGCGCGCGGGCCGACACCGCCGGGAGCAGGCCGCCGGCGACGAGCGCGATCGCGGTGAGCACGAGCGGGAGCCCGACGCCGTGCCAGGCGGCGAGGTGCTGGGCGCCCGAGGCGGCCTCCGGGAAGTCGTGGGCGTAGCGCCCGAGCAGCTCGTCGAGCCGGGAGATGCCGAGCCCGAGGACGAGGCCCGCCGCGGCGAGCACCGCGGGCGCCGCGGCGAACGGCCGCCCGAGCGCGGCGCAGCGGCGATCCGGGACTCCCGGCTTGGTGGCGAAGGCGCCCCACGCGAAGCGCGCGGCGTAGCCGGCGGTGAGGATCGCGCCCGCGACGAGCACGGCGAGGATCAGCGAGTCCCAGACGTCGCCCTCCACGTACGCGTAGAAGATCGACTCCTTCGCCGCGAACCCGGCGAGCAGCGGGACGCCGGCCATCGAGGCGGCGGCCAGCACCCCGGTGGCGGCGAGCCAGGGGTGGCGCCAGCCGAGGCCCGACAGCACGCGCACGTCGCGCGTGCCGGTGAGCTTGTCGACGATCCCGACGACGAGGAAGAGCGACGCCTTGTAGAGCGCGTGGGCCACGAGCATCGCCATGCCGGCGATCGCCGCGGCCTGGGTGCCGGTGCCGAGCACCGCGATGAGCAGCCCGAGCTGGCTCACCGTGCCGAAGGCGAGGAGGAGCTTCAGGTCGTGCTGACGCAGGGCGCGGACGCCGCCGACGATCATCGTGGTCAGGCCGAGCCCGAGGACGAGGATCTGCCAGCTGAGCAGGTGGTGGAACGCCGGCGCGAGGCGGGCGACGAGGTAGACGCCCGCCTTCACCATCGCCGCGGCGTGGAGGTACGCGCTGACCGGCGTCGGGGCGGCCATCGCCGCGGGCAACCAGAAGTGGAACGGCACGAGGGCGGACTTCGAGACCGCGCCGACGAGCAGCAGCGCGACGCCGATCTCGACCTCGACGCCACCCGGCGGGCTGGCGACGATCTCGGAGATCCGGTACGTCCCGGCCGCCTCGCCGACCATCACCGCGCCGACGAGCATCGCGAGGCCGCCGACCGTCGTGACGATCAGCGCGTCGAGCGCGGCGCGGCGGGCGCCGTCCTTGTCGCTCGCGTGCCCGATGAGCAGGAACGACAGGACGGTCGTGAGCTCCCAGAAGACGTAGAGCAGCAGCAGGTCGTCGGCGAGGACGAGGCCGAGCATCGCGCCGGCGAACCCCGTGAGGACGGCCGCGAAGCGCCCGAGGCCCTGCTCGCCGGCGTCGAAGTAGCTGCGGCAGTAGACCAGGACGAGCGCGCCGATCGCCGTGGCCACGAGGGCGAGCACGAGCGAGAGCGGGTCGAGCCGGAACGCGAGCTCGAGGTGGAGCGTCGAGACCCACGGATGGACCTCCTCGTGGACCGTCCCGCCGGCGACGCCCGAGGCGCGGGCCGCGAGCCAGACGGCGGCCGCGGCGGGCGCGAGCGCGAGCACCCAGAACGCCCGCGGCCCGAGCCGGGAGACGAGCGGTGGCGCCGCGAGCGCCGCAGCGCCGAGCACGATGAGCAGGAGCATCACCGGGGCGGACCATCGTACGGTCCCGGTCGCCGGCCCGCGAAGGGCGCGCGAGTCCGCCAGAATACGTCGGCGGACCACCTGGTCGGGACGTGTCACCCCGGACGGCGCGCCGTCCGGGCCCGAGACCCGGTATCCCGCGTCCCGCGACCCGTACGCTGGTGGCATGAGGGCGGTCGGCACGGTCGCGGAGCTCTGGCGCTATCCGGTGAAGTCGATGGGCGGCGAGCCGCTGCGCCGCGCCTGGGTGGGGCCCGCGGGCGTGGCCGGCGACCGAGCCTGGGCCCTGCTGGACGGCGAGGACCGCTGGGCGTCGGCGAAGACGAACCGCGGACGGTGGCGGCTCTTCGACGGCCTGCTCGACCTGCCGGTCCGCACGGTCGCGGAGCCCGGCGAGAGCATCCCCGTGCGCGGGGCCTCCGTCCCGCTGGAGCCGGGTGCGCGCGAGGTCGTCGCCATCGCCCTACCCGAGGGCGACGAGGTGACCGCGGGGACCCCGGAGGCCGACGAGCGGCTCTCGGCGCTGCTCGGCGAGGCGCTGCGGCTCGACCACGGCGACGGGGGACGGCGGTGGGGCCGCCACCACGACTCCGTCCAGCTGCACGTCGTCACGAGCGCGACGCTCGCGGCGCTGGCCGGGGCCGACGGCGCGCCGCTGGACGCCCGTCGCCTGCGGCCGAACGTCGTCCTGGCGCTCGACGGCGACGGCTTCCCCGAGAACGACTGGCCGGGCCGCCGACTGCGGGTCGGCGACGCGCTGCTGGAGGTCCAGGAGCGCACGGTCCGCTGCGTCATGACGACCCGCGAGCAGGCGGAGCTGCCGCGCGAGACCGACGTCCTGCCGCGGATCGGGCGCCGCAACCACGCGTCCGCCGGGGTCGGCCTCCGGGTGCTGGAGCCGGGCGCGATCGCCCTGGGCGACGCCGCCGAGCTGGTCGACTGAGCCGGGCTCAGGCCCGTCCGCGGGCGGCGAGCCACGCGGATTCCTGCCGCCCGAGCTCGCCCTGCGGCTCGTCGCCGAAGAGCCACTCCCGCACGATCCGGTGGTAGTTCAGCGAGGCGTCGAGCTGGCTGCAGACCGCGATCGCCATCCCCGCCAGGCGGATGCTCATGAGGTACTCCGGCGGGATCGTCGCCCGCCGGGTCTTGCTCCAGTACTCCGAGCGCGGATCGGTCGCCTCGAAGACCATCCGCGCGACGTGATCCTGGCTCAGCTGCTCCTCGCGATCCTCGATCGCGAACCACACCAGCTGCTCGGCGAGGCCCTGAGCGTCCTCCGGCGTGAAGCCGGCGGACTCCGGGACCCAGCGGATCGCCTTGAGGTGCTCGAGCAGGCCCTCACCGTCGCGCTGCAGCGCCAAGCGGACCGACTGCGCCTGGTTGTCGACGAGCTCGCGGCTGATCTGGTGGAAGAGGCCGAAGTCGAAGAACGCGACGCGGCCGTCGGCCAGGAGGATCGAGTTGCCGGGGTGGGGGTCGGCGGAGAACTGCCCGTCGCGCCAGACGCCGCCGTAGTAGAAGCGGAAGACGATCTCGGCGAGGCGGTCGCGCGTCGCCTGGCCCTTCGTCTTCCAGTCCTCGAAGCCCTCGCCGGAGACGAACTCCGTGACGATCACGTGCTTGCCGCAGAGCTCGGTCGCCACGCCCGGGACGACGACGAACGGGTGCCCGCGGTGCAGGCGCGCCATCCGGCGGTGGTTCGCCGCCTCGAGCTCGTAGTCGAGCTCCTCCTCGGTCCGCTCCCGGATCTCGTCGCCGACGGCCTGGACGTCGAGGCCCGGGGCGAGCGTCTTGGCGAGGCGCAGGATGATCCCGAGGTTCTGCAGGTCGGCCCGGACGGCGGCGTCGATGCCCGGGTACTGGACCTTCACGGCGCACTCGTCCGTCTCCCAGCCCGCCGGCTTCTCGTGCAGGCGGGCGCGGTAGACCTGCCCGATCGAGGCGGCCCCGATCGGCGTCTCGTCGAAGTCGGCGAACGTCTCGGAGAGCTTCGCCCCCGTGTCGCGCTCGATGACCCTGCGCATGTCCTTGAACGCGACGTTCGGCGCCATGTCGCGGAGCTTCGCGAGCTTGGACTGGAACTCCTCGCGGTGCTCCGGCGGGACGAGGCCGACGTCCATGAAGCTCAGGACCTGGCCGACCTTCATCGCCGCGCCCTTCATCGTCCCGAGCACGTCGACCATCTGCTCGGCCGTCTTGAGCTGCTGCTTGGAGAGGTACGCGTTGCGCTCCTCGTCGCTGCGCCCGACGGTCGCCACGCGGGCGCGCCCCTCGCGGGCGGCGGCGCTCGCGGCGAGCTTGCCGATCGAGGCCGCGCGCCGCACGCGCGACGTGGGGATCGCCTCGTCGTCGCGCTTCTTCCGGCGGGGCGTCGGCATACGACGGATCCTACTTCGCGCGCGTCGCGGTCCCCTGCGCCGCGGGACACCTGGCGCTTCGGCGTCCCACGCGGCCGGCGACCGCGGCGGCTCAGGCCCCCCAGGCGAGGATCGCCGGGTTGCGGCGGCGCTCGCGGCCGATCGTCGAGGGCTCTCCGTGCCCCGGCCGCAGCTGCGTCTCGTCGGGCAGCTCGAGCAGGACGTCGAGGACCGACACGCGCAGGTCGTCCTCGTCCGTCGCGCCCGGCCCCTCGAGCCCGCCCACGGCGTCGCGGTAGAGCGTGTCCCCGCTGAACACCTGGCCGTGGCCGTGGAAGCTCAGCGAGCCGGCGGTGTGCCCGGGCGTGCCGAGCGCGCGCAGCTCCAGGTCGCCGACCCGCACGAGGTCGCCGGGGTCGACGACGTCCGTGATCCCCGCCACGAGCGCCGCGGCCGGCTCGCGCTCGGCCGGGTGCAGCAGCACGTCGATCCGCCCGACGCGGTCCAGCAGGTCCTCCAGGCCAGCGACGTGGTCCCAGTGGTGGTGCGTGATGAGGACCGCCGCGGGCTCCATCCCGTGGCGGGCGGCGGCGGCCGTCGTCTCGCGCGCGTCCGCGCCCGGGTCGATCACGACGCACGGCCCGCCCGGCTCCCCGAGGAGGTACGCGTTGCTCTGCTCCCAGCGCCCGACGATCCGCTCGACGACGACGTCCATGGCCGGATCGTCGCATTCCGGGCACGGACGCAACGGCGCACGACGCCGTTCAGCAGCGCGGAGTCGCGCCGCGACGCAGGTCGACGCTCCGCACGCCGACGTCGACCGTCAGGTACGGCTCACCTGCGAAGTCCCCCGCCTTGACGGAGAAGCTGTCCGGCGCTCGTCGGGGCCAGACCGCAACGTCACCGGTCCAGCCGATCGGCGGGAACGCCCGGCCGGCCCGGGAGAGGCGGCGTCCGCGGCCGCTCCTGCGATCCATGAGCCAGAGGCCGCTGCAGCCCCGTTCGCGCAGATCGGTGAGCGCGACGAGCCCGCGACCCCGTCGAGACGCGCCGCCGGCCGCGTACGCGTGGCGGGTCGGCACCCCCAGGCGGAGGATGCGTCCGCGAGGGTCGACGGCGATCGGCCGGACGCCGCCGCCCGGGGCCGCCCCGCGCCGGTTCGGCCTCCGTGCGGCAACGACGGCGAGCGACCCGTCGTCGAACAACCGGGGGAGGGCCACCTGAGCGTCCCGCAGTCCCGGGGCAGCGACGCTGACCAGCCGACGAGCCGTCACGGCGTACCGGAAGCGTCCCGTGGCGAGGTCGAGGACCTTCGCGACCCGCCACGAGGAGGCATCGGCGTGGAGGCCGTCCTCGTTCCACAGCCGTTCGGCGGTGGCAGAACGCTCCGAGCGACCCCCGAGCTGCAGCAGGAATCGGCCCGCGACCTGGTCAGGCCGGACGAGCCCTCCGGGGAGCCGAGAGCCGGCCAACGCCCGAAACTCCCGTGGCCGCCACGCCCCGGTCGCCGGCGTCAGGGCGACCATCGTGGAGCCCGGCACGAGCCGGGCCGCTCGGTCGGTCTCCTGAGCGACGTCCAAGCGCGTCCCGGTACGGGTGTCGAAGGCCGCGACGAACGACGGCTCGACCAGTCGGTCGCCGAACCCGGGATCTTGCACGCCGACGAATCGCGCCTGCACGAGCGCCACGCCACGCACGACACTGAGGCCGTACCCCAAGGGCTCCGCGCCGAACGTCGTCCACGCCTCCGGCGCGCCGGCCAACGGCGTCGGGACGTCGAGTGCCACGGCGCGGAGACCGCCACCGTCGGAGCCACGGGAGCGCAACTGGAGCGAACCCGCTTCGGCGCTCACCCACCACACGCGTCCTTCGGCGAGCACCGGCTGCCCCGCAGAGGGATCGGACCCGTACGCCACCCGCCACGTCGAGCTCTCGGCGCCCGCCGGTGCCGGACCGGCGGCCACGACGATCGCCACGACGCCGAGGGACAGGACGCCGAGGGCGCCGAGCCCGATGCGGCGGTCGGCGTCCGACGATCGCCGGAAGACCTCAAGGAGCAG
This sequence comes from Patulibacter brassicae, assembly GCF_033949425.1. NCBI lineage: Bacteria > Bacillati > Actinomycetota > Thermoleophilia > Solirubrobacterales > Patulibacteraceae > Patulibacter > Patulibacter brassicae. Next base: position 158,687 of record NZ_JAXAVX010000004.1, on the reverse strand, counting down.
CACGCGCAGAGCCTCCCAAAGGGCGGCACCCGATTCCACCCGGGAGCCGGTCCCAGCCGCGGCGTGGACTAGCGTGGTCGACGATGGCCAGCCTGCTGCACACCTGCTACCGGATCGGGGACATCGATCGCTCCGTCGCCTTCTACGAGGCGCTCGGCTTCGAGGAGCTCCGGCGGATGCCGATCCGCGACGAGGCGATCAACGTCTTCATGGGCCTGCCCGGCGACGGGCCGCGCCTGGAGCTCACGTACAACCACGGCGTCACGGAGTACGAGCTCGGCACCGGCTACGGGCACATCGCCGTGTCCGTCCCCGACATGGAGGCCGCGCTGCGCGAGCTCGCCACGCAGGGCATCGAGCCCGAGAAGCCGCCCTACCGCGTGCGCGAGGGCGGGTCGCTGCTGTGCTTCGTGCGCGACCCCGACGGCTACCGGATCGAGCTGATCGAGAAGGCGGGGCGGTGAGGCCCCGCCGGGCCGTCGTCGACCTCGGCTCGAACACCTTCCGCATGGTCGTCTTCGCCGTCGACGAGACGGTGGCGACGGCGCGGCTGCCCGGCGGCACCTGGCGGCAGACGGCCGAGCTCTACGAGCCGGTCCGGATCGGCGCCGAGCTCGGCCCGGAGGGCGAGCTGCAGCCACGGGCACTGCGGCGCGCGCTGATCGCGCTGCAGCTCTTCGACCACTTCTGCCGCTCGCACGACCTGCCGACCGCGCGGATCGACGCCGTGGCCACGAGCGCGATCCGCGAGGCGCCCAACCAGGACGCGCTGCTGGACCGCACCCGCGAGAGCACCGTCCTGCGCCCGCGGGTCCTGAGCCGCGAGCAGGAGGCCGGCTACGGCTACCTCGCGGCGGTGAACTCGACGACCCTCGCCGACGGCGGCGTCCTCGATATCGGCGGCGGCTCGCTGCAGCTCGTGCGCACCCGCGACCGCCTCCCGCGCGACGCGCGCTCGTGGAAGCTCGGCGCCGTGCGCACGACGGAGCGGTTCCTCGACGAGGACGGGCCCGCGTCGCGCGGGGCGCTGCGCGCGCTGCGTCGCCACGTCGAGTCCGAGCTCGCCGACGCGCCTTGGGTCGCCGACCTCGGCGATCGGCTCGTCGGCGTCGGCGGGGCGGTGCGCAACCTCGCGGCCGCCGTCCAGCACCGCGACGGCACGACGGACCTCGGCGTCCAGGGGGTGCGCGTGACGCGCGAGGCGCTCGGCGAGCTCGTCGAGGAGCTCGCCGCGCTCCCCCCGGCCGAGCGCCGGCAGGTCGGGGGCATCAAGCCCTCGCGCGCCGACGTCATCCTCGCGGCCGCCGTCACGATCGAGACGGTCCTGCGCGTCACCGGCGTCGACGCGGTCGAGGCGACGGAGTTCGGCCTGCGCGAGGGCGTCTTCCTTGCGCGCCACCTCACGGAGGCCGCGACCGGCGCCGACGCGACGACCCCCGGCGACGGTCACGATCCGCTCGAGCTCGGCACGACCGCCCTCTACCCCGACGTCCGCGACGCGGCGGTGCGCAACCTCGCGGGCCGCTACGACGACGATCGCGCCCACAGCGCCCACGTCGAGCGGCTCGCGCTCGAGCTCTTCGACGGGCTCACCGCGCTCGGGATCCACGAGGGCGACCCGGTGGAGCGGTCGCTCGTCTCGGCCTCCGCCGCGCTGCACGACATCGGGATGGCCGTCGGCTACGACGACCACCACAAACACGGTCGCTACCTCGTCGTGACGAACGGCCTGCCCGGCTTCTCGCCCGCCGAGACCGCGCTCGTCGGCCAGGCGATCCGCTACCACCGCAAGGGCGGCCCGACGATGAAGCCGTTCCGGGCACTCGCCCGCGAGGACGACGACCAGCGCCTCGTCCGGATCGCGGCGCTCCTGCGGCTCGCCGAGGGCATGGAGCGCGGCCACGACCAGGCCGTGCGCCGGGTCGAGCTGCGCCGCGACGGCGAGGTCCTGCGCCTGCACATGCGCTGCGGCGCGGGCGGCGCCCCCGTCGCCCGCTGGGCCGCCGAGGGCCAGGCCGGGCTCGTCAAGCGGGCCTTCGGCGTGGAGCTCGAGGTCACCGAGGGCGCAGCCTGAGCGCAAGCCGCGGGCCGGATCCCCTCCGGGTGTCCTGCGCCGCGGCTGCCCGGACGCCGTCGCCCCGGCCGCGACGAGAAGCAGGGCGGGACCCGGTCCCCTCACCCCAGCCGGAGCGCCTTCGTCGTGACGGTCCGCGCCCGGGTGCCGCTGCGGGTCACGCGCAGCCGCACCCGGTAGCGCCCCGCGGGCAGGGCGCGGCGCAGCCGCACCGTCGCCCGCCCGGCGCGGCGGACCGTCACCGTCGCGGTGCGCACGGTCTTCCAGCGCCGCCCCACGCGACGCTCGACGGTCGTGCGGACGCGCGCGGCCCCCGCGAGGCGCGCGCTGACGCGACGGCGGGTCAGGCGCACCGCGGTCGCGCGCGGGGCGCGCGGGCGCGTGGCCGGAGCCGGCGCCCCGGCCGGCACGGCGGCGCGGACGATCGGTCCCTGCGCGGCCGCCGGGACGACCGGCAGGCGCAGGGTGGAGGGCGACCGCGGGTCGATCCGGATCGACAGCGGGGTCGGCAGGACCGAGCCGCGGTAGTTCACGTCGCCGCCGGCGACGACGAGCCGCAGCCGGTGCCCGGCGCGGAAGCGGTGCACGATGCCCGGCAGGCTCACGCGCACGGAGCGCCCGTCGACGGGGACCTTCACCGCCGAGACCTGGTTGCCGGGCAGCGTCGATCCGCCGCCGGGCGCGACGTCGTCGAGTCGGACGTAGACCGTCGACTGACCGGGATCGCCGACGAGCGGCCCGGTCAGGGCGCCGAGCCCGGGGTCGATCCGCAGGTCGACCGTCGGGACGCCGACGACGTCGCGATCGGCCGGCAGCGGGTCGCCGGTGAACGACACGAAGGTCCCGGGGATGTTCGAGTTCGAGCTCTCCTCCTGGACGAGGTCGACCGACGTCGTGCCGGTCGGCAGGCCCAGGAGCGTCGTCATGAGCGTCGGGGCGCCGGCGGTCACGCGGGCCGGATCGGCGGTCAGCCGGCCGTCGCCGGAGAGCTGGACGTCCTCCGTCGCGGGGGCCGCGGGGTAGGCCTCCGAGCGGGCGTAGGCCGGCGACGCGTCGCCGCCGTAGGGGACCCAGTCGCGGAAGTACGTGAAGTCCAGCGACGGCGCCTTGGGGTCGTCCTTGAGGTAGTGGTCGAACCACTCGAGGAACGCCGTGCCCTCGTAGGTCGGGCTGCGGTACGCCTCGTCCCACTCGCCCGGACGCGCGCGCCCGTGGTTGTGTCCCCAGCTGTGCCAGATGAGCTTCACCGGGGTGCCCTGGCGGCGCAGCGCCCGGTACGTCGCGAGCGACTCGTTGAGGTTGAAGAGGTTGTCGGCCTGCCCCTGCCCGAGCAGCACCGGAACGCGGATCCGGTCGATGTAGCTCGACACGGAGGAGCGCTGGAGCGTCTCGGCCAGGCCGCTCGTCACCGAGCCCTGGGCGACGGTCAGCACGGCGCCGGCGCAGATCGCCTCGACGAAGCCCGGGCAGACGAGCGTGCGGCCGAGCAGGTCGACGGGGATCCCCTGCGCGCCGTTGACGAGGCCGAGGGCGAAGAACCCGACCGACCAGAGCGTCTTGAGCGAGCCGGCGCTGCGCGGCGTGACGCCGTCGCCGAGGTCGCCGTTGTCCGGCGAGAGCGAGTAGCGCAGGTCGTTCCAGGTGATGAGCGGGACGAGCGTGTCGATCCGCGGATCGTCCTTCGCCGCCGCGAACTGGAAGCCGCCGCCGTAGGAGCCGCCGAACGTCCCGACGCGCGGATCGTGCGCGTACGCGACGCCGTCGTGGCCCTTCGCGTCGCGCCGGACCCAGTCGATCGGGGTCGCCTGCCCGGGCGTGCGCGCGCCGCCGAGGTAGCTCACGAGCTGCCGCGCGGCGAGGCCGTCGCGGTCCGGGTCGTCGAGGGCGATCTTGCAGCCCGACCGGCCCCAGCCGAGGCCGCTGTAGTTCAGCACCGCGTACCCGCGGTCGGCGAACGAGCGGGCGAACTTCCGCTGCCCGGCGACGTTGCCGCCGAAGCCGTTCGTCGTGATGATCGCGGGCACGGGCGCGGCCGCGGTCGCGCCGGCCGGGCGGTAGAGCTCCGCCTCGACCGGGCAGGTCAGGCCGTTGGGCCCGCCGCGGACGGTGAACGTCAGTGGCTGCACCGAGTGGCGCCCCGCCGGGCTCGCCTTCCCGGCGACGACCCGCAGCGGCGCCGGTGGCTCCGCAGCCCGGGCGGCGCTCGCGCCGGCCGAGCCGGCGACGGCGATGGTGACGAGCGCCGCGGTGCGGCGCACGACGGAACGTGCCTGCATCGATCTCCTCCCCGGTCCGCTCCCCGGTACCGAACCGTGACCCCCGTCACGGTTACAAGGTCGTAACCTACCACGGGTCGCGAGTGGCGGGGCGCCCGCTCCGACGGCGCTTCGGTGCCGCACCGGCCGGCGCTCGCCGCGGCCGCCGTCGCCCGCCACGAGCGCGCCGTGCGGCGGACGGGACGTAGACTCGGAACGACGATGCGCCCGGCACCGACCTTCCTCGCGCGCGGGCCGTGGGCCCCGGAGGACGTCAGCTTCGACTGGCGCGCGGAGCCCTACGCCCCCGGCGCCGAGCAGACCGCGGCCGCCGACGCCGCGATCACCGCCCTGCGCGAGCGGTCCAGCCCGAGCCACGACGGGCTCGCCACGCGCCTCGTCGAGCACCGCGTCGACGCGGACGGCCGGCTGCACCTCGAGCTCCAGGCGATCCGCTGGGCGCTGCGCCTGCTGCCGGGCGGGGCCGCCCGGTCGATGACGGGTCAGTGCGTCGTGCGCAGCGCCGACGGCCGGTGGCTCGCCGGCCGTCGCGCGGCATGGGTCGCGACGTGGGCGAACCGCTGGACGCTCGGCGCCGGCGGTGCCGTCGATCCGGGCGAGTCGCCGATGACGACGCTCGAGCGCGAGCTGCAGGAGGAGTGGGGCGTCACCGCCGAGCGCCTGCGCGGCGACGCGCTCCTGCTCCTGCCCAACGACGTGGTGATGTTCGTCGGCACCGCCTGGCTGCCGGAGGGCGCCGAGGTCGTGCGCGACCACGAGCACGACGAGCACGACTGGTGGCCCGCCGACATCGAGCGCTGGCCGGCCGACGCCGACCCGGCGCTGCGCGCGCTGGCCGAGATGGTCTCGACCCCGCGGTGAGCACCCTCGGCCGGATCCCCGAGCGCCGCGCCGCTCCCCGCTGGGCGCCGCCGTTCGGGCTCATGAAGTGGCTCTCGTTCGCGCACTCCGCGGTCTACCTCGGGCTGCTCGCGTGCTGGATCGGCGGGGTCGACGGCGGCCTGAAGACCGCCCTGGGCTGGGGACACGGCTGGGGCTGGATCATCATGTGCGTGCTCACCGTCCTCGCGCTCCGGGGACGGGTGCTGCCGCTGTGGCTCGCGGTCTGCGTCGCGGTCGTCGGCGCCGTCGGGCCGTTCGTCGGCTCGGCGGGGTTCGTCGTCGAGCAGCGCCGGCGCGAGCGCGCGACGTCCTGAGCGACCGCCGCGCGCCGGTCACCCGGGTGAGCGCGCGCCGCCCGCGGGCGGCCCCTGCACACCGCGCTGCAGGAGCCGTCCCAGCGTGTCGCCGATCACGCTGTCGGATCCCGGCCGGAACGCCCGTCCGAGCGGCGTTCTCCGCCGCTCGTGGGTGCCTCCGGACCGGTCACCGGCTCCGAGCGCCGCCGCGCGAACGGAGTGCTAGGTTCGAACTCTCATGGCAACAGGCACGACGGTCCCGGTCACCCTCCCGCAGATGGGCGAGTCGGTCGCCGAGGGCACGGTCCTCGAGTGGCTGAAGCAGCCGGGCGACTCCGTGGAGGAGGGCGAGGACCTCGTCGTCATCTCCACGGACAAGGTCGACGCCGAGATCCCGGCGCCCGCGTCCGGCATCCTGTCGGCCGTTCACGCCCAAGAGGGCGACACGGTCCAGTCCGGGTCCGTGGTCGGCGAGATCGACCCGAGCGGCGACGCCTCCTCCGGCGGCGACGACGCGCCCGCCGCCTCCTCGGACGACGGCGCCGCCGACGCGGGCGCGGGCGAGCTCGTCGACGTCATCGCGCCGTCCGGCGGCGAGTCCGTGACCGAGGCGACGCTCCTGGAGTGGCTCGTGCAGCCCGGCGATGCCGTCGAGGAGGGCCAGGACCTCGTCGTCATCTCGACCGACAAGGTCGACATGGAGCTCCCGGCGCCGACGGCGGGCGTGCTCGAGGAGCAGCTCTTCGCCGACGGCGACACGATCCACCCGCTCGACGTCATCGGCCGCGTGCGTGCCGGTGCCCCGTCCGGCGGCGCGTCGAACGGCTCCGCCGCCCCGCCGGCCGCGGAGGAGGCGCCCGCCGCGTCCGCGAACGGCAACGGCAACGGCGCCGTCCCCGCGGGCGTGTCGGCGTCCCCCGTCGCGGCGCGCGTCGCGTCCGCCGAGGGCGTCGACCTCGCGAACGTCACCGGCTCGGGCCCGCGCGGCCGGATCCTCAAGGACGACGTCCTCGGCGCGAAGGCCAACGGCGGCCGCTCGGCTCGCCAGGCCAGCCGCACGACGCTGCGCGGCGGCGCCAACGCGCTGGCCAGCGGGATGGAGGAGTCGCTCTCCACGCCGACGGCGACGTCGTTCCGCACGATCACGATCACGACGCTCGACGGCCGCCGCAAGCAGCTGAAGGGCGCCGGCAAGAAGGTCTCCTTCACGCACCTCATCGGCTACGCGATCGCCCGCGCGGCGACCGAGGTCATGCCGGTCATGGCCCACACCTTCGAGCGCGACGACGAGGGCAACGCCGTCCTCGTCGACCACGGCCAGGTGAACCTCGGCATCGCCGTCGACGTCGAGCGCCGCGGCAAGCGCACGCTCATGGTCCCGGTGATCAAGGACGCCGGCCGGCTCGGGTTCGACGGCTTCCTCGACGCGTTCAACGACCTGATCGCCCGCGCGCGCGACAACAAGCTCACGCCCGAGGACCTGCAGGGCGCGAACGTCCAGCTGACGAACCCGGGCGGCATCGGGACCGTCGCATCCGTGCCGCGGCTTATGACCGGCAACGGCACGATCGTGGCCACCGGCTCGATCGCCTACCCGGTCGGCCTCGGCGAGGTCGGCGAGCTCATCGGGGCCGAGAAGGTCATGACGATGACCTCGACGTACGACCACCGGATCATCCAGGGCGCCCAGTCCGGCGAGTTCCTGAAGGTCGTCGAGGAGTTCCTCCAGGGCGAGCACGAGTTCTACGAGCAGGCCTTCGCGGACCTCGGCGCGGACCTCGGCCCGGCGATCGAGAAGCCGCAGCCGAAGCTCTCGGCCTTCGGCGCCGGCGCGGGCGCCGCGGCGACCACCGCGGGACTCGATCCCACCCGCTCCGCCCCGTCGCTCGAGCTGCTGCAGGCGGTCCAGGCCGCGACGTCGCTCGTCCGCGCGATCCGCAGCCACGGGCACCTCGTCGCGAAGCTCGACCCGCTGAACCCGGAGGACGACGGCGACCCGATCGAGGTCGCCCGGCGGATCGGCATCGACACCGAGAAGCTCGGCCTCACGAAGGAGCTGCTGGGCCAGGTCCCGGCGAAGATCCTGCGCACGTTCGTCGAGGGCGAGACGCTCGCCGACGTCCTCCCCGCGCTGCGCGACACGTACTCGGGCACGGTGGCCTACGAGGTCGAGCACATCACCGACAACGAGCAGCGCGTCTGGCTGCGCGAGGCGATCGAGTCCGGCGAGTACCGCAAGCCGCTCTCCCCGGAGAGCAAGAAGCAGCTCCTGAACCGGCTGATCCAGGTCGACCAGTTCGAGCGCTTCATGCAGAAGGCCTACCTCGGCCAGAAGCGCTTCTCGATCGAGGGCCTCGACGTCACCGTCCCGGTCATCGACGAGCTGATCCAGCTCGCCGGCAGCCGCGCCGGCGCGCAGGAGGTCGTCATCGGCATGGCTCACCGCGGCCGGCTGAACGTCCTGGCCCACAACCTCGGGCGGCCGTACGACGCGCTCTTCACCGAGTTCGAGGGCGGCTCGGTGATCGCCGCCGCGAAGACCGTCACGCAGGAGCTGCAGGGCGGCACCGGCGACGTGAAGTACCACCACGGCGCCTCGGGCCGCTACGACCTGCCCGACGGCAAGTCGGTCGGCGTCGTGCTCGAGAGCAACCCGTCGCACCTCGAGTTCGTCAACCCGGTCGTCGCCGGCGCCGCGCGCGCCGCGCAGACCGACCGCGGCCAGCCGTCGGGCCCGCGCGACGAGGACGTCGCGCTGCCGATCATCCTCCACGGCGACGCGGCCTTCCCGGGCCAGGGCGTCGTGGCCGAGACGCTGAACCTCCAGGCGCTCGAGGGCTACAAGGTCGGCGGCACCGTCCACCTGATCCTCAACAACCAGGTCGGCTTCACCACCGAGCCGTCCGACAGCCGCTCGACGCAGTGGTCCTCGGACCTCGCGAAGGGCTTCGACGTCCCGATCATCCACGTCAACGCCGACGACGTCGAGGCGTGCATCACCGCCGCCCGGCTCGCGTTCGCCTTCCGCCAGAAGTTCGGCCACGACGTCCTGATCGACCTCATCGGCTACCGCCGCTACGGGCACAACGAGTCCGACGAGCCGGCGTACACGCAGCCGCTGATGGCCGAGACGATCAAGGGCCACCCGCGCGTCTCCGAGCTCTACGCCAAGCGGCTGGACGAGGAGGGCGTGCTCCCGCAGGCCGAGGCCGACGCGGCGCGCAAGGCGTTCAACGACCACCTCGTGGAGCTCCACGGCGAGGTCAAGCGCAAGGTCAAGGAGTGGCAGGAGGCCGGCGGGTCGATCGACACCTCCGCCACCGGGACGTACCTCATGGACCGCTCCCGGTCCGAGGAGCCGGTGACGAAGGTCGCCGCCGACGACCTGCGGGAGCTCAACGAGCAGCTGCTGCGCACGCCGGAGACGTTCACCGTCAACGCGAAGCTCGCCCGCCAGCTCGAGAAGCGCCGCGACGCGCTCGGCGAGGCCGGCGGCATCGAGTGGGCGCACGCCGAGGCGCTCGCCTACGCGTCGCTGGTCACGGAAGGCATCCCCGTCCGCCTGACGGGCCAGGACGCCGAGCGCGGCACGTTCTCGCAGCGCCACCTCGTCCTGCACGACAGCAAGGACGGGTCGACGTTCACGCCGATCCAGCACCTCGACGCCGCACAGGCGCCGATGGAGCTCTACAACTCGCCGCTCTCCGAGGTCGCGTGCCTCGGCTTCGAGTACGGCTACTCGCAGGAGGCGCCGGAGGCGCTCGTCCTCTGGGAGGCGCAGTTCGGCGACTTCGTCAACGGCGCGCAGGTCATCGTCGACCAGTTCATCGTCTCCGGCCTGGCGAAGTGGGGCCAGACCTCGCGGCTGACGATGCTCCTGCCGCACGGCTACGAGGGCGCCGGCCCGGAGCACTCCTCCGGCCGCGTCGAGCGGTTCCTGCAGCTCGCCGCCGAGGGCAACATCCGCGTCGCGAACCTCACGACGCCGGCGCAGTACTTCCACCTGCTTCGCCGCCAGGCGCTGATCGAGAAGGCGCGCCCGCTGATCGTCATGACGCCGAAGTCGCTCCTGCGCCTGCCGCAGGCGCGCAACCGGATCGAGCACCTGTCGGAGACGAAGTTCTTCCCGGTGCTCGGCGAGCCCGGCGTCGACCCCGCCGCGGTCACCCGCCTGATCCTCTGCACCGGCAAGGTCTTCTACGACCTGAAGGGGCACGAGCTGCGCGAGGACAATCCGCAGGTCGCGATCGGCCGCGTCGAGCTGCTGTACCCGTTCCCGGAGGAGCACCTCCGCGACCTCATCAACGCGTACCCGAACCTCCGCGAGGTCGTCTGGGTCCAGGAGGAGCCCCGCAACATGGGCGCCCGCGCCTACATGTCGCCGCGCCTGCAGCAGATCCTCCCCGACCACCTGGCGCTCGGCTACGTCGGCCGCCCGGAGCGCGCGAGCCCGGGCGAGGGCTACCCGGCCGCGCACACGATCGAGCAGAACCGGATCGTGAAGACGGCGCTCGACGTCTCCGTGCCGGTCTCGCAGTTCCCGAAGCGCTCGCCCGGCAACCGCTGAGGCCGAGCCGGCGCGTCCGGCTCCCGCTGCTCCCGACGCCCGGCCCCGTGCCGGGCGTCGGTCGTTCCGGCACCGATCGTCGGCGTGGGCGACGGGGCGGTCGGGCGGGTCGAGGGGTCGGCAGGCCGCCGGTCGGCCGGTCGACGGGTCGGCGGACAACGGGTCGGCGCATCGGCGGGTCGGCGGGTCGAGGGGTCGGCAGGTCGCCGGTCGGCCGGTCGACGGGTCGGCGCATCGGCGGGTCGGCGGGTCGGCGGCCCATGATCGACGGACCGGCGCCCGGCGACGGCCGCGCGACAGGGCGGCGGCTGCTCAGGCGGGCGGCGGCGCCAGCGTCAGCGCCATCCGGACGTTCTCCAGCACCTCGTCCCCGCGCGTCACCCGCTGCCGGCGGACCGCGACGAACCCCTGCCGGGCGAAGACGGGCTCCGCGACGAGGCTCGCGTCGGTGGTCACGCGGGCGTGGCCGTCGTCGCGGGCGCGCGCGACCGCAACGTCGAGCAGCGCGCGGGCGACGCCGCGGCGACCGTGATCGGGGTCGACGAAGAGGAGGTCGACGTGCCCCTCCGCGTCGAGTCCCACGAATCCCGCGAGGGCGGCGCCGTCCTCGGCCACCCAGGCGGCGAGCGCGGCGAGGCGGGACGACCACCCCGCGTCCGCGCCTCCGGTCCCGACCCACGCGCGCACCTGAGCGGGCGTGTACCGCGCCGTCCCGGTGATGGCGATCGCCCGCTCGAGCACGATGCGCATCGCGGCGTGGTCCGCCTCGGTCGCGGGACGGACCACGACGTCCGTCGGGGAGGCGGAGGGCTCGTCGGCGGGCGGCACGTCCGGGGACCCTAGGCGCAACGCGGCGGCACGGCCTCGTCGGGCCTGGTGGCCGGGCGGCCTGTTCGGGCCGGGGGGCCTCGTCGGGCTTGGCGGCTTGGCGGCGGGGCGGTCGCGTCCGGCCGGGCACCGAGATGCGATCCGACGAACCGACCGGGATGGCGTTCCGGCGGGTTCGACGTTCGGGCTGCATGGGTGACCGGACGCGGCCGACGGTGGCGCGTGCGAGCATCGGACGATGGCGTGGATCCAGCGCGAGATCGCCCTGCGGCCGCGGCCCCGGGGCTTCCACCTCGTCACGGAGGAGGTGCTCGACGCGCTGCCGGAGCTCCGTGGCCTCGAGGTCGGGCTCCTGCACGTGTTCTGCCGCCACACCTCCGCGGCGCTGACCCTGAACGAGAACGCGAGCCCCGACGTCCGCGTCGATCTCCGGCGCTGGTTCGACGATCACGTCCCCGAGGACGGGCCCTGGACCCACACCCTCGAGGGGCCGGACGACATGCCCGCCCACGTGAAGTCCTCGCTGCTCGGCCCCGAGCTCACCATCCCGGTGCGCGACGGCGCCCTCGCGCTCGGCACCTGGCAGGGCATCACGCTCTGCGAGCACCGCGACCACGGGGGTTCCCGCCACCTCGTGCTCACGCTCCACGGCGAGTAGCCGCGCGGCCCCGGACGTCGGGCCGGGTCCGGTGCTCTCGGACCGCGGAGGACGTCCGTCCCGCGCGTCGTGCCGACCCCTCCTCGCCGAGGAGCCGCGCGGCCCGGACGTCGGGCCGGGTCCGGTGCTCTAGGACCGCGGACGTCCCGCCCGTCGTCGCGCGAACGTCCTCCCCGTCGCCCGGGAGGGCGACGCCGAGGACGAACCTCATGCGCCGCGACCCGAACCTCCCCCGCCTCGACCGGGGTCCCACGCCGAGGACCTTCCCGGCCCGCCACCCCGGAATCGACCTGCGGAGCATGCGCCCTCGCCCCCGCGGGAATCCGCTGCGCGGCCGCGGGCGCGTGGAGGTCGACCGCGTCCTCCCGCGAGCGCCGCGGGAAGACGCTGCACGGTCGGACCGGGTCGGCACGGGGCCGCGCGTCCCCGCGGCGGGCACCCGCAGTCCGCCGTCCGGGGGCGCCGCCGGCGTCGGACCCGCCCCGCGGGCGGGCGCCGAGCGCTGAGATCGGGCGCCAGCACGGGGTTCCGACCCCGGGTCGCGAACGCGCGCGCCGTGGGTACCGCGTAGCATCCCGGTCGCCATGGCTCCTTCTGCATCGACGACGACCGCCACCGTGGTCCGCGTGACCGCCGCCCAGGTGCGCCTGCGGCTGGAGGACGGCCGCGAGGTCGCCAAGCGCGTCGCGGTCCCCGAGAACCAGCGCGCCTCCCTCGAGGGCGCCTCCGTGCCGGTGACCGTCGGCGGCACCGCCGCCAAGCCGACCGTCACCCTCGCCGACGGCTGGCTCGAGGCCGCCGCGCCCGGCGCGCCCGCCGCTGCCGCCGCGCCGGCGAAGACCCCGGCCAAGAAGCCGGCGGCGAAGAAGCCGGCCGCCGCCGCGAAGACCGCCGCCGCGAAGAAGCCGGCGGCGAAGAAGCCCGCCGCGAAGAAGCCGGCTGCCGCGAAGTCCACCGCCGCCGCGTCGACGGCGACGAAGGCCACCGCGTCGAAGGCGGCCGCCGCGAAGAAGCCGGCGGCGAAGAAGCCCGCCGCGAAGAAGCCGGCCGCCGCGAAGGCCGCCCCCGCTCCGAAGGCCGCCGCAACCGAGGCCGCGAAGGTCGAGGCCCCGACCACCGCGGCGCCGAAGACCGACGCTCCGAAGGCCGAGGCTCCGAAGGCTGCCGCGCCGAAGGCCGAGGCGCCCAAGACGCAGGCCCCCAAGAGCGGGGGCCGCAAGTCGCGGGGCCCGGCCCTGCCGAAGGTCGACGCGGACCTCGTCCGCAACCAGATCGCCAACGCGGTCGATCTCGTCCGCAAGGCGCGCAAGCGCATCGGCAAGTAGCCCGGCGCGCCGCACGACCGCCCGATGTCCTGACCACGGGGCCCCGACCGGGGCCCCGTGCTCGTGCTCCGCGCCGCACCCGCGGCAGCTCGCCCGACCGATGACCGCGGGTGCCCATCGGGTGAGGGGACGCACGATCAGGGCCGCCACCGCGCCGGGCGCGTCCCGGCGACCGTCCCCCGCGCAGCCCGTGTCGCGGGCGTGCCCCGGCGACCGTCCCCCGCGCAGCCCACCCCGCGGGCGCGTCCCGGCGACCGTCTCTGCGCAGCCACGCCGCTGGCGCGTCCCGCGGCCAGCCCGCGTCGCCGGTGTGTCCCGGCGGCCGTCCCCGCGCGCAGCCCATCCCGCGGGCGCGTCCCGCGTCGCGGGCGCGTCCCCCGCGCTCAGCCCACGCCGCGGGTGCGCATCCGGCGGCGGGTCGCGCGGTCGCGCATCCGCCGCACCGCGCGGAGCTCGTCGCGGACGTCGGTCGGCGCCAGCGCCTCGCCCGTGCGGCGCTCCGCGACGTCCTCGACGAGGTCGATCGTGACCGGCTCGAGCCGCCGCACCGGCAGCTCCGTCTCGCGAACCGTGCCGTCGGCCAGGCGCTCGACCCGTCGCGCGCCGGCGTCGGGGCGCGAGGCGACGGCCTCCTCGAGCCGTCCGTCGACGAACAGCAGCCCGCAGTAGTCGTCGGCGTTCCAGCCGTCGGGCAGGCGCCCGGCGGCGATCGCTGCGCGCTGGACCTCGCCCCGCTCGGGGACCTGCCGGGCGTGGACGCTGAACGAGCCCTCGAGCAGGCCGAGGCCGTCGATCGGCTCCGGCGAGCCGGTCGACGACGACACGCCGCCCTGGAACCAGCACATCGCGCCGGCCGAGAGCCCCGCGAGGACGGTCCCGCGGCGATGCGCCTCGAGCAGGAGATCGGCCACGCCGTGCGCGCGCCAGAGCGCGAGGAGGTTGCGCATCGAGCCGCCGCCGACGTACACGACGTCCTGCCCGAGGATCAGCGCCTCGAGCGTCTCCTCGAGCTCGTCGAGGTGGAAGAGCGACAGCACGCGCGGGCGACAGGGCAGCGTCCCGAAGAGCCGCGAGAACCGCTCGACCTGCTCCTTCGGATCCCCGCTGGCCGTCGGCAGGAACAGCACCCGGGGGCGGTGCACGGGCGCGAGCGCCAGGATGTACGCGTCCAGCGCGGTGCGGCCCGGCTCCATCGTGAAGCCGCCGCCGCCCATGCAGAAGACGGGAGCGCCGCTCACGCGGCCACTGCCGATTCGACCCCGGCGTCCCCGGCCAGCGGGTGGCCGACCGTCCCGCGCACGCCGGCGTCGCCGCCGTCGGCGTCCTCCGCGAGCGCGAGCGCCGGAGCGGCGGCGGCCGCCGATCCGGCGACCGCGAGCCCCTCCGCCGGCGGCGCGGCCGTCGCGGGATCGTCGGCTCCGAGGTACCGCGCGGTCAGCCGGTGCTCGTGCGCCGCGCCGTCCTCGCCGACCCGGACCGCGTAGGCGGTGGCGTCGCGCCGGGACGTGACGACCTCCTGCAGCTCGGTGCCCTCGAACACGAGGGCCGCGCCGTCCTCGACGCCGTACCCCGGGCGCAGCCCCCCGGCGACCAGCTCGCGGAACGCCGCGCGCCGCTCGGGCTCGCCGTCGTAGTGCACGCAGTTGCTGTGCGGCAGCAGGCCGAGCCCGCGGACGCGCTCGCTCGGGCCGTGGAACGCGGTCACCGCGTCGGCGAACCAGCAGAGCGAGCCGGCGGAGAGGCCGCAGAGCAGCACCCCGCGCTCCCAGGCCCGGCGCAGCGTCCGGTCCAGCCCGTGGGCGCGCCACGTGCCCAGGAGGCTCAGCAGCGAGCCGCCGCCGACGTAGATGACGTCCTGGGACAGGAGGTGTTCCTCGAGGTTGCCCTCGACCGCGCCGGCGCTGCGGTCGCGCCGGAAGAGCGAGACGTGGGACGGGTCGGCGCGCCCGGCGCCGAAGCGGCGGTAGAAGCGCACGACGTAGTGGTCGGCGTCGCCGGAGGCGGTCGGCAGGAAGCAGATCCTCGGCTGCTCCGCGCCGCTGAGCTCCAGCACGAAGTCATCCATCAGGGGGTTCCGGGGCTCCATGGAGAACCCGCCCCCGCCGAGGGCGACGATGCGTGGGGGTCGATCGGTCACACGCCGAGCATGGCGGCCGCTCGAGGGGCGCGTGGCCTCCGGTTGGAGCAAGATCGCGTCGCTGTCGTTCGCCCCCAGGGCGATCGTTGCGCGCTCCTTGATCCGGCGATCGGCCACCCGACGCCCCTGCACCTGGCGGGATTCCTCCGCGCCGACGCGCGCGTGCGCCGCGGGACGCCACCCCCGTCCTGGGCCGCCGCGACCACGAGGACCCGCGGGCCCGGCGCCCGCGGGTCGACCGTCGACGCCGACGGGGCTCAGGCGCTGCCGCGGTCCCGCTTGGCCAGGCGCCGCTGGAGCAGGACGTTCACGAGCATGAGCAGCAGGACGGTGAGCAGCAGGATCGTCGAGAGGACGTTCACCGTCGGCGGCACGCCCTGGCGCGCGGCGCCGAAGATGTAGAGCGGCAGCGTCGTCGTCTGGCCGTTGTTGAAGCTCGTCACCGCGTAGTCGTCGATCGACAGCGCGAAGGCGAGCACCGCGGCCGACAGGACGCCCGGCAGGATCATCGGCAGCGTCACGCGCAGGAACGTCGTGACCTCCCCCGCGCCGAGATCGCGCGAGGCCTCCTCGATGTGCGGGTCCATCCCCTGTAGCCGCGACCGCACGGTCACGACGACGTACGAGATCGAGAACATGATGTGCGCGATGAGGATCGTGCCGTAGCCGGTGTTGATCCCGATCACGAGGAACATCGCCAGCAGCGACGCGCCCATCACGACCTCGGGGGTCGCCATCGGCAGGAAGACGAACAGCTCGGTGGCCGTCTTGCCCCGGAACCGGTACCGCCCGAGGGCGAGCGCGAGGAACGTCCCGAGCGTCGTGGCGCCGATCGTCGAGAGGACGGCGATCGTCAGCGAGTTCTTCAGCGCGTTCGTGAGGTCGCCGTTGTCGAAGGCGTCGCCCCAGTGCTTCAGCGTGAAGCCCTGCCAGTCGACGTTGAAGCGCCCCTGGTTGTCGTTGAAGCCGAAGACGACCATGAACGCGATCGGCGCCAGCAGGAAGAGGACCGCGAGGGTCGACCAGAGGCCGAGCGCCCACGCGCGCGCCGCCCCGGGCTCGCGCGGGCCCTTCGCCGGCGGTCCGGGGTCGGCGGCCGAGGTCACGGTGCTCGTCGCGGTCGCCACGTCAGCTCGCCGCCTCGGTCAGGGTCCTCGTCCCGAGCACGCGCCCGAAGATCGCGATGAGGATGAGGATCGCGCCCATGAGCAGGAACGAGAGCGCGGCCGCGGTCGGATAGTCGAGCACCGTGAGGAACTTCGATTGCACGACGTTGCCGATCATGAGGTTGTTCGGGCTGCCGAGGATCGCGGCGTTGATGAAGTCGCCCGTCGCGGGGATGAAGACGAGCAGCGAGCCGGCGAACACGCCCGGCAGCGCGAGCGGCAGCGTCACCTTGCGGAACGCCGTCAGCCGGCTGGCGTGGAGGTCGGTCGCCGCCTCGATCAGGCGCCGGTCGATGCGCTCGAGGGCCGCGTAGAGCGGCAGCACCATGAACGGCAGGAAGTTGTAGGAGATGCCGAGGATCACCGCGCCCGCGGTGGCGTCGAGCCGGCCGTCGGCGCCGAGGACCCCGATGCCGCGCAGCGCGTCCACGAGCGGGCCCGAGTCGTTGATCATGAGCTTCCAGGACGCCGTGCGCATGACCTGCGACACGAAGAACGGCATGACGACCATGAGCAGCCAGAACGGCCGCCAGCGGCCGGCCTTGTAGGCGATGAAGTACGCCAGCGGGAAGGCGATGACGAGGTCGATGATCGTCGCGGCGCCGGCGTAGAGCACCGAGCGCACGAACTGGTCGCCGTAGGTGGAGATCGCGTCGCCGTAGACCGAGAACGACCACGTCAGGTCGTAGCCGACCTCCGAGTTGCCGGTCATGAGCGAGACCGACAGCTGGTTGATCAGCGGGATCGCGAAGAACAGCAGCAGCCAGGCCAGCGCGGGACCGGCGAGCCACCAGGGCAGGAGTCGCTGGCGCCAGGTCATCTCAGGCCCCCGTGACCTCGGCCATGCGCTCGTACATCGCCTGCTCCTCGGCGACGGTCAGCGACGGGTACGAGTAGAGCTTCTCGCGGACGTCGTCCGGCGGGAAGATCAGCTCGTTCTCGGCGATCTCGGGATCGCTCTTCTCGAGGATCGAGCGGATCCCGTCGACGGGGCTGAGGTAGTTGATGTACGCGCAGAGCCGCGCCGCGACCTCGGGCTCGTAGAGGAAGTTCATCATCGTCTCGGCCGCGTACGGATGCTCGACCTTCGCCGGCTCCATGAGGTTGTCGGTGAAGAGCATCGACCCCTCCTCCGCGTAGACGAAGCGCACGTCCGGGTTGTCGCTCTGCAGCTGGACCATGTCGCCGGAGTAGACGAGCGAGATCGCGACGTTCCCCTTCGCGAGGTCGGTCGTGTAGTCGTTGCCGGTGAACTTGCGGAACTGGCCCTTGTCGCGCTGCTCGCCGATCGCGTCGATCGCGTCGAGCAGGTCGTCGAGCTTCGCCTGCGTCGGGTTCTTGCCCTGCATGAGCAGGACGGCGCCGGCCGAGTCGTAGGCCTCGGTCAGCATCGTCACCCGGCCCTTCCACTCCGGGTTGAAGAACTCCCTGAGGCTGCGCAGCTCCCGGCCGGTCTCCTTGATGTTGTAGCCGAGCCCGACGGCCCCGGACTGGTACGGCAGGGTGTAGGAGCGGTCCTCGTCGTAGGGGATCGATCGCAGGTTCGCGACGAGGTGCTTCTCGTTCGGGACGTTCTTCTTGTCGATCGGCGACGCGTACCCGGCGCGGACCCACTTCGCCGCCATGTAGTCGGTCAGCACCACGATGTCGCGCCCGATCGGGCGACCCGCCTCGAGCTGCCGGCGGACCTTGCCGAAGAACTCGTTGTTGTCGTTGATCTCCTCGACGTAGCGGCAGCTGCCGCCGTAGCGCCGATCGAAGTCCTTGATCACCGACGCGTCCATGTAGAGCGGCCAGTTGGCGAAGGTCCAGCGACCGATCCGCTCCTTCGGATGGTCGACCGCCGCCGCCTCGCGCGCCAGCTCCTCCGGCGAGATCGTCGCCGTTCCGGAGATGCCGCAGGCCGAGAGCGCGCCGGCCATGCCGGACGCGAGGAACGCCGCCGCCGCACCGCGGCCGAGGAAGCGCCGCCGGGAGTGGCGCTCCTCGAGGAACGAGCGCTCGAGCGCCCGCTCCAGCCGGGCGCGGTCCTCACGCACCGGGCTCGCCCTCCACGACGAAGGTCTGGTCCTCGTCCCAGAGCAGGACGACGGGCTCGCCGGCGCCGAAGGAGCCCTGGGCGCGGCCCTCGACGTTCGGCACCAGGACCGTCAGGTCCTGCCCTCCGTCGGTGGTGACGGTGTAGTGCAGCGACACGCCGAGGAACTGGCTGACCGCGACGGTGCCCGACAGCGCGTTCTCGCCCGGCTCGGGCGTCGTCCCCGCCGGTCGCAGCCGGACCTTCTCGGGTCGGACGCCCACGCGGACCGGTCCGGACGCGAGGTCGCCGATCCGGTGCGTCAGCGCCCGCAGCCCGCTGCCGCCGCGCGTCGTGACGCGCGTGTGCTGGCCGTCCCGCTCCCCGAGGGTGACGTCGAGGAGGTTCGACGTGCCGAGGAAGTTCGCCACGAAGGACGTCTCGGGACGCTCGTAGAGATCCTCGGCCGACCCCTGCTGCTCGATCCGCCCCTTGTTCATCACCGCGATCGTGTCGGCCATGCTCATGGCCTCCTCCTGATCGTGGGTGACGTGGACGAACGTGATCCCCACCTCCTGCTGGATCCGCTTGAGCTCGACCTGCAGCTGGCGGCGCAGGCGCAGGTCCAGCGCGCCGAGCGGCTCGTCGAGGAGGAGCGCGCGCGGGCGGTTGACGAGGGCGCGCGCGAGCGCCGCCCGCTGCTGCTGGCCTCCGGAGAGCTGGCTCGGCTTGCGGGCGGCGAGGTGCGAGAGCTGCACCTGCTCGAGGACCTCACCGACGCGGCGCTGGACCTCGCGCTTGTCGACCTTCTTGCGCTCGAGCCCGAAGGCGACGTTCTTCGCGATCGTCAGGTGCGGGAAGAGCGCATAGGACTGGAAGACGGTGTTCACCGGCCGCTTGTTCGGCGGCAGGCCCGTCACGTCGTTGCCGCCGAAGAACACCCGACCGACGGTCGGCGTCTCGAACCCGCCGATCATCCGCAGGGTCGTGGTCTTGCCGCAGCCGGACGGTCCGAGCAGCGCGTAGAACGTCCCCGACTCGAGCTCGAGCGACAGGTCGTCGATGACCACCTGGTCGCCGTAGCGCTTCGTGATGCGCTCCAGCCGGATCGACCCGGCGTCGTCGCTGACGGGCGGCGCGGCGGTCGCCGCGGGAGCCGTTCCGGTCATGGGGTCCTCTCGACGCTGGGGACTGAGCGAGCGCTGCGCAAGGTCGCCCGAGGATGCCCCGCGGCGCCGCCGGCGCATGCGGCCCGTCGGACAACATCCGGACCGCGCCGGTCGCCGGGGCGGCCGGTCGACGGCGTCCACCGCGGCGAGCGGCCGGGGGCGCGTGCGTCGTGGCGCAGGAGCACGCTCCGACCGTATCCCCCGGCTCGGCGCCCGCGGGCCCGGACACGCCGTCGACCGCTGGGCGACCGCGGACGACAGGACGTCGTCCGGACCCGGCGGCGGTCGGAGCCGCTCGCGGCCCGCGCCTCAGCGGCGCTCCCAGACCGGGGCGCGCTTCTCCTTGAAGGCCACCGCGCCCTCGCGCGCGTCGCGCGACAGGAGCACGGGCCCGGCGATCCGCCCCTGCTCGGCCCAGAACTGCTCCTCGGTCCAGTCGACGCCGGCCCGGAGGATCTCGTGGCTCGCCGCCACGGCGAGCGGCCCGTTGGCCGCGATCCGCGCCGCGAGCGCCAGCGCGTCGGCGAGGGCCGCGCCCGGCGCGGAGACGTGGTTCACGAGGCCGAGCTGCTGCGCCCGGTCGACGTCGAGGGGGTCGCCGGTGAGCGCGAGCTCGGTGGCGACGCCCAGCGGCAGGCGCTCCGGCAGGCGACGCAGGGCGCCGCCCGCCGCGACGAGGCCGCGCTTGACCTCGGGGATCCCCAGGCGGGCGTCGCGCGCGGCGACGATGAGGTCGCAGGCGAGGGCGAGCTCCAGGCCGCCGGCCAGCGCGAAGCCCTCGATCGCGGCGATCACGGGCTTGCCCGGGCGGCCGATCGTCATGCCCGCGAACCCGCGCTCGGTCAGCGGCAGCTCGCCCCGTGCGAAGGCGCCGAGGTCCATCCCGGCGCAGAAGCCGCCGCCGGTGCCGGTCAGGACGCCGACCACGAGCGCGTCGTCCTGCTCGAGCTCGATGATCGCCGCGCCCAGCGCCTCCGCCGTGGCCTTGTCGATCGCGTTGCGCTGCTCGGGCCGGTCGATCGCGATCTCGAGGATCGCGTCGTGGCGCGTGGTGCGGACGGTGGTGTCGGACCCCATGCGCGCAGCCTCGCACGTCGCGGGCGCACGCGGGACGGCGGGACGCGGGCCGTCCCGCCGACGTGGTCAGTCCTGCGGCAGGCGCGCCGCGAGCGCCGCCAGCGGCGCGGCCGCGTCGCGGACGATCGGGCCGTGGCCGGCCAGCACGAGACGCGGCTCGAGGGCCGCGAGCTCGCGGACCGACCCGCGGTTGCGCGCGACGTCGGGCGTGAAGATCGCCGGCGGCTCCTGGAGCCCCGGCCGGGTCGTGACGAGCGACATCGTGTTCACGACGTCGCCGCAGATGAGGACGCCGTCGCGCTCGCGCCAGAGGCTCACGTGGCCCGGGCTGTGCCCGGGCGTGTCGAGGACGACGAAGCCGGGACCGACCTCGCTGCCGATCGCCAGCGGCTCGGTCTGCGGCACGCCCGGGAACCGGCCGTAGCGCGAGACGACCTTCTCGAGCGGCCCCGGCAGGTCGACCACCATCTCGCCCGTGCGCATCGCGGCGACGTCGCGCTCGCCCGCGAGCACCGGGACCTGTAGCGCCTCGGCGACCTTCCGGCTGCCGCCGCCGTGGTCGACGTGGGCGTGCGTGACGACGTGCCGGGCCACCGCGCGCCCGCGCACGGCCTTCAGCACGCGCTTGGCGAGCGCGGCGTACCCGGCGTCGACGAGCACGTCCCCGACGAGGTAGGCGTTGACGGCGTCGCGCGGCAGCAGCGACAGGTGGAAGACGTCCTCGGCGACCTCGCGCATCGGCCGCAGCCTACTGCCGCGCGGACGGCCCACCGAGCGGCGTCCCGCGCGGGGCGCCGTTGGTAGCGTGCGGACCGGCCCGGACCCCCTCGGGCCCCTGAGCGGGAGCGCACACCATGGGACGACGACAGCGGGACGCGCGACGCGCGGCGACGACGATCGGCGGGCTGGTCCTGCTCGGGGCGCTCGTCCCGGCGGCCGCCCAGGCGGCGGGTGCGATCGACGTGCGACTCGACGAGGCGCGGCTCTCGGTCGGCAGCGCGCGCGACATCGCCGGGATGCCGCCGACGACCCCGCAGACCCCGGACGCGCAGGCGACCGGCGTGCTCGCAGGGGGCCTCATCGCCGACGACGGCAAGAGCTTCCTCGTCCCGCAGGCCGGCGTCCGCCTGCCGGCGGTCGGCTGGCGCTGGGGCACCGCCGACGTGCGCTTCTCGTTCGCCGCGCTCGGTCCGCTGTCGGGGGAGATCGACGCCGCGAAGGGCACGATGACGATGCGCGGCCGCTTCGACGGCACCGCCCGGATCACCGGCCTGGCCGCCGGGGAGAAGGCCGCACCGGTCACCTGCTCCTGGTCGGGGCTGGACTTCGACTTCGGTCCGGGACCGGTGAGCGTCCCGACGTTCGGGGTCGCCGAGCCGATCGTCTACCCGGGCACGCTGGACAACCGCAGCGGTGCCGTGGTGCTCGCGGCGGGGCGGGCGACGGAGCTGCCCCCGTTCGTCGCCACGAGCGCCAGCGGCGGCAGCCGCAGCGACGTCGAGGTCTGCTCGACGCTGTCGAGCGACCTGAAGCTGCCGGCGCTGCTCGGGATGCAGCTGCGCGGCGTCGTCTCCGCGCCGGGCACGATCCCCTACCGGCCGAAGGGCACGCCGCGGCTGCGGCTGCGCTTCTCGGCCGTGAAGGCCGTCCCGCGGGGACGCACCGCGCGCGTGACGGTGCGCGTGACGAACACCGGGTCGGCCGAGGCGCGCAACGTGAAGCTCGCCGCCACGGCGCCCGGCACCGTCGCGGTGACGAACCCGCGCAAGACGATCAAGCGCCTGCGCGCGAAGCGCAGCGCCACGGTGACGTTCCGGGTCCGCACCACCGACGAGGGCTCGCGCCGGCCGCTCGTCCGGGTCACCAGCCGCGCGGAGGGCGTGGACCCGCGGACCCGCGGCGTGCGCCTGCGCCTGACCCGGTAGCTCCGGCCGCCGGCGCGGCGAGTGGACGGCTGGCCGAGTCGGCCGCCGATCCCTCGCCGTCGCGTGCCCGGCCGCCGAACGGGAGGTGAAGGGACCACCCGGGTTCCCGCCCCTCCCGCCCGGCAGCCATGCGACGCACCTCCACCCTCGGCCTCACCACCCTTCTCGCGCTCGGCGTCGCCGCGCCCGCGCACGCCGCGACGCCCCTGCGGATCGACCTCTCCTCGGCGACCGTCACGCTCGGCAGCGTGCGCGACCAGGGCGGCCCGGCGACCGGCCGCCTCACGGGGACCGTCGAGGACGACGGGCGGACCGTGACGATCCCGGCGTCGGGCATCGCGCTGCCGACCTTCGAGCAGCGGTCCTCGAGCGGCCGCGCGACGATCACGCTGCGCGCCGGCGGCCCGCTGACGGGGACGCTGGACCGCGCGGGTCGCGCGATCGCGCTGCGGGGGACCTTCGACCTCGAGGTGCGCCTCGACGGACTGCCCGCCGCGCAGCACCAGGGCGCGGTCGTGTGTCGCGCCCCGGCCGTCGTCCTGCGGCTCGGCACCGCCGCGGTCTCCGTGCCGTCGCGGACGTCGAGCGGCGGCGCGGGCGCGCCCGTCGGCTACGCCGGCGCGCTGGACCTCGACAGCGGTGCGGTGACGCTCGCGGCCCGCAGCGAGCAGCCGGTCCCGGCGACCGTCGCGGTGACCTCCGGATCCGGCTCGTTCAGCGACGGCCAGTTCTGCACGCAGCTCAACCGGGTCCTGGCCCTGCCCGCCGCCCTCGGCCTGCGCGTCGCCGGCACGCTGACGGCCCCCGGCGTCGCGTCGACGCCGTCGATCGGCGGCGACGCCGACTACGGGATGCTCGACGTCACGCCGGCCAAGCGCCGCAAGCCGCTGCTGCGGGTCCGGATGACGCAGCCGCCGACGGTCCGTCCCGGGCGCGTCGTGCGCGTCGCGGTGAAGGTCATGAACATCGGGCGCGGGGCGGCGACGAACGTCCGCCTGGCGGTGCGCGCGGGCGGCGGCGTCCGGGTCGTCCGGAGGACGGTGAAGCTCGGGAAGCTCGCCGCGAAGCGCACCCGCACGATCCGGATCCCGGTCCGCACGTCGTCGCGCACGCGGACGGGCGTGCGCGTGCGGGTGCGCCTCACGGCCGACGACGCGGCGACGCGCAACCGCTCGACGGTCCTGAGCGTCGCGACCCGCCGGCGCTGAGCGCGCGGCGGGGCGGTCCTCCTCGCCCGGGCGGGCAGCGCCTGCCGGGACGACGCCGGGCTAACGGGCAGCCGGAGGAGACCTTCACGCGCCACCAGCCGGTGAACCGGCCGACGACGCCGAGCACCGGCGCCACCTTGTAGACGTGGCAGCCCGGCTCGCCGAGGTCGCGGCTCGTGAGCTTGCGGCCCTTGAACGCGCGCGGGTTCTCCCGCATCGCGTCGAGCAGCAGCCGACGCGCCTCGATCTCCGCGCTCGCGTCGCCGATCTCCGACCGGGCGTCGACGAGCGCGTCGCGGATCTCCTCGAGCTGCCCGAGCGACAGCAGGCGCGCGCCGTGCGAGCGCGTCCGCGTCCGCACGAGCGGCGAGATGTCGTGGCGCGAGCGCTCGGCCTGCGCGTCGGACAGCTCGCGCTCGAGCCGCGCGATCTGCTCGCGCAGCTGCCGGCGGGCGTCCGCGGCCGAGACCGGCTCGAGGGACGGCAGGGGGGTGGGTGGGTGCGTCAGCGGCACGTCGACCTCTCCTTCCTCCGCGGACCGGCGCCGCCGATCCGCGCCTCGACCGTACCACCGCCGTCCCGCCGGTACCACCGCATCCGCACCGCGATCACCGGTCGACCGCCGCATCCGCCGCGACCGGCGGACCCAGGAGCTCCGACGCGGTCCAGAAGGCCTCGTGGACGTGCATCGACGGGATGCCGGTGAACTGCAGGCCGTAGACGATCGCCCGGGTCGAGCCCTTCGCCACGGCGAGCTCCGCGGGCGGCTCGCCGCCCAGCGGCGCGAGCGCGCGGTGCTCGTCGGCGATCACGAGCCGTCCGGCCGGCGCCTCCGTCTCGCCGGCCCCGAGCAGCTCCCCGGGCTTGGACAGCCGCACGCCCAGCTCGCCCGCCGTGCGGTCGGCGTCGACGGCCCACAGGGCCACGCCGGTCTCCACGAGCGCGGTGGTGAGGACGTCGCGCGGCATCCCCCGGCTGCGGAACCCGCCCCAGCGCAGGCGCGCGTGGTACGCGGCCTCGATCGGCGTCTGGTCCTCGTCGGGGTCGATGCCGACGTGGCGGTAGAAGACGCGCCAGGCCGCGGGGATGTCCTGCCGGCGCAGCTCGAGCGCCGCCGCGCCGTCGACGCGGCCCGACAGCGTGGCCAGCCGGTCGCGCATCCAGCGCGGGCTGCGCCGCATCCAGCGCACCGGCAGCTCGAGCCAGAGCAGCGCCAGCGACGGGTGCTCGTCGGCCACGAGCGGATCGATCCACCCCAGCCGCGGACGTGGGTCCTCCTCCACCATCTGCTCAGGGTACGACGCAGGCGGCCGGCCGGTTGCGGCTCCTCGCCCCCGGATCGCGTCCGGAGGAGGGCGCGCCTCAGTCGAAGAGCGTCAGGGCGGGCAGCCGCTCGCCCCGCAGGACGGCGAGGTCGACCTCGACCCAGCCGAGGCCGCGCGCCTCGGCGAGCGTCCGCGCCTGCGGCTTCACCGACTGCGCGGCGAGGACGCCGCGGACCTGCGCCATGCCCGGCTCCTCGCGCAGGCGCTCGAGGTAGCGGGTGAGCTGCTCGACGGCGTCGATCGTGCCGACGCGCTTGATCTCGACGGCGATCCACCCGTCGGCCGCGTCGCGGCACATGAGGTCGACCGGGCCGATGTCGGTCGGCCACTCGCGCCGCACGAGCCGGAAGCCCTCGCCGCAGTGCTCGGGCGCGTCGGCGAGGAGCTCCTGGAGCTCGCGCTCGACCCCGGACTTCTCCAGCGCGGCCGCCTCCCCCATGTCGTGGAAGACGTCCGAGACGACCTCGGAGATGACGATGTCCAGCCGGTCCTCGGTCGCGCCGGCCCGCTTGCGCACGACGATCTTCGTCAGCGGCGCGCCGGCGTCCCCCGTCCCCACGGTCGCGGCCGCCGCGGGTGGGCCGTCCCCGTCCTCGGCGAGCGCCGCGGCGTCGCGGCCCGCGAGCGAGCCGACGAAGCCGGTCGGCGCCTCGTCGACCGGCGTCCCGCCGCGCTCGAGCTCGATGACCGTCGGCGGGGTCATCCAGTTCTGCGGCTTGAAGCCCCCGGTGTCCGCGTGGACCATCACGGAGCCGTCGGACTTGATCATGAGCAGCCGCAGCGCCTCGGGCAGGAGGGCCTCGAGACGACCGGAGTAGCGGACCTCGCAGCGGGCGACGATCAGGCGCATGGACGGGGCACCGTAGCGCCGCGCGAGGATGGAGCCGCGGCCGGCGGGAGCCCGCCGCGGGAGTCGCGCGGCACGGCGCTCGGGGCCGACGCCGAGGATCCGCGCCGGGCGACCTGCATGGGTCGCCTCAGCGCAGCTCCTCGACGAGGAGGTCCATGAGCAGGGTGTCGACCCACGCGCCGGTCCGCGGGTCATGCGCGTGGCGGCGCATGATCCCGACGGGGCGGAAGCCGACCTTCTCGTAGGCGCGGACGGCCGCGGCGTTCGCCGCCTGCGGGTCGATCGTGATCCGGTGGTGCCCCTCGGAGGCGCAGTGGCGCACGAGCGCGCGGATCGCGTCGGGCCCGAGGCCGCGTCCGCGGACCCGGGCGCTGAGGAAGAGGTCGATCCCGGCGTGTCGGACGTCGGCGTCCTGCTCGGCCCAGTCCTGGATCAGGCCGACGATCGTGCCCTCGTGCTCGATCGCCCAGCGACGTGTCGTCTCGTCGTCGGCCAGGGGCCACCGGTCGTCGGTGACGGGGCCCCACCAGCGCGCCACGCCGGGCTCCTCGCGGATCGCGCGCAGCGGCCCGCCGTCGGCGGGCCGCACGGGACGCAGGAGGACGTGCTCCCCGGTGAGGACGGTCACGGGGCGAGCCTACGGGCCGGCGGACCGCCGGCCCCCGATCGCCGGTCAGCGCGTGCCCCGGCCGGGCCGCTCGTCCCCCGTCCCGCGTCCCGGCCGACCGTCGGCGGGACCACGGCCGCGATGCTCCTCCTCGAACGCGCGCACCGCGGCGCGGCCGACGTCCGGGTTGTCGGTGAAGAGCGCGTCGACGCCGAGGTCGAGGACCTGCCGCAGGTATCCGGCGAGGTCACCGGGGGTCGCCGGGTCGGTGCCGGCGCGACGCTCGAGCGGCAGGAACGCGTTCTCGCGACGGAAGGTCCAGACGACGACCGGCAGGCCGGCGCGGTGCGCGTCACGGACGAACGAGGTCGGCGCCTGCGACCGACCCGCCGCGTCGCGCGGGATCACGAGGCCCGTGTTCGGCGAGACCGCGTCGGCGTAGCGGGCGATCTCGCGCAGGCCGGCGGGCGTGGCCAGCTGCGCGTACGTCCGCTCCGGCGCGTCGAACGGGCCGCCGGCCGCGTCGAGCAGCTGGACCGTCCGCACGCGGCTGTGGCGGTGCAGCCAGCGGAGGTTGCCGACCTCGAAGCTCTGGACGATCACCGGCGCCCGACGGTGGTCCAGCCCGTTGCGACGCAGCAGCCGGACGAGGGCCCGCTCGGGGTCCTGTCCGATGCCGTGGAAGTACGTCGAGTGCTTGATCTCGGGCGCCAGCGCGATCGTGCGCCCCGTGCGGGCGCTGGCGCGGCGCGCGAGGTCGACGACCTCCTGGAGCGTCGGCACCCGCCAGCGACCGTCGAAGGCGACGTTCGCCGGCCGCAGCTCGGGCAGGCGCTCCTTCGCGCGCAGCGTCCGCAGCTCCGCGAGCGTGAAGTCCTCGGTGAACCAGCCCGTGACCGGGACGCCGTCGATCGCCTTCGTCGTGCGGCGGGCGGCGAACTGCGGGCGGCTCGCGACGTCCGTCGTGCCGGAGATCTCGTTCTCGTGGCGGTCGACGAGCACGCCGTCCTTCGTCAGGACGAGGTCCGGCTCGATGACGTCGGCGCCCTGGGCGATCGCCAGCTCGTAGGCACCTTCGGTGTGCTCCGGGCGGTAGCCGGAGGCGCCCCGGTGGGCGTAGACCGCACGCTCGTGGGCGCTGCCGAGGACACCACCGCTACGGGCCCAGGGCGCAGCGGGCCGGGCCCTGTCCCGGGCGTCGCCTCGCGCGCTGCCGGGGTGGCCCGCAGGGGCGCGGCCCGTCGCGCTCGGATGGCCGCGGGAGGCATCGGCGGAGGGCGGCGGGACGGCGGAGGACACGAGCAGGCCGGTGGCGATCGCGAGCAGGGCGACCGCCGACCGGCGCCCGCGGGGGGACGGGACGCGGAGGGGGTGCACGCTCGGCAGTCGATCGCGATCCTCGCGCTTGCGTGTGATCCCGTCGTGAACCTCGGCGGCCGGCGGAGCGGAGTCCGGGCCGCGCCTCCTTCCTGGCCGCGCGCGGACGCGCGGCCTGGTCCTGGACCCCTGGTCCTCGGGGTCGCCTCGCAGCCGATGGTCAGCGGATCCTGGATCAGGGCGCCGCGGGCTCGTCCTCGATCGCGTGGTCCTCGGGTCTCCTCGCGGCCGATCTCCAGGGGAGCCTGATCAGGGCGTCGCCGGCTCGAAGGCCAGGTAGTGCACGTCGGTCAGCCGGTCCGCGCCGCGCGCGAAGAGCCGCTGGCCGAGGCTCCAGCTGGACCGGACCACGCGCTCGGCGCGCTCGCGCTCCTGCGGCGTGTCGAGGACCCGGCCGCGGGCGGAGATCGGGTCACCGAGCGGCACGCCGCGCACGTCGCAGCGCGCCAGCAGGGCCGACGGATCGCGGCGCAGCCGCTTGACCTTCACCGCGCCGATCTCCGTCCAGACGTAGAGCGTCCGGTCGCCGTCGAGCGCGAACCAGACCGGGGTCGGGATCGCGCGACCGTCCCGCGTGTACGTCACGAGGAGGACGTGGTCGCCGCCCGCGAGGCTCGCGAACGTCTCCTCGCGGCGCACGGGCCGTGCGAGCACCTCCTCGGCGCGCGGGGAGCGCGCCGCCTGGAGCGGGCCCTTCGCCACCGTGACGAGGCGGCGGCGCAGCCCCGTCATCCGCGGAGGTCCATGACGAGGCAGGAGCCGGTCGCCGTCGCGATCAGCCGGTCCTCGTCGTCGCGCAGCTCGGCGGCGCCGAAGGCCACGCGCCGGCCCGGCTTCGTGACCGTCCCGACGGCCTCGAGCACCGCGCCCGGCTTCGGCGAGCGGAGGTAGGAGACGTTCAGGTCGATCGACGTGTACGTGACGCCCGCGGGCAGGGTCGTGTGGACCGCGCAGCCGATCGCGGAGTCCAGCACGGTGCAGATGACGCCGCCGTGGACCGTCCCGAGCGGGTTGAGCATCGACTCGTCGGGGTCGCAGCGGAACGTCACCGTGCCCTCGTCGGCGTTCGTGCCCTGCATCCGGAGGAGCGCGCTGATCGGGGGCGGCGGCACCTCGCCGGCCCAGACGGCCCGCATGAACTCCAAGCCGGTCATCCCGGGCGCGGCGGCCAGGGCGGGTGCGGGGTCCTGCCACTCGACGGTGCGGGTGCGGGCGGCGGTCGTCGGCACGGTCTCGGACATCGGGGCTCCGTTCGCGGTTCGGGACGTTCTATGCATCGGCGCATAGAACCCTGCGCCGGATCGTACTATGCGAGACTGCATAGAACGATGCCCCGCCGGTCCGACGCCCGCCAGCGCATGCTCGAGAGCGGCGCGACGCTCTTCCGCGAGCGCGGCGTCTCGGCGACCGCGCTCGCCGACGTCCTAGCGCACAGCGGCGCGCCGCGCGGCTCCGTCTACCACCACTTCCCCGGGGGTCGAGAGCAGTTCAGCGCCGAGGTCGTCGCCTACGCCGGCCGGGCGCTCTCGCGCCGGATCTCCGAGGCCGCGCCGCTCGGCGGGCACCGCCTCGTCGACCTCCTCGTCGACCACTGGCAGGACGTCCTGGCCGGGACCGATCTGCGGGGCGGCTGCCCGGTCGCCGCCGCGGCGTCGGAGGCCGCCGCCGACCCCGGCGCCCGCGAGGCGGCCGGGGCCGCGTTCGCGCACTGGACCGATCGCCTGGAGCGGGCGCTGACCGCCGACGGCGTCGACGCGACCCGGGCGCGGTCCCTGGCCACGCTGCTGCTCGCGGCGTTCGAGGGCGCGGTCCTGCTGGCCCGCGCGCAGGGCAGCGCGGAACCGGTCGAGGCGGTGCGCGAGGAGCTGCACGCGGTGCTCGACGGCGTCAGCGTCCCGCGACGCTGACACCGCGCCGGCCCGCCGAGGCGACGGTCCGCGCCATGCGCGGGGCCACGCCCGCCCCCCGAAGGTTCGCGGGAGGGGCGACGATCCGCGCCGTACGCGGATCGTCGCCCACGGCGAACCACGCACGCAGCAACGCGGGCAACGATCCGCCACATCCGCGGGTATCTGCCCGCGGCGGACGGCGCTCCCTCTCGCAGGAGCCGCCCGGGGCCCCGATCCACCGGAGGCGGACTCAGCCCGCGGCGGCGAGCTCGCGCGGCACGCGACCACGGACGCGGTCGCGCAGCTCGCGGACCTCGCGGTCGTCCGGGGCGAGCGCGACGGCGCGGTCGCACGCCTCGAGCGCCTCGCTCGTGCGGTCGGTGCGCGCCAGCGCGTGGGCGTAGCGCGACCACGCACGGGCGCGGAGCGCCGGGTCCACCCGCGCGTCGTCGGCGAGCGGATCGCCGTCCTCGTCGCGCCCGTGCCCCCGTCCCTCGTCCGCGAGCTCGGTCGCCTGGCGACACGCGTCGACCTGGCGGCCGAGGTCGCCGACGAGGTGCGCGGCCAGCGCGAGGTCCAGCAGCCCCTCGACGGTCGGGTCCAGGACCCGAGCGCGCTCGAGCGCGTCGAGGGCGCCGCCGCGGTCGTGCAGCCGCAGCCGCAGCCGCCCCAGGCGCTCCCAGGCCGCGCCGTCGGCCGGCGCGAGCGTCACGACGCGCGCGGCGGCCTCCTCGGCCTGGATCGTCGCGCCCTGGGCCTCGTAGATCCGCGCGGCGAAGCGGTGCGGCGCCGGGCGCGTGCCCTCGGCCCGCAGCCAGTCGCGCACCGCCCGGCCGGCCGCGGGCAGGTCCTCGGCCTGGAGCAGCGCGATCGTCAGCAGCCGCAGGACGACGGTGTTGCCGGGATCGGCGTCGCGCGCGTAGAGCAGCCGCTTGGCGGCGACCGCGAACTCCCCCTCGGCCAGCGCGTGCTGCGCGGCGGTGAGGAACCGCTGCACGCGCTCGGCGCCCGGGTCGGGCTTCGAGAAGTCGACGAACTGCAGCGTCCCCGCCGGCACCGTGCGGATCCCGATCTGGAACTGGACCCGGGCGAACTGCTGGACGTCGTCGCCCTCGCCGGTGAAGTACACGCCGGTGACGCTGCCGACGCCCCACTCCGGGTACGACACGCAGCGCGCGTAGCGGTGCACGACGGAGTGGTCCGGCATCCGGCTGCCGAACGGGTCGTGCTGCTCGCGGTCCGCCGCGGCCTGGGACGCCTCGTAGGCGCGGCGGCCGGCCTCCTCGCGCGCGGCGCGCGCCGCGGCGGCGTTGACCTTCACCGCGTTGACGGACACCTTGCCGCCGTGCGAGCCCTCGGCGAGCCGCTCGAGCCGGTCGGCGGCCTCGTTGATCGCCTTCAGGTGCCGCTCGTGCTCCATCTGGCGCCCGGGCGGGGCCAGGTCGGGATGCCAGCGCTTGGCGAGCGTGCGGCGGGCCTGCTGGACGTCCCGCTTCTCGAACGGCGGCTGGAGCTCGAGGAGCCCGAGCGCGTGCTCGATGTCGAAGACGGGAGCGACCATCCCTCCGAGGGTAGCGAGGGGCGCAAGGCCGCTCGCCGCCGGCCCGGGACCGCGCGGGGCACGCGGTCCGCGGGCGGCCGGTCATCCCCCGGCGCGCGTCGCCGGGCCGACGTTCTGGATCACCGAGCCGCGGGCGACGAGCCGGCCGTCGGGCTCGGTCACGGCGACCTCGCTGAAGACGAGCGCGCGGGTCCGGCGGATCGTCGTGGCGACCGCTCGCAGGTCCTGGCCACGGGCCGCCGCGACGTACTCGACGCTCATCGAGATCGTCGAGCCCTCGAGCGACTCGGGCACCGCGTCGTCGGACCACGTCACGGCCATGCCGGCGGTGTCGATGAGCGCGGCGATCGCGCCGCCGTGCACGACGTCGGCGAGGGTGACGTTCTCCGGATCGAACGGCATCGAGAGCTCGGCGCGCTCCGGCTCGAGGGCGTCGAGCCGGATCCCGAGCTTCGTCGGCAGCGGCGAGGCGGGCAGGAACCGGCGCATGGTCTCGCTGCGGGTCTGGGTGGAGGTCTCGCTCATGCCGGGAGCGTCGCGCTCCGGCGTCGCGGCGTCCACGACCTGCGAGGTCGTGGTCCCCGGCCCCTCAGCGCCCCGCGTCGAGGGCCGCCAGCGCGGCCGCGGTGTCCGCGTCGGCGGGGAAGAACGCCTCGATCGCCAGCTCGTCGACGGTGACGTCCTGCGGGGTGCCGAAGACCGTCGTCGTCGACATGAGCCGCAGGACGAGGTCGCCGTGGCGCAGGACGAGCGGCACGACGACCTGGCCGGGCCAGCGGGGTGCCCCGCCGTCCGCCCCGGCCGGCCCGGGCAGCGCGACGAGCTCGTCGAGCAGCGCCGCGAGGTCCGGGTCGCCCGACGCGTCGACCTCGCGCGCGAGACGCCCGAGGAGGTGCGCCCGCCACTCCGCGAGGTTCTCCGTCCGTCCCGCGAGGCCGTCGGGGTGCAGCGCCAGGCGCAGGACGTTCACCGGAGGCTCGAGCAGGGCGGGCGGCAGGCCGTCGAGGAGCGGCGCCAGGCCCGCGTTCGCCGCGACGAGGTCCCAGCGCCGGTCGACCACGAGCGCGGGCGTCGGCCGCAGGCCGTCGAGGACGAGCTCGATCGCCTCGTGGACGGCGCGCATGCCCGGGGCGTCGAGCGCCGACTCGGGGTACGCCGGCGCGTAGCCGGCGGCGAGCAGCAGGCGGTTGCGCTCGCGCAGCGGCACGTCGAGGTGCTCGCTGAGGTGGAGGATCATCCGCGAGGTCGGTCGCGAGCGGCCGGTCTCGAGCGCGCTGAGGTGGCGGGCCGAGACGACGCCGGACGCGTCGAGGTCCAGCTGGCTCAGCCGACGGCGCTCCCGCCAGGCGCGCAGGAGCTCGCCGACCGGCTGCTCGGGCGGGGCGATCGTGCTCATGGGGCGATCGTAGGCGGCGCGGGTCGCGAGGACCACGACCTCCGGGGTCGTCGCGCGGCGCGTCGACGGGACGCGGGGACGGCGGGGCGGGCGCCGGCCGCGTGATCGGCGAACGATCCCGTTCACCGATCGGGGGAACGCGCTAGCGTTCGCGCCATGACGACGTTCGCGGGGCGCACGAGCCTCATCACGGGGGCGGCGAGCGGGATCGGTCGGGCCGCGGCCCTGACGGTCGCCCGGCGGGGCGGGGCGCTCGTGCTCACCGACCGCTCCGCCGACGCACTCGAGGAGACGGTCGCGCAGGTCACCCAGGCGGGCGGCCACGTCGTGGCCCACGAGGCGTTCGACATCACCGACCACGACGCCGTGATGGCGTTCGCCGAGCGGGTGCACGCGACGCACGGCGCCGTCCACGTGGTGATGAACATCGCCGGGATCTCGACGTGGGGCACCGTGGAGACGCTGGAGCACGAGCACTGGAAGGCGATGCTCGACGTCAACCTGCTCGGCCCGATCAGCGTCATCGAGGCGTTCGTGCCGGCGATGATCCGCGCCGGACGCGGCGGCCACCTCGTGAACGTCTCCTCCGCCGCCGGCCTCTTCGGCCTCCCGTGGCACGCGGCCTACAGCGCGAGCAAGTTCGGCCTGCGGGGCGTGTCCGAGGTCCTGCGGTTCGACCTGCGCCAGCACGGCATCCACGTGAGCCTCGTCTGCCCCGGCGCGGTGGCGACCGGGCTCGTCGAGACGGTGAACATCGTCGGCGTCGACCGCGACGACCCCCGGGTGCGCCGCGAGGTCGGCCGGTTCGTGCACCACGCCGTGAGCCCCGAGAAGGCCGCGGCCGCGATCGTCCGCGGGGTCGAGCGCAACCGGTTCATGGTCTACACCTCCCGCGACATCCAGCTCGGCTTCCTCGGCCAGCGGCTCTTCCCGTGGGGCTACGCGCTCGTCATGCGCCTGGCGAGCCGGCGCTTCAACGCGGTCTTCGGCCGCGCCCGGGTCTAGCCGGACTGCGAGCTGAGCGCGAGGCCCACGATGCCGCAGGCCACGAGCGCGAGGCTCACCACGCGCAGCGGGGCGGCGCTCTCGTCGAGCCAGGCGATCCCGACGATCGCCGCGCCGACCGCGCCGATGCCGGTCCAGACCGCGTAGCCGGTGCCGACCGGCAGGTCGCGCAGCGCGCGCGAGAGCAGGACGACGCTCGCCACCGCGGCGACGACGAAGACGACCGTCTCCGGCAGCCGGCTGAAGCCGTCGCTGCGCTTCATCGCGATCGCCCAGACGACCTCGAGCAGACCGGCGGCGAAGAGCATGACCCAGGACATCGGTGCCTCCCTCGCGCCGTCGTCGTTCCGGGTACGGCGCGCCCTCTCGTCCGGAGGCGTCCCGTCGGGCGCCCGTCCTCGACGGTAGCACCGCCCCGCCGGGCTCGACCCGCGGCGCGATCGCCCGCCCCGCCGGACGATCGCGCCGAGCGCCGGGCGTCGTTGTCGATACCTTGGAGAGGTGACCTTCACCGGGCAGTACGTCTTCACCATGCACCAGGTCACGAAGGTGCACCCGCCGGACAAGACGGTCTTCAAGGAGCTGTCGCTGTCGTTCCTGCCCGGCGCCAAGATCGGCGTCCTCGGCTACAACGGCGCCGGCAAGTCGAGCCTCCTGCGGATCATGTCCGGCCAGGACAAGGACTTCGACGGCGAGGCGACGCTCGGAACCGGCGCGACGGTCGGCATCCTCCAGCAGGAGCCGCAGCTCGACGAGACGAAGACCGTCCACGAGAACGTCCTCGAGGGGCTCTCGGAGCTCAAGGCGCTCGTCGACCGCTTCAACGAGCTGGCGGTGAACTACAGCGACGAGACCGCCGAGGAGTTCGCGCGGCTGCAGACGGAGATCGACGCCGCCGACGCGTGGGACCTCGACAACAAGGTCGAGTACGCGATGGACGCGCTGCGCTGCCCGCCCGGCGACTGGAACGTCACCGACCTCTCCGGCGGCGAGAAGCGCCGCGTCGCGCTCGCGCGTCTGCTGCTCTCGGCCCCCGACCTGCTGCTGCTCGACGAGCCGACGAACCACCTCGACGCCGAGTCGGTCCACTGGCTGGAGCGCCATCTGGAGTCCTACCCGGGCTGCGTCGTGGCGGTGACCCACGATCGGTACTTCCTCGACAACGTCGCCGGCTGGATCCTCGAGCTCGACCGCGGCCGGGGCTACCCGTTCGAGGGCAACTACTCCGCGTGGCTCGAGGCGAAGGCCAAGCGGATGGCGCAGGAGAAGCGCACCGACGTGGCCCGCCAGCGGCGGATCAACGAGGAGCTCGAGTGGGCCCGGAAGAACCCGAAGGGCCGGCAGACGAAGCAGAAGGCGCGCCTGAACAACCTCGAGGCGCTGATGGAGCAGCAGGCCGCCCAGCGCCTCGACGAGACCCGGATCACGATCCCGCCCGGGCCGCGCCTCGGCGACACGGTGATCGAGGCGAAGGGCCTGACGAAGGCGTTCGGCGACAAGCTCCTCTTCGAGGACCTCTCCTTCACGCTGCCGCCCGGCGGCATGGTCGGCGTGATCGGCCCGAACGGCGCGGGCAAGACGACGCTCTTCAAGCTCCTCACCGGGATCGAGCAGCCCGACGCCGGCGAGATCAAGCTCGGCGAGACGGTCGACCTCTCGTACGTCGACCAGTCGCGCGACTCGCTGGACCCCGAGAAGAACGTCTGGCAGGAGATCTCGGAGGGCCTCGACTACGTGAAGGTCGGGGACCGCGAGATGAACTCGCGCCAGTACGTCGCGTCGTTCAACTTCAAGAAGGGCGACCAGCAGAAGAAGGTCGGCTCGCTCTCCGGCGGCGAGCGCAACCGCGTCCACCTCGCGAAGCTCCTGCGTCGCGGCGGCAACGTCCTGCTGCTGGACGAGCCGACGAACGACCTCGACACCGACACGCTCCAGGCGCTGGAGGAGGGCCTGCTCGGCTTCCCGGGCTGCGCGGTGGTCATCTCCCACGATCGCTGGTTCCTGGACCGGATCGCCACCCACATCCTCGCCTTCGAGGGCAACTCGACGGCCACCTGGTTCGAGGGCAACCTGCAGGCCTACGAGGCCTACCGCCGCGAGCTGCTCGGCGACGAGGCCGACCGCCCGCACCGGCTGAGCTACAAGAAGCTCACGCGCTGAGGCCGGAGGGGCCGGGCGTCGGATGGTCACCGGCGGCGAAGCGCCCGACGACGCGATCCGCGCCTCCGACGCGGAGCGCGA
The DNA here is from genome assembly GCF_033949425.1 of Patulibacter brassicae. NCBI lineage: Bacteria > Bacillati > Actinomycetota > Thermoleophilia > Solirubrobacterales > Patulibacteraceae > Patulibacter > Patulibacter brassicae. The sequence goes on along the minus strand of NZ_JAXAVX010000004.1, from coordinate 122,831 downwards.
CGCGGCGATCGAGCGGCTGCGCGAGGGCGCGGCCGGCGGCCGCCTGACCTTCGAGGAGCTCGCGGACCGGATCGAGGGCGCCGCCGGCGCGCGCACGCGCGGCGACCTGCGCGCGCTGCTCGGCGACCTGCCGGCCGATCCGCCGACGACGCCCCGCGCCGCGGAGCCCGCCGGGCCGGTCGAGGAGCACCGCTCGTCGTTCGGCGACCTGCGTCGCGACGGACGCTGGACGGTCCCGTCCCGCAGCCGGTGGCGGACGATCCTCGGCGACGTCGTGCTCGACCTGCGGGAGGCGGCCGTGGCCCACGAGCGGATCGAGATCGAGGCGAGGACCGTGTTCGGCGACGTCCGGCTGCTCGTGCCGGAGGGCATCGAGGTCCACCTGCGGGGCGCGAGCTTCTTCGGCGACCTCCGCCAGGACGCCGGCCGGCACGCCCCCGCCGGCGCGCCCGTGATCGCGCTGCAGGCGCGCACGACCTTCGGCGACGTCCGCGTCCAGTCCGCGCGCTTGCGCGACCGGCTCGCCCGGCTGCGACGCGGCTGAGCGGCGTCGCGACACGGCCCGCGGGGGAGGGTGAATCCACGTGTCCGAGCCGGCCACGCGGGTACCGGTCGAGCATCATGGACCATCACGACGAGTTCACGGTGCCCGCGGCGTGCGCGCCGGAGCAGGCGTTCGCGTACGTGGCCGACCTCCGTCACGCCCCGGAGTGGTTCCCCCACCCCCTCGCCGTCCACCTCGTGACCGGCGAGGACCCGCTGCGGATCGGCACCGCCTACGCGCTGCGCGGTTCCCTCCCCGGCCTGCGGCGCGGCCTGCACTACGAGGTCATCGAGGTCGAGCCGCCGCACCGGATCACGTGGGCGACGACCGCGCCCCGCGCGCTGCACGGCTGCGACGCGTTCACGATCGAGCCCGAGCCGCGCGGGTGCCTCGTGCGCTTCACCAGCGACTTCCTGCTCCACGGCGCGTCCGAGCTGCGCTGGCGGCTCGGCGGCGGCGCGCTGCTGCGGCGGGCGTTCCTGCGCAGCGCGCGCAACCTCGCCGCGCGGCTCCCCGCACCGGCACCCGCGCTGGCGCTCGCCTGAGCGCGGGTCGCGACCCGCGTGGCGATAGCGTCGGGGCGTGCGCCAGATCGACCTCGTCGAGTTCACCGACCCCGCGTGCCCGTTCGCCTACAGCGCGGAGCCGATCAAGTGGCGGCTCCTCTGGCGCTACGGCGACGGGCTGACGTGGACGATCCGCGTCGTCGGGCTGGCGCGGGACGCCGGCGCCCAGCGGGCGAAGGGCTTCGACGACGAGCGCAACGCGGCGGTCCTGCGCCACTTCGACGCGTACGGGATGCCGCTGACGACCGTCGACCGCCGGCCGCCGGCCGGCACCTGGGACGCCTGCCGCACGATCGTCGCCGCCCGCGAGTTCGCGACCGGCAGCGAGCCGGCCGTGCTGCGGGCGCTGCGCGTGCTCGGGCTCGCGGAGGGCCGGGCGATCGACGACCCCGAGGTCCTCGACGAGGCGGCGCGCCGCGCCGGGCTGGAGCCCGCCGAGGTCCGCGAGTGGGCCGCCGACGACGCGACGGCACGCGCGTTCCAGGCCGACCTCGCCGCCGCCCGCGACCCCGGGCCCGCGGCGCTCGCGCTCGACCACAAGCTCGCCGACGCCGAGCCCGACGTCCTGGCGGAGCTGCCCCCGGCGCTCCACGTCGGGTCCGCCGGCCGCCGCTACACCTGCCCGAGCTACGTCCTGCGCAACGGCAACCGCAGCGCCGAGGTCCCGGGGTTCCAGCCGTGGGCCGCCGTCGAGGCGGCGGTCGCGAACCTCGTGCCGGCGCTCGCGCCGCGTCCGTGGGCCGGCGACGTCGCGGAGGTCCTGACCTGGGCGGCCGGCGAACCGCTCGCGACGGTCGAGGTCGCGGCGCTGCTGGACCGGCAGGACGAGCGCGACGCGGTGCGGGACGAGCTGCGGCAGGCCGGCGCGCGCGAGCAGGCGGTGGGCACCGACGCCTTCTGGACCGCCGGCTGAGCGGCCGGACCGGGACCGGCGCACGGACCGGGCCGCGGTCCGGATCGCCCGTCCGCACGGGGCGGCGCCGGGCGCGCGCTAGCGTCGTGCCCGTGCCGAGCGTCGACGTCACGACCTACACCGATCCGGCGTGCCCGTACGCCTTCAGCGCCGAGCCGATCCGCTGGCGGCTGCGCTGGCGCTACGGCGACGAGCTGCGCTGCCACCTGCGCCTCGTCGGCCTGTCGAAGGACGGCGCGTCGTACGAGCGGATGGGCTTCACGCCCGAGCGCGCGGCCGCGGCCCTGCGGCACTTCGACGCCTACGGGCAGCCGCTGACGACCGCCGAGAGCCGTCCGGTCGGCGGCACGTGGCCGGCCTGCGAGGCGATCGTCGCGGTCCGCGAGCGCCGCGGCATCGACGCCGCCGTGACCCTCCTGCGCGCCCTCCACGTCGAGACGCTCGCCGGCGGGGCCGCGCTGAGCGACGACGCGACCCTGGCCGCCGCGCTCGAGGCGGGCGGCCTCGACGCGACGGCGGACGACGTCGCCGGCTGGCGCGCCGAGGAGGACGTCCAGGCGGCCTTCCGCGCCGACCTCTCCGCGGCCCGCCGCCCCTCCCCCGCGGCCGTGGCGCTCGACCAGAAGCTCGCGCCCTCCGGCGAGGACTGGACCGCCGAGCAGGCGGGCGAGCCGCTCGGGCCGCGTCGCTACACCTGCCCGAGCTACGTCCTGGAGCGCGACGGGCGGGTCCTCGAGGCGCCGGGCTTCCACACCGCGCTCACGATCGAGACGCTCGTGGCGAACCTCGCGCCGGAGCTCGAGCAGCGTCCCTGGGCCACCGACCCGCTCGAGGTCGTGCGCTGGGCCGGCGAGCCGCTGACGACCCAGGAGGTCGCCGCGGTCCTCGACCGCGAGGGCGAGCGCGACGCGGTCGGCGAGGAGCTCGCCGCCGCCGGCGCGACGCGTCGGCCGATCGGCACCGACGCGCTCTGGACCGCCTGATCGGGGCGAGGGCGCGGGCTCAGCCGGCGGTGCCGAGCGACCGCAGCAGCGCGAGCTCGGCGGCCGCGGCGCGCCCGAGGTCCCCCAGGTCGACCGACTCGTCCGCCGCGTGGATCCGCGAGCGGTCGTCGCCGGCGCCCCAGAGCACGAACTCGGCGTCGGGGTAGATCGCGGCGAGGTCCGCGCAGAGCGGGATCGCCCCGCCGGTGCCGATCCGGCTGACCGGTGCCGCGTAGCCGGCCTCGAGCGCCGCGGCGGCCGCGGTCGCCACGGGCCCCTCGCCGCCGAGCAGCGCGCCGGGGGCCAGCGCGCTGATCTCGAACGCCAGCTGCACCCCCCAGGGCGCGACGGCGCGGACGTGGGCGACGAGCGCGTCGGCCGCCGCCCGCGGGTCCTGCGTCGGGGCCAGGCGCATCGAGAGCTTCGCCCGCGCGCTGGGGATCAGCGCGTTGCCGGCGCCCCGCACCGTCGGCGCGTCGATGCCCACCGCGGTCACCGACGGCCGCGTCAGGAGGCGCTCCGCCAGCGGTCCCGACCCGACGAGGGCCACGCCGTCCAGCACGCCGGCCTCACGGCGGAACTGCTCCTCGTCGAGCGCGTCGCCGTCCCACGGCAGCCGGTCGAGGCCCGCCACGGCGACGTCGCCGTCCTCGTCGTGGAGCGTCGCGATGATCCGCGACAGCGCCACGAGCGCGTCGGGCGCCGCGCCGCCGGCGACCCCCGAGTGGACGAAGTCCCGCAGGGTCGAGACGGTGACCTCGACGACGGCGAAGCCGCGCAGCGACGTCGTGAGGGTCGGCGTGCCCGTGGCGACGTTCGAGCCGTCGGCGATGACGAACGCGTCGGCGCGGAAGCGGTCGGGATCGGCGGCCACGAGCGTCGAGAGCGTGCCCTCGCCCGTCTCCTCCTCGCCCTCGACGAGGACCTTGATCCCGAGGCCCGCGGCCCGCAGGTCGCCGAGCGCCCGCAGCGCCGCGACGTGCAACGCGATGCCGCACTTGTCGTCGGCGGTGCCGCGACCGTAGAGCCGCCCGTCGCGCTCGGTGGCGGTGAAGGCCGGGGTCGTCCACGCGTCCTCGGGACCGGCCGGCTGGACGTCGTAGTGGGCGTAGAGCAGGACGGTCGGCGCGTCGCTGCCGGCGGGCGGCGCGACCTGGCCGAAGACGGCCGGCGCGGCGCCGGGCACGTCGATCTGGACGACGTCCTCGAGGCCCGCCTCGCGCAGCAGCTCCTCGGTGAGGTCGGCGGCGGCGCGGACCGGCTCGGTCGGGAAGCCCGGGAAGGCGACCGACGGCAGCGCGACGAGCGCCTCGAGGTCGGCGCGCAGGCGGCCCTGGTCGATGTCGGTGTCGGTGGTCATGCGGTGCTCGGGCTCCCGGTCGGGGGACGGTCGGCCGGCGCGTCGAGGCGGGCGAGCAGGACGTCGCGCAGCGTCGCGACGTCCTCGGCCACGGCGTCGGCGTCCGCGAGCTCGTCGACCGCGTGCGGGCCGGTGGCGACGGCGATCACGCCGACGCCGTCGTGGCGCGCGCACGCGATGTCGCGCGGGGTGTCGCCGATGACGATCGTGCGCTCGGCCGGCCAGGGCGCGCCGTCGTCGCGCAGCGCCGCGCCGACGCGGGTGCGGGCGATCGCCGGCAGGTGGTCGCGGACCTCGTGGTCGGAGCCGAACCCGCCACCGAGCGTCGCGTCGAACCAGCGCCCGATGCCGGCCGCCTCGAGCTTGCGGCGCGCCACCGGCTCGAAGTTGCCGGTCACGAGGGTCTGCACGACGTCCTCGCGCTCGTGCAGCTCGGCGAGGAGCGCGTCGACGCCCGGGTTCAGGTGCGCCGTGAGGTCGTCGGGCGCGTAGAGCTCGCAGGTGCGGGCGCGCACGCGCGACGCGTGCGCGTCGATCTCGGCCGCGTCGACGCCCGCGGCCTCCAGCAGCAGCCGGGCGATCTGGCCGTCGGTCATGCCGGCGCCCTTCGGGCCCGCGCCGGTGCGGGTCTCCAGCGCGTCGCGGTCGAGGCCGTGGACCTCCAGCAGCGCCGCCCAGACCGCCTCGGCGTGCGCGCGCGACGCGCGCAGGAGCAGCGTCCCGTCGATGTCCCAGAGCAGGAGCCAGCCGCCGGCGGCGCGGGCGGCGCGCGCGTCGGCCAGGACCGTCATCGCCGCAGGTCGACGGACGGGTCGAGCCGCTGGGCGAAGGCGGCGATGAGCTTCGCGGCGTTGAGGATGTCGTCGACCTGGGCGGTCTCCACCACGGAGTGCATGTAGCGCAGCGGCACGCCGATGACCGCCGTCGGGATCCCGTCCGCGGCGATGTTGATCGCGTCGGCGTCGGTGCCCGTGCCGCGCCCGGTGGCGCTCACGGTGAAGGGGATGTCCTCCTGCTCGGCGATCTCGATCAGGCGGTCGCCGATCCACGGGTGCAGCGGCGTGCCGAGCTCGACGACCGGACCGGAGCCGAGCGGATGCTCGCCGATCTCGTTGACGTCGACGCCGGGGTGATCGCTGGCGAAGGTCACGTCGACGACGATCGCCAGGCCGGGACGGACCCGGTGGGCGGTCGTCTTGGCGCCGTGCAGGCCCGTCTCCTCGCGGGCGACGGCCCACGCCTGGACCTCGCCCGGCGCGCCGCCGGCCTCGGCGACGAGGCGCGCGGCCTCGTAGGCGACGAACGAGCCGATCCGGTTGTCCATCGAGCGGGAGGCGACGCGGCCGCCGCGCAGCTCGAGCGGCTCGGCGTCGATCACCGCGACGTCGCCGATCCGCACGACCGCGCGCGCGTCCTCCTTGTCGGCGGCGCCGATGTCGATCGTCAGGTCCTTGATCTTCGCCGCGCGGGAGCGCTCGTCGGCCTCGATCAGGTGGATCGGCTTCTTCCCGATCACGCCCGGGACGAGGTCGCCGCCCTTCGTGATGACGCGGACGCGCTGCCCGACGAGCTGCTGCGGATCCTGGCCGCCGACGGGCGCGATCCGCAGGAAGCCCTTCTCGTCGATGTGGGTGACGATGAGCCCGATCTCGTCGATGTGGCCGACGACGGCCAGCGACGGCACGCCCTCCTGGGTGCCCGAGACGCGGCCGACGGTCGAGCCGAACGTGTCCCACTCGAGCGTCGCGAACGCGGAGGCGTGCTTGCGGAAGACCGCGCTGGCGATCTCCTCGCGCCCCGACGGCCCCGGGGCGGTGAGGAGGTCGCGCAGGACGGGCGGCAGGCTCATGCCCCGGACGCTATCGCGCCCGCGCCGCGGCCTCGCTCGAACGGTCCCTAGTCGCGCGGCGGCGCGCCGCGCCGCACCTGGTTGGAGAGGTTGCCGGTCTGCAGGCCCCAGAGGATCCAGCCCGCGCGGCCGGCGCCGGCGCCGCGGACGCCGCCCGGCGGCAGGTCGCGAGCCCGACGCAGGTCCCCGGCGGTGAGGATCTCGACGACGGTCGCGGGCCCCGCGTCGCCCCCGCCGGCCAGCCGGCGGCCGGCGCGGTCGGCGATCACGCCGCCCACCTGCTCCGCGCTGGCCATCCACGGCGCCGACTCGCTGCGCGAGCGGGTGGCGACGGGACCGAGCACGTAGGCCTCGACCTGCACCCCGTAGCCGGACTCCTCGGCCGCGAGGACCTGGGCGGCCATGAGCTCGCCCGCGGCGACGGTCGAGACCGCGCCCGAGCCGGGCACCGGGTAGCGCGCGGCCGCGCCGTTGATCATCGCGTAGCCCGCCCCGGGCCGATCGCGCAAGAGCGGCACGAAGGCGCGGACGGCGAGGTGGTGGGCGCGCAGGCCGTCGTGGATCGCCGACTCCCACTCGTCGAGCCCGAGCTCGGCGAGCGGCGGGCCGGCGGCCCAGCCGCCGAGCGCGGCGACGACGAGGTCCGGTGGACCCGCGAGGCGCAGGACGTCGGCGGCGAGCGCCTGCGCGGCGTCCTCGCCCGCCGAGAGGTCGCCGATGACCGGCACGAGCCGCTCGACGGGACGGCCGGCGTCGCGCAGCCGGTGCTCGAGCGCCTGCAGCCGCTCGTGGCCGCGCGAGGGCACGGCGACCCGCGCTCCGGCGTCCAGCAGTCCGGCGACGATCCCCTCGCCGACCTCGCCGGCCCCGCCGCAGACGACGGTCGTCCGGCCGTCGAGGCGGGGCGGCGGGTCCGGGACCCCGCGGCCGGGCAGTCGGTCGAGCAGCGCCATCGCGGCGACACTACCGCCCGCGCGACGGCACCCGGCCGGTCCGGGTCGGCGGCGCGTGGACGGCGAGGCGGCGGTGCGACCCCGGAGGGCGGGCGGTGGTCGCCGCCCGCCCACCGGTGCCGCGGAGCGACCGCGAACGAGGGAGAGGGGGGCGGCCAGGTGGGCCGGCCGCCCCACGGGCATCGTCCCGCGCCAGGGAGCGCGGAGGGCTCGACGGCGGGCCCGAACGGCGCCCGGCCCTTTGGCCCGGCGGACAGGGCCCCCGCCCGCCGCGCCCGCCGCGCCCGCCGTGCGGCGCCGGCGGCGCTGCGGCCCGCGCCGGCGCCGGGCGGTCGCGGCCTCCGCACGGCGTGCCTCCGTCGGCCCCGTCGCCCGTCCGTCGCGCGCGGGCGCACCGCCGCGTCGCCCGGTCGCCGGTACCGTCTCGGTGCAGAGAGACATGATCGATCCTGTTGTCCTGTCCCGCGTTCCGGGCGTCCACGAGAGCGACCTGACCGACGAGGCGCTCGACCAGCTCCCGGCCGGCGACCCGCCCCCGGCGCCGTGGACCTGCCGGGCCTCGGCGGTGCTGTGGCTCGCGCGGGCCCCGCGGGCCGCGCGCGCCGCGCTGCCCCCGGCCCTGCGCGACCGGCGACCGGTGGGCGTGGTCGGGGGGATGGTCCGCTACCGCGACACGCCGGTCGGCGCGTACGACGAGGTCTTCGGCCAGGTCGGGTACCTGCGTGGCGGTCGGCCGCGGTCGACGGTGGCGCTCATGGCCGTGGACTCCCCAGCGAGCCTCGTGGGCGGGCGCGCGAACTGGGCGATGCCCAAGGCGCTCGTGCGGTTCGACGGCGACCCGACGACGTCGATGACGGCCTCCACGGCGGGCTGGCGGGTCACGAGCCACGTCCGACCGCTCGGCCCGGCACTGCCGATCCGCACGACGGCGATCGTCGAGCAGCAGGGCCCCGACGGCGTCCTGCGAACCTGCCGGATGGTCGCCCACGGGCGCCTCCGCCCGGCGCTCGTGCGCACCGAGATCCGCTCGACGGGTCCCCTCGCGCGCTGGCTGCGCCCCGGTCCGCACCTCGGCCTCGTCGGCGACGAGATCGAGTTCACCCTCTCCCCCACCCGCCCGCTCGGCGGGTGAGCCCCGATCCCGCGGCCCGGCCCGACGACGACCGCGGGCGGGCGCGCCGTCCCGGCCGAGCGCCCGGCCCGTAGGCTCCCCGGGGTGGTGCGCACCGACACGGGGCCCGGCCCCGCCGACGACGCCGCGGTCGAGCGCGTCGTCGGCGACGCCCTGGAGCTCGCCGCCATCGGGGCCCCGACCGGCGACGAGGGAGCGCGTGGCGCGGCCGTCGCCGAGCGGCTCGCCCGCCTCGGGCTCGACCCGCAGCAGGACGCCGTCGGCAACGTCGTCGTGCGCCTCGGCGACGCCGGGCCGGCGCTCGTCGTCACCGCGCACCTCGACACGGTCTTCGGTCCCGAGATCCCGCTGGAGCCGCGGCGCGACGGCGACCGGCTGCTCGGTCCCGGCATCGGCGACGACACCGTCGCCGTCGCCGCGCTGCTCGAGCTCGCGCGCGCCCTGCGCGAGGCACCGCCGGTCCGGCCGGTCGTGCTGGCCGCGACCGTCGGGGAGGAGGGCCTCGGCGACCTGCGCGGCGCCAAGCACCTGCTGGCGAGCGTCCCGGCACGGGCGCTCGTCGCGCTCGAGGGCCACCTGCTCGACGACCTCGTCGTCGGCGGGATCGGGGCCCTGCGACTCCGCGCCCGCTACCGCGGCCCGGGCGGGCACTCGTGGGGCGACCGCGGCACGGGCAGCGCCGCCCACGCCCTGCTGCGGGCCGGCGCCGCCGCGCTCGACGCCGTGCCCCGCGGCGCGCACATCAACGTCGGGGTCGTCCGCTCGGGCAGCACCGTGAACGCGATCGCGGAGGAGGGGGAGCTGCTCGTCGACCTGCGCGACGACGACGACGGCCGGCTGCGGCGCACCGCCCAGCGCGTCCGCGACGCCCTCGAGCGCGCGCCGCGCGGCGTCCACGCCACCGTGGAGCAGGTCGGGCATCGGCCGGCGGGCCGCACGCCCGGCGACCACCCGCTCGTCACGACCGCCCGCACCGCCCGCGCCGCCGTCGGCCTGCCGCCGGCGCGCGAGGACGCCGGCTCGACGGAGTGCAACGCGGCGTACCCGCTCGGCGTCCCGGCGATCTGCGTCGGCATCACGCGCGGCGGCGACATGCACCGGACCTCGGAGTGGGTGGCGATCCCGCCGATCGCGGCCGGGCTCGGCGCGCTGCTCGAGCTCGTCCGGCGCCTCGACGCGGCGGAGCTCGGTGGCTGACGCCCCCGACGTCGTCGTCGGCGACGACGGGCTCGCCCGCTGCCGCTGGGGCGCCGCGCCGGAGCTCTACCGCGCCTACCACGACGACGACTGGGGCCGGCCGCTGCACGGCGAGCGCGCGCTGTTCGAGCTCCTCACCCTCGAGGCGTTCCAGAGCGGCCTCGCGTGGATCACGATCCTCCGCAAGCGCGAGGCGTTCCGGGCCGCCTTCGACGGCTTCGACCCCGAGCGCGTCGCCGCGTACGGGGACGCGGACGTCGCCCGGCTGCTGGCCGACGCCGGCATCGTCCGCAACCGGGCGAAGGTCGCCGCGGCGATCCGGAACGCCCGGGCGACGCTCGCGCTGCGCGAGGACGGCGGGCTCGACGCGCTGCTCTGGTCGTTCGCCGACGCCGCCGCGGCGGAGCGCGCGGGCCGCCCGGCGACCTTCGCCGACGTCCCGGCGTCGACCGCGACCTCGCGCGCGATGGCCCGGGAGCTGCGCCGCCGCGGGTTCGCGTTCGTCGGCCCGACCGTCGCCTACGCGCTCATGCAGTCCGCGGGCATCGTCGACGACCACGTCGCCGGCTGCCACCGCGCGGCCTGAGGCGGACGCGCCGGTCCGCGCGTCGCCGCGCCGCCGACGACCGGCGAGGGCCCCCGCGTCGGCGGCCGGTGCGCGTCGGCGCGCCGGGACCGCGGCGGCCGGACGACGGAGCGGCACCTCCTCCCCCGATGGTCCAGGTCGTCTCGTCCCTGGCGCTCGGACGTCCGATGACCCGAGGGTGCGCCTGCGTCGTCTGCTCCTCGCCCTGCTGCTCGTGCCCGCCCTCGCCACCCCGGCGACCGCCGCGGCCCAGCGCCCGTGGTCGGGCTGGGACGGCGGCCGACAGGTCGCCCCGGGGACCGAGGACGAGGCGACCGATCCCGGCGTCGACGACGGCTGGAGCGTCGAGGACGACGGGCCCGCCGACGACGGCACGTGGACCGACGACGACGGCGTGGTCGAGGACGACCTGCCGGCCGACGACGACGTGGCCGACGACGAGCAGCCGACCGCCGGCTGGAACGGCGGCGACGTGCTCGTCCCGGTGCCGAGCTCGCGCCGGACGATCAAGGGCAAGGTCGCCCGGATCCGGACGGACGGCAAGGCCGCGATCCCGCGGTCGGCGCCCACGTCGGTGAAGCGGGTGATCGCGGCCGCGAACCTCATCGTCGGCAAGCCGTACAAGTGGGGCGGCGGCCACGCCCGGCTGAAGGACTCCGGCTACGACTGCTCCGGCGCGGTGGGCTACGCGATGATCCGCGCCGGCCTCATGACGACCACCGCCACGAGCGGCCAGATGGCGCGGTGGGGTCGGGCGGGCGGCGGCCGCTGGATCACCGTGCACGCGAGCCAGGGCCACGTGTACCTCGAGGTCGCGGGCCTGCGGCTGGACACGAGTCGGGTCGGCGATCCCCGTGGGCGGTCGGGCGTCCGCTGGCGTCCCGTGATCGGTCGCCGCAAGGGCTTCCACAGCCGGCACGTCGCCGGGCTCTGACGCACCGCTCCGACCGGCCGAGCCGCTCGGCCGCGGGCTCCCGGGCGACGCGAAGTACGATCGCCCGGTGCCTGGCCTCACGCTGCTCCACAACCCGCACTGCTCGACCTCGGTCGTCGCCCTCGAGGCGCTCCAGGAGGCCGGGCACGAGGTCGCCGTGCGCAAGTACCTGCTCGTCGCCGAGCGCCTCGACGAGGCCGAGCTGCGCGACCTCGCCGAGCGCCTGGAGGGCGATCCCGTCGACGCCCTGATCCGGCGCGACAAGCGCTACCGCGACCTCGGCCTCGACGCCGACGGGCTCGGCATCGACGAGGTGGTCGCCCTCCTCGTCGAGCACCCCGCGCTGCTGCAGCGCCCGATCCTCGACGACGGCGAGACGGTCGTCATCGGCCGTCCGCGCGACCGGCACGCGGCGTGGGCCGCGACGGGACGCGCCGTCACCGGCTGACCGGATCGGCTCCGCGCGAGTCAGCAGGGCACGAGCACGAGCGAGCCGCCGGTCTCGCCCGAGATGTCGGGCATCCAGCGGTTGCAGGTGCGCGGGGGCGTCGAGCCGCCTCCGCCGCCGCCACCGCCCGAGGAGAGACGGAGCAGGCGGATGCGGCCCTCGGTGCGCACGCGCTGGTCGCCCGCCGTCGCGGTGACCCGCAGCCGCGTGGAGGCGCGCGCCCGCGTCGACAGGCGCACGCGGAGCGTCGCGGTGCGCGTGCGCCCGGCCGCCAGCGGCGCCAGCGTGCGCGTGGACGGGGAGACCCGCAGCCCGCGCGCGCCGGCCACCCGCAGGCGAATGCGTCCCGTGGGCGCGTCGCCGGCGTTCGTGACGAGGACCCGGACCCGGGCGGTGCGGCCGGGACGCAGGCGGCTGGGCACGCCGCGCAGCGCGGCGCCGAGGACCGGCACGGGCCGCAGCGCGATCGGCCCGGTCGTGTCGAGGACGACGGAGGCGTCGCCGGGCTGGGTGAGGGTGGCGATCGCGCAGTCCGGGGTGCCGCCCGCGAGCCGCCGGTCGGTCGCCTCCATCCGCTGCACGGTGGTGCGCTCGCCGGACTTCTCCGCCCGGTCCACCCCGCCGCCGACGTGCTGGCCCGGCGCCGGGAGGACGTGCCAGCTGGCCCGGAAGGAGGCCGTGGACGTCGACAGCCCCTGGGCGGGATAGCCGTCGCAGCCGGTCGCGGTCCGCCGGCCCGCGAAGAGCGTCAGGACGCCCTGGGTCGCGGCGGTCGCGACCCCGCGCAGCCGGACGCTCCCGACGAGCGCGCCGCGCCGCCGGTCGTAGGCCAGCGCCGCCCCGGTGATGTCGTGCGCGGGGTGCGGGCTCGCCGCGTCGCCGGCCGGATCCTCGCCGACGCCGACGAGGTTCGCGCCCGCCGGCGTCGCCGCGACGCCGAGCAGCAGGGCCGCGACGACGGTCGGTGCCGCGGCCCGGAGAGCGGGAGTGACGAAGGCGAACGGACGACGGCGCATGAGGCTCCCGGGGGTCGGAGCGGGCGCCGGCCGCTGCACGCGCGCCCACGCGCCAACCCTACCCCGGAGAGGGCCCGTCCGGCGCCGCCGAGCCGGCCGCGACCCGCGACCGCCGGCGGCACGTGGATCGGCGTCGAGGGTCACCCCGACCACCGCGGCGCCGATCGGGCTCCGCCGCCGTCGACCGACCCTCGGCGCCGCGGCCGAGGATCGGTGGAGCCGGGGCTCAGGCCGCCAGGAGCTGCCGGAGCACGTAGAGCAGCACGCCGCCGTGGCGGTAGTAGTCCGCCTCCTTCGGCGTGTCGATCCGGACGACGGCGTCGAAGGAGACGTCGCCGGCCTGGACCTTCACGGTCTTCGGCAGGTCGCCCGCGTTCAGCGCGTCGGCCTGACCGGTGATCGTGAACTCCTCGGTCCCGTCGAGCCCGAGCGAGTCGGCGCTCTCGCCCTCCGGGAACTGCAGCGGCAGGACGCCCATGCCCACGAGGTTCGAGCGGTGGATCCGCTCGAAGCTCTCGGCGATGACGGCCTTCACCCCGAGGAGGTTCGTCCCCTTCGCCGCCCAGTCGCGCGAGGAGCCCGAGCCGTACTCCTTGCCGCCGAGCACGACGAGCGGGACGCCGGCCTCCGCGTAGGCCTGGCAGGCGTCGTAGATCCACGCCTTCTCGCCCTGGGGCAGCTTCCCGTCGTCGAGCAGGTAGCGGGTGTAGCCGCCCTCGGGCAGCGGGTCGCCCCCGCCCATGACGTTCTTCAGGCGGATGTTCGCGAACGTGCCGCGGATCATCGTCTCGTGGTTGCCGCGCCGCGAGCCGTACGAGTTGAAGTCCGCCGGCTTCACGCCGTGGGCCTCGAGGTACTGGCCCGCCGGCGCCTCGCGCTTGATCGAGCCGGCCGGCGAGATGTGGTCGGTCGTGACCGAGTCGCCGAGCTTCGCCATCACGCGCGCGCCCTGGATGTCCTCGACCGGGGCGGGCTCCGCCGGCATGCCGTCGAAGTACGGCGCCTTGCGGATGTAGGTGGAGTCGTCGCTCCACTCGTAGCGGTCGCCGGTCGGGATCTGCAGCCCCTGCCAGTTCGCGTCGCCGTCGAAGACCTGCGCGTAGCTCTTGCGGAACATGTCCGCCTGGAGGCAGTCCTCGACCGTCTGGGCGACCTCCTTCGTGGAGGGCCAGATGTCCTTCAGGAAGATCTCGCGGCCGCCGTCGCCGACGCCGATCGGGTCGGCCTCGAAGTCGAAGTCCATCGTGCCGGCGATCGCGTACGCCACGACGAGCGGCGGCGACGCGAGGTAGTTCATCTTCACGTCGGGGCTGATGCGGCCCTCGAAGTTCCGGTTGCCCGAGAGCACCGACGTGACTGCGAGGTCGGCGTCGTTGACGGCCTTCGAGATCGGCTCCGGCAGCGGGCCCGAGTTGCCGATGCAGGTCGTGCAGCCGTAGCCGACGAGGTTGAACCCGAGGGCGTCGAGGTCCTCGCTGAGGCCGGCGCGGTCGAGGTAGTCGGTGACGACGAGCGAGCCCGGCGCCAGCGACGTCTTGACCCACGGCTGGCGGTTGAGGCCGAGCTCGCGCGCCTTCCGGGCCACGAGGCCGGCGGCGACCATGACGGCCGGGTTCGAGGTGTTCGTGCAGGAGGTGATCGCGGCGATGACGACGTGCCCGTGATCGAGCTCGAACGTCTCGCCGTCCAGCTCGACCTCGACGCGCGTCGACGGGCGGGTCGCGACGTTCGAGTGGTCGTGCTCGCGCTGCGGCTCGCCGCCGTCGCTGCCGTGGCCGTTGCCGGGCACCTGGGCACCCGGCGGGTCGGACGCCGGGAAGCTCAGCGACGAGCCCTCGTCGACGTAGCTCTCGCCGGTCGGGCCGTGCGGCGCGACGCCGGGCTCGCGGTCGTCGCCGGCGCCACCCTCGTCCTCGGCGGTGACGTAGTTGCCGAGGGCCTCGCGGAACTCGACCTTCGCCTCCGAGAGGGAGATGCGGTCCTGCGGGCGCTTCGGGCCCGAGATCGACGGGACGACCGTCGAGAGGTCGAGCTCGACGATCTGGCTGAACGTCGGCTCCTCTTCCGGATCGTGCCAGAGGCCCTGGGCCTTCGCGTACGCCTCGACGAGCTCGAGCTGCTCCTTCGGGCGACCGGTGAAGCCGAGGTAGCGGATCGTCTCGGCGTCGATCGGGAAGATCGCCGCGGTCGACCCGAACTCCGGGCTCATGTTGCCGATCGTCGCGCGGTCGGCCAGCGGCAGCCGGGTGACGCCCTCGCCGAAGAACTCGACGAACTTGCCGACGACGCCGGTCTGGCGCAGGAGCTCGGTGACGGTGAGGACGAGGTCGGTCGCCGTGGCGCCCTCCGGCAGCTCGCCGACGAGCTTGAAGCCGATGACGTTCGGGATGAGCATCGGGATCGGCTGACCGAGCATCGCGGCCTCGGCCTCGATGCCGCCGACGCCCCAGCCGAGCACGCCGAGGCCGTTGACCATCGTCGTGTGGGAGTCGGTGCCGACGAGCGTGTCGGGGTAGGCCTGCGGGAGGCCGTCCGCCCCGGCGCCGTCGTTGACGAAGACCGCGCGCGACAGGTACTCGAGGTTGACCTGGTGGACGATGCCGGTGTCCGGCGGGACGACCTTGAACGCGTCGAAGGCGTTCTGGCCCCAGCGCAGGAACTGGTAGCGCTCCTCGTTGCGCTCGAACTCCTTCTCCGCGTTGACGCGGAACGCCTCCGGGTTGCCGAACGCGTCGACCTGGACGGAGTGGTCGATCACGAGCTCCGCCGGGACGAGCGGCTCGATCTTCGACGGGTCGCCGCCGAGCTCGGCCATCGCGTCGCGCATCGCGGCGAGGTCGACGACGGCCGGGACGCCGGTGAAGTCCTGCAGGACCACGCGCGCCGGCGTGTAGGCGATCTCGTCGGAGGGGGCAGCCTTCGCGTCCCACGTCGCCAGCGCCTCGATCGACTCCTTCGTGACCGCGCCGTTGCCCTCGGTCCGCAGGAGGTTCTCGAGCAGGATCTTCAGCGAGTACGGCAGCCTAGCGACGTCGTACTTCGCCTGCAGCGCGTCGAGGCGGAAGATCTCGTAGGTGCGGTCGCCGACGGACAGCGTGTCCTTGGCGCCGAAGCTGTTGGTGGTCATGCGCGGGTCCTTCGGGTATCGGGGTGAGGGGTCGGTCCCGCCCACGCCCGCCGCCGGGCGGTCCTGCGCCCGTCGTCGAGGGTGGTCGTGGGAAGTCGGCGGTGCCGCTGCGCTGCGGAGCAGGGCATCACGCGTCGGCGGGCAGGAGGGTGAACGGCTTGCCATCGCGGTCGGTGACCGGCCGGAACCGCTCGACGTCGAGCGTCGCGATCCGCCGGGTCCGCAGGCGCTCGGCCAGGGCGACGAGCGAGGCGTCGGTGAGCCCCAGCTCGGGCCGATCGCGCACGACGGCGAGCATGTCGGCGACGCCGTCGGCCCACCAGCGGACGTTGTAGGCGCCGGAGTCGAGGTCGCCGCGGAGCGCCTCGCGGGCGGCGGGACCGCCGTGCGTGGCGAGCAGGCGGTCGATCTCGGCCACCGCGAGCGGGCTCGTGAAGAGGTCCTCGTCGACGGCCGCGGCCCAGTCGCGCACGGCGACGTGATCGCGGTCGCCCCGGTCCAGCAGCGCCAGCACGACCGACGTGTCGACGACGATCGTCACCGCGTCGGCGCCTCGCCGAGGTAGCGGTCGGCGTTGCGCGCGAGGTCGCCCGGGCCGTCGAACACGGCGACGGTCGGACGGGGGCGCGTGGGGCGGCCCACGGCACCGGTGAGCGTCCGGCGGATGAACTCCGCCTTCGTGATGCCCTCCTCGGCCGCACGGAGGGCGAGCGCCTCGTCGAGCTGATCCTCGAGGTAGATGCTCGTCTTCTTCATGCCCTACGTAGGGTACCACCCTACGTACCCGACCTTCACGGTCGGAATGCGGGCGCGCCGACGCCGCCGGCCCCCGCCCACCGCGCGCCACCGGGCAGGACCGCCGGCACGGTGCGCGGGATCCTCGGCCCCGAGGTCGGGACCGCGTCGTCGCCGGTCCCCGCCGCGCGGCGCGGCGGGCCCCGCTCAGCCGCCGGTCGCGTCGCGGACGGCGGACTCGATCGCGCCCGCCGACCCGCCGAGGCGGTTCACGTCGATCTCGCGCTCGTCGCTCGATCCCCGGGCGCGCACGAACCACGCAGGGGTGCCGTCGACGTCGAGCCGGTCGCGCAGCGCGTCGGTCTCGTCGGCGATCCGCCGTCCGTCGACGGTCGGCGCCATCCGCAGCGGCACGCCGCGCAGGCCCGGGCCGACCTCGGCGATCCGCCGCAGCAGGCCGTCGCCGATCCAGGGGCCGCCGGGCGCGCCCTGGTTGAACCAGAGCATGAGCGCGGTCGTCCAGGCGCGGTCGCGGGGCGCGAGACCCGTCACCGCGACGCGCCCCTGGGCGCTGTTCTCCCCGAACCCGGGCAGCGCGATCAGCGCGAGGCGGAGGTTCGCCTTGCCCGGCCGGACGACGCGGTCGACGACCTCGCGGAAGTCCCCGCCGGTGAACGCGTCCCGGCAGTGCGGGCAGTGGAGGTCCGCGAAGACCGTGATCGTGGCCGGCGCGTCCGGACGGCCGAGCACGAGCCCGTCCTGCGGCACGCCGCGCAGCAACGCGGAGACCTCCTTCGCGCCGCGGACGCCGTTGGCGGACGCCGTGCCCTTCTTGCCGTCGCCGCCGAACGCGCCGAGCGCGAGCGCCAGGCCGCCCGCCACGACGAGCAGCATGAGCGTCGTGGCGAAGAGGCGCCAGCGGCGGGCGCGGATGGCGTCGAGCTCGGCGTCGTCCACGGTGCTCAGGCGGTCGTGACGGCCGGCTCGTCGTCGTCCTCGCCGGCCGGCACGAGCGCCGGCAGGTCGGGGCCGCGGACGAAGCGGGCGGTGCTCAGGAGGAACAGGAGCGTCTGGCAGACGGCGCTCGTCGTGCAGAACGGGCAGAACGCCTCGAGCGTGATGTAGGCGCGGTACATGAGGTACAGCGAGAACAGGAACCCGATGCCCGTCATGACGACGAGGCCCAGGCGCACGAGCTCGAGGCGCTGCGGCGCCAGCAGCGCCGCGAGGATCGCGACGTAGCCGACGACCCCGATCACGGAGACCGGGATCCCGACGAGCTCCGACCAGGTCGACGTCTGCACGACGGTGCAGCCGCCGCTCACGCCGCAGATGCCGTCGTGGGCGTACTTCGTGTAGGTCAGGTAGCCGGCCGCGCCGAGCCCGATGAGGGCGACGACGAAGCTGACCCAGCGCAGCCGGCGATCGACCATCGGGTTACTTCGCCTGCTTCGCGGCGGTCTCGACCGCCGACGTCAGGGACCCGATGTCGCTGTTCACCGGGGTGTAGGCGTTCGTGCCGCGCGGCTTGACGTAGCTCGACGGCGTGCCCTGCGCCTGCAGGCCCTCGAAGAGGCGCTGCGCGTCGGCCTCGGACTTGCGCGTGGCCGGCGTCTCGCGCTCGTTGATCGGGCCGGCGCCGACGCTCGTGGCGAGCTTCTGGAGCTCCTCCGTCGTGGCCCACTCCTCGCGCTCGTCGCCCTGGTTGTAGTAGTTGACGTTCACGAACGGCCAGTACTTGTTCGAGGCGATGAGGTTGTCCGCCACGCGACGGGCGCGCTCGCCGTCGGTCGTGCCCATGCCCGGGTCGATGATGTTCACGAGCCGCAGGTCGAGGTTCGCCTTGCCGGTCCGCACGAGCTGCTTGACGACCTCGATCTGGTCCCCGAGCTGGTGGGCCTTGCAGGCCGGGCACTTCAGGTCGGCGAGCTCGAGGATCGTGACCGGCGCGTTCGGGTTGCCGATGACGGTGCCCTTGACCGGGACCCCGGCGAGCAGCTCGCGGGTCTCGTTGACGCCGCTGACGCCGTTCGTCTTCGACGCGTTCTCGGCCGGGTCGCTCTTGAAGACGCCCGCGGCGAGGACGATGCCGACGATCACCACGACGACGACGAGCGCCCCGCCGAGGATCCCGAGGCGCTTCTTGCGCTCGGCGGCTGCTCGCTCGGCGGCCTCCCGCTCGAGCCGCGCCTGGCGCGCAGCCTCCTGCTTGCTCTTCGATCCCGAGGGCATGCGGCGCATTCTGGCGCATCGGCGGGCTCCGACGATGAAGTCCCGATAAGAAGTTGCTGCAGAAACGATCTCGCCGGCGGGCGGTCGCCGCGGCGGCCCGGGCGACGACGCCCCGGCCGCCGGCGGAGCGCCGCGCTCGCGAGCGTCGGCGACGGCCGGTCGACGGAACGTCCCTGCCCGCGGCGACCCGTCGACCGCGGGGCCGCGACGCGCCCGCAGCAGCCGTCAGCGGACGCGGAACGCGAGCTCGCGGGCGATCGGGCCCGCCGCGGTCCGCGGCGCCCGCAGCTCCAGCCGCCAGCGCCCGCGGGAGTCCAGGCGCACGGCGGGCGCGCGCAGGAGCCCGTCCCCGCTCGCCGTCAGCGGGACCCCGATCGCCGCGCCGCGGTTCGGCGGCAGGGCCCGGACCCGCACGGCGGCGGCCAGCGGTCGCCCGGCCCGGTCGGTGATGCGCAGCGCGATCGCGTTCGCGCCGCGACGGGCCGGATCGATCCGGACGCGCACCCGCCACCCGGGCCCGCCCGGCGGTCCGCCCTCCGCGGCCAGGCGGACCGGCTCGGGTGCGGCCGCCCGGGGCGGCGTCGAGGTCGCGAGCGCGCCCGTGACGACGAGCACGGCGAGCAGCAGGCCGACCTCGCCGCGGAGCGCCCGCCGGACGTCGCGCGAGGCCGACGGCGCCGCGTCGCCGTCCGCCTCGCGCAGGCGCGGCAGGAGCAGCTCGCGCTGCAGGACGACGATCCCGACGATCCCGAGCAGCAGGAACGCCTTGATCGCGATCGCCCGGCCGTAGCCGGTGTCCGTGAGGTCGTAGAGCGTCGTGAGCTGGAGGACCGCCAGGAGCGTCCCCGCCGCCGTGAGCGCGACGACGCACCAGAGCGCCAGGGGCGAGAAGCGCGAGAGCGCCGCCGCGAGCCGCCGGTCGTCGGCGCCGGCCGCGCGCCGCAGCAGCAGCAGGCCGGCCAGGCCGCCCGCCCACGCGCCCATCGCGACGACGTGGACGATCTCGACGACGACGAGGACGAGCGCCGGGGAGCCGTCCGCGGCGTGCCCTCCGAGCGGCAGCGCGACGACCGCGGCGGCGAGCGCGCCGAGCACCGCCGGCGCGGGCCGTCCGCCCTGCCACCAGCGGTGGCGCGGCAGGAGCGCGAGCAGGGCGAAGGCCGCCGCGGCCACGATCGCCCATGCGCCCCGGGCGCTGCCGACGACGTCACCGAGCGACGCCCGCGGATCGCTGCCGTGCGCGCTGAGCAGCGGCACGACGCCCAGCGACGCCGCGGCACCGAGGACCGCGGCCGCCCGCAGCCAGCGCGAGGCGTCCGGGCGATCGGCAGCCGCCTCGGCGACCGCCCGGTGCAGCAGCGCGGCGAGCAGCAGCCCGATCACCAGGGCGGTGGCGACGTAGCGCCCGGCGCGGGCGAGGGTCAGCGCGACGTCGAGCCCGCCGGACGCGGCAGCCATGACGGGGAGCGGACCGGGCGGGACCACGGGCAGAGGGTGACGGGCCGCGCGGCGCCGTGCGTGATGCCCCGCGCGCGCCGTCGCGCGGGTATCGTCCGCTCGATGGCGCCGGAGGGGACGACAAGCCAGCCGCGGACGTGGTGGCGTCGCCCTGCGACGTGGGGAGCCGGGGCGGTGGCCGCGGCGGTCCTCGTCGGCGGCGTCGCGGCGGCGTCCGGCAGCGGCTCGGACGCCACGCTGCTGCGCGCGTGGTCGATCGACGCCCCGTCGCTGCCCGTGCCCGCCGGCGACCCCGGGGCCCCGACCGCCACGACGACCGCCGACGCGGAGTCCGAGCTCGACGACGGCCGCGAGGTCGCGTCGGCGGAGCCCGAGCGGACGCCCGACGCGGAGGCGCCGCCCGCCGGGGACCGCCTGCCGTCCGGGGCGCCGTCGGACGCCGCGGTGGCCGAGGACCTCAAGCGCGCCCTCGGGCGCAAGGAGGGGTCGGCGCGGACGCTCATCTCCGCCGCGACGGTCGACGGCCGCGGGCTGGCGTCGATCCCGCCCGACGCGCCCTCGAAGGTCGTGCAGATCATCCAGGCGGCGAACGAGGTCGCCCGCAAGCCGTACGTCTACGGCGGCGGCCACGGGCGGTTCGCCGGATCGATCTGGACCGACTCCGCCTACGACTGCTCCGGCTCGATCAGCTACGCGCTCGCCGCCGCCGGCCTGATCGACGCGCCGATGGTGTCCGGCGCGATGGCCAGCGACTTCAAGCCCGGCCCCGGCAAGTGGGTGACGATCTACGCCAACGGCGGCCACGCGTTCATGTTCGTGGCGGGCCTGCGGTTCGACACCTCCGGCCTCCGGCAGACCGGGTCCCGCTGGCAGTCGGCCACGCGCAGCGTGTCGGGCTTCCGCGAGGTCCACATCCCCGGGCTCTGATCGGGGGACGCGCTCCTCGCTGCGCGCTTCCCGGGCTGCCCGGCGTCCGGCGGGCCGGCGCCGCGCCTGCGGAACGCGCTCGGACGATCGTCCTGCCGGCGCGGGTGCCGCGCGACGTCACGCGCCAGGGCCCGAGGGCGGGCGTGGTCGCGCGCGCCACGCGGCGACGTCAGCGGCCGGCGAGCCGGTCCACCGCGTCGGCGAACCGCCGCCCGCGGTCCTCGAAGTCGCGGAAGACGTTGTGGCTCGGCGCGGCGGGCGAGAGGAGGATCGTCGCCCCGGGCGGCGCCAGCGCCGCCGCGGCGGCGACCGCCTCGTCCATCACCGCCTGCGGCTCCCCCGGCGCGACCTCGCGCAGCGCGACGCTCGCCTCGCCGTCGGCGTCGCGCACCGCCTGCACGAGCGCCGGGCCGGTGCCGGGCAGCGCGACGAGGCCGGCGACGGTGATCGGCAGGTCGGCGGCGCCCGGCGTGCCCGCCGGGACCCGGCCGCCGGCGAGGGCCGACGCCAGCGCCCCGTGGTGCTGCTCGCGATCGTCGCCGCCGGCGAGCAGCACGACCGGTCCCGGCGCGAACGCCGCGAGGGCGAAGAGCGCCGCCTCCGGCGTCGTGGAGATCGAGTCGTCGACCCACCGCCGGCCCCCGGCGTCGTGCGCGACCACCTGCTGGCGGTGCGGCAGCGGGCGGAAGTCGCGCAGCGCCGCGGCGACGTCGGCGACCTCGTGACCGAGGTCGCGCACGACCTGCAGCGCCATCGCGACGTTGCGCGCCCCGAGGGCGCCGCGCAACGGGAGCGCCTCGATCGGCGCGAGCGAGCGCGGTCCGTCCCGCAGCGCCCCGTCGGCGACGTGCAACCCGTGGGGATCGTCGGTCCAGGTCACCGGGAGCAGGCGGTCGGCGGCGATCCGCTCGGCGGCGGCGACGAGCGCCGCGTCCGTCCGCGGCAGCACGGCCATCCGCGGGCCGGTGCCGGCCGTGAGGATCCGGAGCTTGTCGTGGTGGTAGGTGGCCTCGTCGCCGTGCCAGGGCAGGTGGTCGCGCAGGAGGTTCGTCACCACCGCGATCGTCGGGGCCTGCGGCAGGTCGGCGAGCTGGTAGCTCGAGAGCTCGACGACCCACGCCTCGGGCGGATCGGCCGGGTCCAGCTCGTCGAGCAGGGGCCGGCCGATGTTCCCCGCGAGGGCCGCGCGCACCCCGGCGGCGGCGAGCAGGTGATGCGCGAGCGACGCGGTCGTCGACTTGCCCTTCGTCCCGGTGATCCCGACGACGGTCTCGCGCGACCCGCGCTCCGCGAGCCAGAGCGCCGTGCCCGAGGTGATCGTCGCCCCGCCGTCGCGGACGCGCGCGGCCTCGGCGCCGCGGATCGGCACGCCGGGCGAGCGGATCACGACGTCGCACGAACCGAGGGCGTCGATCGCGGGGCCCCCGACGAGCGCGGGCGGCGCGTCGGCCACGACGACCGGCGCCCCGTCGGCGGGCGGCGTGGAGAGGCCGACGACGACCTCCGCGCCGGGCGCGTGGCGCCGCAGCGCCCGCACCGCGGCCGCGCCCTCGCGTCCCGCGCCCCAGACGCCGACGCGGCGGCCATCGAGGTCGGCGACCCGCAGGTCGGCGGGCGGGAGCGGGACGTCGGCCGGCGTCACCTCGGGGAGCCTGCCAGAGACGGCTCGGCCACCCCGGCCCGGCTCGCCCCGAGGACGTCCTCCCCGACTCGAGTCGCCGAGGACGAGATCCCGGTCCTCCTCGACTCGAGTCACGCAGGACGAGATCCCGGTCCTCCCCGACTCGAGTCGCCCAGGACGAGATCCCGGTCCTCCCGACTCGCGTCGCCCAGGACGGGACGACCGCTATCGGGTCGCGACGGCGGGGGCGGGTGCGTCGAGCGCGCGGCGCAGGGGCGGGACGAGGTCGCCCCGATCGCCGACCGCGACGCCCTCGAGGCCGAGCCAGCCGGCCATGAGGCGCAGCTCCGCCGCGAGAGCCGCCGCGACCCGCTCCTCGTCCCAGCCGTCCTGCTCCCGCTCGCCGAAGGCTCCCGGGACGCGCAGCACCCCGGCCGCGCGGTCGGCCTTCAGGTCCACCCGCGCCACGAGCCGCTCGCCGAGGAGGAACGGCAGGACGTAGTAGCCGTGGACGCGCTTCTCGCGCGGGACGTAGATCTCGATCCGGTAGCGGAAGCCGAACAGCGCCTCGGTGCGCGTGCGCTCGAAGACGAGGGGGTCGAACGGCACGAGCAGCGCGCGGGCATCGACGCGGCGGGGCCGGCGGGCGTCGCGGTGCAGGTACGCCGGACGCGACCAGCCCGCGATCCGGGCGGGCAGCAGCTCGCCAGCGGCCACGAGCTCGGCGATCGCCGGACGCGCCTGCGCAGGGCTCAACCGGAAGTAGTCGCGCAGGCACTGCTCGGTCGCGACCCCGTGGGCGCGGGCGGCGATCGCGACCAGGCCGCGGAACGCCTCCTCCGGCGTGGGGTCCGGCGCGTCGGCGACCGCCGGCGGCAGCACGCGCGCGGTCAGGTCGTAGCGGCGCTCGAACTGCGCGGTCCGGCCGGCCGAGGTCACCTCGCCGACGAAGAAGAGGTACTCCAGCGCGCGCTTGGCATCCGACCAGTTCCAGGCGTAGCCGTTGCCCTGGCGCTCGCCGGTGAACCCGTCCTCGGCGAGCCGGCGCTCGAGCTCGACCGCGGTGAGCGGGCCGTGCGCGTCGACCTCCGCGCGGACCGCGTCGAGCATCGCCCGGTTCTCGGCGGCGCGCCGGATCATGCCCCAGCCCTCCTCGTGCACCCGCTGCATCCGCCAGCGCAGCAGGCGGTGGATCGCGGGCGGCACGAAGGACGCCTCGTGGGCCCAGTACTCCACGAGGCGACGCGGCCGGCGGGCCGTCGCACGGGTCAGGAGGTCGTCGTCATAGGGCCCGACGCGACTGAAGAGCGGCAACCGGTGCGCGCGAGTGAGGACGTTGACGGAGTCGATCTGCAGCAGCCCGATCCGGTCGAGCACCCGGCCGAGGTGCCCGAGCGTGATCCGCCGCTGGAGCCCCGCCCCCGCGTTGCGCGCGCGATGCGCCGGATCCGCGAAGCCCTGCGCGGCCAGCGCGATCCGCCGCGCCTGCGCGCGGATGAGCTGCACCTCGGCGGGACGGGCGACCACCACGACCCGATCGTCCCACGCGGCGCGGCGGGCGCCAGCCCCGACGTTCGACCGACGGCCCGAAAACCTCCTCCATGCCGACCCGCCGGGGCCCGCGGAGGCGGAAGTCCGCGTCCTCCGGACGGTTCCTCCTCCCGTCGATCCCCGCCGCGGCCCCGAGGAGGTTCCCGCGGCTCGCCCCCCGCGGGCTCCCCGCGGGCGGGCCGACCCCGGGGCGTGCGGCCCGGGGCGTGCGGCCCGGGGCGTGCGGCCGGGGGCGTGCGGCCCGGGGCGGTCAGGCCCCGAGGACGGCCTCGACGGCCGGACGCAGGTCGTCCGGCAGCGCCGCCATCGCGGGCGCGTGCAGGAGGAACGGCGCCAGCAGCGCCGCCGACTGCGCCGGGTCGGCGTCCAGCGGGGCCAGGTGCTCCTCGCGCAGGCGCGCGACGACCGCATGGCCGGCCCAGGGGCTCGGTCCGGAGCGGGCGCCGGAGACGGCCTCCTGCCCCGGGACGGGCGCACCGTCGGGGCCGGTCCCGGCGATGAGGCGCATCGCCGCCAGGGACTCGGCCTCCTCGCCGACGCACTCGAAGGGCTTGTGCTGCCGCAGCCCCGCGAGGTCGGCGAACCCGTCGTCCTGCGCCGGACCGCCCTCGCCGTCGAGGAGGTCGGCGCCGAAGATCGCGCGCAGGGCCGGCGGGTCGAGCCACGGCGCGAGCGCGAGGAAGACGAAGCGGCACTTCGGGCAGTCGCCGCACCAGTTCGACCGGCGCCGGGCCGGGTCGAGCCGGAAGACGGCGTTGCAGCTCGTGAAGACCGGGTGGTAGCGCTCCAGCCGGCTGAAGGCGCGCGCGATCGCCAGCTCGCTCGCCGGCCGCAGGACGGACCGGTAGTCGAGCCCCGCGACGAGCTCCTCGCCGAGGACCTCGCGGTAGGCCGCCTCGAACGCGGCCCCCTTGCTCCACTGGTGGTTGACCTCGAGCCCCTGCCAGACGAGGTTGCCCTCCGACGCCGAGCGCTCGTTGGCCATCGCGACCGCGTCGGCGCCGTGGAGGACCGCGGCCATCAGGGCGATCGTCGAGACGATCGCGGTCACCGGCACGTGGCCGTTCAGCGCGCCGTTCGCGTTCACCTCGCCGATGGTCGGCGAGAGCGTCCGGCGGGCCAGGGCGTGCGGACGTCCCGACGCCGCGATGCTCGCGACGATCGGGCCGGCCGTGCCCACGGAGAAGCAGACGGCATCGCGACCGGCGCGCTGCACCACCTCGAGCGCCACGACGGAGTCCTTGCCGCCACCGATCGGGACGAGCGTGCGCCCGGTCGGCGCGAGACGCGGCACGTCGCCCGGACCGCCGTCGTCGGCCGCAGGCCACGCGCCGCGCTCGCGGACGTCGAGCCGGTTGACGTACGCGAACTCGCCGAGCCCGAGGGTGTAGACGTCGCGCAGCAGGGCGCGCAGCCGCGGGGTCAGGCGACCGCCGAAGGGCCCGGCGCCCGGCTCGAGCACGATCGTCGGCGGCGCGGCGGTCTTGAAGTACGAGACGCCCGCGAGCAGGTGCAGCAGCCCCGCGAGGCGCCGGAGCGCGGCGCGACGCTCCGCGTCCTGCGGCCACGCGACGTCCGGGAACGACACGGTCTCCTCGAACGTCACCGCGTCGTCGAGGGCGTAGCGCAGGGCGACGGTGGCGGACGCCTCGTCGATCGCGACGTCGACGAAGCGGAAGGTCGCGAACGCGGCGGGATCGAACGACGCAGCGGCCGCTGGGCGGGTCTCCGGCACCGATCGAGGGTAGCGAGGGGCGGCCGGCCGGCTCGGTGAGCGCGGCCGCCGGCCCGCGTGGGCGCCGGCGAGGCCGCCGGGAATACGCTGGGCGCATGCGCTTCGCCCTCTCCGCCGACTCGCTCGACGGCGTCGCGCCGGCGCTCGCGGCCGCGCTGCGCGAGCGGGGGCACGAGATCGTCGCCCGCCACGGCGCCCTGGACCCCGCGGCCCGCGACGACTGGGCCTGGGCGTCGGAGGCGGCGGCCCGCGACGTCGCCGACGGGCGCGCCGACCAGGCGGTCGTCGCCTGCTGGACGGGCACCGGCGCCTCGATCGCGGCGAACAAGGTGGCCGGGATCCGGGCGGCGCTCTGCGCCGACGCCGCGACCGCGGAGGGCGCGCGGCGCTGGAACGACGCGAACGTCCTGGCGCTCAGCCTGCGGACGCTCTCGGCTCCCCTCCTGGGCGAGATCCTCGACGCGTGGCTCGCCGCGGCGCCGAGCGCCGATGCCGAGGACCGGGCGAACGTCGCGCACCTCGCCGAGATCGAGCGCACCTGACGCGGGCGCCGCGAGCCGGGGCTCGACAGCGACGGCCCTCGCGGCGAGGATCGGCGCATGACGAGCGCCGGCCCCCACGACGCCCCCTTCCACGTCGACGACGTCCCGCCCGCGACCTGGGAGTTCGGCGAGCTGCGCGCCATCCGGCGCCGGCTCGGTGCGCACGCCGGCGCGCACCGGCTCGGGATCGCGCTGATCGAGGTCGCACCCGGCGCGCGGGCGACGCCGCCCCACGCCCACGCCGACGAGGACGAGCTGTTCCTCGTGCTCGAGGGCGACGGGCTGAGCTGGCAGTCGCGCGGCAGCCGGCACGTGGCGACCCACGAGATCCGCGCCGGCGACGTGCTGTTCCACGAGTCCAGCGGGCCGGCCCACACGGTCATCGCCGGCGAGCGCGGGCTGACCGTCCTCGTCCTCGCCGAGGGCTCGCGCACCGGCATCACCTACGTGCCGCGGACGAAGCAGTTCTGGCTCGGGCCGCGCTGGGTGCCGGCCGACGGGCCGTCGCCGTTCCAGGCGGACGCCGCCGCCGGGCCGCTCGAGGTGCCGGCGCCCTCGCCGCGCCCCGCGACGATCGTCGCGCTGGACGACTGCGAGGTCCAGGAGCTGCGCGTCGGGCGCTTCGCCGCGGCGACCCGCGACGGGGGCCGCGCCGCCGGGGCGCGACGGATCGTCCTCGCCGTCGACGACCTGCCGCCGGGCACGATCGCCACCCCGCTGCACTGGCACACGCGCAGCGAGGAGGCGTTCCTCGTGCGCCGTGGCACCGGGATCGCCCGGATCGGCGACGCCGAGCACGCGATCGGTCCCGGGTCGTTCTTCCTGCGACCCCCGGCCAGCGGCGTCGGCCACCGGATCGAGGCCGGGCCGGAGGGCCTGGAGTACGTGACGCTCGGCGACCGGCCGGCCGGCGACGTCGCCGTCTACCCCGACAGCCGCAAGATCGCCGTCCGCCCCGGCGTCTTCCTGCCGATCTCCGACCTGTCGTACTGGGACGGCGAGCCCGACGCGCAGGGCTGACGGCCGGCCCGTCAGCCGGTCGCGACGAGCGCGAGCGGCGGACGCGCGCCGAGCTCGACGTCGACCTCATCCTCCCGCCCGAGCACGAACAGCCGCCCGAGGTCGTCGAGCCAGCCGACGTCCCCGGTGCGCACGAGGTCGTCGATCCGCGGCACCGGCGAGCCGTCGGTGTAGCGGTCCGGGAGCGTCGCGCCGCCGACGAGGATCAGCCCGACGCGGTGCGTGGGCAGCGGCGCGCCGTGCGGGTCGTAGATCCGGACCGTCGCGCCGATCGTGCTGCGTCCCGCGGTGGCCGGCGCGGCGCGGAGGTCCGCCGGGTCGGCCACGGTCGCCCACCCGGCCTCGACCGATCCGTAGACGCTGAAGAGCTCCGGGCCGTAGGTCGCCATCCACGCCGTCGCGACCGCGGCCGGGAGGGACGCGCCCGACACGGCGGTCGTGCGCAGCGACGAGCGGTCGTAGCGGTCGCGCTCGTCCTCCGGCACCGCGAGCAGCTCCTCGAGCATCGCCGGCGTCGCGACGAGCGCGTCGACCCGGTGCCGGGCGATCGTCCGCAGCGCCTCGACCGGCTCGAACGACCGGTCCAGGACGACGGTGCCGCCGAGCAGGAGGGTCACCACGAGGTTCGCGAAGCCCCAGGCGTGCGCGAGCGGGGGCAGCACGAGGACCGTGTCGCCGTCGCGGAACGGCAGCCGGTCCAGCAGCGCGATCGGCGCATCGGCCGGGATCCGGTTGCGCCGCATGCCCTTCGGCGCGCCGGTCGCGCCGGCGGTGAGCAGCTCGACCCGTCCGGGACCGGCGGGCAGCGGCAGCGGCCGCTCGGCGCCCTCGACGACGAGCTCGTCGAGGGCCCGGACGCCGTGGCGGGCCTCGTGCTCGTCGTCCCAGGCCGAGGCGACCCGGACCACGCGGTCGGGGATCGCCGCGTCGAGCGCGTCCAGCAGGTCGGCGTCCGCCACGACGAGCGTCGGGCGCTCCCGCTCCAGCAGGGTCGCGAGCCGCTCGCGCTCGAGCCCCGGGTCCAGCAGCACGGCGTCCGCGCCGGTCTTGCTGATGGCGACGAGCGCCTCGACGAAGCCCCGGTGGTTGCGGGCGAGCACCGCCACGCGGTGCCCCTCCGCCACGCCGCGGTCGCGCAGGGCGACCGCCAGCGCCGTCGAGCGCACGTCGAGCTCGGCGTACGTCAACGCGCGGTCGCCGTCGACGATGGCCAGCCGCTGCGGATCGCGGGCCGCGGCGGCGGCGTACGCCCCGGCCGGCGTCGCGCCCCAGCGAGCCAGCCGCCGGGCGACGACGGCGTACTTGTCGGGTCGCATCGGCCGCAGCACGCCGGCGCGGCGCAGGATGCCGCCGCCCCGGACGGCCAGGGTCGCGACCCGCAGCGGCGAGGGCAGCGGCGCGGGCTCCGGCTCGCCGAGGAGGACGCGGCCGACGCGCCGCAGCATCACCCGCATGCGGCGGTGCATCTCGGGGCCCGCGAGCCGGGCCGCGAGCGCACCGGTGACGCCGCCGGGCGGGTTGTAGCCGAAGCGCACGACGATCCGCGTGCCCTCGTCGTGGGGCCGCACGCGCAGCCCGAGGTGCAGGTCGATGCCGGTCACGCCGCTGATGACGAAGTCGCGGCCCTCCACGAGCTCGGTGACCTCGAGCTCGCTGCCGAGCTGCGCGGCGCCGATCCGCAGCACCGCGCGGATCCGCGTGCCGCGCCGCAGCGGCCCGCCGCCGACGACCTCCAGCGACTCGAGGCCCGGGAGCGCGCGCCGCACGACGCGCGGGTCGACGATCGCCCGCCACGCGCGCTCGGGGGCGACCGGCAGGTCGATGCGCTCCGTGATCCGCACGGCTCAGCCCACCACCGGCAGCCGGCGGCGCCGGGCCAGCTCCTCGAGCATCTCGCGCATCGCCGTGGTGACGTGCGCGGCGACCGCGGCGGGATCGGGGTCCGGTCCGAACCGCTCGCGAACGTCGATCGCCGGCAGGACCTGGACGGTGACCTTCGCCGGCAGCGGCAGCTGCGCGAGGCGCCCGCCGACGTTCACGCCCCACGGCAGGCCCAGCGCGACCGGCGCCGACGGCATCCGGACGCGGCGCAGCAGCGGGAGCCGCCCGACGCCGGAGCGCTCGGCCAGGCGGTCCAGCGGCCCGAGGAAGAGCGCGGTCTCCTGCCCGCCGAGCGCGACGACCGGCACGATCGGCGCGTCGGCCTCGAGCGCGAGGCGCACCCACGAGCGGTCCTCGCCGAGGTCCAGCGTCGCCGACTCCCAGCTCGGCCGGTGCAGCTCGCGCTCGCCGCCGGGGTACACGAGGACGCAGGCGCCCTGCGCCAGCGCGGCCCGCGCCGTCTCCGTGCACGAGGGCAGGACGCCGAGCCGCCGCAGGACGCGGCGTCCCGGCCACGCGCGCGCCGCGCCGTGGACGAGCAGGTAGAGGGCGCGCTCCGGCCCGAAGCGGCTGGCGAACGCCGTCGTCAGCACGACGCTGTCGGGGCTCGACGCGCCGCCGGAGTGGTTGCCGACGAGCAGCACCGGTCCGGACTCCGGCACGTGGTGCAGGCCGTCGACCTGGGCGCGGAACCAGAGGCTCGTCGCGACCCAGCTGGCCGGCATGAGGTCGCGCAGCAGGTAGCTGTCGCGCTCGTCGAGGTCGTCGGCGGGCCGCCGGCCGCGGCCGAGGGACCGCGGCGGGGCCGGGGTCAGGGCCTGCCGTCCGACCTCGGCGGCCTGCCGCGCGAGCTCGCGCAGGCGCCCCCGGACGGGATCCTCGGCCGAGGTCGCGGCGGGCGGCGTCGCCGTGGTCGTGGTCGTCGGGGGCGCGGGCATGGCGGGACGGCCCGAGGGTAGCCGTCCGGCCCCGCTTCGTCGATCGGCGCGGCCGCGGCGGCGCGGTCCGCCCGCGGCGCCCGACGAAAATCCCAACGTTCGACGGTCGGCGACGTATGCTCGGCCCGCCGGGGCGTTCGCCCGGGGTCGAGCAGCGACGCCGCGGCCCGCGAACGGCGATCACCACCACCGATCTGGGAGCCCGCTGCATGAGCCACGCCGCTGCCCTCGCGCCCGCCTCGTCGGCGCGCGACCGGGTCGACATCCGCCCGACGGCGGCGCTGCTCGCCGAGCACGCGCACCGCCACGGCGTCGACGCGACCTGCCAGCGGTTCCGGCTCTGTCGCCGCCGGCTCGGGGCGATCGTGTCGCTGCGCACGACCCGCGGGCAGCACGCGCACTTCCTCGACCGCGGCTGCGTGGAGGACATCGTCACGCACGCCGCCGACACCTTCAGCGCCCTCCACGTGCCGCTGGCCGGCGCGCTGCAGGAGCGGCTGCTGGAGCTCCTGGACGACGAGGGCCCGGACCGGCTGGCCGAGCGCCTCGGCGTCCAGCTGCCGCGGGCGGCGACGTTCGTCGAGCAGATCGCGCTCGCCCGCGCCGGCAACGGCGCGCAGGTGACCCACGTCTGCGCGTCCGTCGCGGCCGGGGCCGGCATCGACGCCGACGAGCTGGAGCGGCTCGCGGTCGAGCGCGCGTGGTGCCCGAGCTGCGACGAGCACGTGCTCGTGGCCGGCGACGGCTGCTGCCCCTGGTGCGACGGCGCGGTCGACGCGGCGCCGCGCGGCGGCAGCGGGCTCCTGCTCGCGCGCGCGGCCTGAGGCCGTCCGCCCCAGCCGCTGGAAACCCCGCGGTGGAGGACCTCGACGCCCAGCTGGCCGCCTACGAGCGGCGCTTCCGCCGGGCCGGGCTGCCCCTGCTGACCGAGGACTACTCGGCCGCCCAAGACGTGTTCAACCGCGCCTTCCCGCTGCTGGCGCTCGTCTTCGTCGCCGAGCTGCTCGGCGCGCTGAACCTCGACTGGTCGCCGTGGGCGAACGTCGCGACGATCCTCGGCGCCGTCGCCTTCGCGGTCGCCGGCGTCGCGGTGGTCAACCGGATCCGGGGCCGGCGGGCGCTCGCGGTGCCCGAGGACCTCGGCCGGGCCGAGCTCGGCGGATTCGTGCTGATCCCGGCGCTCCTGCCGGCGATCTTCAACGGCCAGGTCACGAGCGCCCTCGTGACCGCCGGGGCGAACCTCGCGCTGCTCGCGCTCGTCGCCCTGACCTTCGGCTTCGGCCTCGGCTCGATCGTCCTCTGGGCGGTGCGGCGGCTCGCGGGGCAGCTCGCGCTGTCGCTGAACCTCCTCGCGCGGGCGATCCCCCTGCTGCTGCTCTTCGCGATCGTCCTCTTCATCAACACCGAGATGTGGCAGGTGTTCGCCGGGATGCGCGACGCGTCGCTGATCGCGGTCGCGCTGCTCATCGCCGTCGTGGCGACGACGTTCCTCGGCGCCCGGATCCCGCGCGAGGTCGAGCTGCTGGAGCGCGAGGTGCTGGGCGAGGACGACGAGACGCCGCCCCTGCGCCGGGCGCAGCGGATCAACGTCGGCCTCGTCCTGCTCGTGAGCCACGGGCTGCAGGCGATCGTCGTGACGCTCGCCGTCGCCGGGTTCTTCGTCGCGTTCGGGATGCTCGTCATCGAGCGCGAGGTCCAGGAGTCGTGGACGGGCACCGGCGGCGACCAGCTCTTCGCCACGACGGTCCTCGGCGTCCCGCTGCGGCTGACGCTCGAGCTCGTGCACGTCGCGGTCGCGATCGGCCTCGTCTCCGGGCTCTACTACGCGATCAGCGTCCTCATGGACGGCGGGTACCGCGAGGAGTTCCTCGGCGAGCTGACGGGGGACCTCCGGCGGACGTTCGCCGCCCGTGCCGAGTACCTCGCGCTGCGCGAGCGCGCCATCGGCGTCTGAGAGAACGGTGAGAGCGGCGCAGCCGCGCGCCGCGCGCGTGGCAGATTGGTGGCGGCACCCGCTGCCGGGTGCCGGTCCCCTCCGGACCGTTCCACCGCGGCCGCCCGGTCCTGCGCGATCGGCTGCGCCGCCGTCCCCCCCAGGAGCCCCATGTCCCCCCGACGTCTTCGCGCGGCGCTCGTCGCGCTGCTCTCCCTGCTGCTCGTCGCCGTGACGATCCCGGCCGCCGCCCAGGCGGCGAAGGTCCGCGCGCCCGGCGCCTGGAAGGCGAGCAACACGTACCTCGTCCGCACCGACCTCGACGGCCGCCGGCAGCCGAAGCTCCGGCCCGTCGCGAAGGTCGACCACGTGAAGGCCGGCCAGTGGGTCCGGATCACCTGCCAGGTCCGCGGCCAGAGCGCCTACGGCTCGACCCTCTGGGCGAAGGTCGGCGGCCTCTACGTGCCGGACCACTACCTGAAGACCTACACCGACGGCTTCATCCCCGGCGTCCCGCGCTGCCGGACGGCGAAGGCCTCCAGCGGCCCGTCGCTGGCCACCCTGCGCAGCGTCGCGCGGCAGGTCGCGATGGAGCAGGTCCGCGGCTCGCTCTACCGCCAGTACAAGGAGCGCTACGGCTCGGCGAAGGCCGGCGGCCGGAAGCTCACCTGGGGCAAGGACGGCTGCAGCATCCCGTCCCTGCCGGGCTGGACGAAGCTCCTCGCGCCGGGCCTCGGCGTCGGCACCGACGGCGTGCGCGCCGGGCTCCGCCGCTTCTTCGAGGCCTCGTGCGACCGGCACGACTTCGGGTACCGCAACTACGGCCCGAAGAGGGGCGGCCTGCAGGTCCAGCCGACGCGCGCCGGGAAGGACGCGATCGACACGCGCTTCCGCTCGAACATGTACCGGCAGTGCGACACGGAGATGATCTTCGGCCTCCGCGGGCGCTGCAAGGCGGTCGCCGAGGTCATCTACCAGGCGGTCCACCGCAAGGGCGACTCGGCCTTCTTCAAGAAGTGAGCCACGGTGGGTCCCGCGCCGCCGGGACCCACCGAGCCGCTGCCCGGGTCCTCGGGGCCCCGCGGCTCAGCCGTCCCCGCTCGATGCGGGCTCAGCCGGCCGGCGCCGCGTCGCCGGCCGGGGAGGCCGACGGGGAGACCGGGGTCCCGCCGCGGGGCGTCGGCTTCGCCCCGGCGACGCGCGCGATCCCGGCCTCCAGCAGGCTCGGGACGAGCGTCCCGGCCGCCAGCAGCCCGTAGCCGCTGCGCGAGGTGACCGCGTAGGGCCGCGCGGCGATCGCCTCGCCGATCAGCCCGGCCGCCTCGCGCGGGCGCAGCGCCGGCACGCCCCGGTAGGCCCGCGTCGGGGCGATCATCGGGGTGCGGACGAGCGGCATGTGGACGCCGGTGACCCGGACGCCGTCGCGACGGACCTCG
The DNA here is from genome assembly GCF_033949425.1 of Patulibacter brassicae. Taxonomy (NCBI): domain Bacteria; kingdom Bacillati; phylum Actinomycetota; class Thermoleophilia; order Solirubrobacterales; family Patulibacteraceae; genus Patulibacter; species Patulibacter brassicae. The sequence continues at coordinate 89,214 of NZ_JAXAVX010000004.1, read as the reverse complement.
TTGGCGAGGCAGCGCGAGAACTCGTCCAGGGCGGCCTTCGACGCGAGGTAGGCCGCGAACCGCGGCGTGTGCAGGAGCAGGCCCTCGGAGAGGACGTTCACGATCTGGCCGTCCCCCCGGCGGCGCATGCCGGGCAGCAGCGCGAGCGTGAGCTTCACCGCCGCGTAGTAGTTGATCTGCATCGTGCGCTCGAAGTCGTGCATCCGCTCGTACGAGCGGTCGATCGGGCGGCGGATCGAGCGGCCGGCGTTGTTGACGAGCACGTCGACGTGCCCGTGCTGCGCCTCGATCGCGGCGACGAGGCCGTCGATCGCCTCGTAGTCGGTGAGGTCGCAGGGATGGACGCTCGCCCGCCCGCCGGCGGCGACGATCCGCTCGGCGACCGCCTCGAGCTCGGCGCGGCGCCGGGCGACGAGCGCCACCGTGGCGCCGGCCTCGGCGAGCAGCTCGGCCGTCGCCTCGCCGATCCCCGACGAGGCGCCCGTGACGACGACGACCTTGCCGGCGACCGCGCCGTGCAGGCTGCCGCCGGTGACCCGGCGGGCGGCGCGCAGCGTCGCCGGCGTCCGCGAGTACGCGGTGAGCACCTGGTGGCGCGCGTCGCCCAGCGCGGCCGACGCGAGCCCACCGGCGGTCGTGGCCGCGCGTCCCGCGACCGAGCCGAGCAGGGTGAGGGCGCCTCCGCGAGCCATGCCGCGCAGCGTACTACCGGCGGTAGGAATCGTCGAGCGCCGCCGTGCGCTCCATGAGCCTTCGATGAGACGGGGCGCGGCTCGGGCGACGGTCGCGGTAGAACCGACGGGTCGCCGCGGCTCGCCCTCCGGCGACCGCGCCCGGTCCCCCGCGGGCGCGCCCCCCATCGCGCCCGGCCGCAGCGCCGTCGGGCGCACGACCGAGGAGGTCCCATGCCCGCCCCCACCCCCACGCGCCGCGCCCTCGCGCGTGCCACCGCCACCGGCCTCGCCGGCGTCACCGCCGCGGGCCTCCTGGCCGCGGTGCCCACGGCGGCCTCCGCCGCGGACCCCGCCGACCTGCGCCCGTACTACTCCGTCTTCTCGCGCGGCGGGGCGAAGATCCCGGGTCACGACACGCCGTGGACGCCGCAGGGCCTGGCCTACTGGGCCGAGCAGGACGCCCTCGTCGTCTCGTACTATGACGCGAGCGGCAAGCGGAACAGCCGGCTGGCGATCGTCGACCGCAACACCGGCAAGCGCAAGAAGCTCCTCGTCCTGAACACGAAGGGCCACGTCGGCGGCCTGGCGGCGTCCAAGCGCCACCTGTGGGTCGCCAACAACGGCAAGGTCGTCCGGTACCCGAAGTCGCGCCTCGCGGCGACCGGGAACCTCAAGACGGTGAAGGCGACGGGCAGCTACCGCGTCGCCGCGTCCTCGTACCTCACCTACAGCGGCGGCTCGCTCTGGGTCGGCTCGTTCCACGAGAAGCAGGGCGGCACCGCGTACCGGTACGACCTGAGCACGAAGGACGTGCCGAGCTCCGGCGCCCGCGCGGTGATGGCCACCCCCTCCCAGGTCCAGGGCATGGCGATCGTGGGCTCGAAGGTCGTCTGGAGCCGCTCGTTCGGGCGCAACAACCGCAGCAGGCTCGACGTGCGCCCGCGCAGCGCACCCACCACCGGCGCCGGCCGCCGGATCGTCGCCCCGAACATGTCCGAGGGCATCGTCGTCGCGAAGGGCGAGCTGCGTGTCCTCTACGAGTCGAGCTCGTCGAAGTACGCCAACGCGAGCTACCGGGTGCGCACGATCCACCGCGCGCCGGTCGGCCGGGTCACGGGCTGAGGACCCGTCCCGCGCGGCTCAGGGCACGACGACCTGCCGCACCCCGCCGCCCTCGGCCATCCGGTCCAGGGCGGCGTTCAGGTCGTCCAGCCCGACCCGGTGGGTGAGCATCCGCTCGACCGGCAGCCGTCCCGCGCGGTGCAGGCCGACGAGCCGGGGCACGTCCCGCCCGGGGATCGCCGATCCCATGTAGGACCCCTGCAGCCGGCGCTCCTCGGCGACGAGGCTCACGGCCGGGATCCGCAGCTCCTGCGAGGGATGCGGCAGGCCGACGGTCGTCGTCGTCCCGCCGCGGGCGGTCATCGCGTAGGCGTCCGCGAGCGCCGCCGCGCTGCCGACGGTCTCGAGCACGTGGTCGCCACCGCGCCCGCCGAGCGCGACGCGCACCTGCTCGACGACGTGCTCGCCGGCGGCGACGACGGCGTCGGCGCCGAGCGCCCGGGCGAGGTCGAGCTTCGCCGGCTCGCGGTCGACGCCGACGACCGGCTGCGCCCCGGCGGCGAGCGCCCCGAGCAGCGCGGCCAGCCCGACCCCGCCGAGGCCGACGACGACCACCGCCTCGCCCGCCTGGACGCGCGCGGTGTTGATCACCGCGCCGGCGCCCGTCATCACCGCGCAGCCGAAGAGCGCGGCGATCTCGGGGGCGAGCTGCGGGTCGACGCGCACGAGCGACCGAGCCGAGACGACCGCCGCCTCGGCGAAGGCCGACACGCCGAGGTGATGGTGCAGCGGCTCGCCCGACGCGGCGAGCGTCAGGTGGCGGTCGCCCTCCAGCAGCGTCCCGGCGACGTTCGCCGCGGCACCGGGCTCGCAGAGCGCCGGACGGCCCTCGGCGCACGGCACGCAGTGGCCGCAGGTCGGGACGAACGAGCAGACGACGCGGTCGCCGACCGCCAGGCCCTCGACGCCCTCGCCGAGCTCGAGCACCTCGCCCGCGGCCTCGTGGCCGAGGGCCATCGGCATCACCCGGGGACGCGAGCCGTCGACGACGGAGAGGTCGGAGTGGCAGAGCCCGGCCGCCAGGATCCGGATCAGCACCTGCCCACGGGCGGGGGGCGCCAGCTCGACCTCCTCGATCCGCAGCGGCCGGGAGTCCGCGTACGGCCGCGGCAGGCCCATCTCGCGCAGCACGGCGGCCCGGATCCTCATGGCGCCATCCTGGCGCACGGCGGGGACGCGCCGCCGCGGCGGGGCACGTAGGGCGTCCGTCGATCGACGGAGGCGGAGCCCGCCGGGCGCGGGACCCGGGGCCCTCGGACGTCCGGCCGCCCGCCTGGCGGTTCCCCGCGCCGCGCGGGACGGTCGGCTCGGGAGCGGCTCTCGTGCCTGCCGCAAGGCGCGGGAGCCGCGCTCCTCGTGCCGGCCGTCGGCGGCGGTGCGTCCGCGCCCCGCGCCGTGGGTAGCAGGGGAGGCACGGATGGACAGCGACAGCACCGTGTTCCAGGGCGGCCCGGCCGACGGGCTCCACGTCCAGATCTCCGACGACGAGACCGAGACGATCTACATCGAGTCGATCGCCCCGCCGCTCGTCCACCTCTACGTGCGCGACGGCGACGCCCTGCGGTTCGAGCGCCAGCTCGACGCGGAGGAGGCCGCGGCGACGGTCGGCGGCGTCCCGGTCGAGGCGGACGCCGACGGCGACGCCCGCGTGTGACCGACCCGCCCGCGGGGTACAGAGGTCCCACCACGACCGAAGGGACCCCCATGAGCACCCTCCCGTCAGACCCCAGCGCCACCTCCGTCGAGGAGCTCCTCGGCACCCCCAACGTCAGCGCCGTCGCGCGACCCGAGCTGCCCACCGAGCAGACCGAGCTGGAGCGCGTGACCGGTGCGCCGCCGGCCGTCGAGCTGATCGCGCCGCCGGGCGCCGCGGGCGACCCGCTCGCCGACCCCGCGTAGCGGTCAGGACGCGACGACGAGCGCGGCGAGCGCCGACCGCAGCCGGTCCGGGATCGGCGTCGGGCGGCGCTCGTCGCGGTCGACGAAGACGTGCACGAACGACCCCTCGGCGACGAGGCGGTCCTCCTCGTCGAACAGCCCGAGGCCGTAGGTGACGCTCGAGCGCCCGAGCCGGTCGACCCGGACCCCGCAGCGCACCGTGCCGGGGAACGAGACCGACGCGTGGTAGCGGCAGCGGGACTCGGCGCAGACCCCGATGACGGCGCCGCGCTCGATGTCGAGGCCGCCGTCGCGGATGAGCGTCGTGTTGATCGCGCTGTCGAAGAACGAGTAGTACTCGACGTTGTTCACGTGCCCGTAGACGTCGTTGTCCTTCCACCGCGTCGTGATCGGGTGCAGGACGGGGAAGTCCGCGGGGACGGGCGCCGCCGCGCCGGCGTCGCTCACCGCGGCGCGTCCTGCGGCGTGGCGAACGCGCCGTCGATGAGCTCGATCCGGTAGCCGTCGGGGTCCTGCACGAACGCGATCAGCGGCAGGTCGTCGCGGCCGCCCGGACGGTAGGGCGGCTTCTCCGGCTCGACGCCGGTCGCGTCCCGCAGCGCCGCGAGCGTCGCCGCGAGGTCGTCGACCTCGAGCGCGACGTGGTTGTAGCCCTCGCCGAGGTCGTAGGGCTGCTCGCGGTCGCGGTTGACCGTGAGCTCGAGCGTGTCCCCGTCCCCCGGCAGGCCGAGGTACACGTTGTAGGCGGTCTCGAACTCGAGCCGGCCGCGACGCTCGAAGCCGAGCGCCTCGTAGAACCGGACGGCGGCATCGATGTCGCGCACGCGGACGCAGGTGTGGATGAGCTTCGCGGGCATGGCCGCAACGCTAGCGTCGTAGCCCGGGGGACCGATGAGTCCCGCGCGCCCCGCGCGTCCTCCCTCCCGATGGCGACCCGCGAGGAGCACCCATGCCTTCCGTGATCTACGAGATGAGCGTCTCGGCCGACGGCTACGTCGTCGGCCCGGACGGGACGTTCGACTGGGCGATGCCCGACGAGGAGCTGCACCGCTTCCACAACGACCAGGCCCGGGCGCTCGCCGGCCACCTGCTGGGCCGCCGGCTCTACGAGGTGATGCGCTACTGGGACGACGCCGACGACCCGTCGCCGGTCTCCCGCGACTTCGCGGCGATCTGGCAGGCGCTGCCGAAGGTCGTCCTGTCGCGGACCCTCGAGGCCGTCGAGGGATCGAACGTCCGCCTCGCGCGCACCGACCTGCCGACCGCGCTCGCCGACCTGCGGGCGCAGGTCGACGGCGACGTCGCGATCGGCGGCGCGGACCTCGCGGGCGAGGCGCTGCGGCTCGGCCTCGTCGACGAGGTCCGGCTCTTCGCCTACCCGGTCGCCGTCGGGGGCGGGACGCCGTTCTTCCCCCGCGACCTGCGCGTCGACCTCGAGCTCGCCGAGACCCGGACGTTCGGCTCGCGCGTGGCCTTCTCGCGCTACCGCGTGGCCGGTCGCTGACGCCACCCCGGCCGGCCGCCGGGCGCCCCTCAGGCGGCGTCCGGCGCGCGGCGCGCGCCGAGCAGCAGCGACGAGGTCACGGCGACGCCCGCGATGAGGACCGCCGCGAAGATCGTCAGCGACAGGTCGGCGGCGAGCTCCTGGGTCAGCAGGCCGAGGCCGACGACCGGGACGGCCAGGCCGATGTAGCCGGCGAGGAAGATCCCGGCCAGGGCCTCCGCCCGCTGCTCGGGGGCGGCGAGCAGCGCCGCGGTGCCGAGCGAGCCCTTCACGATCAGGCCGGCGCCGACGCCGGAGACCATGCCGCCGGCGAGGAAGACCGGCAGGCTCGGGATCCAGACGGCGGCGACGAGCAGGAGCGGCCCGACGACCATGAGGCTCAGGCCGGTCCGCAGCACGCGGCCGGGGGCGACGTCGGCCGCGGCGATCTGCGCTGCCGCGGCGGCGGCGAAGACGAGGAACGACGCCAGGCCGGCGAGCGCCCGGGAGTGGTGGTCCAGCGTGCCGCCGAGGAAGGCGGGCGCCAGCGAGTTGAAGAGGCCCATGAGCCCGAAGGCGACGAACGCCGCGGTCGCGGCGGCCGCGAACGCCGAGCGGCCCTCCGGCGGCACGGCCACGCGCTGGGGCCGGTAGCGCGGCGCGGGACGCAGCCGCTCGCGGGTCTCGGGCGTGGCGAGCACGGCGACGAGGGCGATCCCGAGCGCGACGAGGAACACGACGTAGGGCGTCGTCAGCGGGCCCGACACCCACTGGGCGAGGATCCCGCCCACGAGCGGGCCGAAGCCGATCCCGCCGAGGTTCGCCGCGGTCGCGATCGCCTGCGCCCGCCGGGGCGAGCCGCCCGGCCGACCGCGCCCGTCGAGCTCGGCGATCCACGCGGTCGCCGTCGCCGTCAGCGCGCCCACGCCGAGGCCGCCGAGGAAGCGCGCCACGAGCAGCGCCGGCAGCGCGGCCGAGGCGAGGAAGATCGCCGCCGCCGCGAGGTTCACGCCGACGGCGAAGAGCGTCCACGCCCGGCGCCCGTGGCGGTCGGAGAGGTGCCCGACGAGGAAGAGGCTCAGCGCGACGCCGACGGCGTAGACGGCGAAGATGAGCGTCACCGTCAGGGACGAGAAGCCGTCGCGCGCTTGGTACAGGACGTAGAGCGGCGTCGGGACGGCCGAGAAGGCCATCACGACGAGGAACGCGTAGGCGATCGCCCAGGTGCCGAGGGCGTGGCGCCCCGAGCGACCCAGAGACCCCTCGGCCACCGGGCGCTGGGCGCCGGCCGCCGAGGGGGACGTCGGGAGCACGGTCGTGGACATGACCAGATGGTGCGCCGCAGAGCTATCGCGATCAACGCCGAGCGCTGCTCGTTGCCATCGCGAACAGCGATGGCTCGGCTACGCTGTCCCGGTGAACCTGCGGCAGCTGGAGACCTTCGTCGCCGTCGCGGAGGAGTCCGGGTTCTCCCGCGCGGCCGACCGGCTGCACGTCGTGCAGTCCGCGGTGTCGGCCACCGTCCGGGGCCTGGAGCAGGAGCTCGACGCCGAGCTCTTCCGCCGGCTCGCCCGCGGCGCCGAGCTCACCGACGCGGGACGGGCCCTGCTGCCAGAGGCCCGCGCGACGCTCGCCGCCGCGGCGGCCGCCCGCGACGCGGTCGACGCGGTCCGCGGCGGACTGCGGGGCACGGTCGCCCTCGGGATCATGCAGGCGATGCGCACGCCGGCGCCGAACCCGCCGGCGATCCTCGCCGCGTTCCGCCGGGACCATCCCGGGGTCACCGTCCGCGTCCGGCACGGCGGTGGCTCGCGGGACATGGCCGCCCAGGTCGCCGACGGCCGGCTCGACCTCGCGCTCGTCTCGCTGCGCGAGCCGGTCGCCGGGATCGCGCTCGAGACGCTCACCCGTCAGCCGGTCGGGCTCATCTGCCCCCTCGGTCACCCCCTGGCCCGGCGCAGCTCCCTGCGCCTGGCCGACATCGCCGAGGAGCCGTTCGTCGAGCTGCCGCCCGCCTGGGGCACGCGGATCAACAACGACCACGCCTTCGCCGCCGCCGGGCTCGCCCGCGAGGTCGCCTACGAGATCAACGACACCGCGAGCCTCGTCGAGTTCGTGCGCCACGGCCTCGGGGTGGCGCTGTTCCCCCGGTCGCTCGTGGGACCGGTGACCGACCTCGCGTGGATCGCGATGGACGAGGAGGCCGGGGGCTTCGAGGTCTCGCTCGCCCGCCCGACGACGCGTCGCCCGAGCGCCAGCGCGGTGGCGCTGCGGGCCGCGATCGTCGCCCACGCCTCCGCGCGTCGCGCCCGCGCGACGGAGGCCCGCCCGTCGACGATCGGGTGAGCCCGCTGGCGCGCGCGGGCCGCGCACGCCACCATCGTCGCGTGCGTCGCGTGCCGTTCCCGGTCCTCCTGCTCCTCGCCGCGACGGCGTTCGCCGGGCTGCTGGGGCGCTCGCCCGCACCGGCGCTCGCGGCCGAGCGACCGGTCGCCTGCGACGGCTGCTGGACCCCGCGCACGACGACCCGCCCGTGGCAGATCCAGCTCGCTGGCCGCACGGTGACGCGCGTCGCGGCGCCGATCGTCGAGCTCGACTGCGACGAGGCGTCCGCGACCACCGTGCGGACGCTGCGGCGCCGTGGGCACCGGGTGCTCGGCTACTTCTCGGCCGGCTCGACGGAGTCCTATCGCGCCGACGCCGACCGCTTCCCGGCGGCCGTCGTCGGGAAGGTCTACGACGGCTGGCCGCAGGAGCGGTGGCTCGACGTCCGCCGGCTCGACGTCCTGCTGCCGATCATGCGCGACCGGATCGCGACCTGCGCCCGCAAGGGCTTCGACGGCGTCGACCCCGACAACGTCAACGGGCACGAGAACCCGACGGGCTTCCCGATCTCCGCCGACGACCAGGTGCGGTTCGACCGGGCGATCGCCGACGAGGCGCACCGCCAGGGCCTCGCCGTCGTCCTGAAGAACACCGGCTCCCTCGTCCCCCGGCTCGTGGACTGGTTCGACGGCGCGGTCGTCGAGAGCTGCTTCCGGTACCGCGAGTGCGGGGCCTACGCGCCGTTCGTGCGCCGCGGCCGGCCGGTGCTGGCCATCGAGTACCGACGGGCGGGCCTGCGCTCGTGCGCCGACGCGCGCCGACGAGGGATCAGCCTCATCGTGAAGCGCCGCTCGCTCAGCGCCGTGCGCTGGACCTGCCCGCGCTGACCGGTCGCCGCCGCCCGAGGCGCGAGAGGACGAGCACGGCCAGCCCCGCGCCGGCCACCGCCGCCGCGACCGGACACAGGCCGCCGACGAGCTCGTCCCACACGACGCGCGCGACCTCCTGGTCGCCGGTCCCCTCCGCGGCGCCTTCGACCGCGGCGCGTCCGAGGCGCTCCGCGACGAGCACGACGCCGCCCGCCACGAGCGCGCCGAGGCCGGCGAGCGCGAGCGACCGAGCCCCCGGAGCGAGGACGACCGCGAGCCCCAGCAGCCCCAGGCCGGCGAGGAGCATCGGCCACCCGAGCGCGGCGACGTCGGCCGCGCGCCCGCTCCAGCGGGCCGCGCTCGCGCTGCGCTCGTACGTCACGACGGTCAGCCGATCGGCGTCGGCGCGGTAGGGCTCCAGCACCGGCGGCAGGCGACCGCCGTCCTCCTCGATCGCGGTCACGACGTCGCCGACCGTGAACCGGATCGTCCGGTCGTCGGCGTCGAGGGTCCGCCGGACCGCGCGGACGGCCGCGCCGCGCCACGCGCGCTCGAAGGCCGAGGAGCGCAGGACCCGGGTGGCCAGCGGCGCGATCGCCTGCCGCACCTGCTCGGCCGGCAGGCCGCTCGCCCGGGCGATCTGGCGCGTCGCGCTGCTGAGCGCCTCGCGCTCCAGGGCGTCGCGCACCGCCGGCTCGTCGAGCAGCGCCGTCGCGTGCGCGCGGACGCGGTCCTCCTGCGTCGTGCGATGGAGGTGCTGCAGGGGCAGGGCGAGCAGGACGAGCAGCGTCCCGAGGACGAGCAGGAGCCGGCGGGGGGAGCGGCGCGCCACCCGCCGGAGGATGCCGGACGCCGCCCGCCGTCCGTGCCGGACGTCCGCCGGACGCCGGTCGCGCCACGGCGCTCGGGGACCGGGCCCGCGGCCGGAGGCGCGCGAAGGACGGCGCGGGGCTCGGGGGCGCGCTCGCGGCCGGACGCGATCAGGCCAGCGTGGACGCGCCGGTGCCCGCGCGCAGGACCGGCAGCAGGTCGCGGACGGCCCGCTCGCCGGCGCTCGTCGCGGTGCAGATGTTCGACGAGGACCAGAAGATGCCGCCGAGTTCGATCCGCGTCCCGCGCGGCCGGCGGCGGACGAAGTCGCCGAGCGCGCGGTACAGGCCGGGACGCGAGTAGACGATGACCTCGTCCCAGCGCGCGATCCGCGTGTAGTCGACGGTGTCGGACACGCCGGGGAGGATCCGCTCGGCGCCGCGCAGGAACCACTCCCGAACGGTGTCGTCGTCCTCGGCGACGAGCCGCTCGGCGTCCTCGGTCATCGAGAGGAAGCAGAGCAGCCCCTTGCCCGCCGGCGCGCGCCCCGGCGCCTTGTTGTGCTCGCAGGTGAAGCCCATGACGCCCGGCTCGATCGACTCCGGGACGTTCGTCACCGAGGCCCGCACCCCGGCCGGGGGCGTCGTGACGCCCGTGTTCATCACGACGCATTTCGTGTACCGCAGGCCGCGCAGGAACGCTGCGCACGACGGATCGTCGAAGTAGCCCGGCAGGAGGTCGGGGATCCGGTCGCCGCGGATCGTCACGAGGGCCGCCGCGCCCTCCTCCACGTGCTCGCCGTCGGCGTCGGCGTACGTCATCCGCACGCCGTCCGCGATCTCGACGAGCTCGTGGACGGTCGCGCCGAGCCGCACCTCGTGGCCGGCCGCGAGCGCCGCGACGTAGGCGGAGTACCCGTCGCGGAACGCGAAGAGGGTCGTGCCGAGGATGTTGTTGATCATGAAGAACAGCTCGACGACGGAGATCGTGTCGCTGCGGACGCCGAGGACGCCGCGGACGGTGGCGTCGATCACGTAGTCGTAGGCGTCGCCGGACATCCCGAGGTGCCGGGCGCAGAACTCGCGCGGCGTCTCGCGGTCCCACGCCGCGGCGCTCGAGAGGTCCTCGTAGTTCAGGTGCTTCGCGATCCGCGCGTTGACGAGGCCGAGCGGGGCGAGGGCGAGCTTCGCGGCCGGCCCGATCAGCGGGCTGCGCGCGGCGTCGCGGAAGAGCGCCTCGGAGCGCAACTCGTGGATCGCGCCGTCGCGGGCGAAGCCGACGCGCGAGCCGGCCGGGATCAGCGCGTCCTGCAGCCCGAGCTCCTCGACGATCCGCAGCACCGGCCGGTACGCGGAGGGCAGCAGCGTCGCGCCCTCCTCCATGAGGTAGCCGGCCTCGCGATGCGTGTGGATCTGGCCGCCGACGCGGTCGCGGCGGTCCAGCAGGACGGGGTGATACCCGGCTGCGCGGAGGCGGTGCGCCGCCGTCAGACCGGAGGGTCCGGCCCCGACGACGAAGACGCGGGGACGATCGGGCGCAGCGCTCATCCTGCGTTTTGTACAACATGTCGTATTCATTTGACAGCGGACGACACCGGCGGCGTGGCCGAGGCGGCGCGGCGAGCGCCACCGGCGCGGCGCGAGGCGCTCCCGGCGACCGTCGGTCTCGTTCCGCCCCGCCGCTCGAGACCGACGAACCGCACGAAGGACGGGAAGATCGTCGAGGTCGCGCCGCGCGGACGGCCGACCCCGACGAACAGCACGCGCCCGCGCCCGGCCGCGGGGCCGCCGAGCGCTCCGCCGGACGCGGGACGGTCAGTCGACGCCGACGACCCGGCAGACGATCTCGGTCAGTGCGTCGACCACCTGCTCGGGCTCGGTGCGTCCCGAGAGCATCTGGTGGCACGAGCGCTCGATCATCCACGTCAGCGCCTCGGAGACGACGAGCGCGTCGTCCGGCGCCTCGCCCCCGCCGGACCGCCAGTGGCCGACGAAGACCTGGCAGGCGACCTCGGCGACCTCGTGGATCCCCCCGACCCAGAGCCGGCGGATCGCGGCGTCGTGCTCGGCGACCTCGATGATCGAGGAGAGCACCGGGCGCCGCTCCTGCCAGCCCGCGACGAGGGTCGCGACCGATCCGCGCACCGCCTCGCGCGAGAGCGGGCGCGCCGCCTCGGGGTCGGCCAGCGGCGGCGCCGGCCGACCGGCGACCGTCAGCCAGGCGATCTGGTCCTCCGCGAGCGCGACGATGAGCTCGGTGCGGTCGCGGAAGTGGCCGTAGAACGTGGCGCGCGAGACCGCCGCTTCGCGCGAGATGTCGGCGATCGAGAGGGTCGCGTGGGACGCCCCCGCGTCGAGCAGCCGGACCGTCGCGTCGAGCAGGTCGCGCCGGGTCCCGGCGCGGCGCCGCGCTCCTGCTCGCGCCTGGCTGCTGTCGGGCACCGGCGGAGCGTACCCCGCGCCCAGCCGGCCGAGGCGCTCGCCGAAGCCTGTTGAGGCTCCCGCCTGCCCTCGCGCTGAGGCGCCGGCGTCAGGCGCCGAGCACGCGCGCGAGCCGCAGGGCGACCTGCAGCTCGGTGCGGCGCTGCGCCAGGACGTCGGGCAGGAGCGCCTCGGCCTGGCGGATCCGGTGCCGGACGGTGTTCTCGTGCAGGCCGAGGGTCGCGGCCGCGGCCGCCTGGCTGCCGCTGCCCAGCCACGCCAGGAGCGTGTCGCGGATCCGCTCGCAGCGCTCGTCGTCGGCGGCCAGCGGACCGAGCTCCTCGGCGACGTAGCGCCGCGCGGCGGTCTCGTCGGCGAGCAGCAGCGACTCGAGCCGGACGTCGGCGTACCAGCTGATCGGGGTGCCGTCCTCGAGGCCGCCCACCGCGCGCTGCACGCGCGCGGCTTGCAGCGCCTGCTCGCGGCTGCGGCGGAAGCCCGTCAGGCGCGTGCCCGGCTCGCCGACCGCCACCCGCACGACGAGCTGCTCGAGGCGGCGGCGCAGCGCCGCGAGGCGGTCCTCCTCGAACCCCTCCGGGTGGCCGAGCCAGATCGTCCAGCTGCGCGCGCCCTCCTGGCGGCAGACGCTCGCCGTCGCGCGCGAGGCGGTGCGCAGCTCGCCGACGAGGGCAGGCAGCGACCGGTCGGCGTCGAGGTCGACGACGAGCGCCAGGTGCGCGCCGCGCAGGCGGTAGCCGAGCGTGCGCTCCCAGGCCTCCAGCGCGTCGGGATCCGCCTCGCCGTGGCCGTCGACGATCGTCTCGAGCGTCTCGCGGCGCAGGTGGTCGCTGCGCCGGGCCAGCTCGTCGCGACGCCGGTGGTAGCGCGGGATGACCGCCGAGAGGACGCGGTCGACGTAGGCGAAGACGACGGCCGTGGGACCGCCGAGCAGGCCCTGGAGCGCGTCGGGCTCGGGCCGGTCGGCGACGACGACGTCGAGCCACGCCTGCCAGAGCCGCGCGACGCCGACCCAGTAGGTCCGCTCGAGGACGCTGACGGGGATGTGCAGCTCGGCCGCGAGGTCGGCGAAGCGCAGCGCCCGGTGGGGCTCCATCGCCCCGAGCGTCGTCTGCCCGCGGAGCAGGTCGAGGATCGCCGCGACGTTCTCGCCCACGCACGAGCCGAGCGCGTCGCGGAAGGCGAGGTCGTCGCGCCGGTCGGGGAAGACCTCGTCGAGGATCGTGCCGACGACCGCAGTGGCCAGGGCGGTGCCGTCGACGGTCGACGCGAGCGCCCGCGTCCGCGGCGACGGCCCCTCGGCCGGGGGCGGTCCGTCGGGGACCGGCCGCAGCCACGCCACCGACGCGCGCGAGGAGGTCGGCGGCCGCAGGCCGGCGGGCAGACTCGTGGCCATGGCGCACTCTAGGCCGCCCGATCCGGCGTCGTCGGGGGCATTCGCCCACCAGCGGCGCGACGTTCGGAACCCGACACCCCCCGACGACCCGACGCCCGGAATCGCACAAGACGCCGCGCCGCGGCCGCGGAGAGCATCGCCGCCATGAGCAAGCACCCCGTCGTCGTCTACGGCGTGAGCGGCTACACCGGCCGCCTCATCGCCGAGTACCTCCGCGAGTACCACATCCCGTTCATCGCGGCGGGTCGCAACGCCGACCGGGTGCGCCAGGTCGTCGAGGCGATCCCGGGCATGGAGAACGCCGAGTACGAGGTCGCCGCCGTCGACCACACCGTCGAGGCGCTGACCGAGCTCTTCGACGGCGCGAAGGTCGTCTGCAACACCGTCGGCCCGTTCGCCGAGCTCGGCCCCGAGGTCGTCGAGGCCTGCCTGAAGACCGGCGCGCACTACCTCGACACGACGGGCGAGCAGAACTGGGTGCTCGACGCCCGCGACCGCTGGGGCGCGCAGTTCGCCGAGGCGAACCTCCTCCTCTCCCCCGGCATCGCGCAGATGTACACGACGGGCGAGATCGCCGCCCAGATCGCGCTCGAGGAGCCGGGCCTGGACTCGCTCGACATCCTCGTGCTCTGGAAGGGCTTCCCGACGTACGCGTCGACTCAGACGATCTTCACGAACCTCCTCGAGCCGGCCCACTACCTCGAGGCCAACCAGCTCGTGCCGTGGGAGGTCGCCGGCGGCACCGAGCTGCAGGTCCCGGGCCAGCACGAGCTCGCGCTCTCGCTGCCGTGGGGCGGCACGTCGCACCCCGTCTGGTTCCAGCAGGACCACCGCGTCGCGAACTGCCGCGTGCTCGGCGGCCTCTTCGACCGCAACCTCATGAACGGCATCATCCAGATGGCCGGCGCGGTGGCGACGGAGATCAGCAAGCTGCCGCCGGAGCAACAGGGCCCGGCGCTGAAGGCCGAGGCCGACAAGATGCAGTCGGGCATGCCGCCGCGCGAGAACCAGCGCGTGAACCGCTCGCTGGACTCCGTCCACGCCACGGGCCCGCTCGGGCGCGCCCACGTCCTCATCCGGGGCGCCTGCAACTACAAGCAGACCGGCCTCATGCAGGCCTATGGCGCCTACCGGCTGCTGCAGGGCGCGCCGCTGCAGGCGGGCTTCGCGTCCGGCTGCCAGGCGTTCGGCCACCGCGAGCTCCTCGCCGAGCTGCGGACCTTCGGCCTCGCCGCGGCGCCGGAGATCACGCGCGCCTGACGCGCCCCGGGGCGGGCGCGGCGTCACGCCGCGCCGGCCCCGGGCGACGCGCCCTCACGATCCTCCGGGCCGCACCCGTGCGGCCCGCGCGGGCTGCTCGCGTCGCCGGCCGAGGCGGGATCCTCGACAGGGCCGGCGGCGCGAACGTGCCGCGGCCGCCGGCGCCCGGATCCGGGCCCGATCAGACGTCGCCGTTGAAGGCGCGGTGCACGAGCAGGGCGGCCTCGAGCTCGACCCGCCGCTCGCTGACCTTGCGGCCCAGCAGCTGCTCGGCCTGCCGCACGCGGTAGCTCACCGTCTTCTGGTGCACGAAGAGCTCCTGCGCCGCGGCGACGTGGGACTCGCCGTGGGCGAGGTACGCCGTGAGCGTCTCGCGCAGCCGCTCGGTGACCTCGTCGTCGACCGCGAGCGGTCCGAGCTCGGCCCGCGCCAGCGCCCGCGCCCGCGCGCTGTCGGCGCAGAGCACCGCCAGCAACGCGACGTCGCGGTGACGCGTGAGGCCGCTCCCGCCGCGCAGGACGCCGACCCGACGGGCGTCGAGCGCCTCGCGGTGCACGAGGCGGAAGCCGGCGATGCCGGGCGAGACCTCGCTGCGGCCGACCGCCTCCTCCTGGTCCATGAGCCGCTCGACCTCCTCGATCGCCGCGGACTCCGGCGCGCCGTCGCTGCCGAGCCAGACGACCCAGCCGCCGTCGTGGCGCATCGTCACGCTGCGCGCGCGCAGATGCAGGCGCGCGCGGCTCACGAGGCGGGCGACCTCGGCCTCGTCGAGCGTCGGCGGCAGCGCGAGGGCCAGGTGGTGCAGGTCGGGGTCGTACTCCAGCCGCCGCAGCGTGTCGCCGTCGTCGGCGCCGAAGAGCGCCTTGCGCACGAGGTCGTCGGCGGAGACGTCGAGCCCCTGGCGCCGGCGGCGGCGGGTCTCGGCCCAGCGCGTCGCGCTGACCACCGGGCCCATCGTCGTGGCCGCGTCGAGGGCAGGGCCGACGACGAGCCGCCCGGTCTCGTCGGCGGCGATCTCCTCCGCCTCCGCCAGCCGGTCGCGGGGCACGAGGATCCGCGTCGCCGCGTTGCACGCCTGGCCGGAGTTCAGGAACCCGCGGCCGATGCCGTGGCGCACCGCCCGCTCGAGGTCGGCGTCCTCCAGCACGACGCTCGCGGACTTGCCGCCGAGCTCGAGCGCGACGCGCTTGAGGGCGTCGCCGGCGATCGCGCCCACGCGCCGGCCCGCGCCGACCGAGCCGGTGAGCGACACGACGTCGACGAGCGGGTGCCCGACGAGCGCCTCGCCGGCCTCCGGCCCCGTGCCGGTGACGACGTTCAGGACGCCGGGCGGCAGGCCGGCCCGTGCGGCGATCCCGGCGAGCGCCAGCGCGTTGAACGGCGCGACCTCGCTCGGCTTCAGCACGACGGCGCACCCGGCCGCCAGGGCGAAGCCGACCTTCGCGGCGATCTGGTGCAGCGGGAAGTTCCAGGGCGTGATCGCCGCGACGACCCCGGCCGGCTCGTAGGACACCCGCGCCGCGCCGGCCGGCTCGTCCTGGACGAGCGCGCGCGCCTCTCCGGCGGCGCGCCGCAGCACCGCGACCGGGAGGGCGACCTGGACGGCGGCGGCGATCGCCACCGGGGTCCCGACCTCCCGGGCGACGAGCAGGGCGAGCGCCTCGGCGTCGGCCTCCAGCCCGTCCGCGATCCGCTCGAGCACCCCGGCCCGTGCGTCGGCCGGCCACGCCGCCCACCCCGGAGCCGCCGCGTGCGCGGCGCGCACGGCCCGGTCCACGCCCTCGGCCGTGACCGCGGGGACGCTGCCGATCGGCCGCTCGAGGCTCGGGTCCTCGACGAGGATCGCGCCGGCGGAGGGCAGGGCGACCCAGTCGCCGCCGACCGGCAGCGTCGTGACGTCGCCGGGCAGGTCCGGCGTCCCGGCGGCCGGTCCCGACAGGGTCTCCGGCGCGCTCATGCGTGGAACCGGACGGGGAGGCGCTTGATGCCGCGCACGAAGTTCGAGCGCAGGCGGTCCGGCTCGCCGGTGACCTCGATCCGGATCCCGCGCGCGGCGATCCGCCGCAGCAGGACCTCGGTCTCCATCCGGGCGAGGTGGGAGCCGAGGCAGAAATGGCTGCCCCAGCCGAACGCGAGGTGCTTGTTCGGCGTGCGGCGCCCGTCGAAGCGCTCGGGGTCGTCGAACACGCGCGGATCGCGGTTGGCGGAGGCGAACCAGAGGACGACCTTCTCGCCCGCGCGGATCGTCCGGCCGTAGCGTTCCACGTCCTCGGTCGCGGTACGGCGCATGCAGTAGATCGGCGAGGCGAGCCGCAGCATCTCCTCGATGAGCAGCCCGAGCTCGGCGTCGCTCGCGCCGTCCAGGGCCGCGCGCTCGTGGGGGTGCTCGTGCAGGTCGATGGCCCCCCAGGTGACGAGGTTCCGGGTCGTGTCGTTGCCCGCGAACATGAGCAGCACGTAGTACGGCAGCAGCTCGTCGACCCGCAGCGCCTCGCCGCCCGGACGGGCGTGGACGAGGGCGGAGACGAGGTCGTCCTGCGGCCGCGCGCGGCGCTCCTCCGTCAGCTCGCTGAAGTAGCCGAAGAGCTCCTGCCGCGAGCGCTCGACCTCGTCGGCGTCGGCCACGTACTCCGGGTCCTCCTGTCCACCGAGGACGTTCACCCACCGCACGACGTGGTGCAGGTCCTGCGCCGGGACGCCGAGCCACGTGCCGAAGACCTGCAGCGGCAGCTGCTCGGAGACGAGCTCGACGAGGTCGCCCTCGCCGTGCTCCAGCGCGCGGTCCAGCAGCCGGTCGACGACGTCGTGCGCCCGCGCCAGCGCGTGGGCCTCGACCCCCTTGCGGGTGAAGCGGTCCACGACGATCCGGCGCAGCTCCTTGTGCCGGGGCGCGTCCATGTTGTGCATCGACGGCGTGCCCGAGCCCTCGGCGCGCCGGTCCTGGATCTGGGTCCCGCCGGCGCTGGAGAACCGCTGCGGGTCGCCGGCGGCCCACTTCACGTCCTCGTAGCGCGTGAACGACCAGAACCCCCGACCGCCGGGCTCCTCGTTGAAGTGCAGCGGCGCGTCGTCGCGCAGGCGCGCGAACAGCTCGTGCTCGCGCCCCGCGACGAACGCGTCGAGGTCCATGAGGTCGACGTCGTGCGTGGTGGTCGCCATCGTGCTCCCACGCTCGCCGCTGGGACTCCGCGCGCCAACCGCGTCGCACCGACAAGCGCGCGCCCGGTGCTCCCGAGGGGATAGAGCGCGGGCGGCGCTCCCCGCGGGACAACGGCGGCCTCGGCGTCTGTCGACGCAGGCCGTAGGCGGGCCGCGCCCCGGCGCCGACGATCGACGTGCCCGGCCACGACCCGAAGGCGCCCGTGTACCCCGCCGTTCACGCCCAGACGCGACCCGACCACCCCGCGCTCGTCATGTCGGACGGGCCCCGCACGACGTACCGCGAGCTCGAGCGGTCCTCGCGCCGGCTCGCCCGCCTGCTGCGCGAGCTCGGCGCCGCGCGCGGCGACACGCTCGCGATCGTGCTGGAGAACCGGCTCGAGTGGGCCACCGCCATGTGGGCCGGCATGCGGACCGGGCTCTACGTCGCACCGCTGAACCGGCACCTCACCGCGACCGAGCTCGGCTACGTCCTCGGGGACTGCGCGCCGGCGGCGATCGTCACCTCGCGCCGCTGCGCGCCGGCGGTCGAGGAGGCCGTCGCGATCGCCGGGCTGCGCACGTCGATCCTCGTGGCGGAGGAGCTCGACGCGCGGCTGCGCGCCGTCGACGGGGCGCCGCTGGCCGACGAGCGCCTCGGCGCGCGGATGCTCTACAGCTCCGGCACGACCGGCCGGCCGAAGGGCATCCGCCAGCCGCTGCGCGACCTGCACCCCGCCGACGCGCCGCCGCGGCTCGGGCCGCTCGTGGAGCGGATGGGGATCGACGAGCAGGCCGTCTTCCTCTCCCCCGCGCCGAACTACCACGCGGCGCCGTTCACGTTCCTCCTCATCGTCCAGATGCTCGGCGGGACCGTCGTGTCGCTGCCGCGCTTCGACGCCGAGGACCTGCTGCGGGTCGTCGAGGAGCAGCGGGTCACGCACCTGCAGGTCGTGCCGACGATGCTGCGCCGGCTCCTGCGGCTGCCGGAGGAGGTCCGGGCGCGCCACGACCTCTCGAGCCTGCGGGTCGTCGTGACCTCGGGCGCGCCCTGCGCCCGCGAGCTGGAGGCGGAGGCCCTCGCGTGGCTCGGGCCGATCGTCCACGAGTACTACGGCGCCAGCGAGGGCTACGGCCAGACGCACGTCTCGCCGCAGGAGGCGCTCGAGCGCCCCGGCACGGTCGGGCGCGCGCTGAAGGGCGAGATCCACGTCACCGACGCCGACGGCGTCGAGCTGCCTCCCGGCGAGGTGGGGCGGATCTGGTTCGCGGGGACCGACCCCGTCCGCTACCACGGCGACGAGGAGAAGTCCCGCCGCGCGCGCAACGACCGCGGCTGGACGACGATCGGCGACCTCGGTCACGTCGACGAGGACGGGTTCCTCTTCCTCGCCGGACGGGAGAGCCACACGATCATCTCCGGCGGGGTGAACGTGTACCCCGCGGAGGTCGAGGAGGTCCTCGAGGCGCACCCCGCGGTCGCCGACGTGGCGGTGATCGGCGTCCCCGACGACGACCTCGGCGAGGCGGTCCGCGCGGTCGTGCAGCTCTGCGACGGCGCGGTCGAGTCGCCCGAGCTCGCCGACGAGCTCGTCGCGTGGTGCCGCGAGCGCCTGGCCGGCTTCAAGCGCCCGCGCGGCGTCGACGTCGTGGCGTCCCTGCCGCGCACGCCGACCGGCAAGCTCCTGAAGGACGAGGTCCGCCGGCCGTACTGGGAGCGCGCCGGCGTCTGAGCCGCGCCGCAGGGTCGGGTCGACCGGCCGGCCGACCCCCGACCGGGGGTGACGACACCCCGTCCCAGTACCACGGAGATCGCTGGGGTATCGTCGCGCCATGAGCGCGCTGGCGATGGTCGGGACGCCGAGCTACGGCGAGGTGCACGAGGCGTTCCGGGAGAGCTTCCGGACGTTCCTCGCGCGGCACGTGCAGCCGCACGTCGAGGAGTGGGAGCGGGAGGGGATCGTCCCGCGCGAGCTCTACCGGCTGGCGGGCGAGGGCGGGTTCCTCGGCCTCCAGGTCCCCGAGGAATACGGCGGCGCGGGCGTCGACGACTTCCGCTTCAACGCGATCATCGCCGAGGAGGCGCTGCGGATCGGCGCCAGCGGCGTGAGCGTCGGCTTCACGCTGCACAACGACGTCTGCCTGCCGTACCTCCTGGAGTACTGCGACGAGGCGCAGCGCGAGCGCTGGCTGCCGGGCGTCGTCAGCGGCGACATCGTGCTCGCGGTCGCCATGACCGAGCCGGGCACCGGCTCCGACCTGGCCGGCATCGCCACGAGCGCGATCCGCGACGGCGACCACTACGTCGTCAACGGCGCGAAGACGTTCATCACGAACGGCATCCACGCCGACCTCGTGATCACGGCGGTGAAGACCGACCCGTCCGAGCGCCACCGCGGGCTGAGCCTCGTGATGATCGAGGAGGGCACGCCGGGGTTCTCGCGCGGGCGCAAGCTCGAGAAGATCGGCCTGCACAGCCAGGACACCGCCGAGCTCTTCTTCCAGGATGCGCGCGTGCCGGTCGAGAACCTGCTCGGCGAGGAGGGGCGGGGCTTCGCCCAGCTCACCGCGAACCTCCCGCAGGAGCGCCTGTCGATCGCCGTCGCCGGCGTCGCGAACGCGCGCGCCGCGATCGCGTGGACGATCGACTACGTCCGCGAGCGGGAGGCGTTCGGCGCCCCGATCGGCGCCCTGCAGAACACGCGCTTCGTGCTCGCCGACTGCGCGACGGAGCTCGCCGTGGGCCAGGCGTTCCTCGAGCGCTGCATGGACGAGCTGGAGCGCGGCGAGCTGAGCGTCGAGGCGGCGGCCGCGGCGAAGCTCTGGTGCACCGAGCTGCAGGGTCGGGTGACCGACCGCTGCCTGCAGCTCTTCGGCGGCTACGGGTACATGAGCGAGTACCCGATCGCCCGCGCGTACGCCGACGCCCGCGTCAGCCGGATCTACGGCGGCGCGAACGAGATCATGCGGGAGATCCTCGGTCGCTCGCTGCGGCTCGCCTGACCCGGTTCCCGGCGGCGCCGCGACCGGCGGCGCGCGCCAGCGAATGGTGGTGCGCCTCGGGGCGACGGTCGTCAGCGGGCGGTGGCGTTCCAGGCGCGGCGAGCGGCCCGGATGACGGCGTCGTCGGTGCACGCGGCGCCCTGCTCGGCCTTCCGCGCGCGCCCGTCGCTCGTGCTCGTGATCCGGACGACCGCCTGGGCGTTCGGCGTGTTCGAGCACGACCCGGGGCCGAGGAGAACCTCGAAGGTCGCCGTCCCCGGCCAGCCGATCGCGCGGATCGCGCGCGCGGTCCGGCGCAGCTGCGCGGGTCGGTCCGCCAGCTTCGTCGTCGCCGCGACGCCGCGTCGACGCGCGAGGGTCAGCCGCGGGAACCCCGTGGCGGTCTGGCTCTGCCAGCGGATGCTCGGGATCCCGGCCGCCTGGGCGCGGGCGACCCCCGCCACGAGCGCCGCGACCGTCGCGGGGTCGTCGTCGAGCTCGACGTCCTGCCGGTCGTCCGACGACGTCCCCGGCGCGTCGTCGGGCGCCGGCCAGGCGATGTCGAGGCGCCGCGCCCCGAGCCGGTCGAGCGCCGCGATCGCGCGCCGCGCCTCGGCGGCGTCCGGCAGGCGCCCGGAGACGTACCCGAGGTCGGGCTGCGCGAACGGCCGCTCGGCGTCGGGGCCGAGCGCCCGCAGCGCCGCCAGGGCGCGGTCCGGGTCGGCACCGATCGTCCCGCTGAGCGCCGGGAACCGCTTCCCGGACCGATCCCCGAGGCCGGTGCCGTCGCCGCGGTCGGGCAGCTCCACGTAGAGCATGATCGACCGGCGATCGCGCGGGACGGCGGAGGCGACCCCGCGCCAGGCGCGCCCGACATCGGCGATCCCGGAGGCGCCGACGCGCAGCTCGACGCCGGCGGCGTACGCGCGCACGACCGGCTCGCGCCGGGCCAGCGTCGCGCTGCTCGCCGCGGCGAGCGCCGCGCGGACGGGACCGGGGCGCTGGGTCCCGACGTCGCCGATGACGACGGCCTCATCGCCCTGCAGGGTGCCCTGGAGGGCGACCTCGAGCACGTCGACGCTGCCCAGCGCGGGCGCGCCGGCGGGCGCGAGCCGGTCGAGCAGCTCGCGGGCGACCGCGGCGGCGCGGGACCGGCGGGCCACCGAGGCCTCCACCCGGGTGCGCCCGGAGCCGCCCCGCAGCTCGATCGCCTGGGCGCGGCCGCGCAGCCGCGCGGCGGCGACGAGCGCCGGCGCCACCTCCTCGACGGTCGTACCGCGACCGTCGAAGCGCAGGGTCGCGCGGCCGAGGCGCAGCGCCCCGCCGCGGACGTCGTCGGGCAGGGCGTCGAGCGCCGCCACGACGTCCCGCTCGCGGGCACCGGGCCGCAGCACGACGTCGACCGCGCTCCCGTCCTCGGCGACCCGCTCGACGGCCGGAAGGTCGCGCAAGGCCTCGAGCCGGTCGGTGTCGCGCCCGAAGACGAGCCATGCCGCGAGGACGAGGAGGATCACGAGGGTGGCGGCGACGAGCAGCCGCCGGCGGGGGACCGGACGTGCGGGGGACACGCCGTGGACCCTCGCACAGCCGCTCGACTCCGGGTCGCGGAGACCCCGCGCGGCGACGACGCGGGCCGACGGGGCTCGGGCGGGCGGGCCGGGTCGAAGGAGGTCGCGGGTGGCCCGGGAACGACGAAACCCCGCTCGTGGCGGGGTTTCGAGAAGTCCCTTGGAGCGGGAGCGACGGGGCTCGGGCGGGCGGGCCGGGTCGAAGGAGGTCGCGGGTGATCCCGGGAACGACGAAACCCCGCTCGTGGCGGGGTTTCGAGAAGTCCCTTGGAGCGGGAGCGACGGGGCTCGGGCGGGCGGGCCGAGTCGAAGGAGGTCGCGGGCGGCCCGGGAACGACGAAACCCCGCTCGTGGCGGGGTTTCGAGAAGTCCCTTGGAGCGGGAGCGACGGGGCTCGAACCCGCGACCTCCGGCGTGACAGGCCGGCGCTCTAACCAACTGAGCTACGCCCCCTGGGGAACGAGAAGTATGCACGAATCGCCGCGGGCGTGTGGCCCGGCCGGACGACCTCGCGGGCCGGGGCGCTCAGCGACCGGGGTACGGCGCGCGGCGGCCGATGCAGCCGCGCAGCGCGGGGAGGCGCAGGAGCACGGTCTTCACCCGCTCGACCGGTGTCGGCGGCAGCTGGTCGGCGGCCCGCTCCATCGCCTCCAGCGCGCCGCCGTAGTCGCCCGCGCGGGCGAGCGCGGTCGCGAGCGCGCGCAGGTGCCCGGCGCCCGCGCGACGCACGACGCGGTCCGGGACGTGGTCGGCGTGGGCGACGTGCACCCGGTGCAGCGCCTCCGCCAGCGTCCCGACGTCGTGGGTGAGCCCCGCCGCGTGGCGGCGGTAGCGGACCGTCGCGCCGAGGACGCTCACGAGGTCGCTGCCCGACTCCAGCAGCCGCAGCCAGAGGTCGAGGTCCTCCGCCTGCGGGAGCGACTCGTCGAAGCCGCCGACGGCCTCGAGCTCCGCCCGCCGCACGACGGTCGCCGAGGTGCAGAGCGGGTGCAGCTCGTAGATCAGCGGCAGCACGAGGTCGGAGCGGTGCAGCCCGTGGTGCAGCGACCGCCACGCCTCGCCGGTCGGCCGGTCGTCGGCGCCGATGATCTCGGTGTCGCCGCTGAGGATCGCGGCGCTCGGGTGCCGCGCCCCCGCGCGGGCGTGCGCAGCGAGGTGGCCGGGCCCCCACACGTCGTCGTGATCGCAGAACGCGACGTGGTCGACCTCGTCGCGCAGCGCGGCGATCCCGGCGTTGCGCGCGGCGCCCGGGCCGGTCGGCCGGTCGAGGCGCAGCACGCGCACCCGGGCGGCGTGCTCCGGTCGCAGGACGACCGGCAGGCGCGAGCCGTCGTCCACGAGCACGACGTCGGTCGCGGGCAGCGTCTGCCCGAGCACCGCGTCGAGCGTCTGCACGAGGTAGGGACTGAAGCCGCGAACCGCGACGACGACGCCGATCTGCACGGGCTCCGACCCTACCCGCCGCGACGCGCCGGAGCGGGCGGGGCCGGGGCCCGATCGCGGGCGGCAGGCGCGCACGACGACGCGCCGGACCGGTAGCGTTGGGCTCCCGTGGACGCGCCCGCAGACATCCATCCGGAGGGGTCGACCCCGGAGCCCGAGGCTCCGGTCACGGGCGGCGGCGCCGACGCCGTCCCCGCCGACCCACCGGCCAGCGCCGAGCCCACCCCGACGGAGGCCGGTGCGGCCCCGGTCGCCGAGAGCGCCGACGCTCCGGCGCCGGACGCCGGCGCGGCCGCCGCGACCCCGGCCGCCACGGGCGCGCCGTCGGAGGCCGGCGGTCAGGACCCCGTCTCCGCCCCGGTCCCCGAGGGCGCTCCGTCGGGCGACGCCGCCCCGGCCGCGGAGCCCGCGCCGACCGAGCCCGGCGCGAGCACCACCCCGGCCGCGGAAGCCGCCCCGTCGGGCGAGACCGATGCCGCCGCGAGCGGCGCGCCGACCGACGCCGGCGACGCGGCAGCGGACGGCCGCGGCGGCGATCAGCCCGCCGACGCCGCCTCGGCCGCCGACGACCAGACGGCCTCCGGGACGGGCTCCGCCGGCGGCGACGCCCCGCAGGGCGACGGTGCCGGCGAGGGCGCCGACCAGCCGCAGGGCGACGCTCCGGCCGACGGCGCGCAGGCCGGCGGCGAGGGCCAGGGCGACGGCCAGCCGAAGAAGCGGCGCCGCTCGCGCCGTCGCCGTGGCGGCGGTCCCGGCGGTGGACAGGGCCCGCGGCGCTTCCAGTGGGACGAGGTCTTCCTGCGCCAGCGGCTCGACCTGCTGCGCGCGATGGATCCCGACCCCGTCGCGATCGAGTGGGCCGTCGAGAACGCCGGCCGCTTCGACGTCGCCGACATCCTCGCCGGCGAGGGGTCGTCCGGCCGCGAGTTCGGCCGCCGCGCGTACCGCGCCGAGCCGGAGACCGACGACCAGGCCGCCTGGATCATCCTCGCCGCCGTCCGCGCGCGGGACATCCTGCCGGTCGCGCGGCGGGCCGTGTCGGGCATCACCGATCAGCGCGAGCAGGTCCGCACCGCCGTCTCCCAGCTCGGCATCCCGCGCGTCTCGACGGCCCTGCAGGGCGAGCGTCCCGCGCAGCAGGTCTTCGCCGAGCGCGCCCGCCGCGTCGATACGACGAGCAGCGGCGGCGAGGAGCAGAAGGCCGCCTGGGCCCTGCTCTCCCTCGCCCGTCCGCAGGACGTCCAGTACGCGACGCAGCCGCCGCGCAAGCAGCAGGAGCGCCGCGGCGGCCCGGGCGGCCGCGACGGGCGCGACGGCGGCTTCGGCGGCGATCGCCGCGGCCGGCGCCGCGAGCCGGGCATCCCCGGCGGCGTCTACTCCGTCGGCGAGTCCGGCATCGGGGGCGAGCTCGGCGCGAAGCTCCGCGCGGCGCTCGCCCAGGCCAACGGCGAGACCGAGGCCCCGGAGCCGACCGAGCCCGAGACCGCCGCGCCGGCGCAGGACGCGCCCGCGGCCGAGGACCCCACCGCTGCGGCGCCGGCGGAGGCGACCTCCGCCCCGGTCGAGGCCGACCAGGGCGACGCCGCCTCCGCGCCTGCGGAGGACGCGCAGCCGGACGCGCCGTCCGCGCGCACCGAGGCCCCCCAGCTCGACGCGCCGTCCGCCCCCGCCGAGGACGCCCAGCCCGACGCGCCGTCGGCGCCCGCCGAGGACGCGCAGCCCGACGCGACGTCCGCCGCCGCCGAGGACGCGCAGCCCGACGCGACGTCCGCCCCCGGCGAGGACGCGCCGTCGGCGCCCGCCGAGGACGCGCCGGCGACCGGCGACGCCGCGTCGGCCACCACCGACTCGGACGACGCGTCGGCCGCGACCGACGCCCCTGCCGACAGCTGATTCCCGCCTCGGGCGCCGCGCGCGGCGCGCGGCGCCGCGCTGAGCGGGTCCGGGGACGGCCGGGCGAGGCACGCCGATGTCCGTCCACGGTGGGGCGGGACCGCGACGGGGCCTCGGTGTCCCGAGACGGGCGGCCGAGGGCACCGACGCCGGGGGACCAGGCCACCCGGGACGTCCCGCTCCCGCACGCGGGCGACGGCCACGAGCTCTGCGGGGAGGTCGTCGACCGCGGACCGCGCACGAAGGGCGGGCCGGCGGACGGGGACCTCGTCGTCGCCCTGCCGCGGACCCCGCGCCGGTGGGCGGAACCACCCGGCCTCCCGACGGGCGCCGCCGGTCGCGTCGTCGGGCGGACCCGACCGTGACGCCGGCGGGGCGGCCACCGGATCGCCTCGTGCGGTTCGTCGGGCTCGCCGCGCGTTCTCGCCCGAGAACGGCGTTCCGCGCCTCATGCGTGCAGAACGTCGGTCTCGATCCTCGGCCGCCGGCGAGATCGACGTCTCGCACGTCGATCGCGATGGCCTGGGACGCCGTGCGCTCGCCCGCGCACGCGGACGACCGGCACCCCACCTCCCGCTGATGCGCCGCCACTCGCGGGCGAGACGCCGCTCGACGAACCCCCGCGTCGGCGATCCGGAATCCGGCCCCGGGTGGTGCGCGTCGACCGGAGACGACCCGGCGAGCGACCCGCGACCGCGGCGCCCGGACGGACGAGCCGGCGCCCGAGCAGGCGCCAGGCGGGCGAGCCTGGGCCCAAGCAGGCGCCAGGCGGGCGAGCCTGGGCCCAAGCAGGCGCCAGGCGGGCGAGCCTGGGCCCGAGCAGGCGCCGGGCGGGCCAGCCTGGGCCCGAGCAGGCGCCGGGCGGGCCCGCGTCAGCGGGCTACCACTCGTCCGGCGGCGGGACCTCGCGGGACCCGACGCCGCGATCGGCGGTGCCGGCGCGGACGGCGACGGCGTCGACGACCTCCTCCTCGGCCTCCTCGAGCTCCTCGTCGTGCTCGCCGTTGCAGAGGACGCGGAAGTTGCCCGACGTCCCGCCGTCGCAGTGGATCGTGATGCCCGGGAGGATCGTCTCCCCCTCGTCGAGGCCGAGGCGGTCCATGTCGAACGCCGACAGGCCGATCCCGTACGCGTCGTGCGTCGGGTTCTCCCGATCGTGGGCGTTGATCGCCATCTGGAACGCCTGGAGGTTCTTCGCGATCTTCGACAGGTCGGACATGGGTCTCGGACCGAGGCTAGCCCATCCCCGGCGGGACACCAACCGCCGTCCCACGGCGGACGACGTGCCCGCGCGGGCGGTACCCTCGTCGCCCCGGGCGCGTAGCTCAGTTGGCCAGAGCATCCGGTTTACACCCGGAAGGTCGCCCGTTCGAGCCGGGCCGCGCCCACTACTCGGATCAGCCGTCTGGCACTGGTGATTTGTGGTGTCCATCGTTCGTCTCCTTCGTGGGGTTGTCGGGGGCTTGTGGCGATCTCGTGGCGGCGCGTGCAACGGCGCGGGCTCGTGCGGCGGTGATCTCGTCGTCGGCGACGATGGCGGGCCGGTCTTCGTATTCGGCGATGACGTGCCCGTACTTGTTGGCGGTCATCTGGACGCCGTGGCCGAGCTGGGCGGCGACGGCGTGCAGGGTGCGGCCTTCGGCGAGCAGCAGCGACGCGAAGCTGTGCCGCAGGTCGTAGGGGCGTGGGACGCGTTGCGGGTCGATGCCGGCGCGGGTCGCGGCGTCGCGGCCGTCGTCGGTGCGCGGACCGGGCGGGAGCCACCGTCGCTGACGCCCGGGACCGGGCGGCCGTTGCGGTTCGAGCGGGGCGTCGGGTTCGGCCCCGGTCTCGCGGGCGACGCGGGCCGCGGCGGCGAGCCACCCGGTCCGCCATCGGCGGCGGCGCCAGTTGTTCCAGTCGGTCGCGGTCCAGGTCTTCCCGTCGCCGCGGGGGATCAGGAGCTCGAGCGGGCTCGGGTCGCCGATCGCCTGGCGCTGCTCGTCGAGGTCGGTGCGCAGTGCGGCGAGGAGCCGCACGGGCCGGCGGGACGCTCGCGACTTGACCTTGCCGGCGCCGCCTTCGCGGTCGGCCTGCGTCTCGACGAGGATGGTGGTCTCGCGGACGTGCTCCCACCGCAGCGCGCACGCCTCGGCGGGCCGGACGCCGGAGTAGGCGAGCAGCGCGACGATGAAGCGGTCGAACGGGTCGAGTTCGTCGCGGACGCGTTCGATGATCTCCGGGGCGAGCGGCCGGACCTCGGGTGGGTCGGCGACGTCGGGGTATGGGACGGCGCGGACGGGGTTCGCGATGACGATCTCGTTCTCCATCGCGTGCTGGAGGATCTGGCCGATGAGGATCTGGGCGCGCTTGAGCGGCCCGGGCTTGTGGCCGTCGGCGAGGCGTTCGGACTGCCACCGCTTGATCCGGCCGACGGTGAACTCGTCGAGGCGGAGGTCCCCGAGCCACGGGACGATGTGCAGCCGGAGCAGGGTCTCGTACTCCTCGTAGGTCTTCGGGGCTCGGTGGATCGCGTGCTGGGTGAGCCAGGTGTCGCGGACGTACTCGGCGAGCGTCGGGGTGCGGCGGTAGAGCCGGTCGACCGCGGCGGGTCCGAGCTTCACGGCGTCGGCGGCGAGCTCGAGGAACTCTTCGGCGGCGCGGCGGCGGTAGAAGCTCTGGGCCGGGAGCCGGCCGCCCTTTCCGTCGGGCGGCCGGACCTGGTGCACCTTCTTGCCGTCGGCGCGCGTTCGGGTGACGATGCTCATCGGGTCTCGTGCTCGGCGACGAGCTGCGCGGCGGGGTCGGGCGTGCTGGGGTCGCCGAACGGGCTGGTGCCGATGCGGGCGAGCTCTGCGAGGAGTCCGCCCAGGTCGGCGATCTCGTCGGCGAGCTCGAGGCCGTCGGAGAGGTAGAAGCCGAGCCAGCCGCGTGCGTCGCACGCGAGCGCGCCGAGGGCGATCGCGGCGTCGCGTGCGGGAGTCGCGCTGGCGTCCTCGATCCCGACGGCGTCGAAGTGGTTGTGGAACCAGTCGCGCGAGTCTCCGCCGTGGCCGAAGGTGCTGTGGCTGTAGAGGCCGGCGGCGGAGTGCGCGAGCGCACGCCAGGTCGTCGGAGAGAGTCGGATCTCGATCGCGCCGTCCTCGCGAGCGAAGAAGGGGCGCGGATGGCCCGGCCCGGTGCGGTCGCCCGGGCTCGGCGTGTCGATCCGCGCCAGCTCCTCGCGGAGGGTGGGCGGGTCGTTGCGCGAGGGGGTCGGGGCGGTCGTCTGGGGGTGGTGGTCGGTACCGTGCTGGGTGTCCATGAGGGGGTTCTCCTTGTGGGCCACGACCCCGGGCGATGCCAGTCGCGCCGGGGTCACCTTGTTGATGAGGGTGGTGGTCATCGCCGGCCCTTCTGGCGGCGGGCGAGGAAGACGGCGAAGCGGTCGCGCATCGCGGCGATCTCGCTGGCGGTCGCGCCGTGCTCGGGGCTCGGCTCGAGCCCCTTGTCGGCGCACCACGTGAAGTACCGCCGCTCGATGTCGGCGCGTTCCGCAACGGTGAGGCGCGGCGCCCCATCGACAGCGGGCGAGCGCGGCGGCGCTCGGTGCGGCGGGTGCTGAGGGAGCAGGCGGCCGGGGGTTGCCAGCGGACGCGTGTCGCGGCGCTGCGCGGGCGGCGAGAGGATCCGGCCGGTCACCGAGAGGCTCCCGTCGCGGTGTGCTGCTCTACCCCGCCAAGACCGCCAAGGCCGCCCAGTCCGCCAAGGGGGTCAGGGGTGGTCGGGTAGCTAGACCGCCCTTCCTCGCGATGGGTTTTCTTGGCGGTGTTGGCGGTGTTGGCGGTCTTGTGGGCGAGCTCGTCGGAGGCGGGGAGGGTCCACTCCCAGCCCTCGATTCGGCCGCCGGTGCGGCGCTGCTGCGCCACGACTCCGAGGTCCTTCTTCGCGCGCTCGATCGAGCGCCACGACACACTCGCGTCGTCCGCGGCGTCCTTAAGGTCCTTCACGAGCCGTGGCTCGTCGGAGAGCTCGCCGAGCAGGAACTCGCGGGCCTCTCCGCGGGCGCCGCGCTCTTCGGGGTCGCCGCCGGTGAGGTCGAGGGAGTTGACGTGGCTCTCGCCGGTGATCACGAGCCGTGACGTCGTGATCTCTGGGACGTCGCGGTCCGGCTGCGCCGGCAGGGTCGTGCTTTCGTGGCGCAGTGCGAGCGCGTGCTCGCCGGGCGGTGCGAGGTTGCCCTTCGGGAGCGTGAGCACCTTGCGGCTCCCGCGGTCGCCGTCGGGGTCCTCTGGGTCTGCGCCGAACAGGAGGACCGAGCGTGCGAGCTGGGAGAACGCGCCGGACCCGGCGATCTTCTCCAGTGGGACGCGGGTGGCGCTCTTGTTCGGGTGCATGACGCAAAGGACCGCGGCGTCGAGGTCGGCGGCCATCTGACGGACGGGCTCGAGAGCGCGGCGGACGTCCTGCTCGGCGATCGACTTGTGGTCGCGGTCGAGGAGTCCCACGACGGGGTCCAGGACGATGAGGCGGGCGCCGAGGTGCTCGACCACGGCGCGGATGTGTCGGGCGTCGCCGGGCAACTCGACGCCCGTCCGGATCGTCCCGTCCGGGATCTCGCCGTCGGTCTGCTGCTCGGCGAGCATCGGGACTTCCGCGATGTCGAGCAGGTGGACTCGGGAGAGGTCCGCGTCGGCGGCGATGAGCCGGGGCACGATGGTGTCGGCGGGGTCGTCCTCGACGGAGACCATGACGACATCGGCCGGGGCGCCCTCGAGCCCCCCGGGGAGCTCGCCACGGCTGACCTCGGCGGCGAGGAGCGCGGTGAGCGTGCTCTTCCCCTGCCCCTGCATGCCGGCGAGCACGGTGAGCTTGCCGAGCGGGATCCGGTGCTCCCAGAGCCAGCGGACGGCCTGGGGCCGCACGTCGGCGGCCCGGGTCATGAGCGGCTGACGCCGGTAGGCGTCGCTCGGGACGGTCATCGCCGGCCGCCGGGCGGCCGGGCGTCGTCGGTGCCCTGGTGGGCGCCGGTGCTGCTCTGCACGAGGGGGTTCTCCTCGGGTTGGGCCGTCGTCGTCTGCCAGGACGTCTCGGGCGGGTTGTGGCCGGGCACCGTAGCACCCGGAGAGTCGTCGCGCGAGGGGTCGGGGAGCCGGTAGCGCGCGCAGCGTGCCCCTCCGGGCGTCCGGATCGTCTCGACGACGATGCGCTCTCCGGCGCGGCGGAGGTCCCCGATGCGCTGCGAGAGCGCCATGATCGGCGGGCCGCCGTCGAGCGGACGCATCATGTCGAGCTGGGTGATCCCCGACGGGCCGGCGACCTCGAGCATCCGGACGATCCGGGCGGTCTGCGTCGGCCGGGTCATCGCTCACTGCTCCGGCTCGGGCGGTTCGCGGAGAGCGCGGCCGCGAGGTCGTCGCCGACGGCGGCGCGGCGAGCGGCGGGGCGCGGCCGCGGCGCCGGCTCGGGCGCAGTGGGACGCTGGAGCGGCTCGACCGTGCAGTCCGGCTCGAAGCGCCAGCGGCCACCGACGCGGATCGCGCCGAGGACGCGGCCCTCGCGGGCCATCTTGCGGAGAGTGACGGGGTGGAGGCGCAGCTTCGCCGCGGCCTCGGTCGCCGTGAGGAGCTGCTCGATCATCGGGCGCTCCCCTCGATCGCGCGGTTCGGCGCGGTCGGGCGCGGGACGGTCAGAACTGCCGGCCGGCGTGTCCCGTGGACACCGGACGGCGCTGGGTCTGGGTCGCCTGGTGTTCGTCCTGAGCTCGAGGATCCGCCGTTGCCATTGCCGCACGAGGCGCGACGGCCCGCCGTGCGGGGCGCGGGGCGGGTCGTGCCGCTACGTCCGGGGCGGACGGCGTGCCGCTGGGCCGGGGCAGTCGTGACGGCGCGGGAGCGGCTCCAGCGACGGTAGCGAGGCGTGTGGATCGCGTCGATCAGGTCGCGGCGGCGCGGCTGCCGCTCGCTGCGGCGCGCAGCCCGCAGCAGCATCGCAAGGACGGCGCGGGCGATTGTGGTCTGCTCGGTGGTGAGCCGACGATCAGCGCCGCTCTCGTGGTGGAGGCGGTCGAAGCTAGCGAGCGTGGCGCGGAAGTCCGATGCGGTGGGCCGTCGCGCGGCGGTGAGCTGCGCGACGGCGTCCGCGGACCAACGCAGATCGGTGGACATGCCGAGCTGATCGCGCGTGCTCGTCACGAGCCACGCTTCGCGGCCCGCGGCGAATGCCAGGGCGCGGAGCGTGGACGTGCGCGAGGTCCGGACCGGCGCGCAGGTGGTCGAACGGCTGAGGCCGCTGCGGAGCGTGGTCCGCGGGTCGGTGGTGCGGTGGCCCGGGGGTGCGGGCCGTGAGGTCGTCGGCATCGACGTGCTCCTCGGTGCTTTGGGGATGTCGCCGCCTGGTGAGGGGTGGCGGGCGTCCCGGGTGCGGGGCGCCAGGAGAACGACTACCGGACCGTCTGGTCGGAACCGGCGTCTGGGCCTGAAACGCAGTCCGCCCCGGCGGCCGTATCGGCTGCCGGGGCGGACGGTCACCAGGCGGGGAGCACCCATGAGCTACATCCCACGGGGAAAGCTACCACCATCTGAGGCGGATCGGATGGTGTGAAACCATCCGAAACCTCGGTCATCCGAACGTGTTGCCGCGCGTGCGCTGGTTGGGGTCCCGGCGGGCGCGACGAACGTCGTCGCGGAGCTCGCGCGCGGCGTCGTGATCGTCATCTTCGGCGGCGCCGAAGACGCTCGGCGCGGCGACCATCCGGCGGCCGACGAGCTCGTCCCCGGTGCCGTCGCGGCGGGACTGCCAGACGTTCACGACGTCGCGTCGCCCGTCCTTCTCGGCCCGACCGTAGATCTCGTCGTACGCCTGCTTGGCGAGCGCGGAGAGCTCGTCCGCGTAGGCGCTTCCGGGCCCTGCGACGGCCAGGGCGTTGCGCTCGGCCTCGCGGCTCTCCTCGGTCGTGCCGAGGCCGCTGACCAGCGGTCGGCCGGGGACGTGGTGGCGCGTCATGCGGCCTCGCGCGCGTCGATCCGTCGTTCGGCCTCGGCGATCGCCGCGGCGCGTGCAGCCGCGCGCCACTCCTTCTCGACGGCGTCCGCGGTCGCCTCGACCTGGATGCGACGCAACTGCCGCTGCTCGTCGTCGGCGAGGCGCCGCCGAGCCTGCTCGGCGATCTCGTTGATCTCGGCGATCTCGTGCTCGTGCCCCTTGAACAGCCAGGCGAGCTCGTCCATGCCGGCCGGGCTGGCGCCGACTGCGACTCGACGGAGACCCCGTAGAGCTTCGCCGTGTTTCGGACGCGGTTGCGATGCTTGACGCGGGCGCGAGAGTTGCGCTCCGCCTGGACGGTCGGGTCGGGCATCTCAGTACCCCCGCACGGCCGCGACCGCGGCGGCGAGCCCCGCGGGGTCGTGGACGTCGGCGAGCGGGTCGCGGTGGTTCGCTCCGGGGTGCTGGAGGGCCGCGGGGAGGGAGTCGATGATCTCGTGGGCCCGCTCGTGGGCGAAGACGTCGGCCTTGCCGCGAGCACCGGTCGAGCGGATCTTGAGGGCCTCGTGCATGGCATCGCGGAACTCGGCGCGCTGCTCGACGGGGAGGTTCAGGGCGGCGATGTCCTCGCGGTCGGGCATCTCGCCGAGGTGAACGCACTGGCGCATCAGCGACTCGACGGGGTGGCGCGCACGGCGGCCGGGCTTGCTCATGGGGATCGTGGGTCCTGGGGTCGGTTCCGAGGGGGTGAGGAGCGGTGCCGCGATCGGGTCGATTGGGGGGGACCGCTTCCTGGAACGTACACCTGGAACTGGCGGGAACTACCACTAATGGAATCCCACGAAACGAGGCGCAACCAGTGCGCGATCGACGGAGGTTTTTTCGACCTCTCGATGCGTACACATCGCGAGACACGCGAACTGGGCGGTTCCCTGCACCCCCTTTGGGGGGGCACCCCCCACCCCCTAGCCGTCGTTCGCGACGATCTGCGCTGGGTCGGCAGGCGAGGCGAGACCGAGCGTCGTCCGGCTGTCGAGCTTGCACGCCGCGCGGAGGGCATCTCGAGCCTCGGCGACGGTGCGGTCCCAGTCGCCGAGGATCGCATCAAGCGGACGTTGGTGACTCATGCGAAGCGGTGTCGCGAGGATGTCGATCGCCTCGGTGAACAGGTCGTGAGCCGCACCCAGCGATCGCTGAGCGTCGGGCTCGTCGTCGAACAGGAACGCCGCGCGGACAATGGACCTACGGTGCTCGCCGTTGAGTTCTTCGGAGCGCTCTCGCACGACCTGCGGCGCGGCGGGCTTCGCGATGATGCTGCGTCGGTGCTCGGTCAGGCTGAGCAGCACGAGGGTCATGCTGTCCAACCACTCCACGAGATCGAGCGCCGCCCCACGCTTAGCCTCGAGTCGCGCGTTGCGGCGCTGCTCAGTGATCACTCTCGTGGTGTTGAAGAGGGCGATCACCGCCGCGATCCCGGCGACCAGGATCGCGGCGAGCTGCAGGACCTCAGCGGTGCTCACGCCTCCCAAATCTAGGCGGCGATCCGGCGGCCGAGGCAGCCTACGCGGTGGCGAGGTCGCGGAGGTTCTCGCGGTCGACGGCCTCGGCGAGGACGCGCCCGTCAGGCATGACGATCTGGATGACGCGGGTGATCGCCTGCGCGCCGAGCTGGCGGGCGGTCTCGTGCGCCGGTGTGACCTTGCTGCCGGTCGGGAGCTGCACGAGCTCGGGGCCGCGCTCGCCGACGAGGGTCGTCTCGCCGTAGGCGACCATCCCGCCGGTCGCGCGCTTGCGGCGCTTCGGCTTCTTCGTGGCCCCGGCGACGGCGTCGGCGGCGGCGCCGAGGAACGGGCCTCCGTCACCAGCCGGGGCCTGGATGGTGGGGATGTCGGGCATCAGCGGGATGGAGCTGATGGCCGAGGTGAGGTCGTTGATCCGCCGGCGGATCCACTCGACGACGGCGTCCAGGCCGGCCTTGAGGCCGTCCCACATGCCGCTGGCGGCCTTCGCGATCCGGCCGGGGAGGCCGCTCACGAAGCTCACGATCCCGTCGAACGCGGAGCGCACGCCGCCCGCGGCGGTGCGGACCGCGCTGACGATCGAGCGGATGACGCTCACGACGGCGCGGACGGCCGTCGCGATCGCGCCGCCGACGGTGGAGGCGACGGACGAGATTCGGCCCCACGCGGCGGCGAAGAACTCCGCGACGGCGGGCGCCTGCGTGCCGAGCCAGCCGAGCGCCTGGGCGAGAACGCCGATCGCGCCGATGACGATCGGCAGCGCCGTCTGGAAGGCGGCCCAGAGGAACTTGACGGCCGGGACGACGACGTTCGTGATGAACGGCTGGATCGGCCGGAGCGCGTCGACGAGCTTCGGGATCTGGGAGACGACGTAGCCGACGACGGTCCCGAACACCTGGCCGAGCGTGCGGAGGACGCCGCTGTCGGCGAGCTCGTTGAAGAGCGGCGCGATCGCCTTGATCGCCTTCTCGATCCCGGGCAGCGCGCCGTCGGCGATCTGCACGAGGCCGGAGAGGATCGACCCCGCGATCTGCCCCAGCGGCCGCGCGACGCGGCTCAGCGTGCCCGCGAGCCGCTTCGTGGCCGGTCCCAGGACGGGCCCGAGCTGCTGGGAGATCCCGGAGACGAGATCGCCGATGACGCGGAACCCGGCGCCGAGGAGGTCGAGGGCGCTCTGCACGCGCCCGGCGGTGAGGCTGCGCGTGAAGTCGCGCACAGCGCCGGAGAGCCACTGGAGCCCGTCGATGACGAGCGGCATCCCGACGTTCGCGAGCCGGACGAACATCGCGAGGAGGTCGCCGAGGAGCTGGCCGAGCGGCCCGATCGCGTCGGGGACCTGGCGCAGCATCTGGCCGATCTCCGGGCCGAGCTGCTGGATTCGGCCGAAGAACCGCTCGATCGCGCGGCCGGACGCCGCGCCGATCGCGGTGAACTCGGACGTGAACTCCGAGACGAGCGGCGTGATGCGCTCCAGGCCGCGTGCGAGGCCGCCGAGGAGCAGGTCGGCGCCCTTCGCGGTCGCGCCGCCGAAGGCGTCGCGGATGCCGGTCGCGGCCTGCTTGACGGCGTTGGCTGCCGAGCCGGCCTGGTCGGCGGTCTCCTTGAACCGCATGACGGCGCCGGCGGCCATCAGGCCGATGCCGGCGCCCAGGCCGACGATCCCGCCGAGCAGCGCGACGGCCGCGAGGGACGTCGCGCCCATCGCGGCGCCGAGCATCGGGAGCGTCGTGATCGCGAGGCCGCCGAGGACGGCCTTGGAGATCAGAGCCGCGCGGGTCGTCTGGGCGATCTCGTCGCCGAGGTCGTCCATCGCGCGGGCGACCTGGCGCGTCTCGCGGGCGGCCTTCAGCGCGCCACGGATCTGGACGATGATCTGTGCGGTCTGAGAGCGGCGTGCCATTCAGGCCTCCCCGTTGAAGCTGGGGTTGAGGTGGGTCGCGGCATCGGTGAGGAACTGCTCGACGATGCCGGAGAGCTCCGGGGAGAGCGGCAGGCGCCGGACGCGCTGGAGGTGCGGCACGAGGAGCAGCACGGCCTGGGTGTCGGCGTCGCCGCGCGGCGGACGAGAGCGCTTGAGCTTCTTGGGGCGGTTCGAGGACATGGGGAAAGGGCTCGGGGTTGGGGACTCCGAGAACGACGGTGCGCGTGAAATCGGACGGACCCCGGGACGGCCCTACTCGTCCCGCCGGCAGCCTGTGGCGATCTCGTGGCGCTCGGCCGCTTTCGGCGGCTTCTCCGCGGCGGGGCGCGGGTTGGGGAACTCCTCCGATTTGCAGGATCAAGGTGCAACGAGCCGAAACCGGCCGGTATACCAGCGCGGCTTTACACCCGGAAGGTCGCCCGTTCGAGCCGGGCCGCGCCCACCTCCTCCGCCGGCTCGTCCCGCCGGTAGCCTCCCCGGCCCGCTCCCGGTCCGCGCCCCGCGCGGACCGGCCGGCCGCCGCCGTGCCCGCGCCCTCCGCGTCCTCCTCGCGCCGCCGCCTCGTCCTGCGCCTCAGCGGCCTGCTGACGACGCTCTCCGGCCTCGCGCTCGTCTTCCTCGTCGGCGGGGTCCTCGGCACGGACACGATCCGCGGGTGGATCGACCCGCTCGGGCCGGCGGCGCCGCTCGGGTACGTCCTCATCGCCGGGATGCTCGGCGCGGTGCTCGTGCCCGGGGCCGTGCTCGCCGCCGTCGCGGGCGTGCTCTTCGGCGCCGTCGAGGGCGCGCTCCTCGCGGTGCCGTCGGCGGTGCTCACCGCGGTGCTCGCCCGGACGATGTCCGCCCGCGCGGGCGGTGCGGCCGTCGACGAGCTCGCGGGCCCCCGGCTGCGGGCCCTCGTGGGCTTCGCCCGTCGCAACGGCCTGCTCGCGGTGATCATCCAGCGGCTGCTGCCGGCGGTGCCGGACGGTCCCCTCTCCCACGCGTTCGGCCTCGCCGGCGTCCGCACGGGCGAGATCGCCCTCGGCACGCTCATCGCCAGCGGCCCGCGCGCGTTCTCCTACGCCCTGCTCGGCGAGAGCGCCACCGACCTCAACGGCCCGCACGCGGCGGCGGCGATCGCGATCAACGTCGCGACCGGCCTCGCCGGGCTAGCGCTCGCGTGGATCGTGCTGCGCCGGGAGCGGCAGCAGTCGTCATCGACCACGTTGCCGACCGCGTCGGACTGAGGGTCGCGCAGTCGCGGCGCCGGTCCGACGCTCGTCCGGTCGACCCGCAGCGCGACTCCGGCGCTCGTCCGATCGACCCGCAGCACGACTCGGGCGCTCCTCCGGTCGTCCCGCGACGCCGACCCCGCGCTCGTCCGGGGCAGCGGCGGCGGGCGCGCGGACGCCTCGCGCCGCGGCCCGGGTCGAGGGAGTGCTGACGGTCCGGGCTACGTCCCCCAACGAGCCCGGACCGCCGGAGCGAGGTCCCGTTCGGCGCGGCGTGATCCCCCATCGACGTCCGCACCGGCTCGGGACCGGTCCCATCCAGCGCGCCTCGCACTGGTCGGAGCGCACCCGCCGAGGCAGGTGCTCAAGAGGAGAGACGGCCCGCGCGCGCGGCCCCGACGAAAGTTGCCCGCGCAACTTGATGCTGGCGCGGAGCCGCTCTCCGCGGCGTCCGTCCGCGGGCGAGACCCCCCGGACGTCCGTCGGCGGGAGATCCCGCTCGTCACGATGGTTACAGTGGTGTAGCCTTGCGCCGCCGGCCGTCCGGGGCCGACCGCCCACCACCTCGATCAGGAGACCGCCGTGCCCAGCAACAGCGATCAGCCCGACGTCATCGTCGTCGGCGCCGGCCTCGCCGGCCTCGTGGCCACCGCCGAGCTCACGGCCGCCGGCCGCCGGGTCGCGGTCGTCGACCAGGAGCCCGAGCAGTCCCTCGGCGGCCAGGCGTTCTGGTCCCTCGGCGGCCTGTTCCTCGTCGACTCGCCCGAGCAGCGCCGGATGCGGATCAAGGACTCCTACGACCTCGCCTGGCAGGACTGGCAGGGCACCGCGGGCTTCGACCGCGACGAGGACCACTGGCCGCGCCGGTGGGCCGAGGCGTACGTCGGCTGGGCCGCGGGCGAGAAGCGCCAGTGGCTGCGCGAGCAGGGCATCGGCCTCATGCCGCAGGTCGGGTGGGCCGAGCGCGGCGACGGCACCGCCGAGGGCCACGGCAACTCCGTGCCCCGGTTCCACCTCACCTGGGGCGTCGGGCCGGCGGTGGTGAAGCCGTTCGTGGAGAAGCTCCGCGCCGCGCAGCAGCGCGGCCTCGTGGACCTGCGCTGCCGCCACCGCGTCGACGAGCTCGTCGTCACCGACGGCGCCGTGACCGGGGTCCGCGGCATCGTGCTGGAGCCCTCCGACGTCGACCGCGGCCGCCCGAGCTCGCGGACGTCGACCGGCGAGTTCGAGCTCTCCGCGCAGGCGGTGATCGTCACGTCGGGCGGGATCGGCGGCAACGTCGACCTCGTGCGCGAGAGCTGGCCCGAGCGCCTCGGCGCGCCGCCCGCGTTCATGGTCCAGGGGGTGCCGGACCACGTCGACGGCCGCATGATCGGCATCACCGAGCAGGCCGGCGGCTCGGTCGTCAACCGCGACCGGATGTGGCACTACGTCGAGGGCCTGCGCAACTGGGACCCGATCTGGACCGAGCACGGCATCCGGATCATCCCCGGGCCCTCGTCG
This sequence comes from Patulibacter brassicae, assembly GCF_033949425.1. Lineage (NCBI taxonomy): Bacteria > Bacillati > Actinomycetota > Thermoleophilia > Solirubrobacterales > Patulibacteraceae > Patulibacter > Patulibacter brassicae. The sequence continues at coordinate 50,814 of NZ_JAXAVX010000004.1, read as the reverse complement.
CTCTGGCTGGACGCGACCGGCAAGCGGCTCCCGCCGCCGAACTTCCCCGGCTTCGACACGCTCGGCACGCTCCACGCGATCAAGGCGACCGGGCACGACCACAGCTGGTTCGTGCTGACGCAGAAGATCATCGAGAAGGAGTTCGCCCTCTCGGGCTCCGAGCAGAACCCCGACATCGCCAGCCAGAGCGTGCGCGAGGTCCTGAAGAGCCGCCTGGCCAAGGGCGCGCCCGGCCCGGTCCAGGCGTTCGTCGACCACGGCGCGGACTTCGTCGCCGCGACGTCGCTCGAGGAGCTCGTCGCCGGGATGAACGCGAAGACCCCGGAGCCGCTGATCGACGTCGCCGCCGTCCGGCGGACCGTCGAGGCGCGTGACCGCGAGGTCGCCAACACGTACACGAAGGACCTGCAGATCGCCGCGATCCGCAACGCCCGGACGTACTTCGTCGACAAGGTCACGCGCGTCGTCGAGCCGCACGCGCTGCTCGACCCCGACAACGGCCCGCTGATCGCGGTGAAGCTCAACCTCCTGACCCGCAAGACGCTCGGCGGCCTGCACACCGACCTCCAGGGGCGGGTCCTGCGCGAGGCCGACGCGCCGCACGCCGACTGGCGGCCGGTGCCCGGCCTCTACGCCGCGGGCGAGGTCGCCGGCTTCGGCGGCGGCGGCATGCACGGGTACCGCGCGCTCGAGGGGACGTTCCTCGGCGGCTGCCTCTTCAGCGGCCGGACCGCCGGACGCGCCGTCGCCGCCCAGCTCGGCTGACCGGCCCGCCGGGAGCACCGCGGTTGTCCATCGGGCCGAGGCCCGCGCGGCAGCCGCGAGGCTCCCGTCCTGGCCCGGAGGACAACGGCGGCGCGCACCGGCGGACCTAGCGTCGAGGGCCCTCACCCGCGACGAAGGAGACGCACCGTGACGCTGCTGGACGAGATCGGAGGCCCGCCCGCCGTGGCGGCCGCCGTGGACCGCTTCTACGAGCGGGTCTGGGAGGACCCCGCCCTCGCGCCGTACTTCGAGGGCACCGACCGAGACGCGCTGAAGCGCCACCAGCGCCAGTTCCTGACGGTCGCGCTGCGCGGGCGCGGCGACGAGTACCTCGGACGGGCGATGGACCGCGCCCACGCCGGCCTGGGCATCACGAACGCGGCCTTCGATCGCGTCGTCGGCCACCTCGTCGCCACGCTCGGCGAGCTCGGGGTCGGGGCGCCGCAGATCGAGGCGATCGGCGCCGCGCTCGCGCCGCTGCGGTCGGCGATCGTGACGGTGGCCGACGAGGCCGCCGCCTGAGCCTCGTCCGGGCTGCGCGGCGGCCGACGCCGGCCGCGGGCGGGCGACGCCGGTCGGCGGCCCGCTCGGCGGCGGCCGGGCGGTCAGCCGGCCGGCGTCGAGGCGACCCGGGCCTGCTCCAGCAGCGCCGCGACCCGGCTGGCGCACCCGCCGCAGCCGCCGGAGGCCCCGGTGCTCGCCCGGATCGCCTCGACCGAGTCGTCCCCGTCGGCGACCGCCGCGCGGATCGTGCCCGCGGTCACCTGGTTGCAGGCGCAGACGAGCTGGGCGTCGGGCACGGGCCGTACCGACGGCTCGCCGCCGACGACCGCCTCGAGCAGCTCGTCGGGCACGAGCGCCCCGCCGACGCCGGCCGGCGCGTCGGCCGTGAGCGCGGTGAGCTCCGGGGCGAGCGCGAGGTCGCCGAGGAGGACCGCGCCGGCCAGGCGTCCCTCCCGCAGCACGAGTCGCCGGTACGTCCCGCGGCGCGTGTCGACGGAGATCACCTCGTCGACGTCGTCCTCGTCCGTGTCCTGATCGGGCCGGCCGCAGGCGAAGAGGTCGACGCCGACGACCTTCAGCGTCGTGGCCAGCGGGCTGCCCTGGTAGCCGGCGGGGACGCCGGCGATCGTCGCCCCCGCCGCGCGCGCCTGGGCGGCGATCGGCGCCCAGAGCCCGTACGTGACGTCGCGGTGCTCGGCGCACTCGCCGACCGCCCAGACGTCGGGCGCGCTCGTGCGCAGCTCGTCGTCGACCACGATCGCGTGGTGGCAGGCGATGCCCGAGCGCATCGCGACCCGGATCTCCGGCCGGATGCCGGTCGCCAGCACGACGAGGTCGGCCGCGAGCTCGTCGCCCTCCGCGAACCGCACGCCCGTCACCGCCGAGGTGCCGACGATCCGGTCGGTCCGCTGCTCGAGGAGGAGCTGGATCCCGAGCTCGCGGATCCGCCGCTCGAGCAGCCGCGCCCCGCCGCGGTCCAGCTGGCGGTCCATGAGCCGCGAGCCGAGGTGCACGATCGTCACCGACGCGCCGTGCTCGGCGAGCCCCGCGGCCGCCTCGAGCCCGAGCAGGCCGCCGCCGATGACCGTCGCCATCGTGCCGGGCCGCACGAGCCGGTTGAGCTCGGCGGCGTCCGCGCGGGTCCGGAACGGCACCACGCCCGGCAGGTCGAGGCCGAGGATCGGGGGCGTCGCGGGCTGCGATCCGGTGCAGAGGACGACCTTGTCGTACGGCACGCGCTCGCCGTCCTCCAGGACGACCTCCCGCGCGTCGAGGTCCAGCCGCTCCGCGCGGGTGCCGAGCCGCAGGTCGACGTCGTGGGCGAGGTACCACTCGCGCGGCCGCAGCGCGATGTCCTCGCGCGGGTCCGGCGAGACGAGCTTCGAGACGCGGACGCGGTCGTACGGCGCGTCCCGCTCGCCGCAGAGGATCGTCGTCTCCCAGTGCGCCGACGGCCGATGGGCGAAGACGCTCTCGAGGACCGCGATCGCCGCCATCCCGCCACCGACGAGCACGAGGCGCTCGCGCCGCCGGCGCCCGCGGCGTCCGGCCGGGGCGGCGTCGTCCTCGCCCGCGGCTGCTCCGTCGTCCGCCCCTCGCCCGTGCGTCTCGGGCGCCGGGGCCAGCGTCGCGGAGACCGGGCTCGTGGCCTCCCCGGCCGGGCCGGCCGCGACCGACGCCGGCGCGACGAGCGCCTCGACGCGGACCGCCATCGCCTTGAGCTCCGGCTGGCGCGACACGGGGTCGGTGGCGTCGTGGCTCAGCGCATTGAGCTGGCCCGCGCCCGGCGGCGCGTGCAGCAGGCCCCAGTGGAACGGCGCGAAGGCCACGCCGGGCCGGATCGCGCCGCCGCGCAGCGCCGGGTCCCCGGCCGTCGGCTCGAGCTCCGGCACGCGGGCGCGCAGCACCGCGCTGCCGCGGCGCGAGACGAGCCGCACCCGCTCGCCGTCCTCGACGCCGGCGCGGCGGGCGTCGTCGGGGTGCAGCTCGACGAACGGCTCCGGATCGGCGGCGAGCAGGTCCGCCGACTTGCCGGTCCGGGTCATCGTGTGCCACTGCCCGCCGACCCGGCCGGTCGTGAGCAGCAGCGGGTGGTCGTCGTCGGGCGCCTCGGCGAGGCCCGAGACGTCGAGCGGGCCCAGCCGCGCGCGGCCCGACGGGGTCGGGAAGCGGTGGTCCGGGTAGAGCCGGGGGCTGTGACCGGCGCGGTCCGGCGCGGCCAGGTCCTCCGCGCTCGGGGTGGCGAGCGGATCGCGCAGGCGGTCGGCGCGCTCGGCATCGGCGGTGGTGAACGGCCAGCGGACCGACCCGTCGCGACGCAGGCGGGCGTGCGTGATCCCGCTCTGGTCGCAGACCCGCCCCGCGGTCAGGCCGACGAGCTCGGCGTGGACGGCCGCCGCGTCGGGCCACGCGAACTGCTCCGCCCAGCCCATCGCGGCCCCGAGCCGGGCGAGGATCTGCCAGTCCGGCAGCGCGTCGCCCGGCGCCGGCAGGGCGCGCCGCATGAGCGTCACCCGCCGCTCGGAGCTCGTCGTCGTGCCGTCCTTCTCCAGCCACTGGGCGGCCGGCAGGACGAGGTGGGCCAGGTGCGAGGTCTCCGTCGGGTGGTAGGCGTCCTGGACGACGACGAGCTCGGCGCGCCGCAGGGCCTCGCGGACCTTGGCGCTCTCGGGCAGCGAGACGGCGGGGTTCGTCGCCATGATCCAGACGGCCTTCACCCGGCCGTCGTGCAGGGCGTCGACGAGGTCGGTGGCCACCAGGCCGGGCCGCTCGCTGACGCCCGCGGCGGTCGGCGGCAGGCGCCAGTACGCGTTGACCGCCGCGCGGTCGTCGGGGTCGCGCGCGTCGCGGTACCCGGGCAGGAGGGTCGCCAGGCCGCCGACCTCGCGCCCGCCCATGGCGTTGGGCTGGCCGGTCAGCGACAGCGGGCCGGCGCCGGGCCGGCCGAGCTGGCCGGTGACGACGCAGAGGGCGTGCAGGGCGCGGTTCTTGTCCGTGCCGACCGTCGACTGGTTCGCGCCCATCGTCCAGCAGGTCATCGCCGCGCCGGCGGTGGCGAACGTCCGCGCCGCCTCCTCGATGAGGGCGGCGTCGACCCCCGACACGCGTGCGGCGCGCTCGAGCGACCAGCCGCGGACCTGCTCGCGCAGCCCCTCCCAGCCCTCGGCGTGGGCGGCGAGGTACGCCTCGTCGACGAGCCCGTCGCGGACGACGACGTGGAGCATGCCCAGCAGCAGCGGGACGTCGCCGCCGGGCAGGACCGGCAGGTGCAGGTCCGCGGCGGCGGCCGTGGCGGTGCGCCGCGGGTCGACGACGATCACGCGGCAGGGCCGCTCGGGGCGGGCCTGGGCGTCGCGGATCCGGCCCCAGACGATCGGATGGCAGGCGGCGGCGTTCGAGCCCAGCAGCAGGACGCAGTCGGCCTCGTCGAGGTCGTCGTAGCTCGGCAGCGGGCCGTCCGAGCCGAAGGTCGCCTTGTAGCCGGCGACCGCCGAGCTCATGCAGAGGCGCGAGTTCGAGTCGACGGTGTTCGTGCCGAGGAACCCCTTGGCGAGCTTGTTGACGACGTAGTAGTCCTCCGTCATGAGCTGGCCCGAGACGTAGAACGCGATCGCCTCCGGCCCGTGCTCGTCGCGGATCGCGGTCAGGCGCTCGGCGGCCCAGCCGATCGCGGCGTCCCAGCCGAGGTCCTCCCACGGACCCGCGGGATCGCGACGGCGGCGCGGGGTCGTCGCGCGGTCGGCGGCGTGCACCGCGTCCGGCAGCGCGACCGGCTTGGCGCAGGTCCGCCCGCGGTTCACGGGGTGCTCGGGATCGCCCTCGACGCCGACGAGGCGCCCGGACTCGACCGTCGCGCGCAGGCCGCAGCCGACCCCGCAGTACGGGCACGCGGTGCGGACCGTCGTGCCGCTCACGTGGTCGCCGTCCCCGCCGACGGCACCGACGCCGCCGGGCCGCACCCGTCGCCGTCGCAGGGGTCGCGCGTCTCGGACGTGGCCGCGGCGCCGTCGCCGCCGGCCGGGGAGGCGTCGGCGAGCCGGACCCAGAGCCGCCCGTCGACGACCCGGACCTCGTGCAGCGCGACCCGCGCGTCCTGGCCGACGACCCGGCCGGTCGCCAGGTCGACGCGCCAGTTGTGCAGCGGGCAGGTGACGCACCCGTCGGCCAGCAGCCCGTCGGAGAGGGGGCCGCCGCGGTGCGGGCAGGCGGCGTCGGTGACGGCGAAGCGCCCCGGCAGGCGGAAGACGGCGACCCGCCGGCCGGCGACCGTCGCGCGCCGCCCCTCGAGCAGCGGCACGTCGGTGATCGCCCCGACGTCCTCCCACCCGGCTCCGGGCGCGGCGGCGGTCGGAGCCGCGCGGTCGGCGGTCGCGGGCATCGTCGGGTCCTCCTCGTGGTCGGTCGGCGCGGGCCGCAGGTCATGCATCGCTGTGCCTCCGCATCGCGGCGGGGCTCGCCATCGGCAGCGCCGAGCCGGTCGTCCGGCGGACCTCGAGCGGGCCGACCGGGGTCGCGTCGCTGTCGAGCTCCGAGAACTGGTTCGCGGTCACGGGGGCGCGTCGCTCGCGCCACGGGTCCGGGTCGCAGGCGGCCTTCGCGATCCGGAAGCGCTCCAGCAGGCGCGCGGGCTCCCCCGACGCCTCGTCGAGGACCGCCGCCCGGATCGCGTCGAGCCCGACCCGCTCGACGAAGGGCATCGTGCGCTCGAGGTACTCGCCGTGCTCGCGGTAGTGCTGCAGGAAGATCACCGCCAGCCGCAGGACCTCGTCCTTCGTCGCCACGGTGGCCAGGAGCTCGCCCTTCTTGATCGTCCCGGCGCCCCCGCCGCCGACGTAGAGCTCCCAGCCGCCCTCGATCGCGACGATCCCGATGTCCTTGATCAGCGACTCGGCGCAGTTGCGCGGGCAGCCGGAGACCGCGAGCTTCACCTTGTGGGGCGTGTAGAGGCCCTCGATCATCTGCTCCAGCTCGATCCCCGCCTGCATCGACGCACCGAGGCCGAAGCGGCAGAACTCCTGACCGACGCAGGTCTTCACCGTCCGGACGGACTTCGCGTACGCGTAGCCGGAGGGCATGTCGAGCGCCTCCCAGACCGCGGGGAGGTCCTCCTTGCGGATCCCGAGCAGGTCGATCCGCTGGCCGCCGGTGACCTTCACGCACGGGACGTCGAAGCGCTCGGCGACGTCGGCGATCCGCCGCAGCTCCGACGGCGTCGTGACGCCGCCGCGCATCCGCGGCACGACGGAGAAGGTCCCGTCCTTCTGGATGTTCCCGTGGACCCGGTCGTTGATGAACCGGGCGTGGCGCTCCTCGCGGTGCTGGTTGTCGTTGACCTCCGAGACGAGGTACGCGAGCCCCGGCTTGCAGGCGCCGCAGTCGCGGCCCGCGCCGCACGCCGCCGAGAGCTCGGAGACCGACGTGCAGCCCTGCTCGCGGGTCACGGCGGCGAGGTCCTCGCGGGTCTGCTTGCGGCAGGGGCAGAGGTACGTCGCCTCGTCGACCTGCCCGCCGCGCGTGATCCGCAGCAGCTCGGTCACCGTCGGCTTGCAGGACCCGCAGCCGGCGCCGGCCCGGGTCACGGAGACGACCTCCTGGGTCGAGCCGAGGTCGCCGTCGCGGATCGCGTCGACGATCTGGCCCTTGCAGACCCCGTTGCAGTTGCAGACCTGCGCGGCGTCGGGCAGGTCCGCGGGCGAGGCCTCCCCCGCCTCGGCCAGCAGCCCGAGCGGGTCCTCGACCTCGCGGCCGGTCACGACGCCGTCGAGCAGCAGCTCGTGGCCCCGGGTGTCGCCGACGAGGATCGCCCCCGTCAGCCGGCCGTCGGTGACGACGAGCTTGCGGTAGACCCCGGCCGCGGGGTCGCTGGCGGCCACCGAGGTCGGGACCTCGGCGACGCCGGCCCCGGCCACCGGCGGCAGGCCGATCGGGTCGCCGATCGAGACGACGTCGACCCCGAGGACCTTGAGCTTCGCCGAGAGCACCGAGCCGCCGTAGACCGCGCCGGCGACCTCGCCGTCCTCGACGTCCATGCCCGGGCCGCAGGCGTCGAAGCGCAGGAGGGTCTGCGCGGCGACCTGCGCCTGGTCGTGGATCGGGGCGACGATCCCGTAGACCTGACCGCGGTGCTCGGCGCACTCGCCGACCGCCAGGACGCGCGGGTGCGAGGTGACGAGCCGATCGTCGACGACGATCCCGCGGTCGCACGCCAGGCCGCTCTCGCGGGCCAGGGCGGTCCGGGGCCGGATGCCGATCGAGACGACGACGAGGCCGCAGTCGAGCGTGTCGCCGTCGGCGAAGCGCAGGCCGGTGGCGCGGTCCTCGCCGAGGATCTCGGTCGTCTGGCGCTCGAGCAGGACGCGGACGCCCAGCCGCTCCAGCGCGGGCTCCAGGAGCGCTGCGGCCGGATCGTCGAGCTGCCGCTCCATGAGCCGGTCCAGCAGGTGCACGACGGTCGCCGGCGCGCCCTGGCTCGCGACCCCGTAGGCCGCCTCCAGGCCGAGCAGGCCGCCGCCGATCACCGCGACCTCGGTCCCGGCGAGCGCGGCCTCGCGGATCGCCTGGCAGTCCTCCGGCCCGCGGAACGGGATGACGCCCGGCAGGTCGATGCCCGGCAGCGGCGGCATGAGCGGGGTCGAGCCGGTGCAGAGGACCGCGCGCTCGAAGCGGACCGTCGCGCCGGAGCGCAGCGTCGCGATCCGGCCGTCGGGGTCGAGGCTCGTGACGACGTCGCCGAGCAGCGTCGTCACGCCGTGGTCGGCGTACCACTCCTCCGGTCGCAGCTGCAGCTCCTCGGCGTCCTTGCCGTCGACGAGGAGGTGCGAGAGCGAGACGCGGTCGAACGGCAGCCGGGGCTCCTCGCAGACCATCGCGATCGCCTGGGTCCCGCCGGCCTCCCGCAGCGCCTCGCAGACCGCCTGGGCGGCGATGCCGCCGCCGATCAGCAGGACGTCGGTGTCGTGCGTGGTCATCGCGTCCTCCTCAGACCGTCGCGCCGGCGACGTTGACGACGGGCCCGGTCGAGCGACCGGGGCGCAGGTAGAAGAACCACGTGAGCGCGCCGAGCACGAGGTAGGCGACGAGGAAGACCCACAGCGCCCCGATCGACCAGTCCGCGTTCTCCGTCGCGACGCGGACCTTCTCCGCCGGCGTCGCCGCCGCCTGGACGGCCTTCGTGACCGAGAGGCTCGCCTCGCGGAAGACGAGCTGGATGAGGAAGCCGCCGAAGGCCCCGATCGCGCCGGCGATCCCGATCACCGCGGCGGCGCGGCGCTTGAACGACAGCCGCGTGCCCTCGTCGTCGCCGTGACGGCCGCCGAGCGCGGCGAAGATCGCGGGGATCATCCGGTACGTCGAGCCGTTGCCCGCGCCGGCGAGGGCGAAGATGACGCAGTAGGCGCCGAAGAAGAGCGGGAACGAGCGCTCGGAGACGCCGACGATCGCCAGGAGCGTGAAGGCGGCCATGCCGGCGAAGCACGCGAGCGTCACGCGGGCGCCGCCGACGCGGTCGGCGAGCCACCCGCCGAGCGGGCGGGCGATCGAGCCGATCAGCGCGCCGACGAAGCCGAGCCCGGCGAGGTACGTCGCGATGAACGCGTGCTGGGCGAGGAACTCCGGGAAGGTGTTCTTGATCACCAGCGGCAGCGCGAACGAGTAGCCGATGAACGACCCGAACGTGCCGATGTAGAGCAGCGACATGATCCAGGCGTGCGGCTCGCGCGCCGCGCCGACGTAGGCGCCCTTGTCGCTGCGGGCCTCCGTGAGCGAGTCCATGTAGCGCCAGGCGCCGAACGCGGCGAGCACGATCAGCGGCAGCCACATGAGCCCCGCGTAGGCGAGGTGGACCTCGTGCGGGGAGACCTTCACCGCCGCGGCCGGGACGCCGATGATGATCACCAGCGGCACGAGCAGCTGGGCGACCGCGACGCCGAGGTTGCCGCCGGCGGCGTTCAGGCCGAGCGCCATCCCCTTGCGGCCCTCGGGATAGAAGAACGAGATGTTCGCCATCGACGAGCTGAAGTTGCCGCCGCCGACGCCCGCCGTCGCGGCGCAGAGCATGAGCACCCAGAGCTGGGTGTCCTTCGACTGGTCGGCGAGCCACCCGCTCGGGACGAGCAGCGCCAGCAGCAGGGTCGGGACGAGCAGCAGCGCGGCGGAGATCGTCGTCCACGCGCGACCGCCGAAGCGCGGCACCGCGAACGTGTAGGGGATCCGCAGGAACGAGCCGACGAGGTTCGGCAGCGCGGTGAGCCAGAAGGTCTCGGCGAGCGAGAGCTGGATCCCGACGTTGCCGAGGTTGATCGCGACGATCCCCCAGAGGACCCAGATCGAGAAGCCGATGTGCTCGGCGAAGATCGAGAACGCGAGGTTCTTGCGAGCGATCGCCCGGCCCTCGCGCTCCCAGAACGCGGCGTCGTCGGGACGCCAGTGGTCGATCCAGCGGCCGCGGGTCAGGCCGCTGCGCCGCGCGGCGCCGGAGCGCCGCAGGCGGGAGGTGGTCGGTGGTGCGGGCGTGACGGACATGGGCAGGGCGGCTCCTCGAGCAGGGGACGGCCCCGACCCGCGGCGAGCGCGGGGCGGGCGGGTGCTCCGGTGGCCGGCCGGAGGACGTGGCGTCGACGTGCACCGAGGCTAGGCCGACGCCGAGCGGGCGCTCTTGGACCGCGGCACGGGGTTGCGTCCCGGGGCTTGTCCAGGCCGTCGTTGGACGGACGGAAGGGTCGCGTTGTCCACGCGGACAAGCGGGCGCGACCTGCGCCGACGCCGACGCGCTGCGTAGTTCGCCCCCGCGCCGTCGCAGATGCACCGGATGCGCACGGGCTCGCCCAGGGGCGATCATCGGGTCCTCCCGCACGCCCTCCTCCCGGAGTCCCCGATGCCCACCGCCCCTTGCCTGATCGTCGTCGCCAGCCGGCACGGCCACACGCGCCGGATCGCCGAGCACGTCGCCGGCGTGCTGGAGCGCACCGGACTGCGGTCCGAGATCGTCGCGGTCGCCGACGCGCATGCGCCGTCGCTCGCGGACCGGGCGCTCGTGATCGCCGGCGGCTCGGTGCACGCCGGCCACCACGACCGGCTGCTCGTTCGCTGGCTGCGCACGCACGCCGGCGACCTCGAGCGCGTCCCGCTCGGGGTCTTCTCCGCCTCGCTCTCGGCCGGAGACCGGGGCGGCCCCGGCGCCGAGCAGGCCGAGGCGCTGCTGCGGGCGCTGCTCGAGGACGCGGGGGTCCACCCGGCGCGGTCGACGACCGTCGCCGGGGCCCTGCAGTACCGCGCCTACGGGCGCCTCACGCGGTGGACGATGCGCCGGATCGCACGGCGCAAGGGGCTGCCGACCGACCCGAGGCGGGACGTCGAGCTCACCGACTGGGCCGCGATGGACGCGTTCGCGACGGGTCTCGCCGACCTCGCCCTGGCGGTCCGGCCGGCGCGCGACGTCGACGAGGCGGCGCCGGAGCCGAGCCCGGCGGCCTGACCACCCCGCGCCCGCCTGCCGGCGGCTCGAGGACCCCGGGAGCCGCGAGGGGCCGGGGAACGACGACGGGCGGCCCGCAGGCCGCCCGTCGCGTCGGGACCGAGGTCCCGGACCGGTCGGTGCCGCGCGCCGCCGAGGGCGCCGCGCGACGGACCGGCTAGTAGCGGTAGTGGTCCGGCTTGTACGGGCCCTCGACCGGCACGCCGATGTAGTCGGCCTGCTCCTGCGAGAGCGTCGTGAGCTTCACGCCGAGGGCGTCGAGGTGCAGCCGGGCGACCTTCTCGTCGAGGTGCTTCGGCAGGATGAAGACCTGCTTCTCGGCGTACTTCTCGGGCTCGGTGAACATCGAGATCTGGGCGATCGTCTGGTTCGTGAACGAGTTCGACATCACGAACGACGGGTGACCGGTCGCGTTGCCGAGGTTCAGCAGGCGACCCTCGGAGAGCACGATGATCGAGTGGCCGTCGGGGAAGACCCACTCGTGGACCTGCGGCTTGACCTCGACCTTCTCGATCCCGGGGACCGAGGCGAGACCGGCGATGTCGATCTCGTTGTCGAAGTGGCCGATGTTGCCGACGATGGCCTTGTTCTTCATCCGCACCAGGTGGTCCTTGGTGAGGATGTCCTTGTTGCCGGTCGTCGTGATGAAGATGTCGGCGAACTCGACGACGTCCTCCACCGTCTTGACCTCGTAGCCCTCCATCGCAGCCTGGAGCGCGTTGATCGGGTCGATCTCGGTGACGATGACGCGGGCGCCCTGGCCGCGCAGCGAGGCGGCGGAGCCCTTGCCGACGTCGCCGTAGCCGCAGACGACGGCGGTCTTGCCGGCGATCATGACGTCGGTCGCGCGGTTGATGCCGTCGATCAGCGAGTGGCGGCAGCCGTAGAGGTTGTCGAACTTCGACTTCGTGACGGAGTCGTTGACGTTGATCGCCGGGAAGAGCAGCTTGCCCTCGCGAGCGAGCTCGTACAGGCGGTGCACGCCCGTCGTGGTCTCCTCGGTGACGCCCTTGATGTGCTTGGCGATCTCCGTGTAGCGACCCGGGTTCTCGGCGACCGAGCGCTGCAGCAGGCCGAGGAAGATCTGGAACTCCTCCGACTCCCCGGTCGAGGGGTCCGGCACGGCGCCGGCGGCCTCGAACTCGACGCCCTTGTGGATGAGCATCGTGGCGTCGCCGCCGTCGTCCAGGATCATGTTCGCCGGCGCGTCGGCGGGCCAGTCGGCCACGGCGCGCTCGGTGCACCACCAGTACTCCTCGAGCGTCTCGCCCTTCCAGGCGAAGACCGGGATGCCCTGCGGGTCCTCGGGCGTGCCGTTCGGGCCGACCGCGACGGCCGCGGCGGCCTGGTCGTCGGTCGAGAAGATGTTGCAGGAGACCCAGCGGACCTCGGCGCCGAGGGCGACGAGCGTCTCGATCAGGACGGCGGTCTGCGTCGTCATGTGCAGCGAGCCGATGATGCGCGCGCCCTTGAGCGGCTGGGCGTCGGCGTACTCGGCGCGGGTCTGCATCAGGCCGGGCATCTCGTGCTCGGCCAGCTCGATCTGCTTGCGGCCGGCGGCGGCCAGCGACAGATCCCGGACCTTGAAGTCGTTCTTCTGGAGGACGGTGCTCATCGGGTCTCCTCGAGGGTCGTGTCGCGACGTGCGGCCTCCGCCAGCAGTCGCTCGTGCTTGTCCTGCTCCCACGCCAGCCAGTCGTCGGCGTCGACGTGCTCCGGGCGCGCGGGCTGGCTGAGCAGCCACGCATCGACCTCCCCGCGCAGCGCGTCGTCGCGCTGCAGGCGGAGGGCGAACCCGACGTCTCCGAGCCCGAGGTCGTGACCGTCCAGCAGCTCGCGCAGGGTGCGCAGCCGCTGCAGCTCACCGGCTCCGTACAGGCGGTACCCGCCCGGGGAACGCGGCGGCTCGACGAGTCCGAGCTCCTCGATGTAGCGGAGCATCCGCGGGGTCCAGCCCGTGGTCTCCGCCGCCTCGTTGATCGTCAGGGCGTCCATGAGGACGGCGGAACCTTACCACGACTTTGTCAAGGTTTGGCCGGCTCGCCCGGAGGACCATCGCCCGGCGTCCCCCGCGCACGTGGGTCGGGAGCCGCGACCGCCTACCGTGCGGCTCGTGCCCTCGTCCCGCTCAGGCCCCGAGCGCCTCCCGCTCGCGATCCTCGCGCTCGCGGCGTGCACCTTCGCCTTCGGCACGGCCGAGTTCGCGATCATGGGCGTCCTGCCCGAGGTCGCGGAGGGCTTCGACGTCTCGATCCCGACCGCCGGCCACCTCATGTCGGCCTACGCGATCGGCGTGGTCGTCGGCGCGCCGCTGCTGACCGCGGCGGGGACCCGCCTGCCGCGCCGCTCGCTGCTCGTGCTGCTCATGGGGTGCTTCACCGTCGGCTCGGCGCTCTCCGCCGCGGCCCCGGGCTACGGGTGGATGCTCGTCGGGCGCGTGATCACGGCCCTGCCGCACGGCGCGGTGATGGGGATCGGCGCGGTCGTCGCCACGCAGCTCGTGCCGCCGCACCGGCGGGCGGCGGCGATCACGGGGGTCTTCCTCGGGCTGACGATCGCGAACGTCGCCGGGGCCCCGCTCTCGACCGCGCTCGGGCAGGCCCTCGGCTGGCGCTCGACGTTCTGGCTGCTCGTGGGCGTGGGCGCGGTGAGCATGGTCGCCGTCGCCCTGCTCGTGCCGGCCGGGCCGCGACCGGCGGGCGCCTCGCTGCGCGGCGAGCTGCGCACCCTGCGCCGGCCGCGGGTCGTGCTGCTGCTCGGCACGACGGTCGTCGCGTTCGCCGCGGTCTTCGCGAGCTACGGCTACGTCGCGCCGCAGGTGACCGACGTCGCCGGGCTCCCGGAGGGCGCGACCGTCTGGGTGATGGCGACCTTCGGCATCGGCATGACCGCCGGCAACCTCCTCTCGGCGCGGCTCCAGGGCGGACCCCTGGGCGAGCGGCCGCGGGTGCTCGTGACCGGCGCGCTGCTCGCCCTCGCCGGCGCGCTCTCGGCGCTCATCGGCCTCGCGCACGGCGGCGTGACGATCTTCGTCGGGATGGGGCTGCTCGGCGTGGTCGTCTTCGTGGCCGTGCCGATCATCCAGTCGCGCGTGATCGAGCTGACCCACGACGCGCCGACGCTCAGCGCGGCGAGCGTCCACGCGGCGTTCAACACCGCCAACGCGATCGGGCCGCTGCTCGCCGGGCTGGCGATCGACGGCGGCCACGGCGTGGCGTCGGTGAACGTCGTCGCGCTCGGGCTCGCGCTGACCGGCCTGGTGCTCTGGCTCGGCGGCCTCGGCGTCGTCCGCCGGATCGAGGCGCGGCCCGCCCCCGCCTGACCGGCGGGACGCGCGCCGTGCGGCGCTCGCCGCCCGTCCGGAGCGCGGCGCATCGCACGGGGATCCGGCGAAGCCCGACGACGTGCGCACGTCGTCGGGGTCCTCCGCCGGCGGGCGGCCGTCCGCGCGACCCGCATCCCCCGTTCGCGGCCCGCCGGGCGCGCCGCTTGCGTTCCGCGGGCCGGGGGTAGCGTCCCTGCGTGCCCCCACGCCCGCTCCGTCCCCTCCCGCTCGCGGCCGCGCTCTGCGCCGCCGCGACGCTGCCGACCGCCGCGACCGCCGACGGCCCGCCGGTCGCGACCGGCTCGGGCGGCGCCGTCGCCTCCGTCGACGCCGACGCGACGAAGGCCGGCCTCGCGGTCCTGCGCGCGGGCGGCAACGCCGTCGACGCCGCGGTCGCGACGGCCGCCGCCCTCGGCGTGACCGAGCCGTACTCCGCCGGGGTCGGCGGGGGCGGCTACCTCGTCCTGTGGGACGCGCGGCGCAAGAGCGCCGTGACGATCGACGGCCGCGAGACGGCCCCCCGCTCCCTCGGCCCACGGGGCTTCCTGGATCCCGCGACCGGGAAGGCGCGACCGTTCGACGAGCTCGTGACGAGCGGCCTGTCGGTCGGCGTCCCCGGCACGCCGGCCACCTGGGAACGCGCGGTTCGCCGGTACGGCCGGCTGTCGCTCGCCCGGGTCCTGCGAGGCCCCGCCCGCCTCGCGCAGGACGGCTTCGTCGTCGACCGGACCTTCCGCGACCAGACCGCCCAGAACGCGGAGCGCTTCGCGCGCTTCCGCTCGTCGCGCGCGCTGTTCCTGCCCGGCGGCGCGCCCCACGCGGTCGGCACGCGGCTGCGCAACCCGGAGCTCGCGCGGACCTACCGGTCGATCGGCCGCCACGGCGCCGGCGTCGTCTACCGCGGGGCGATCGGCGACGACGTGGCGCGCACCGTCCGCAACCCGCCGGTCGTGCCCGGGCAGCGCGTGCTGCGCGGCGGCCTGCGCCGCAGCGACCTGCGGTCCTACGCCGTCCGGGAGCGCGGCGCGGTGCGCAGCCGGTTCCGGGGTCTCGACGTGCTCGGGATGCCGCCGAGCTCGTCCGGCGGGATCGCGGTCGCGGAGGCGCTGAACGTCGTCGAGGCGCTCGGACCGCCCGCGGCCGCGCGCACGACGTTCCTGCACCGGTACCTCTCGGCGTCGCGGCTGGCGTTCGCGGACCGCAACCGCTGGGTCGGCGACGACCGGTTCGTCCGGGTCCCGCGCGGCGGACTGATCAGCGAGCGGTTCGCGCAGAGCCGCGCGTGCCTCGTCTCCCCCACCCGGGCGCTCGCCCACCCGCAGCCCGCCGGGGATCCGGCCGTCGCCCGCGGCCGCGGACCGCTCCCGTGCCCCGGCGGCGGGGAGCCGGAGGTCGGTCAGCCGCGCGAGGGCGAGTCCACGACCCACCTCGTCGCCGCCGACCGCTGGGGCAACGTCGTGAGCTACACGCTGACGATCGAGCAGACCGGCGGCAGCGGCATCGTCGTCCCCGGTCGCGGGTTCCTGCTGAACAACGAGCTGACGGACTTCAACCCCGAGCCGCTCACCGGCCTGGACTGGCGCACCGACCCGAACCTCCCCGCCCCGGGCAAGCGTCCCCGGTCGAGCATGAGCCCGACCCTCGTCCTGCGCGACGGCCGGCCGTGGCTCGCGGTGGGCAGCCCGGGCGGCGCGACGATCATCACGACCGTCCTGCAGACGCTGCTGCAGCGGATCGACGGCGGGATGTCGCTGCCGCAGGCCGTCGCCGCGCCCCGGCTCTCGCAGCGCAACGCGGCGAGCACCGAGGCCGAGCCCGCGTTCCTCGCGACGCCGGAGCGCGCGGCGCTCGAGGCGCTCGGCCACCGGTTCGTCACCGCCTCGACGACGTTCACCCCGGACCCGGAGATCGGCGCCGTCGCGGCGCTCGAGCGTCGTGGGTCGCGCTGGCAGGCGGTCGCCGAGCCGACGCGCCGCGGCGGCGGCAGCGCGGGCGCGATCGACCGCTGATCCGGCAACGCGGGGAGTCACCCAGAACCCGATCCCGGTCCCGGTCCCGGTCCCGGTCCCCGACGACTCGAGTCAGAGAGCTCCCGAATCCCGGTCCCCAACGACTCGAGTCACCCAGAACGCGAATCCCGGTCCTCGACGACTCGAGTCACCCAGGGCGGACCGGGCGGCCGTCAAGCGATCTCGGTCGCCTCGATCAGGCCGGGCGGGTCGGTGCGGCCCGGACCGGTCGGGAAGGCGAGGCGCACGAGCCGGCCGGTGCGGACGTCGACGTGGGCGTGGACCGGCGGCACGACGGTCGCCGACAGCTCGTCGAGCGCCTGGGCGACGTCGACGAGGCTCGGGCGCAGCCGCACCCGCCACGCCTCGACCTTCCCCGCCGGCACCTCGACCTGCTCGCGCTTCTCGACGCGCAGGTCCAACGGCCAGTGGACGATCGCGGTGAGCCAGACCTGCGGGACGAAGCGCGCCTTCTCGCCCAGCTCGAGCGTCCGCAGCGCGAGCGCGAGCGCCGGCGCGGGGACCATCGAGCGCGGGTAGGCGCCGAGGTCGCCGCCGAGCTGGGGCACCTGGACGTCGCGGAAGCGCGCGTCGTCGGCGAAGACGGGCCGGTCGCGGTCGGTGACCTCGGCCGTCTGAGACTCGGCGACGAGCGCCCCGCCGCGACGGCGGAAGCGCACCGCGACCCGCCCGCGCAGCCGGCCGAACGCCTCGCCCTCGATCTCCTGCACGAGGTGGTCGTCCCCGTCGGGACGCAGGGTCAGCGTGCCGGTGCCGACCTCCTCGCCGTCGACGAGGCCGCGGTAGCTCGTGCGCTCGGGCGCGTCGAGCTCGGGGTCGGGCAGGGGCTCGTCCATGGCGCGGATCATGGCGAGCCACGCGGCGCGACACGCCGGACGCGGCCGGAACCGCCGGTCATCGGCGAACGAGGCGACCGAGGACCGGTGGGCCGCGGCTCAGCTCCAGGCGCGGCCGTAGCGCTCCTGCTCGGGGCTCAGCGCGTCGATCGCGATCCCGAGGCTCGAGAGCTTCAGCCGCGCCATCTCGGCGTCCATCGCCGGCGGAACGCGGTGGACGCCGGGGGCGAAGCGGTCGCGATCGACGACGAGCGCCTCGACCGCGAGGGCCTGGTTCGTGAACGAGAGGTCCATGACGGAGGCCGGGTAGCCCTCGGCGGCCGCGAGGTTCACGACCCGGCCGCCGGCGAGGAGGTGCAGGCGGCGCCCGCCGACGACGTAGCGCTCCACGAGGGGACGCACCTCGACGGCCGGGCCGTCCGCGGCGGCCGCGAGGTCGCGGAGCGAGATCTCGACGTCGAAGTGGCCGGCGTTCGCGAGGATCGCGCCGTCGCGCATCCGCTCGAAGTGCTCGCGGGTGAGGACGTCGCGGTTGCCGGTCACCGTCACGAAGACGTCGCCGCGCTCGGCCGCCTCCAGCGCCGGCGCGACGTCGAAGCCCTCGAGCTTCGCCTCGAGGGCCCGGATCGGATCGACCTCGCAGACGATGACCGCCGCGCCCATGCCGCGCGCGCGGGCCGCGACGCCGCGGCCGCAGGAGCCGTAGCCGACCACGACGACCGTGCGCCCGGCGAGCAGGACGTTCGTCGCGCGCAGCAGGCCGTCGAGCGCGGACTGGCCGGTGCCGTGGCGGTTCTCGACGACCCGGTGCGTGTCCGCCTCGTTCACCGCGAGCACCGGGACCGTCAGGCCCCCGCGCTCGGCGAGCAGCCGCAGGCGCAGGGCGCCGGTCGTCGTCTCCTCGGTGCCGCCGAGGAGGTCCGTGGTCGGGATCGGTCCCCCGGGCGAGGCGGGCAGGTCGCGGTCCAGCAGCAGCGCGAGCAGGTCGCCGCCGTCGTCCATCGTCAGGTGCGGTCCGGCACCGCCGCAGGACGCCGCGGCGTGCTGGTGGCGCAGGTACGTGCCGCGGTCGGCACCCCGTCGCGCGTGGACGGCGACGCCGTCGGCGACGACGAGCGCGGCGGCGACGTCGTCCTGCGTGGAGAGCGGATTGGCGGCAGCGAGCCAGACGTCGGCGCCGCCGGCGCGGAGCGTCCGGACGAGGTTCCCCGTCTCGGCCGTCACGTGGAGGCACGCGGCGATCCGCAGGCCGTCGAGCGGGCGCTCGCGGGCGAACCGCTCGCGCACCTGGGCGACCACCGGCATCTGCGCGTCGGCCCAGTCGATCCGGTCCTCGCCCGCGCCCGCGAGCGAGCGATCCGCGACGTCGTGGTCGGGACGGTGCGGGCTGCGCCGGGCGCTCGTCGCCATCGGGGGAGCGTCGCAGACCGGAGCCCGACGCCGTTCCGGGCGGGGACCCGCGACCGCCTCGCCCCGGCCGCCGGCGCCGGACGGCGCGACGCCCGGCGGCCTCGCGTCCGGCGGGCGCCGCGCACCGTCCGACGAGCGGTCGTGCCCCTGCGCGGGGCTCGAACCTCCACGGGCCCCGGTCGCGAGCGCGCCCCGCCGCCGCCCGGTGGTAGCGTCGAGCGCGGCCCTCGCGGGCCGTTCCATGCGCGCCTCCCGCTGACCGCCGCCACGACACCGCGCCGGACCTCCTGGTCCCGCGCCGGAGCGACCGCCCGCCGGTCGCCCGCGGCCGTCCGTCCGTCGCCACCCGACCGCGCCGCGTCCCGACGGCGGCCGGTCGTCCCGGAGGGAGCAGCGCATGCCGTCGACGATCCTCGACGCCCGATCGATCACCGTCCACCACGGCGCCCGCACGGTCCTGCGCGGCGTCGACCTGACCGTCCACGACGACAGCCGCATCGCCCTGGTCGGACCCAACGGCGCCGGCAAGACGACGCTCCTGCGGGTCCTCGCCGGCCGGGCGACGCCGGACGAGGGCCGGATCCGCCGCCACGGGCGCGTGGGGTTCCTGCCGCAGCTCGCCGGCCACGACGACCCGCGCACGGCGCGGGCGGCCGTGCTCGAGCGGATCGGCGTCGCCGGCGCGACGCGCGAGCTCGACGCGCGGGCCGCCGAGCTCGCCGCGGGCGACCTCGACGCGCTCGGGCCGCACGCCGACGCGCTCGAGCGCTGGCTCGCGCTCGGCGGCGACGACGCGGAGGCGCGGCTCGCGGCGGCCGCCGACGAGGTCGGCCTGCCCGCGGCGCTCCTCGACCGGCCGCTGCGCGCGCTGTCCGGCGGGCAGGCGGCGCGCGTCGGGCTGGCCGCGCTGCGCACGGTCCGGGCCGACGCCCTGCTGCTCGACGAGCCGACGAACCACCTCGACGCCGACGGGCTCGCGCTGCTGCGCCGGTTCGCCGTCGAGCATCGCGGCGGCGTCGTGCTCGTCTCCCACGACCGCGACCTCGTCGACGGCGCGGCGCGCGAGCTGCTCGTGCTCGATCCGCGCAGCGGCGAGGCGACGCACCACACCGGCGGCTATCGCGACTACGAGCGCCGGCGCGCCGAGGAGCACCGGCGCGTCGCCGCCGCCCGCGAGCACGCCCTCGCCGAGCGCGCCGAGCTCGCCGCCGCGGCCGCCGAGACCCGCCGGCGCGCCGAGCGCAGCCGCCGCAACGTCGCCGGTCCCGGCCGCGACGGCGACAAGCACGGTGCCGAGTGGGTGCGCTCGCGCGCCGACGGGGCGCAGCGCCGAGCGCGCCGGATGACGACGCGCGTGGCCCGGATCGACGTGCCCGACGCGCCGCGGCCGGACGCGGCGCTGCGGCTCGAGCTCACCGCGGCGGAGCAGCGCCAGGGCTGGGTCGCGGCGCTCGAGGGCGTCGTGGTCCGCCGGGAGGGATGGGCGCTCGGACCGCTGGATCTCGCGGTCGACCTGGGCGACCGGGTCCTGCTGACCGGGCCCAACGGCAGCGGCAAGTCGACGGTGCTCGCGCTGCTCGCCGGACGGCTCGCGCCCGACGCCGGACGCGCGCGGCGGGCGCCGAGCGCCGTCGTCGCCGAGCTCGGCCAGGCACGAGACCTGCTCACCCACGACCTGCGCGCCGTCGCCACCGTCGTCGCCGAGCTGGCGCACGGCGATGCGCCGGAGGCCCGGACCCCACCGCCGGAGACCGTCACCGCGGTCCGCACCGCGCTGGCGACCTTCGGCCTCGGCGCCGAGGTCGTGGAGCGCCCCGCCGCGACGCTGTCCCCGGGCGAGCGGACGAAGGCCGAGCTCGCGCTGCTCGCCGTCCGGCGGGTGACCTGCCTGCTGCTCGACGAGCCGACGAACCACCTCGACGTCGCGGCGCTCGAGGCGCTCGAGGCCGCGCTGGACGGCTGGCCCGGCGCGCTCGTCGTGGCCACCCACGACCGGCGGCTGCGCGAGGCGCTGCGCCCGACGACGGAACTGCGCCTGCCCGCCCCGACGATCGCCTGAGCCGCCCACCGGCCGCGATACTCGTCCGATGGACCTCGGGATCGCAGGCAGGGTCGCGCTCGTCGGCGGGGCGACGTCCGGGATCGGTCGGGCGATCGCGGCGACGCTCCTCGCCGAGGGGGCGACGGTCGTCGTCAGCGCCCGCGACGACGCGCGCACCGCGACCGCCGCGACGGAGCTCGGCGCGGCCGGGCACGTCGCCTGGGACACCGCCGACGTCGCGGGCGCCGACGGGGTGGTCGACGCGGTCGAGCGCGACCACGGACCGGTCGACCTGCTCGTGACGAACACCGGCGGGCCGCCGATCGGCCCCGATCCGCTGGCCTTCGACGACGCGCAGTGGGTCGACGCGCAGCGGCACCTCGTGCGGGCGCCGATGGCGCTGCTGCGGCGCGTGCTGCCCGGCATGCGCGAGCGCGGCTTCGGCCGCGTGGTGAACGTCGCCTCGACGTCGGTCCGCGAGCCGCTGCCCCAGCTCGTGCTCTCCAACGCCGAGCGGTCGGCGGCGCTCGGCGCGTTCAAGACCCTCGCCCTGCACGTCGCCGGCGACGGGGTGACGATCAACACGCTGCTGACGGGCGCGATCGCGACGCCGCGGATCGCCGCCGCCCACGGCGGCTCGATGGAGGAGGCGCAGCGGGCCGCGGCGACCTCGATCCCCGCGGGCCGCCTCGGCCGGCCCGAGGAGATGGCCGCCGCGGCCGCGTTCCTCTGCTCGGCGCAGGCGGCCTACATCACCGGGGCGGCGATCCCGGTCGACGGCGGCCGCCTGCGCGGCGTCTGGTGATCGGTCGCCGATTCGGGGCATAGGGTCCGGTGATGGCGCCCGATCCACGGTCCCTGCTCGACGACGCCTCCCGACTGGCGGGGCGGGCGAACGACGAGGTGCACTTCGCGCTGTCGCTCGTCCAGGCCGGGCTGATCGCGCCGATGGGCCCGCGGAAGGCCGTCCGGGCCCTCCGCGCGATGACCCAGCAGGGGCTGCTCGGCGCCGCGATCGGCATCGCGGCGCTGCGCCACGGCGACCGGACGGCGGTGATCGACGACCGCGGCGAGCTGAGCTTCCGCGAGCTCGACGAGCGCTCCAGCGCTCTGGCGAACGCGTGGCTCGAGCGGGGGCTCGAGGCCGGCGACGGGGTCGCGATCCTCGCCCGCAACCACCGCTGGTTCCTCGAGGCGACGTTCGCGTGCGCGAAGACCGGCGCACGCGCGATCTTCCTCAACACGGACTTCGCCGGTCCGCAGATCCGCGAGGTGTCCGAGCGAGAGGGCACGAGGATGCTCGTCCACGACGACGAGTACGGCCGGTTCCTCGACGGCGTCGACCCGCCGCTGGGCCGCTGGCGCGCCTGGGTCGACGACGACGGCGAGCCCGACGAGGACACGCTCGAGCACCTCATCCGCGGCGGTGCGACGACCGCGCCGCCGAGGCCCGAGCGGACCTCGTCCTTCGTCATCCTCACGAGCGGCACGACGGGCACGCCGAAGGGCGCCCCGCGCAACCAGCCGGCGTCGCTGGCGCCGATCGGCGGCCTCCTCTCGCGCGTCCCGTTCCGCGCGCAGGGCACGACGCTGCTCTGCGCCCCGCTCTTCCACGCCCTCGGCTTCCTCCAGGGAATGGTCGGCGTCGGCCTCGGCAGCACGCTGATCCTGCGCCGCCGGTTCGATCCGGAGCAGGCGCTGCGCGACATCGCCGAGCACGAGGCGACGGCGGCGGTCCTCGTCCCGATCATGCTCACGCGGCTGCTCGACGCCCGCGACGCGTCGGACCCGAAGCCCGACTGCTCCTCGCTCGACATCGTCTTCGTCTCGGGGTCGGCGCTCGGCGCGGAGCTCGCGAAGCGGACGCTCAGCGCGCTCGGTCCGGTGCTCTACAACCTCTACGGCTCGACCGAGGTCGCGCTCGCCGCGATCGCCACGCCGGAGGACCTCGCGCTGGACCCCTCGACGGTCGGCCGGCCGCCGCGGGGGTCCGTCGTGCGGATCGTCGACGAGGACGGCCAGGAGGCGCCGACCGGGACGGTCGGGCGGGTGTTCGTCGGCAACGCGATCGCCTTCGAGGGCTACACGGGCGGCGGCCACAAGGAGCTGCTCGACGGGCTGCTGGCCTCGGGCGACGTCGGTCACCACGACGAGCGCGGGCTGCTCTTCATCGACGGGCGCGACGACGACATGATCGTGTCGGGCGGCGAGAACGTCTTCCCCGCCGAGGTCGAGGACCTCATCTCGGCGCTGGACGGCGTCGAGGAGGCCGCGGTGATCGGCGTCGACGACGAGCGGTTCGGCCAGCGGCTCAAGGCGTTCGTCGTCCTCCACGACGGCGCGTCCCTCAGCGAGGACGAGGTCAAGGAGCACGTCCGCGACCACCTCGCGCGCTACAAGGTCCCGCGGGAGGTCGCCTTCCTCGACGAGCTGCCGCGCAACCCGTCGGGCAAGGTCCTCAAGCGGGAGCTCGCCGAGGACTGACCGCCGCGACGCGCCGGCACCCGGAACCGCGGGAGCCCCGTCGCCCGCGACGGCCGTCCGCGTGCAGCGCGAGCGGCGCCCGGGGCTGCCGGGGCGAAGAAGGTCACACGCGGCGGGCCCCGGGCGTCAAGATGGCCCCTCACGTGCCGGCGCGCTCGCGGCCGGTCGAGGAGGAGAGACATCTGATGGCCCCACGGCTTCCCCGCATCGTCAAGGACCTGGCGAGCAGCGCGACCTCGCCCGTGTCGACGGTGACCCGGCTGGCGAACACCCCGATGGGCAACCCGGGCAGCCACCGCCCGGTCTACGGCATCCACCTGCTGGACCGCGTGGTCAACGGCCACCGCTCCCTCGAGGACGCCGTTCGCGACAAGATCATCGTCATCACCGGCGGCTCGTCGGGCATCGGCCTGGCGACCGCCGAGCGGATCGGCTCGGCGGGCGGCACCGTGGTGCTCGTCGCCCGCGGCAAGGAGAAGCTCGACGAGGCCGCGGACCTCGTGCGCGCCGCCGGCGGCACCGCGCACGTCCACCCGACCGACCTCAGCGACCTCGAGGCGATCGACGCGCTCGCCGACGAGCTGCTGGACACGTACGGCCGCGTCGACGTCCTCGTGAACAACGCGGGCCGCTCGATCCGCCGCTCGATCGCGCTGAGCTACGACCGCTTCCACGACTTCGAGCGGACGATGCAGCTGAACTACTTCGCGCCGCTGCGGCTGATCCTGAAGCTCCTGCCGGGCATGCGCGAGCGCGGCGACGGCCACGTCATCAACGTCAGCTCGATCGGCGTGCAGACGAAGGTCCCGCGCTTCGGCGCGTACATCGCCTCGAAGGCGGCCCTCGACACCCTCTCCGACGCGATCCAGGCGGAGTCCCACGACGACGGCGTCCGCTTCACGACCGTGCACATGCCGCTCGTGCGCACCCCGATGATCGCGCCGACGACGCTCTACAAGCGCTTCCCGACGCTGACGCCGGAGCAGGCCGCCGACGTCCTGACGCACGCGATCATCTACCGGCCCCGCCGGCTCGGGTCGCCGATCGGCCACATCGCGGCGCTCGCCGACGCGCTGAACCCCCAGCTCGTCGACATGGTCCGCAACCGCGGCTACCACCTGTTCCCGGACTCGAAGGCGGCCAAGGGCCTCGGCGAGGACCGCCCCCCGGAGATCAGCCGGACGGGCGAGGCGTTCGCGCGCGTCACCCGCGGCATCCACTGGTGAACGACGGCGCGCGACCGGCGCGGTCCGCGGCGACGCCGCGGACGACCGGCCGCGCCGTGGCGTTCCGCGGGAGTCCACGGATGCGCGATCGTGCCCCAGCGGGTTGAATCGGCGCATGACCGGCGACGTCTCGATCGCGCTCTCGTTCACGTGGCTCGGCGCGGTCCTCGCGATCTCGTTCCTCGAGGCGCCGCTGAAGTTCCGCGCCCCCGGGGTGACGCGCCGGATCGGGCTCGGGATCGGCCGGATCGTGTTCCGCGCGCTGCACGGCGTCCAGATCCTGCTCGCGGCCGCGCTCCTGCTGCTCGGGGTCCTCGGGGACCGCGACGGCGGCGCCTGGCTGCTGCTGACGCTGGCGGTCGTCGTGCTCGCGGCGCAGGTCGCGCTGTTCGAGCTGCGGATGGACCGGCGCGCCGTGCGGATCGTCGCCGGCGAGGAGCTACCGCCGAGCCCGCTGCACCTCGTCTACATCGGCCTGGAGCTCGCGAAGGTCGTCGCCCTCGTCGGGCTCGGGACCGCGCTGCTCGGCTGAGCCGCCGGGCCGGCGCGGCCCGTGCGGTCCGTCGAGTACCCCCAAGGGGAATCGAACCCCTGCTACCAGCGTGAAAGGCTGACGTGCTAACCGCTACACCATGGGGGCGGGTCCCCCGAGTGTAGGCCGTCGGGGCGCCGACCCGGCGCCGGCCGGCGTCCGAGCGGCGGCGCGCGGGGGCCGCGACCGCCGGCGGTGCCGCGCCGGCGATCGGCGCTCCGGGCTAGTCCTCGACGTCCTCGGTGTCGGGCTCGCCGTACTCGGCGCCGCTCTCGTCGCTCTCGGCCTCGTCCCACGAGTCCCGGACGATCGGGTGCGTCGAGTGCTGGTCGCCGTGGCTGGCGTGCTCCACGAGGTCCCGCTCGGCGAGCTCGAAGCCCTCGGACTCGCCCTCGCCGGCCTCCTCGAGCGGCGCGTTCTCCTGCCGCCGGCGCTCGGCGAGGTCCACGTCGTAGTCGTCGGAGCGGTCGGGGGTGCTCATGCCCCGCGGGTACCCGGTCGGCGCGCGGGGCACGCGGTCCGAGAACGCACCATCGGGCCCGACGTCACGAATCGCGGCCCGCCGCCCCGGTGCCGGCGAACCACGCACCGGCGGGCGGGCTCGGGATGAGCCCCGACTCGATCTCCCCGTGGCAGTTCGCGCACACCAGCACGCACTTCCGCGCTTCCTCGCGGTACGCCGCCAGCGACTTCCCCGATCCCATCGTCAGTGCGAAGCGCTTCGTCGACGGATCGACGTGGTGGAAGTGCAGGTCGCGCGGAGCGCGGTCGTAGCCGCACACCGCGCAGCACCCGCCCGCTTCCGCCACGAGGATCGCCTTCACCTTGCGGTGCCGGCGCGATACTGCCTCGCCCACGCAGCGCTTGCAGCGCCAGCTTCGACCGCCGTACAGGTGGAAGACCGTGAGCCCGTGCCGATCGCAATCCCGCTCGACGCCCGTGCTCCCCGCGCGCGGCGGGCGACGGCGCCCGAGCGACGAATCGACCCCCATGCGAACGCATGTTCGCATGGGGGTCGGACGGATGGGTCGCGTGGGACTCGAACCCACAACCAACGGATTAACCTACCGCACTGATTTTCACCAGCCGCCCACGGATACGTGGGTTTGCGGTCTGGACCATCTCTTCACCCTCGACTCGACGTTAGGGTGGGCGGCGTATGGCCTCTGAGGGCTCTCCCGTCTCCGGGGTTGCCTGCTGATCGCCCAATCCTCGAGATTGTCACCGCACGCGGTACCCGAGGCTCTCAGGGGGTTCCAGCACACAGCCGCCGACCAACCAGCGGTTTCCCGACTGGCGCTCCTTTCTCGCTGAAGTCCGCTGCTCTACCGATTGAGCTAGCGACCCGCCGACGATTGTAGTCCCCGGGACGCCGGCGGATCGGCGGCGGTTCCGGGCCGGAGACCGTCGATCGGCGCGGGGCCGCTGGGGGTCGATGCGCGGGACAGGGCGCCGCGCATCGACCGCTCGGAGCTCGGCCCTCAGCGCGGGACGGCCGTGACGATGACGTTGTCCCGGTAGTGCCCGCGCGAGAAGGGCCCGCCGCACGTGACGAGCACGAGCCGGGCGCTGCCCTCCCGGCTGAAGATGCTCGACGGCAGCCGGTCCTTGCGCACGCGCTGGATCCGGGTGACGCGGTAGCGCCGCGTGCGGCCGTCGGCCGTGCGCAGCTCGACGGTGTCCCCGCGACGGGCGCGGACCAGGGGGAAGAACGCCCCCGCGCCCCGTCGCGCGCTGTCGACGTGGCCGGAGACGAGCGTCGCCCCGGTCCGCGCGCCGGGCGCGGCGCCGTCCTGCCACCAGCCCGCCGAGCGGATGTCGTTCGGGACGTGCAGGTTCTCGAAGTCGGCGTCGATCCGGACGGGGTTGAGCGTCGCGCGCACCCCGAGGCGGGCGAGCCGGACCGAGGTCGGGCGCGAGCCGCCGGCGGCGGGCTTCGTCGCGTCGACCTCGACGGGCTGGCGCGGCTCGCCACCGGTCGGGATCAGCGGCTGGGCCAGCGCCGTCTCGGCCTCCTCGGCGCACGCGGTCTCGGTGCCGGCGTTCACCGTCGAGCCGGCGATCCGCTCGCGGTAGGTGTAGAAGCCGGCCTTCGCCAGGCGCACCGCGGGCGTCACGTGGTCGCCGTCGCCCTTGATGTCGACCGTGCCCTTCCAGTACGGGGTCCCCGTGCAGCGGATCGCGTCCCGCGTGCGGAACGGCCCGAACAGCTCGACCTCGACCGCGGCCGGCGTCTCGCCGAGACCGGTGACCTTCAGCCGGTCGAAGATCGTCGTGCCCGGACGGACCACGCGGCTGGAGACGACCGTGCGGACCTTCGGCGCGGCGCGGGCGATCGTCGTCTCCGCCTCGTCGCCGCACGGCGTCTCGACGCCGTCGAACGCCTCGGTCGGCAGGATCCGCTCGCGGTACGTGTAGTAGCCGGCCTGCTTCAGCTGGACCTTGTCGGTGACGTACGTGCCGTCGCCCTCGGCCGTGAACGTGCCCTTCCAGTACGGCGTGCCCTGGCAGGTCATCGCCTCCTTCGAGGGGTACGGGCCCCAGAGCTCGGCCTCGACCGGCGCGCGGAGCTTGCCCAGGCCGGTCACCACGACGTTGTCGGTCACCTCCGCGCCGACCGCCGTCTGCTGCTGCGAGACCTGGGTCCGGATCGCCGGGGCGCCGCGCACGACGGTCGTCTCGACCGCCTCGCCGCACGGGTGCGCAGCCGCGCGGACGAACCCGGAGGCGGCGATCGACTCGCGGTACGTGTAGTAGCCCGGCGTCGTGACGGTCACCGGGTCGGTGACGAACTCGCCGTCGCCGGTCACGGGGTAGCTGCCCTGCCAGAACGGGGCGCCGTCGCAGCTCATGGCGTCGCGCGCCGGGAACGGCCCGTGGAGCGCAGCTCCGACGGTCGCCGGCTGACCCTGGAGCCCGCTGACCCAGACGCGGTCGGTGAGCGTCGCGCCCGGCTGCGAGGACTGCTCGCTGATCTGCGTGCGGACCGCGGGCTGGACCTCGACGACGAACCGCTCCTCCGGCACGGCGCAGGGGGTCGTCGTGCCGATGACCTGCGGAGAGCCCTCGACCGTCACCTGGTAGCCGTACCACCCGGGTGCGGTCGGGACGACGGGCGGGGCCTGGGACTGGCCGGGGCCGGTCTCGTAGGTCACCTCGGCGACGGGCGGGCCGTCGCAGCGGATCGCGTCGGCGCTGGCCGCCGGCCCGTAGGCGCGCACGGTGACGCGGCCGCGCCAGCTCGCCGGCGGCCCGGTGATCGTGATCGCGTCGCGGTTGGACTCCCCGAGCAGCTGGGCCTTCGGCGTCGCCGACGTCGTGACGACGGCGCGGGCCGGCTCGACCCGCGTCGTGGCCTGCGCGCTGACGGTCGTGCGTGCCGCGACGACGAGCCGCTGGGCGTTGCGCACGGCGGCGCCGCGGGTGGGCACGTAGAGGTCGGGGGCCGGCGCGGCGAGCGGGGCGGTCTCCACGCGCAGCCGGACGCCGCCGTCGACGTCGGCCGCGGTGCCGGTGATCCGCGCCTCGCCCTTGCCGTTCGTCCGCACCGTCCTGGGCAGGCCGTCGGCGCCGGTCGAGCCGTCGAGGCGCAGCGTGACGTTCGGGATCGCCACCCCGGCGGCCGAGCGGACGCGCGCGGTCGCCGTGATCCGCGTCCCGGCCGTCGCCTTCGCCGGCGCGTCGACCTGGACCCGGTACGGCCCGGCGTAGCGTCGCGCATCGCGGGAGATCGCGGCGAACCGCGACCGCACGCCGACCGCACGCGGGTCGACCTCACCGGGGGCGCCGTCGCCCATCACGTCGTGGACGTAGAGCATGACCGCGGCCTGCGTGGCGCGGTCGCGGCGGGTGCCGTGGTTCGCCAGGACCCACGACATCCGGCGCAGCTCCGCGGCGGAGATCCGCTTGCCCTCCTTGCTGCGCAGGCCGGTCGTCGAGCGCTTCTCGTAGCCGAAGCGCGGCGACGGGTACCAGAACCGCAGGTCGATGCACCACGACGGCTCCTCCACGCCGGGGATCGCGCCGCGGTAGCTGCCGAACCAGCGGATGCCGTAGCGGTACGTCCGGTAGGCGCCGAAGCCCGTCGTGTCGCAGACGTTGCGGCCGGCGCGCGAGCACGGGTCGTCCTGGTTCGGCGGCTCGGCGGCTGACGCCGGGGCCACGCCGAGCAGGAGCGCGACGAGCAGCGCGAGGAGGACAGCTGGGGGGAACCGGCGCATCGCGGCCGGATGATGCCAGCCGGCGCGGCGGCTACGGTGCCGTAGGCACGGGTCCGAAGAGGGTGAACGGAGGACGACGCGACGTCGCCACCGTCCCTCGGCGGCGGGAGCGTGACCGAGCACGACGGGGACGGGGTCCCCGGGAGCGGGATCGCCGCGGCAGGCCACCCTCGCGGCAGCGGGAGCCTGGCCCGGGAGGACGGGGACGGGATCCCCCGCGAACCGGACGGCCGTGGGACGCCACCCTCGCGACGGACGGCCCGCGGCGGGATAGCGTGCCCGGCGACCACCCTCCGGAGGACCCCATGGACGTCACCATCCGTCACGCCCCGAGCTTCGCCGTCGCCCGCCTGACCCTCGCCTCCGGCGAGTCCGCCAACGCCGAGTCGGGGGCGATGATGGCCACCTCGGGCGGCGTCGAGATCGAGTCGAGGATGCGCGGCGGTCTCAAGGGCGCGTTCAAGCGCGGCATCCTCGGCGGCGAGTCGCTCTTCGTCTCGACGCTCACCGCGCCGTCGCAGGGCGGCTGGGTCGACGTCGCGGCACGCCTGCCGGGCGACCTGCTCGTCCTGCCGGTCGACGGCGCGGTGAACCTCTCGCGCGGGTCGTACCTCGCGGCCGAGGAGGGCGTGACGATCGACGCGAAGTGGGGCGGCTTCAAGAACCTCGTCGGCGGCGAGGGCGGCTTCCTCGTCCGTGCCGAGGGGCGGGGCCAGGTCGTCGTGGCCGCCTACGGCGCGATCGACGCGGTCCAGATCCCCGCCGGCGAGACGGTGATCGTCGACTCCGGCCACATGGTCGCCTACGAGGACGGCGTCCAGTTCGAGCTGCGCAAGGCGGCCTCCGGCGGGCTGATCCAGTCGATGAAGAGCGGCGAGGGCTTCGTCTTCGCCTTCCAGGGCCCGGGCACGGTGTGGACCCAGACCCGCAATCCGGGCCAGCTCATCAGCTGGCTGACCACCGAGCTGCCGTTCTCGCGCGGCTGACCTCCGACCGGGACCCTCGAGATGACCGACTCCGACGTCCGCCTGACCTACGTCGGCGGCCCCACGCTGCTGCTCGAGATCGGCGGCTGGCGCATCCTCACCGACCCGACGTTCGATCCGCCGGGCAAGCGGTACTTCTTCGGCTGGGGCACGATGTCCCGCAAGACCCAGGGCCCGGCCGTCCCGTTCGACGCGCTCGAGCCGATCGACGCCGTCCTGCTCTCGCACGACCACCACGGCGACAACCTCGATCCGACCGGCCGCGAGCTCCTGCCGCGGATGGGCGAGGTGCTGACGACGGAGCCCGGCGCCCGCCGGCTCGGCGCGGACGGCATCCCGGCGCGCGGGCTCGCGCCCTGGCGCACGACGACGCTCGAGGCGCCCGGCAAGCCGACGATCCACGTCACCGCCACCCCGTGCCGGCACGGACCGCCCGGCTCGAAGCCGATCGTCGGCGACGTCGTCGGCTTCTCGCTGCGGTGGGAGGGCCAGCGGCACGGCGAGCTGTGGATCACCGGCGACTCGGTGCTCTACGACGGGCTGCGCCAGGTGCCGGAGCGGCTCGAGGTCGGCACCGTCGTGACCCACCTCGGCGGCGTGACCTTCCCGTGGGTCTCCGGTCCGCTGCGCTACACGATGAACGCCGAGGAGGCCGTCGAGCTCTGCGGCGCCCTCGATCCCCACACGATCGTGCCGCTGCACTACGAGGGCTGGGCGCACTTCCGCCAGCCGCGCACGCGCGCCCGGAACGTCCTCTCGGCCTCCCCGCTGGCCGACCGCGTCCGCTGGCTCGCCGCCGGGGAGGCCGAGGCGCTGGAGGTCTGACCCGACCGGCTGCGCCCGCGGCCCCGACCGGCCGCGGGGGCTGGCGGTCGTCCGTGCCGACCGGGCGACCTCCAGCCGGCGCGCCGGAACGACGGGACGACCTCCAGCCGGCGCGCCGGCCTCCCGTCCTGCGGGGACGCCGGACGGCGTTCGCACGGCGACCACGACGCGACGCGCCCGGGCGGTCGCCGGTCGCCGCGACGCCTCGGGGTCGCGCCGCCACCGTCGAGCCGCGGCGGCCGGGCGGCCCGCGCACCGTCCCCGTCGTCGCCGCCCGCCGTCCCGGCCCGTCGAGCGCCCCGTCCCTCACGGCGCAGGCCCCGACGGCGACCGTCGTCCTCCGGCGACGGCAGCGCCGCGCGTCACGGAGCATCCGGCCGGTCCGTCGACGCAGACGGGCAGACGAGCGCCGCCGGCACCGGCGTCCGGAGTCGAACCCACCCGCCGAGGCCGTCCGGCCGGACCGTGCGAGGCCCCCGGCTGCGAAGGTCGTGCGATGGGCGGGACGGCGACGCCGGTCGAGATCGTGCGGGACGAGGGTCGGCGGTACCACTCGCTGCTCCAGCGCCGCGACGGCGTGACGATCCGGTTGCTGGGGACCGGCCAGGAACGCATCGGCGGACCGGTCGGCGAGCTGCCGCACGACCTGGCGCATCTCGTGGTCGAGGACGCGCTGGGCCTCGCGCACGGCCTCTGGGGCACGCTGGCGGCCGGCGGGATGTTCGGTCACGCGACCGTCGTGGCCGGCCGCCGGCCCCCGCACGCCGCGGCCCGCGCCCAGGCCGTCGTCGACGCCGCCGGCGACCACCTGAACGAGGCCGAGGTGCTCGTGCGCGTCATCGCCGACCTCACGCGCGAGGGCCTGCCGCGAACCGCCGCCGTCGCTCGCACGCGGGCCGGCGAGCGGTACGCGGAGCCGCTGACCGGCGACGCCGTCGTCGCCCGCGCGGCCGACGCCCTGCTCGAGGCGGCCGCGGCGTGGCGGTCGCTCCCGGTCGGCGGGTCGCTGCACCGCACGTGGCGCCACCTGCCGGAGCCGCCGCGCCGACCGGCCGGCGACCGGCGCCGGACCGGCGCACGTCGTCGCCGCTGAGCGGCCGCGCGTCCTCGCCGCGGCGATCCTCGACGGCGAGGAGCCCGGACGGACGGCCGAATGGTCGCCGGCGTCGCCCGGCTCCGCGTCGCCCCCCGACGGCCCTCGGCGGCGAGCAGTCCTCACGGGCCGTCATCGTCGGCGGCGTCGCCCCGCCCGGCGTCGGCCCCGGCGCGGCGTCGGCCCCGGCGCGGCGTCGGCCGTGACGGCGCCCGAGGCCTATGCTGGGGGCATGCGCGCCCGCGTCGCCGTCTGCATGGTCCTCCCGTACGCCGTCGCGCTCGCCGTGATGGCGCTCGCCGGCTGAGTCTCGTCCGTCGGGCCCTCCCCGGTCGCGTCCAGATCGACGACCGGGACGGGATGCGGTCCGTCGACCGGGCCGCCGGCGAAGCCCGCCGTCCGGGCCGCGCCGCGCCAGCGGCGAGGCCGAGGTGGCGGGCCCCCGCGCGCGGGCCGACGCCCGCGGGTGCATCCCGGGTGCGACGCTCGACACCGATGCCGACGTCGACGACGTGGAGGGGTCGGCGGGCGGCTCTCCTACGTCGCTCGGTGCCCGCCGGCGGTCGAGCGGCGCACCAGGGACGCTCACGAGCACCGGGTCGCGGCCCTCCGACCCCTGCCCCGCCGCTGGTCCCGCCGCCGCTGGTCCGTCGACCGTCGGCCGCGTCCAGGGTCGGCCGGAGCGGCTACGCCAGATCGGCGACGACGTCCGCGAGCGGCTTGCGGATGCCGGTGAGGAACGGCAGCTCCTCGCGCATGTGCGCGCGGGCCTTCGCTCCGCGGAGGTCGCGCATGAGGTCGACGATCCGGGTCAGCTCGTCGGCCTCGAAGGCGAGCAGCCACTCGTAGTCGTTGAGGGCGAACGCGCTGATCGTGTTCGCGCGGACGTCCTTGTAGCCGGCGGCCATCATGCCGTGCTCGCGCAGCATCGACGAGCGCTCCTGCGGGTCGAGCAGGTACCACTCCAGCGACCGCACGAAGGGGTAGACCGAGAGGTACTTCTTCGGGTCCGTGCCCTCGAGGTACGCCGGGATGTGGGCCTTGTTGAACTCGGCCTCGCGGTGGACGCCGATCGAGGTCCACCACGGATCGACCGCCTGCCCGAGGCGGGTCTTCCCGAACCGCACGAGGGCGTCCTGCAGCGCGTCGGCGCTCGGGCCGATGAGCCAGAGCATGAGGTCGGCCTCGGCGCGGAAGCCGACGGTCGAGTAGCTGCCGCGCAGGATCGCCTCGCCGCCGGACAGCGCCTGCTCGGCCTCGGCGGCGATGCCGGGACGACCGTCCGCCGGGACCCGCCGGTGACCACGCGCCGCCTTGAACCCGGCGTACATCGCGTACAGGTTGGTGAAGTCGGTCTGCGTGGTCATCGCCACCCGACGATAGGCGGTTCGAACCACGGTGCGGCGTGCGCCCCACGACGCCTGTGCCGCGCGGATCGCCACGGGTCGCGCCGTGCACGGGCGTCGAGCGCCGCTCGACCGCTCGTGCGCGACCGGCAGGAGGCGACGCGGCGCGCACGCCCCCCGTCGCACCGGCGCGGGGCCGCTCCGGACGCCGCGCGCGGTCGCTCGGCGCTCGGCGCGAAAGGCCGGACGCCCGAGGGGGGACGCCCCGGGCGGGAGGTCGGACGCCCCGGACGGCAGGCCGGACGCCCCAGACGGCAGGCCGGACGCCCCAGACGGCAGGCCGGACGCCCCGGACGGGAGGCCGGACGCCCCGGGCGGAAGGTCGGACGCGCCTGGCGGAAGGTCGGACGCCCCGGGCGGCAGCTCGGACGCCACCCGCATCGCAGGCCCCGGCGCGCCGGTCAGGCGCGGCCGGCGAGGGCGTCGTAGAGCACCTCGATCGACTGCTCGAGCTGCTCGATCGTGGCGTCCTCGACGCGGGCGATGCCGATCCGCCCGTTGAGCCAGGCGTTGATCTCGCGGTGCGAGGCGCGCCGCGTGCGGCCCAGCTCGGCCACGAGCCGATGGCGCTCGTCGCGGAGCTTCTGGCGCCGCTGCCACAGCGGGACCTCCTGCGTGGCGGCCGGCGCGCCGCCCGCGGCCGCCGGGGCCGCACCGGGCACCGGCCCACCGGCCGTGCCCACGGGCGAGATCGGCGTGCCGAGGCTCGCGCTGCCGTCGGCGACCGGCGTCGCCCCGCCGAAGAGGTCCAGCTGGGCCGCCGGGGCCATGTCGGCCTCGAGCGCCTGCCAGTCGGGCTTGAGCAGCTCGTCCTCGACCGCGTTGGCCTGCTGGAGCGCCTGGTCGTCGAGCAGCGGCGCGTCGGGGTCGATCTCGCCCTTGCGTCGCAGGAGCGGCACGAGCTCCCGGTCGACGGCCGCGGCGTGGGCGCGCAGCGTCGGCTCGGCGGGCAGGTAGAGCCACGAGCCCTCGATCGGGCGGCCCGGCACCGTGCGGACGAACCGCCCGACGATCTGGCGGAAGATCATCGCCGTCTTGGCCGTCGTGGCGTAGACGCCGACGCGCAGGCGCGGGATGTCGACGCCCTCGCTGACCATGTTCACCGCCACGATCCACGGCGCGCTCGAGTCGGTGAACTCCGCCAGCCGGCGATGCGCCTGCGCGTCGGTGTGCAGCACGACGACGGGCGGCGACCCGGTCAGGCGGTGCAGGACGGCGGCCACCGCGCGGGCGTGGTCGGAGTCGGCCGAGACGACCAGGCCGCCCGCGTCGGGATGGTCGGTCTCGCGCAGGCCGGTCAGCCGGCGGTGGGCCTCACCGAGGATCTTCGGCAGCGCCCCCTCGAGCTCGGCCGAGATCGCCGTCCGGTACCGCTTCGCCCGCTGGTCCGAGGCGACGTCGTCGGCGAACGAGCCCTCGACCGTCTCCTCCCCGACCCGCCACGACATCGCGCCGTCGAACGGGATGAACGTCACCGGCCGGCAGACCCGGTCGCGCACCGCGTCGGCGTAGCCGTAGGCGTAGTCGGGCTGCGCGACGCCGTCGCTGTCGTAGTCGACCCCCGGGATCGGCGAGGCGTCCGAGCGGAACGGCGTGCCGGACAGCAGCAGCCAGCGACGCGCCCGGCCGAGCGCGAGCTGAAACCCCTGGCCCCACGCGAGCTCCTCGCCGAGGTGGTGCGCCTCGTCGGCGATGACGAGCGTCGACTCCCGGCACTGGGACGCCCATCGCTCCGCCGACTGCGCGACGCGCGCGTAGGTCACCGCGACCCCGTGGAAGCCGGCCGGCGGGTCGAGCTCCGGGGCGTCGGGCGCGAGGTTCACGCCGAGCCGGGCGGCCGCGGCGGCCCACTGGCGCGTCAGCGGCGCTGTCGGGCAGACGAGCGCGATCCGGTCGGCCTCGCGCGCGTAGAGCAGGCGCACGGCGTGCTCGAGCGCCGGCCGGGTCTTGCCCGCGCCCGGGGCCGCGGCCACGAGGAACGTGCCGCGCTGCCACTGCGCCATCCGCTCGAGGGCCTGGACCTGCCAGGGACGGAGTTCGGGGACGTTCGACGGGGCGCTCACGCGGACGAAGAGGGTGCCAGGTCGAGCGCCGGCGTTCCGTGACCGGAGCGACACCGAGCCGGTGCGCGGGCCCGGTGCACCGGCGCCGCACGGCACCGCCGCGGCACTCGACGAGGGGCGGATGTTGCGGGTCCCGGCGGACGGACTCGCGAAGCTCCTGCAAAGCGCGTGGACGGGGCGACGACCGAGCCGGGCGGCGGCCGGCCGGGTCCTTCGCGGCCCCGGTCGCGCGACGGTCGCGCGGGCGTCCCACCGGATGAGCTCGAGGCGCGCGGACGCTAGGGTGGCGCCATGGTCGCCGTCATCGTCATCGTGGTGCTCGTCGCGCTCGGCGCGGCGATCGGCATCTGGTGGTCCAAGCGCGACCGCGCGGGCGCCGGCTCGTCGGCGATCGCCGCGCCGGTCGACCCGCTGGCCGAGGGGCCGGGCGGGCCGCTGGACGGGCTCGGGATCGGCGCGGTGGTCAGCCACCAGGGCCACGACTACGTCGTCCGTGGGCAGATCCGCTTCGACGAGGACGGCTACGTCTGGACGGAGTACCACCTCGACACCGGCACGGACGGCGAGGCGGGGCGCGCCTGGCTGTCGGTCGACGTGAGCGACGGCACCGACGTCGCGTTCTGGCGCCCGGCCGACGACGCCGGCGAGCTCGAGCCGTCCGGCCCGGTCACCTACGCCGGACGGACCTACAAGAAGGTCGAGTCCGGCGCGGCGCGCTTCACCGCCTCCGGCACCACCGGCGTCCCGGACGCCGGGAAGGCCTGGTACGTCGACTACCAGGCCGAGGGCGGCCGGCGCCTGGGCTTCGAGCGCTGGTCGAGCGAGGGGTCGTGGGAGGTCTCCGTCGGCGAGACGGTGCCCGTCCACCTGCTGGAGATCTACCCCGCCGGGCGCACGAGCGCCGGCGCCTGAGCGATGCCCGACGCGCCGACCGATCCCCTGACGGCCGCCGAGCGGGCGCTCGACGCCGCCCGCGGCGCCGTCGGCTCCGCCGTGACCGCCCGCGCGCAGGCGCTGTCCGAGGCGGCCCGGCTGCGCGAGCGCGCCCAGGCCGGCGGCGCGCTGGCCGAGCTCGACGCCACCGCCGCGGCGCGCGCGGCCGAGGCCGACCGGCTCGAGCAGCGGATCGAGCAGCTGCGCGACCTGGCACGCCGCGCCGAGGTCGCCGTCGAGGCCCTGCGGGCCGATCGTCCCGGCGCCGCGCCGGCCGACGGGGCCGACGCCCCGGCCGCCGACGACGAGCGACCCGCCGCCTGATCCGTGCGTCGACGGCTCGAGATCCCGTTCCGCGACGCCGCGGCCGACGACCTCGCCTGGTCGTTGCGCGCCGGGGACGCCGCGCGCCCACCGGCCGTCCCGGACGCACTGGCGCGGCTCGACGTCCCCCTCGGCGACCGCGTCCTGCGGCTCGAGGTCCTCGGCGCGTCGCACGCCGCCACGCTCGTCGCGCCGGCCCGCGCGCTCGTCGAGGTCGTCGCCTGCGGGGCCCCCGAGGGCCGCGCGCTGCCCGACGCCCCCGGCACCGTCGAGCTCGACGGACTGCGCTACGCGTTCGACGCGACGGTCGAGCGGACGACGGCCGACGAGGTCCGCGCGCTCGCCGGCCGGCTCGCGCACGAGCTCGACGCCGACCCGCACGCGCTCGTCGCCGAGTTCCCCGGCCTCCCCGGGGCGGTCACCGCGCTGCGGGCCACGCCCGAGGGCGACGTGCTGCGCTGGCGGACCTGGCACCTGTACCCCGAGCGCGGCGAGATCGTGCGCACGGACAGCGCCGTCACGGCGCTCGTGGAGGCGATCGCGTGAAGCTCTCCTGCACCGGCCTGCTCGGGATCCTCGTCACGGTCGTCGCGGCGATCCTCCTCATCGGGGGCCTCTCGTCCTGCGGCTCGTCCGTGAAGGGCTACGTGAAGGACCACTACGACCGCGTCGGCACGCGCAACGGCGCCGAGCTCTACCGCTCGAAGGACCGCGTCGACCAGGTCGTGAAGGACATCACCGGCAGGTGGAAGCCGGCCGACCGGATCACCGACCCGGGCGGCGTCTTCCTGCGCTACCGCGACACGTTCGTCGCGGTGCGGCCGCGCACCGCCGGGGGCACCGACATCGAGGTCGACGACCCCGACCGCGCCTACGCCCACTGGTACCCCTTCATCGGCGGCTGGTTCGGCACGTACTCCGGCCGCGGTGAGGGCTTCCGCGGCGGCGGGCCCGGGAGCGGCAAGTGAACCGCGCCGCCCACCCTCGCCCCGCGCTCGCGATCCTCCTGCTGCTCGCCCTCGCGGCCGTGGCGATGCTGCCGCTCCCCGCCGGCGCGCAGACCACGCCGACGACCGCGCAGCCCGAGGTCACCGCCGCCCAGGCCGGCGCGGGCGTCCTGCTGAGCGCCGAGGACCGGGTCGAGCTCGCCCAGGCGCTCGCCGAGGCGACCGAGGAGTCCGAGATCTGCTTCGGCTACCTCGCGCGGCTGAACGACGCCGGCGCGGTCCGCCAGGACGCCGTCTCGAGCCTCGGACCGAACCAGCGGGTGACGACGAACGACCCGCGCTGCCCGAAGGGCGGCGTCGAGCTGCAGGTCGACGTCGAGTACACCTGCGGCTCCTGCGAGAGCGACGACCGCGCGTCCTGGGGCGTCGTCTCGAACGTCGGCGGCGTCTCGTCGAGCACGATCCGGCAACGGCTCGAGGCGCTCACCGGCCTCGGCAAGGGCGACCTGCTGGGCGACAAGGACGACCAGGCGCTGCGCAACGCGACCGCGGCGCTGCCGCTCGCGGTCAGCGGCGCGACGGTCGAGCCGGCCGAGCCGTCGAACGCGGCGGCCGCGCCGAACGGCGACCGCGTCACCGGCTCCCCCGGCTCGGACTGGGTGCGCGAGAACGGCCTGATGACCGGGATCGGCGCGCTGCTGCTGCTCGTCGGCCTCGGCCTGCTCGTCGCCTGGTGGATCAGCACCGCCGGGAAGCGCCGCATCGCACGGCTGCGCGGCGACGAGCCGCACCGCCCCGACTCCTCCTCCAACGACCCCGCGAGCTCCTGATGTCCGACACGCTCTCCGACCTCGTCAACGGCATCGGCGCCGGCGCCGCGTACTCCGCGGTCGGGCTCCTCGTCCTGATCGCGGGCTTCGCGGTCCTCGACCTCGCGACCCCCGGGAACCTCCGCGACCAGATCTGGAAGGACCGCAACCGCGACCTCACCGCGGTCGCCGCCTCGGGGCTCTTCGCGAACGCGACGACGATCGTCGTCGCGATCCTCTCCAGCAACGACGAGCTGGAGAAGGGTCTCGTCGACGCCGCCGGCTACGGCCTGCTCGGCGTCCTGCTCATCGGGATCG
Source organism: Patulibacter brassicae (assembly GCF_033949425.1). Taxonomy (NCBI): domain Bacteria; kingdom Bacillati; phylum Actinomycetota; class Thermoleophilia; order Solirubrobacterales; family Patulibacteraceae; genus Patulibacter; species Patulibacter brassicae. The sequence continues at coordinate 12,265 of NZ_JAXAVX010000004.1, read as the reverse complement.
TCTTCAAGGTCGTCGACTGGCTGACGCCCGGGGACCTCGGCGCGATGGTCGCCCACGACGACCATCATCCGGCGGTGTGGATCACCGTCGTCAGCCACATCGCGGTCGGCGCGATCGTCGCGGCCTCGATCTCGTGACGGCCGGGCCGGCGGCGCGATGAGGCGCGGCCGCCGCGCCCTGCTGCTCGTCGCCGCGGGCGCCTGCGCCGCCTGCGCGCTCGTCTACGAGCTCGCGCTCGTCGCGCTCGGCGGCGTCCTGATCGGCTCGTCGATCACGCAGACGTCGCTCGTCATCTCGCTCTTCGTCTTCGCCCTCGGGCTCGGCGCGCTGGCCGCCAAGCCGCTGCTCGGTCGTCCCCTGCCGGCGTTCGTCGTCGTGGAGACCGGCGTGGCGGTCGTCGGCGGCTTCTCCGTGCTCGCCTGCTACGCGGCGTTCGCCTACACCGGCGTCTACACGCCGGCGGTCGTCGTCGTGTCGCTGCTGTGCGGGGCGCTCGTCGGCGCGGAGCTGCCGCTGCTCATGGAGCTCCTGCAGCGGATCCGGCGTCAGGCCGCCGCGCGGGCGATGGCCGACCTCACCGCCGCCGACTACGTCGGGGCGCTGCTGGGCGGCCTGTCGTTCCCGTTCGTCCTGCTGCCGCTGCTGGGCCAGCTGCGCGGCGCGCTCGCCGCCGGGCTCGTGAACCTCGCGTGCGCGGCGCTCATCGTCCTCGTCGTGTTCGGGCCGTCGCTGACGCGCCGGGCGCGGGCCGGCGCGGTGGCGGTGCTCGCGGCGGGGACGATCGCGGTCGGCGGCGGCCTGGCGTACGCGGACCGGTTCGAGGTCTCCGCGCGCCAGCAGCTCTACGACGACCCGATCGTGCTGAGCGAGCGGACGCCGTACCAGGAGATCGACATCACCGAGAGCCTGACGCTCGGTGGCGCGAAGGACGTGCGCCTGTTCCTCAACGGCGACCTCCAGCTGTCCAGCCGCGACGAGTACCGCTACCACGAGTCCCTCGTGCACCCCGCGCTCGGCGCGTGGAGCGCCGCGCACGCGGACGCCGCCGGTCCGCGGCGGGTGCTCGTGCTCGGCGGCGGGGACGGGATGGCCGTCCGCGAGGTCCTGCGCCGGCCCGGCGTGGCGCACGTGCGGCTCGTCGACCTCGACCCCGAGATGACGCGCCTGGCGCGCGAGGACCCGCGGCTGCGGGAGATGAACCGCGGGTCGCTGCGCGACCGCCGGGTGACGGTGACGAACGCCGACGCGTTCGGCTGGGTCCGGCGGCTGTCGGGTCCCGACGCGCGCTCCTACGACGTCGTGATCGTCGACTTCCCCGACCCCGACGACCTCGGCCTCGCCCGGCTGTACACGGCCGAGATCTACGGGATGATCCGCACCCGCGCGCTGGCGCCGGGCGGCGTGATGGCGGTGCAGTCCGGCTCCCCGTACTTCGCCCCCGACGCGTTCTGGTCCGTCGGCGCGACGCTGCGCCTGGCCGGCTGGCGCGGTCGGCCGTACCACGTCGACGTGCCGACCTTCGGCGACTGGGGCTTCTGGCTCGCGACCCCCGCGGCCGCCGGCCGCGGAGCGCCGCCGCTGACGCTCGCCGGCGCTCCGCGCGACCTGCGGTTCCTGAGCGCCGACGTCCTGCGCGCGGCCGCCGCGTTCCCGCCGGACCGCGGCCCGCGGAAGGTCCGGGCCACGACGCTCGACCGGCCCGCGATCCTCGACTACACGCGCCGCGGCTGGTCGGACTACTAGCGCATTCACCCCCCCCCCGGCCCCCCGAGGTCCTCGGCGGACGATCGTGCGTGCCTGCGGTGCTGGCCGACGACGTCGCCCGCGAACGGCGCAGCATCCGCGGTCCGTCGCCCATGCCGGAGCGCGTCGCCATCGCTGCGCCCGGCTCCCGGGCCCGCCGCCTATGCTCGACGGCGATGCTGCTCGGGATCGTCGTGACCCTGCTGACCGTGGCGGCGCTCGCGAGCTTCCTCCTCGCGCTGCGCCGCTCCGCGACCGCTCCGCAGCACGGTGCGCTGCCGGTCGATCACCGGCCCGACCAGCTCGAGCGGCTCGCCGTCGGCGCCCTCGTCGACCACGACGACCGCACGTGGACGGTCCGCGGCGTCCAGCGGATCGACGCCGGCTGGACGGCCTGGCACCTCGAGGACAAGGCGCAGCGCGCGCTGCTGGCGATCGACGAGGCCAGCGCCCGCCGGCCCGCTGCTGGGGGCCACACGAGCGCGGGCCCCACCACGACGGAGGCCGCCACGGGCCCGGACGCGGGCGATGCGGGCGCGGACGACGCCGGCGCAGGTCGCGAGGTCGTCTTCTCCGTCGGCGCCGAGCGCGTCGCCGACCTCGACCCGGAGGTCGCCCCGCTGCACTGGCGCGACCTCGACTGGCGCCCGGTCCCCGAGCGGGACCACGCCGTGGCCGCTGCCACCGGCGAGGGCGAGCGCGCCCTCTGGAAGTCCGAGGAGGCTGTGCCCGCCACCGCCTCGGTCGAGCGCCGCTCGTTCGCGAACCCGCACCTCGCCCGCCGCCGCCTGACGTTCCTGCGCGAGGACGGCGGCGCCTGGGCGGTCTGGATCGGTGACGTCGTCCCGGCGACGACGATCGAGGTCAGCCCACCGCGGCCGGTCGCGGCGACGGACGCCTGACGACGGCCGGCCCTCCCGGCGGCCGCGGTCCCGGACGCCGGCGAGCCCGACACCCTCCCGCGGTCGCCCGTCGAGGATCACCCAGCGCGGCGACGCGCGTTGGCGCCCGCTCAGCCCTCGAAGACGTCGCCCGCGCCGACGATCGCCTCGACCTCGACCTCGACGAGCAGGTCGGGCTCGACGAGCGCCGAGACGCCGAGGGTCGAGATGACCGGCCGGACGCTGCGCAGGGTCTCGTTGAGGACGCCGAGCACCGCGTCGCCGTTCGTCGGCAGGTCGACGACGAAGAGCCGGACGCGGATCGTGTCCTCCAGCTGCGCACCGGCGTGCTCGAGGGCGGTCCGGATCGTCTCGAAGACCCGGCGGGCCTGCTCGGCGGGGTCGGACGGCACCGGCTCGTCGGCGTCGCGGGCGGCGGTCGTGCCCGACACGAGCACCCGGTCGCCGACGCGGATCGCCCGTGAGTAGCCGAGCGCCGTCTCCCACGGCCCGCCGGAGTGGATGCGCTGAACGCGGTCCTGATCGCGGCTCATCTGCGCTCTGACCCTAGTCCGTGACCGCCGGCCCGCGCGTCGCCGCCGGGATGAGGTCCGCCCCGCGCGCCCCGCCGCGGCGGCGCCCTGCGCGGTCCGCCGCGTGGCCGCCCTGACCCTCGTGCGGCCCCTGCGGGACGGCGGTCCGCGCCCGGCGGCCGGTGCGCGACCCTCGGAGCGCGGGGCGCACGCACCGCATCCCCCATCCGGGCCGCCCGGGGTCCACGCCCCGGTCTCGCACCGACACGCGGCGGCCCGTCTCGCCGCGGGACGGTCGACGGCGTGCGCGGCTAGTGGCGGAAGTGCCGGCGGCCCGTGAGGACCATCGCCGCGCCGGCGGCGTTCGCGGCGTCGATCGAGAGCTCGTCGCGCATCGAGCCGCCCGGCTGGATCACGGCGCGCACGCCGGCGTCGAGGCCGATCTGCAGGCCGTCGGGGAACGGGAAGAACGCGTCGGAGGCCATCGCCGCGCCGGTGAGGTCGAGACCGTGCTCGGTGGCCTTCTCGACGCCGATCCGGGCCGAGTCGACGCGGCTCATCTGGCCGGCGCCGATGCCGACCGTCGCGCCGTCCTTCGCGTAGACGATCGCGTTGCTCTTCACGTGCCGCATGACCCGCCAGGCGAAGAGCAGGTCGCGCCACTGCTCGTCGGTCGGCTGCGCCTCGGTGGCGATCGACATCCCGGCGCGGTCGACGACGACGCCGTCGGCGTCCTGGACGAGGGCGCCGCCGGCGACGGGACGCACGTCGAGCCGCTCCAGGCCGCGCAGCGGGGCGTCGTCGCCCTGCAGCAGCCGGACGTTCGGCTTCTGCGTGAGGATCGACAGCGCGTCCTCGTCGTAGGACGGGGCGAAGAGGACCTCGACGAAGAGCTGCGAGAGCGCCTCGGCCGCGGCCTTGTCGACCGGTCGCGTCAGCGTCACGATGCCCCCGAACGCCGAGACGGGGTCCGACGCCAGCGCGCGCTCGAACGCCTGCAGCGACGAGTCGCCGATCGCCGCGCCGCACGGGTTGTTGTGCTTGACGATCACCGCGGCCGGGTCGTCGGCGAGCTCGCGGGCGATCGCGCGCGAGGCCTCGAGGTCGAGCAGGTTGTTGAACGAGAGCTCCTTGCCGTGGAGCTGGTGCACGCCCGACAGGAGGTGCGCGCGCGAGCCGGCGCGGCGGTAGTACGCGGCGCGCTGGTGCGGGTTCTCGCCGTAGCGGAGGTCGCGGTCCTTCACGTAGCCGCGGGAGAACGTCGGCGGGAAGCCGGGCAGCGCGGTGCCGTCCTCGGCGGTGTCCGTCCCGCCGAACGCCTCCTGCTCCTGGAGGAAGCCGCTGATCGCCGCGTCGTAGCGCGCGGTCGTCGCGTACGCCTGCAGCGCGAGGGTGCGCCGCGTGTCGAGCCCGAGCGAGCCGTCGCCGGACGCGCGCAGCTCCTCGATCACGGCGCCGTACTGCGCGGGATCGGTGAGGATCGTCGCGTACGCGTGGTTCTTCGCGGCGGCGCGGATGAGCGAGGGGCCGCCGATGTCGATGTTCTCGATCGCCTCGGCGAGGGTCACGCCCTCACGGGCGATCGTGTCCTCGAAGGGGTAGAGGTTCACGACGACGAGGTCGATCCAGCCGATCTCGTGCTCGGTCGCCGCGGCGGCGTGCGCGTCGAGGTCGCGGACGCCGAGGATCCCGGCGAAGAGCCGCGGGTGCAGCGTCTTCACCCGGCCGTCCATCATCTCCGGGAACCCGGTCACGTCGTCGACGGCGACGACGGGCAGCCCCGCGTCGGCGATCACCTTCGCCGTGCCGCCGGTCGACACGAGCTCGGCGCCCTGCTCGTGCAGCGCGGTCGCCAGCTCGGCCAGGCCGGTCTTGTCGGACACCGACAGCAGCGCCCGACGGACGGGGACGCGGTCGGGCGGGGTGATGTCGAGCGGATCCAGCATGGCGCGCACGAGGATACGTCCCGCCCCACCGCCGCGGCTCGCGGGTCGGACGCCGCGTCCGATCGCGCGGCGCGCGCTCCCGAGGCTGGGCGTCGACCGCACGGGATCGGACGGCCGGCCGCCGGGCGGCGGACACGACGCGCGCCACCCGGGCCGGGGCCTATCCTCCGGCCCTCCGGTCCCCCGACCGCGGCGAACCGGCGCCGCCCCGAACAGGAGAACCATGGTCCCCCACGCACGCCTGCTCGTGCTCCCGCTGCTGCTCACCGGCACCATCGCGCTGACCGCCTGCGGCAGCTCCGACGAGGACAAGGTCAAGGACAAGGCCGAGCAGCTCCAGAAGGACATCCAGAGCGGGAAGCTCACGCCGGAGGAGATCGCCGAGCGCAGCAAGGAGCTGCTGAACGACCCGGCCGTGAAGGAGCAGGTGGAGAAGGCGACCGAGCAGCTGAAGAACGCCTCGCCCGACGAGGTCCAGAAGCAGCTGAAGGAGTCCGGCGTCGACGCCGAGGAGCTCGAGCGCAAGGCGAAGGAGCTCCGCGAGCAGCTCGGCGACGTCACCGTCCCGACGACACCGTAGCGCGGGGAGACCGGACCGCGGGCCCGCCGACGCCCGGTCCGGTCACCGCCGCCGCGCCCCGCGGCGCGGCGGTCAGCCGTCGATCCGGACGCGCCGCGGCTCGTCCGGGTCGCGGCGCAGCGCCCCGCGGGCCACGAGCCGGACGGCCTCCGGCAGCAACCGGTGCTCGATCGGCTGCAGCGCGGCGTGGACCTGCGCGGCATCGGGCGAGCCGGGCAGCACGACGGCGTCCTGCAGCACGATCGGCCCGGTGTCGACGCCCTCGTCGACGAGGTGCACCGTCACCCCGAAGATCCGCACGCCGTGGTCGACGGCCTGCTCGATCGCCCGGATCCCCGGGAACGCCGGCAGGAGCGACGGATGGACGTTCAGCACCCGGTCGGGGAACGCGCGCAGGAACGCGGGCGTGAGGATCGCCATGTAGCCGGCGAGCACCACGAGCTCGACGTCCCGCGCCACGAGCCACGCCGCGATGGCGGCGTCGCGCTCCTCGCGGGTCTCGTGGGCGGCCCGCGGGAACGCCGCGGTCTCGATCCCCGCCGCCGCGGCGCGTCCCAGCGCCGGGGCGTCGGCCCGGTCGCCGGCGACGGCGACGACCTGCGCCTCGCGGCCGTGGACGGCGTCCAGCAGCGCCTGGAGGTTCGTCCCCTGCCCCGACGCGAGCACCGCGATCCGCAGCGGCATCGTCCTCGGCGTCGGTGCGGCGTCCCCGGTCATGCGGCGCCCGACGATACGCCGCGCGGCCCCGTCCGCGACCCACGGGGTCGCCGCGACCGGGCGCGGTCAGGCGACGTCGCGGAGGTCCAGCTGGCCGTCGTCGACGACCACGAGCGTCGGATAGCGCCCGCCCGAGGTCGCCAGCGCGCCCGCCTCCAGCAGCGCGTCGACGCGGGCGAGCACCTCGCCGTCGCGCAGGTCGGCGAAGCGGCCGTAGGCCGGCAGCCCGTCGTAGCCCTTCTCGACGATCCGCTGCGAGCGGCCCCCGCGCAGGACCTCCACGGCCCGGGTCCGCCCAACCGGCGGGTGCGCGTCGCGCACGACCTCGAGGATCGCCCGGTCTACGGCGCGCCGCTCCTCGCTCGTGAGCGCTCGGGCCCGGGCGCCGCGGCGCGATCGGCCGCCGGTGCCGGCACCGACGGCGCCGTCGGGCTCGGGCAGCAGCAGCGGCACGCACGCGTCGCAGCAGGGCACGACGAGCCGGTCCTCGTCGACGCCCGCCTCGTCGCCGAAGTGCGCGAGCACCTGCTCGCGGCGGCAGGTCTCGCTCTCCACGAGCTGCCAGAGCGCGCGGTACTGCGCCCAGCGCTTCTGCTGTGCCTCGCGCGACAGCGACTGGACCTCGTGCCGGACCCGCGCGTCGTAGTCGCCCAGCAGCCGCCCGCGAAGGCGGTCCGGGGGCCCGGGGGCCGGCTGGACCATCCCCGCCTGCGTCAGGTGGCCGAAGACCGCTCGGGCCGTCTCGCCGTCGGTGCCGAGCTCGCGGACCGCGAGATCGAAGCGGCCCTCGGTGGCCGCCGCGTGGATCGCCCCGGCGATCCGGTCGAGCGTCGGATCGTCGACCTCGGACCGCTCGATGAAGTACCGGTGCAGTCCCTTGTCGCGACCGTCGGCCAGGAGCAGGGCGCGGGCCGGCGCCCCGTCGCGCCCGGCGCGACCGGCCTCCTGGTACCAGGCCTCGACGGAGGGCGGTGCCGAGTCGTGCACGACGGTCCGCACGTCGGACTTGTCGACGCCCATCCCGAACGCGTTCGTCGCGCACACGATCGGGACCTCGCCGCTCATGAACCGGCGCTGCGCCTCGTCGCGCCGCGTGCGGTCGAGGCCGGCGTGGTAGGCGATCGCCTCGACGCCGAGCTGCGCGGAGAGGTCGGCGGCGAGCCGCTCGGCGTTGTCGCGGGTGCCGGCGTAGACGATCGCCGGCAGCGCGTCGTCGGCCCGCAGGGCGGCGAGCAGGCGCCCGCGCCGCTCGACCTGTCCGGCGCAGCGGCGAACGACGAACGAGAGGTTGGGCCGGTCGAAGCCGGTCCGCACGACCACCGGCGTGCGCAGGCGCAGCCGGTGCTGGATGTCGCGCGCCACCTGGGGCGTGGCGGTCGCCGTGGCGGCGAGGATCGAGCGCGCCCCGAGCCACCGCGCCGCGTCCGCGAGGCGGAAGTAGTCCGGGCGGAAGTCGTGGCCCCACTGGCTCACGCAGTGGGCCTCGTCGACGACGAACAGGCCGATCCGCGCGTGGCGGATCCGCTCGAGGAACGCGGCCGAGCCGAACCGCTCCGGCGCGACGTACAGCAGGCGCAGCTCGCCGCGGATCGCGCGGTCGAGCACCTGGTGGTTCGTCGCCGGGTCCTGCTGGCCGGAGAGCATGCCCGCGCGGACCGGCGCCGGCTCGTCGAGGCCGGGATCGTGGTCCCCGGCGACCCGGTGTCGCTCGTGGGCGGCGGCGACCCGCGCGTTGAGCTGGTCGACCTGGTCGCGCATGAGCGACACGAGCGGCGAGACGACGAGCGCGAGCTCCTCGCCGTGCAGCGCCGGCAGCTGGTAGGTCAGCGACTTGCCGGCGCCGGTCGGCATGACGACGAGGGCGTCGCGGCCCTCGACCGCCGCGCGCGCGGCGTCCTCCTGCCCCGGGCGGAACCCGGGATGGCCGAACGTCGTGCGCAGGGTGTCGAGCAGCGGATCGTCGGCCGGCATCCGGCGATCCACGCTACCCCTCCGGGTCGACGACCTGCACGCCGCCCTGCACCGCCGCCCGCGATCCGCGGGCCGACCCCACCGCCGCGGTGTCGATGTCACCGCGGCGACGAGCCGCAGCCTCGCGCTCGCGACCGGCGCCGCGGCATCGCGGCTCGACTAGGCTGGCGCGATGCCGCTCGTCGAGCGGGGCCCCGCCACCGCAGGGCCGGAACCGTCCCCCGTGAGGTCGCGATGACGCCCCCATCCCCGCGCCGCCTCCGTGGTCGCCCCCTGGTCCTCGCCGGGGTGGCGCTCGCGCTCGGCGCCGCACCCGCTGCCCAGGCCTCCTTCGTCGGCGAGGCGACCGACCCCGCCGGCGACGCGACGGCGCCCGAGCCGGGCCGCGACCTCGTCGCCGCGGGCCTCGGCTACGACCGCGCCACCGGCCGGATGCAGGCGCTCGCGCGCCTGCGCGACGCACCCGACGCCGCGGCGCCGACGAGCCTCGTCGGCTACGTCGGCCGCCGGACCGCCGCCGGCTGCGAGGGCCTGCCCACCGCCGGCCTCGTCGGCCTGACGACGGGGCGCGTGACGACGTGGCTGCGGTTCGACGCCGACCCGCGGACCCCGAGCGCGCGCGGCAGCGGCGATCGCCAGGGCTCCGGCACGGCGCTGCAGGGCCTCTCGGCGATCGACCGGCGCCTGCAGGGGATGCGACCCGACTGCGGGCGGGTCGCGCTCGTGGACCCCGACGACGGTGGCCGCGTCTTCGACGAGGCGACCTTCGCCCTCGTGCCGCAGCCGGGCCTCGGCGTCGAGCTCCTGAGCCTCCCGCGCTACGTCGGCCAGCGCCGCGCCCACACCCTGCGGCTGCGGGTCCGCAACCCCGGCGACGCGCCGACCGGCACCGTCCGGCTGCGGCTCGGCGCGATCGCGGGCATGACGGCCAAGCGCGCGCACCGCGTGGCCTCGGTCGCTCCGGGCCGGACCCGGACCGTCCGCGTGACGGTCCGCTTCGGCTCGCGGGCCGCCGGGACGAACCGACTGCGGGTGACGGCCACCGCGGGACGGCTGCGGGCCAGCGCCCAGCGCCCCGTCTACGTGCGCCGCTCGAGCCGCCGCGGGACCGGCGGCGGGTCGGGCGGCGGCGGCAGCTCGTCGACCTGCGTCCAGTTCTTCCCGGGCTTCGGCGGCGACGCCGGCTCGCTGGGCCTCGTGCCCTGCCGCCGCTGACGCGGCGCGGCCCGCGGCCGCCTCGGTGCCGACGTCCGGCCCGGGCTTGGCGAGCTCGCCGGTGCCGGGCGGTCGGCCGGTCAGGCCTTGATCATCGGCAGCTGGTTCTCGAGGGCGAACTTGCCGAGGTGGCCCTCGGTGCCCTCGAGCGGGTAGCGACCGCTGAAGCACGCGTCGCAGTGCGAGGCCTGCTCGCCGTTGATCGCCTCGTAGACGCCCTCGAGCGAGAGGTACGCCACCGAGTCCGCGCCGATGTGCTCGCAGACCTCGGCGATCGTGCGCTCGTGCGCGACCATCTCCTCGCGGGAGGACATGTCGACGCCGTAGTGGCAGGGGTTGCGGATCGGCGGCGCGGTGATCCGGAAGTGGACCTCGCGCGCCCCGGCGTCGCGCAGCATCTTCACGAGCTGGCGGGTCGTGTTGCCCCGGACGATCGAGTCGTCGACGACGACGAGCGACTTGCCGCCGATGACCTCCGGCAGCGGGTTGAACTTCAGCCGCAGGCCGTGCTGGCGCAGCTCGTTGCCCGGCTGGATGAAGGTCCGCTGGACGTAGCGGTTCTTCACGAACCCGTCGTCCATCGGCAAGCCGCTGGCGTTCGCGAACCCTCGCGCGGCGGGGATGCCCGAGTCGGGGACCGGCACGACGAGGTCGGCGCCGGGCGCCGGCGCCTCCCGGGCGAGCAGCTCGCCCATCCGGCCGCGGCTGCGCTGCAGGAGCTGGCCGTTCATCCGCGAGTCGGGGCGGGCGAAGTAGATGTACTCGAAGAGGCAGAACGCCTCGCGCTCGCCGCTGACGACCTGGCGGCTGGTGACGCCGCGCTCGTCGAGGACGACCATCTCGCCGGGCCGGACGTCGCGCACGTACGTCGCCCCGATGATGTCCAGCGCGCAGGTCTCGGACGCCACGACCCACGCGTCCTCGTCGATCCGTCCGAGGACGAGCGGGCGGATGCCCTGCGGGTCCCGGAAGGCGCAGACCTTGTCACGCGCCATGACGACCGTCGAGTACGCCCCGCGCAGGCGGGGGATGCAGGCGGCGATCGCGTCCTCCAGCGACGTGGCCGGGTAGGTGGCCAGCAGCGCGGCCATGATCTCCGAGTCCGTCGTGGCCCGGAAGTGCACGCCCTGCGCGACGAGCTCCGAGTGCAGCTCGACCGCGTTGATGAGGTTGCCGTTGTGGGCGAGGGCGAGCTCGCGCAGGTCGTTGCGATGGACCGGCTGCGAGTTCTCCCACTCGTTGCCGCCGGTCGTCGAGTACCGCGTGTGCCCGACGGCGAGGTCGCCCGCGAGCGCGCGCAGGTCGTGCTCGGCGAAGACCTGGCTCACGAGGCCCAGCGCGCGCTGGGTGATGATGTAGCCGCCGAGGTCGGCCGAGGCGATGCCCGCCGACTCCTGGCCGCGGTGCTGCAGCGCGTAGAGCCCGTAGTAGGCGAACTTCGCGACGTCCCGACCGGGGGCGTAGACGCCGAAGACGCCACACTCGTCGCGCGGGCCGTCGCGGTGGTCCAGTTGTCGTGCGCGCATGAGCGTCCGCCGGGTCGAGGAGCAGGTGTGGCGGGGCGGCGGGAAGGGCGGTTCCCGCAGGGAACGGTAACAGCCGCGTCACCCGGCTCCGCGTGCCCGCGGGCTGGCCGCGGGATGGCTCAGCCGTCGGCGCGCGGCACCCCGACGACCATCCCGATCAGGTCGTTCTCGTCCCCTTGCAGGCGAATCTGCTCGTCCATGTACGTCGCGGCGGCGTCGGTGACGGCCGTCCGCGTGCCGTGCTCGGCGCCGAGGCGCTGGATGAGCCCGGCGTCCTTGCGCGCGTTGCGCGTGGAGAAGGCGACGGCGTAGTCCTCGTCGCGCAGCATCGGCGCCTTGAGCTGCAGGAACGGGCTGTCCAGGGGCCCGCCCTCGAGGGCGGCGAGGAACGTCGCGGGGTCCAGGCCGATCGCGCGGGAGAGCGCGACGCCCTCGGCCGCGCCGGCGCTGACGGCCAGGACGAACCCGTTGACGACGAGCTTCAGCCGGGTCGCCTCGCCACGGCCCCCAGCTCGACGGTGCGCCGGCCGATCGCGTCGAGGACCGGTCGGGCCGCCTCGCGGGCGTCCGCGTCCCCGGCCGCGAGGACGACGAGCGTCCCGGCCTCCGCGGGCTGGCGGGTGCCGGAGACCGGCGCGTCGAGGAACCGCAGTCCGAGTTCGGCCGCCAGCGCGGCGAGCCGGTCGGTCTCCTCCGGCCCGACGGTCGAGAGCTGGATCCAGACCGGCCCCTTCGGCGTCGCGGCGCCGTCCCGGGTGGCGCCGAGCGCCGACGTCAGCGCGTCGTTGGCGGCGTCGGCGCTCGTGCCCGTCCGGCCGACGCGCAGGCCCGGCGCGGCCGCCCGGATCGTCTCCTCGACGCTCGTGGCGTCGAACAGGACGGTGAGGATGAGGTCGGCGCCGTCGACGGCCTCCGCCGCGGTCGCGACGACGTCGATCCCGTCCTGCGCCAGCGGCGCGGCCCGCTCCGGCGTCCGGTTCCAGACGCGGACCGGCAGCCCGGCGCGCGCGGCGTTGCGCGCCATCGCGGCGCCCATGACGCCGGTGCCGAGGACGGCGACGGTGGGCAGCGGGGCGGCGGAGGAGGCCATGCCCCCGAGCGTGGCACGCCGCGCGCCGCGGCGCGCCCGCGCGGCGCGCCGGGCGGGCGCGCC